>DASZTO010000072.1:0-95520 GCA_035548175.1 Phycisphaerae bacterium | reverse complement strand
GTGGGGTGGGGAGTGGGCGGATGGGTCGGGCCGGAAGCGGAGTTCGTAGGGGCCGACGTTGGCGAAGGTGAGGGCGAGTGGGAGTTTGGCGCGTTGACCTGGGGGGATGGAGGCTGGGGAGATGGGGGTGACGGAGAGGGGTTTGAAGGTATCGTTGGGGAGGGCGGGGCCGAAGAGGATTTCGCCGGCGAGGTGTTGGGGGGAGGGGGTGGGGTTGTCGACGAAGATGGCGAGGGAGGCGGGATCTGTGGGGTGGTAGATGGCGGAGGGGTGGTCGAGTGCGGCCCAGGAGAAGTGGAGGGGGGAGGGGGCGGTGGTTGGGGTGGTGGATTGGGCGCGGGCGGTGAGGGGGAGGAGGGACGCCAGGAGGAGGGTGGTGATGATGGAGCGGGGAATAACCATGCGCGAGCCAATGTATCAGAGAGTGGTGGATTCGCGCAGTCTGCCCGGGCGGAGGTGAAGAATGGTGCGGGCTGGGAAATGTTTTCCGGCGGTGGCGGGAGGGAAGTAGACTGGGAGGATGAAGCGTAGGCTGGTATGGGTGTTGTTTTTGGTGTCGCTGGCGCTGCTGGTGGTCACTGCTGGGGTGGCGGTCGGGGCGTGGGGGCCGTGGAGAGTTTCGTGGGGAGATTCGCGGAAGGGGGTGGGTTATTGGGTGGGCGTGGACACGTATGGAGCGCGAATTTGGATGGTGTGGGTAACGCCAGGCATGGCTGATATTCTGTCGTCAGGACCTCGCCGGTTGCCCGGGGGTTGGGACAGGGCCGGATTTCATTCGCACGGTTGGGAGGATGTGCAGACCGATATTTCCGGGGCAGTGTTGCCGGGTTACGGAGACCGGTGGGTGTATGGGGCCGACATTGGGTGGTTCCTGACGGTGTTTGGGGCATTGACGATGATGTTTGGGATACCGTCCGTGTGGCGGGCGTTTCGTAAGAAGGCGGGGAATGTGTGTCGGGGGTGCGGGTATGATTTGCGGGCGAGCGTGGGGCGGTGTCCGGAATGTGGGAAGGAGGTTGGGCGATGAGAAGCGAAGCGGGGATTGGGGGAGGTGTCCGAGGATCGGTGCAAGGCGGGGTGGGTGTGGGTCGCGACGGAGGGGTGCGTTGGCGGGGGTGCATACGTTGAGGGTGCTGGGGGATGGGCCGGTAACTATTGAGCGGTGGTTTTGCGCTGGAGGGGGTTGGTTTTTTTTGCGCGGGCCCTCTTCCGAGCATGCTCAGGGGCCCTTCCCTGAGCATGGCACACGGGGGGTATCGTTATGAGAGGGGAGGTCAGGGGGTGGATTTGGCGACTTGGACTTCGAAGACGTAGGAGGGGCCGAACATGTTGGAGCGGAAGACGATCCATTTGTTGTCGGGGGTGAAGTTGACGTTGGGTTCGAGAGCGTATTGGTGTTTGGACATATTGACAAGTTTTTCGGTATCGAAATAGCCGGGCTGGACGAGGCCCTTGGTGTCGTAGACGCCGGCGGCGAGGTTGCGGGCGAGGTGGGGGGTGTGGAGGAGGATCCAGGGGTCGCCGTTGCCGCCATCGCCGGCGAGAAGTTTGCCGTCGGGGGAGATATTGACGTGGATGGAGTTCTGTCCGGGTTCGAGGTGATACCAGGTTTCGGCGTGGGTTTTGAGGTTGGTGTTGGCGATCCAGGCGACGCCGCCGACGCCGCGCGGGGTGTTGAGCTGGTACCAGGCGGCGGAGCCATCGGGGGCCCAGAATTCGTGGCCCCAGATTTCGTTGATCATGGTGCGGGCGTGGATTTTGGTGAGGTTTGAGCCATCGGTGTTGATGGTCCAGACGCGGTCGTTGTTTTGCCAGGGGCCTTCGTGGCAGTACATGAGGAGGTGGGGGTCTGTGGGGGAGAACTGGAAGTGGTTGTCCCAGTCGTTGGAGGGATTGAACTCGGTGATTTTTCCGGTGGAGGCGTCCATGGTGATGAGGGCCATGGGGAGGTGCTGGGCCCAGCGTTCCGCGAGGTTGATGCGTTGACCGGGGGCGGCGCGGACGGGCTGGGTGGCGCTGCCGTTGCGGCCGTCGAGGTAGGTAACGGCGCCGGCGAGGAGTGTTTCATCGCAGTTGACGGTGCCGATGGAATAGTTGGGGGGGAGGTCGCCGATTTTGTGCTCTTGTTTGGAGAGGGGGTCGATCCACCAGACGGAGCGTTGAGCGGGTGCGTGGTCTGGGGAGACGGCGTAGCCGCCGGCCTGGGGGTGATCGCCGGAGAAGACGGTGCGTGTGAGGAAGATGCGGCCGGTTTTACGTCCGACGTGGATGATGTTGTTGGCGACGGTTTGGCCATCGACGGTGGAGTGGGCGGGGAGGACCTGGGAGATTTTGCGGGTATCGAGGTTGACCTGGTAGATGCCGGTGGGGGAAGTGAAGGCGAGTTCTTTGCCGTCGGGGGAGTAGGCGTATTGATGGAAGTAGAGGGAGAGGGAGTTGGGCTCATCGGAGAGGCGGACGACGCGGTGTCCGGTGTCGGGGTCGGTCCATTCCTTGGGGGGCGGGTTGCCGTCGGAGGGGCGGATATTGAAGGCGGAGCCGGTATTGGGGTCGCGTCCCTGGGTGGGCTGGGAGGCGGGATGCTGTGCGAGGGCGGCGGCGGAAGCGGGGAGGAATGCGGCGGCCAGGAGGAAGCGTGGAAGTGCCTTGGGCATGAGACGACTCCTGAAGAGGCACACGAAATCGGCGGGAGAGGTGACGGCCGATGTGGGGGTAAACGCGGGGGCTGTGTGGTTGTTGCGGGGGAGGGAAGCGGTGGGTGGGCGGGAAAATTTCGGGAAGGGGGATGTCTGATTACGGGTCGGGCGTGCATGTGTCTGATAGAGGATGGACATGAACGATTTTGAACTGTTGCGGCGATATGGACGGGGGCGGGACGAGGGGGCGTTTGCGGAGCTGATGGGGCGGCACGTGGACTGGGTGTACAGCGCGTGCCGGCGGCAGGTGGGGGATGCGGCGCTGGCGGAGGATGCGGCGCAGGCGGTGTTTCTGGCATTGGCGCGGAAGGCGGGGAGGATGAGCGAGAAGGCGTCGATCAGCGGGTGGTTGTTTGTGACGGCGCGGCATGTGTGCGCCAGCGCGCGGAAGCTGCAGAAGCGGCGGCAGAAGCATGAGAGACAGGCGGCGAGCATGGCACGGGATGAGCGAGAGGAGGCGGGGGCGGAGCGCTGGCTGCGGATCGAGGGGACGCTGGATGCGGGATTGGGGCGGCTGTCGGCGGCGGATCGGGAGCTGGTGATTTTGCGTTATTTGCGGGGGCTGAGCCATCGGGAGATCGGGGAAGCGATGAGGATCACGGAGGCGGCGGCGCAGCGGCGGGTGGGGCGGGCGATGGAGCGGCTGCGGGCGAAAATGCGCGGGGGGGCGGAGTTGAATGCGGAGGGGCTGGGGCTTGTGTTGCTGGGGCACGCACGGGGGGCTGCGCCGGCAGGCGTGGTGGAGAGGGGCATGGCGGCGGTGAAGGGCGGGAGTGTTGGCGGGAAAGCGGAACTTCTTTTGCGAGGCGTGAAGACGATGAAACGTGCGATGCGGATGAAAGCGGTGGGCGCGGCGGCGGCGTTGATGGTGGCGGCGGTGGGGGTGGCGGCGCGGCTGGATGGGGAGCGTGCGCCGGGGGCGGTTGCGGCGACATCGAGCGCGCCCGAGACGGCGGTGCTGGCGAAGATGGATTTGAGCGGGGTGCGGGTGTTCCGCGTGAACGGCGAGAGCAATGGGGTGAAGTGGACGAACACCTATTCATGGAAGGATGGGGTGGTGCAGGAGATCTCGGCGGAGGGATGGTCGGCGGTGCATCTGTTTCGGGGGAGCGCGGAGTGGGATTATCGGGTGGGCGGGAGCCTGGTGCTGGAAAAGAAGCCGGAGCAGGAGGCGGGTGCGCAGACGCGGAAGGTGATGTCGGATCTGATGAAGATGCAGGGGGCGCGGGGTCGGCGGGCGAAGGAATTGGATGAGGAGATCGGGGGGGTGATGTGCGAGGCGTACCGGCTGGGGGATGTGCCGGGGGGCGCGAAGAATGGGGTGGTGTATGTGGATGGGTCTGGGGAGCGTCCGATGCGGATAGCGAGCGCCGATCCGGGGGCGACGGTGACGATTGCGTATGATCCGCCGGTGAGAGCGGAACTGTTTCAGGCGCCGGCGGGGGGGAAGATCGAGACGGTGTCGGCGCGGGGGTATTTTGAGAAGAAGTATCCGTTGGAGGGGGCGTTGTTCCGGGAGGAGGCGGTGGGGCAGGTGTTCGCGGTGCATGAGGCGGTGGAGGATGGGCGGGGGTGGTTTCACCTGGTGTGTTCGGTGCGGGTGGCGCCGGCGTTTGCGGGGGCGGTGAAGGATTTGCCGGACGATGAGAATGTGAATTTATGCGAGATTGAGGATGCGGAGACGGCATTCAGGTATGTGCGGGTGGGCGAGGTGCGGGAGAGCGGGATACGGGTGATGTACCTTGTGGCGATTCCGCGGGCGGGGGGGGCGGGCGGCGGGGCGGATCGGTGTGAGGTGGCGATGAAGATGGCGAGTCCGGATATTTTGTTTGATGCGGGCCATGCGCCGCGCGGGGAGAACCAGGGGCGGGATGCGCATTTCATGGTGAGCGTGGAGGGGAAGAAGGATGCGCAGGCGTCGACGGCGCGGGAATTTGCGGGGCGGGTGTATGACGAGATGGCGGCGCTGGTGGGGTTGACGCCGGAGTTGTTCGTGATTGGGCCTGGGAAGGGGGCGGAGTTGACGTCGAAGGAACGTTGCCTGGCGGATTTTGATCAGGAGGCGGCGCAGGCGGCGGCGGGGGGCTGAGGGCTCGCGGTGCTTGGGTGGATGCGCGAAGTGTGATAGGGTGCGGGGAGGAGGTGCCTGATGATGCGCACGAAGTGGATGCCGGGGGTGGGGCTTGCGGCGATGATGGCGGTGGCGGGGTGTGGGAAGGGGTCTGGGGAGGGGGCAGCGGCGACGATGAAAGGGGTGACGCATGTGTATCACATGCGTGGGGAGATCAAGGCGATCGGGGAGACGCCTGAGGGGGACATTACGATTCATCACGAAGCGGTGCCGGAGTTTCGGAACACGCTGGACAAGCCGGAGCCGATGGGTTCGATGACGATGCCGTTCGAGGTGAAGAAGGGGGTGTCGCTGGAGGGGCTGAAGGCGGGGGACAAGGTGGCGTTTGACTGGGAGGTGAACTGGGATGCGGGGGTGCATGAGATCGTGGGGATCAGCAAGCTGCCTGCGGGGGCGGTGCTGACGTTTGGACCCGCGGCGACGATGGCGGGGATGACGATGCCGGCGAGTGCGCCGGCGACGCGGTGACGGGAATTGTCCACAAATGCGCACGAATGGACACGAATAGAATTATAGAACCACAGGGGACACGGAGGGCACGGAGAAGGACGATGACGGTCTCCCCCCCCACCGACGACGACGTAAATGGCCACGAAAGGCACGAAAAGCACGAAAGGTTATGGCGGGGATTGTCCACGAATGCACACGGATCTACACGAATGAGTTGGTGGGATTGGAGCGGGGAGTGGCCGCGGATGGCCGCGGATGGACGCCGATGTTTGGATTAGGGCGGGAGAATCTTGTCAGCAATGACGACGCTTCTAGATATTAATATAACTATAATGATTGAAACGCAGAGCGCACAGAGGCGAGGAGACGATGACGGGGGGTCGAGGGGAGGCTGCGTTGTCTGCGAGCGGTTCTCTGTGAGCTCTGTGTTCTCCGTGATTGGTTTTTTCGCGCGAATTGTGGCGCGCCTTTTTGGGAAGGGATTTGGCAGTGGCTTATTTGTGTTGATTGGCGGGGATTTGTGGAGGGGGCTATGCGAATTCGGCGTCGATGGATTCGAGGAGGAGGTGGAGGATGACCTGGTGGGCTTCCTGGATGTGATTGGTGTGCTGGGAATCGATGATGACGGAGATGTCGCAGAGGGATTTGGCTTTGCCGCCGCCTTTGCCGAGGAGGCCGACGATTTTGCCGTCGGCTTTTTTCATGGCGTGGGCGGCGCGGAGGCAGTTGGTGGAGTTGCCGGAGGTGGTGAACAGGAGGAGGAGATCGCCTTTTCTGGCGAAGGCTTCGACCTGTCGGGAGAAGACGTAGGTGAAGTCCCAGTCGTTGGCGATACAGGTCATGGCGGAGGCGTCGGAGCAGAGGCAGATGGCGGGGAGGGCGCGGCGGTTTTTGTTGTATTTGCCGGTGAGTTCTTCGGCGAGGTGCATGGCTTCGGCGGCGGAGCCACCGTTGCCGCAGGTGAGGAGGGTGCGGCCGGCCTTGAGGGTTTTGATAAGGAGCTTGGAGATGGCGTGGATGGAATCGATCTGGTTTTCGAGGGTGAAGATGATGGAAGCGGACTGGGCGATGTAGTTGCCGATGTGGTCGGTGGAGAGGGGTTTGTGCGGCATGGGTGATCCTCGAGCGCGCGGGTGAAGGGGAAGCATTGTCGGGTGGGGCGGGGGGAAGGGCAAATGGGGAGCGGGCGGGCGGGTGGATCAAGGATGTATGGCGGTCAGAGGGCGATCAAGCCGAGTCGCAACTGCATGGCGCGGGCGATAAGGGGAAGGGGATCGTTCATGTGAAGCGCCGCGGTGGTTGCGCGACTGGTAGGAGTGAAGCCATGCACCGCGCCGGATTCGCCCAAGGCGAAGTGCTCCCTCCATGTCTGCTGCAGGGGGTGAAAGAGCCCCGCCCAAAGTCCAGTTTCGGGGTCGATTGCGCCGATCTTGTCGGATTTGTGGAGGCTGCAGGAAGGACATTGGAGGACAAGATTGTCGGCAATGGTGAGTCCGCCGGCACTTCGGGGGAGGATGTGGTTGATGTGAAAAACGGCGGCCTGGCCGATCTGGAGGAGGCCGCAGTAGCGACAGCGCGCGGCATCCCGCATGAAGATCTGCTTGCGAAGTGCGGAAGGGATGGCCGAGAGCCTCACGGATTTGCCGTCTGTGAGAGGGCCATGGAGACAATCTGGCTGAATTGGACCATTTGCGCGAGGGTTTCAAGTTCGGCGCTTTCGCGGGGGTGGAGTTGGCCGTCGGTATTTCGTTCGAGAAGTTCGTGCATGCGATCGGCGAGATCAGCGGAGAGGCCGGAAATTTGCGAAAGGAGGGCTCGCGGAACGGAAAAGGTGACTGGATCGGCAAGTTGGATCATTGTGCCAGTATAGCGACTCACGCATAGATGGAAAAAGAGGGGTGATCAGACCCTAGCGATGAGGAGGCTGGTGTTGTGGCCGCCGAAGCCGAAGGAGTTGGACATGGCGTATTGGATACCGGCGGCGGCGCGGCGGGCGATGTTGGGGACGTAGTCGAGGTCGCACTCGGGGTCGGGTTCGTCGTAATTGATGGTGGGCGGGAGGTGGTTGCGGGTGAGGGCGAGGGCGGTGATGACGAGTTCGATGCCGCCGGAGGCGCCCAGGGAGTGTCCGAGGGCGGACTTGGTGGAGGAGATGGCGACGTTTTTGGCGGCGGGTCCGAAGATGGTTTTGACGGCCTTGGTTTCGGCGAGGTCGCCAAGCTCGGTGGAGGTGCCGTGGGCGTTGATGTAGCCGATCTGCTCGGGGTTGATGCGGGCTTCGCGGAGGGCCTTGTCCATGGCGGCGGCGGCACCGGCTCCGTTTTCGTCGGGGGCGGTGATGTGGCATCCGTCGCCGGTGGCGCCGACGCCGACGAGCTCTGCGTAGATGCGTGCGCCGCGGGCCCTGGCGCGTTCATATTCTTCGAGGACGACCACGCCGGCGCCTTCGGACATGACGAAGCCGTTGCGGTTTTTCTCGAAGGGGCGGGAGGCCCTGGTGGGCTCTTCGTTGCGGGTGGACAGGGCGCGCAGGGCGCAGAAGGCGGCGAGGCCGAGCTTGGTGATGGCGGCTTCGGAACCGCCGGCGATCATGATGTCGGCATCGTCGTACTGGATGGTTTTGTAGGCGTCGATGATGGCGTTGCCGGCGGTGGCGCAGGCGGTGGCGGTGGCGGAGACGGGGCCTTTGAGGCCGTACTGGATGGAGATATTTCCGGCGGCGGCGTTGACCATGAGCTTGGGGACGGTGAAGGGGGAGACGCGTCGGACGCCTTTGGCGTTGAGGACGTCGTACTCTTCTTCCATGGTGGTGATGCCGCCGATGCCGGAGCCGACGATGACGCCTGCGCGGTGGGGATTTTCCCTGGTGAAATCGAGGCCTGAATCTTTGACGGCGTGGATGCCGGCGCAGAGGCCGTAGACGGAGAAGGGGTCAAGGCGTTTGATGACCTTGTGCTCGATGGTTTTGAGGGGGTCGAAATCGGCGGGGGTGATTTCGCCGCCGAAGCGGACGGGGTAGGTCTCGAGGTTGGCGACGCGTGTGAGGTGTTTGATGCCGGAGTGGCCTTCGAGGAGTCGGTTCCAGAAGGGGTCGAGCTCTTCGCCGAGGGGAGTGACGACTCCAAGGCCGGTGATGACGACGCGACGTTTGGGCATGATGGCGCGAGAAGCAAGGATCAAGAAAACAGAAGCAAGAAGAGGAGACCCCTTCCTGCTTCATGGTTTCCGGGGGGAGCTTCTCCCTTTACTCCTGGGGTTTTTGTTTGGCGGCGACGGACTTGATGTAGTCGATGGCCTGGCCGACGGTTTGGATTTTTTCGGCTTCTTCGTCGGGGATGGACATTTCGAATTCGTCTTCGAATTCCATGACCAGTTCGACGGTGTCGAGGCTGTCGGCGTTGAGGTCATTGATGAAGGAGGTGTCGCGGGTGATTTCGGCCTTGTCGACCCCCATCTGCTCCGCCACGATGTCAATGACCTTCTGTTCGATCTCGTCGATGTCAGCCACGTTATGGCCTCCTGAAACCTGTGGAATCACTGGAAGTTGCGGGAGAGTTGCCAACAGGCCGCAATCTCCGAGCTACAGAATAGCTAGCCTACCGAAAAGGGACGTTGTTGGCAATGCAACCCAAAACGCGGGAGCGTGAGGAAATCTGGAAACGGTGGCGGGGGCGGCGGGGCGGCGCGACGGGGGCGTCACATGGTCATGCCGCCGTCGACGGCGAGGACCTGGCCGGTGATGTAGGCGGCCTTTTCGGAAGCGAGGAAGGCGACGGCGCTGGCGATGTCGTTGACGTTGCCGAAGCGGCGCAAGGGGATGATCTCGACGACCTTGTCTTTGATGGCCTGGGGGAGCACGTCGGTCATGTCGGTGGTGATGAAGCCGGGGGCGACGCAGTTGGCGGTGACCTGCTTGCCGGCGAGTTCGCGGGCGATGGATTTGGTCATGCCGATGACGCCGGCCTTGGAGGCGGCGTAGTTGACCTGTCCGGCGTTGCCGATGAGGCCCGAGACGGAGGAGATGTTGATGATGCGGCCCCATTTGGCGCGGATCATGGTGCGGGCGGCGGCGCGGCAGGCGACGAAGGCGGATTTGAGGTTGGTGTTGATGACGTCGTCGAAGTCCTTATCATCCATGCGCATGAAGAGGCCGTCGCGGGTGATGCCGGCGTTGTTGACGAGGATGTCGAGGCGGCCGTGGGTGTCGATGGTTTGCTCGATGTGGGCGGTGAGGGCGGCGGAATCGGCGATATCGACGGCGGCGGCTTCGGCGGATTGGCCTTTGTCGGAGAGGGCCTTGATGACGGCGTCGAGCTTTTCCTTGTTGCGTGCGACGGCGACGACGTGGTGGCCTTCGGCGGCGAGGGCGGCGGCGATGGCTTCGCCGATGCCTCGGGAGGCGCCGGTGACGTAGGCAACGCGTTTGTCGGTGGGCATGGGGGGGGGTTGGTAATTGGTAATTGGTAATTAGTAATTGGGACTAATTTCCGATTACGGTTCCCATCTCCAGTAAGGGGTATGTAGCAAAAGGTTGATGTGACGAGCGGGCGAAGCGGGCGTCGCAACGAGATCAGGGCATTTTCCAGCGGCGGTTGGGTTTCGTGCGGGCGGTGGCAGATTTGAGCGTGACGGCGAGTTTTGAGACAACGAGTTGGTTGAGAGAAACCCCTTCGTCGACAGCTTCGCGTTCGAGAGCGGCATGGAGGCTGGAGGGAAGCCGGACGACGAACTTGCCGCTCTTACGAGGCGTAGCGCCTTCGATGAGGCCTGTACGGTCCATGGCGTCCGCAAGCAATTGAGAAATCGCATGGTACTCGGGGGACTTCATGAAATCCCTGCGATGGGGCCCGAGGGGAAAAGCCTTCGCGAGAATTCCCGACTGGTGATCGAATAGTGCATTGGAAAAATCCGCCCAGGTAGGTGCGGAGGCAGCGAGTTGCCGTGCTTGCTTGAGAAGTTTTTGGGCTTTGGTCATGGGGATATCTCCGGCGTCAGTCCGGATGGATGAATTCGACAATGCTGGGTTCTTTTTCCAGCCACATGCTTTCCTGATTCAAACGGATGCAAAACCCGCGTACGAGCGCCCGTAATTTTGGCACGCTTTCTGGAGGAATCAACACCCATACTTTCAGGAGCCTGTCCTCCTGCTTGCGGCCGCTCTTCATGCGGTAGGCACCCTTGACTTCGCCCTCGATCGTGTAACCCTCGGCAAGATCATAGAGCAACTGCATCAGCTCACGCAGAACCGCGGTCTCAACCGCCTTGCCATCATTGTAGGCCAGCGGCAGCAGAATGACGTACTCGTCCATAGTACCACGTTTAGTATCAGGGAATCAACGGATATTAGAGGGCGAGGCCTTCGGCGGTCGAGAAATTTTCCACGGGGGCTTTGCGGTCGATTTTTTTCATCATGCCGGTGAGGGTGCGGCCGGGGCCGACTTCGAGCCAGTTGGTGACGCCCATGGCGCGGAGGGTTTCGATGGATTGGTACCAGCGGACGGGGGCGATAACTTGCTGGACGAGGAGTTTTTTGGTGGTTTCTCCGTCGATGTGGGGTTGCGCGGTGACGTTGCTGATGACGGGGAACTTGGGCGCGTTGAAGGGGACGGGGGCGAGGACCTCGGCCATGGCGTCGGCGGCGGGTTGCATGAAGGGGGAGTGGAAGGCGCCGGCGACTTTGAGTGCGATGGCTTTGCAGCCTTGGGTTTCGGCGATTTTGGCGGCGCGTTCGCAGGCGGGGATGCTGCCGGAGAGGACGATCTGACCCGGGGTGTTGAAGTTTGCGGGGACGAGGATGTCGCCTTGGGCGGCCTGGGCGCAGATGGCGTTGGCGGCGGCTTCATCGCCCCCGAGAAGGGCGAGCATGGTAGAAGGCGCCGCCTCGGCGGCGGACTGCATGAGCTGGCCGCGGTGCTTCACGATGGTCAGGGCGTCGAGGAAGGGGATAACACCGGCGATGTGAAGGGCGGTGTATTCGCCGAGCGAGAGGCCGGCGGCAAAATCGGGGGCGCGGGTTTTTCCGAGCTCGAGGAGGGTTTCGTAGATGGCGACGGAGGTGGTGAAGATGGCGAGCTGGGCGATGTCGGTTTTATTGAGCTGGTCCTCGGGGCCGTGGAAGCAGAGGTTGGAGAGGGCGAAGCCGAGGTGTTTATCGGCCTGGTCGTAGACGCGGCGTGCGACGCCGAAGTTGTCGTAGAAGTCCTTGCCCATGCCGACGTGCTGGGCGCCTTGTCCGGGACAGAGAAGAGCTGTGGGCATAGGGATCCTCGCGCGACGGAAATGCCGCCTGAAGGCGGAACTCCGGACGAACTACAGCTTGATGGTGGCGGCGGCCCAGGTGAGGCCGGCGCCGAAGGCGACGGTGATGATCCAGTCGCCCGTGCCGCAGCGGCCGGACTTGCGGGCTTCGTCGAGGGCGATGGGGACGCTGGCGGCGGAGGTGTTGCCGTAGCGGTCGATGTTGATGAAGACCTTCTCTTTGGGGAAGCCCATTTTTTCGGTGGCGGAATCGATGATGCGCTGGTTGACCTGGTGGGGGACGACGAGCTTGACGTCGTCGGCGGTGAGGTGGCAGGACTCCATGGCGCGGCGGAGGGATTCGGTCATCTGGTGGACGGCGAACTTGTAGACTTCGCGGCCGTTCATTTTGAGGTAATGCATTTTTTCGGCGATGGTGGAAGCGGAGGCGGGGTGCAGGGAGCCGCCGGCGGGGATATTGAGGAGCGGCGCGCCGTCGCCATTGGCGCCGAGGTGGAACGCCTGGACGCCGACGCGCGGGTTGTCATCGCGCACCAGGACGGCGGCGCCTGCGCCGTCGCCAAAGAGGATGCAGGTGTTGCGGTCGGAATAATCAACGACGCGGGAGAGGGTTTCGGCGCCGACCACCAGGATTCGCTGGAAGCTGCCGTTCTGGATGAACTGAGTGGCGGTGGCGAGGGCGTAAACGAAACCGGAGCAGGCGGCGTTGAGGTCGAAGGCGCCGATGTGGGTTTTGATGCCGAGGTTGTGCTGGACGAGGCAGGAGGCGGCGGGGGTCATCATGTCGGGGGTGAGAGTGGCGACGATGATGAGGTCGAGGTCCCGGGGGTCGACATGGGCCTCATCGAGGGCCTTGCGGGCGGCGGCGGTGGCGAGGGTGGCGGTGGTGTCGGCGGGGCCCGCGATGCGGCGTTCGCGCATGCCGGTGCGTTGGATGATCCACTCGTCGGAGGTATCGACCAGTTTTTCGAGGTCGGCGTTGGTGAGGCGGCGTTCCGGCAGGGCGCTGCCGGTGCCCGCGATGCGTGCCCCAAATGGTGGCATGGACGTCATTGCTCCGCAGGGGAAAGGGTCAAAGTATGCGGCTTGGCGGGGGGAAATTCAATGCGACGCGCGTCGCGGGCGCGGCCGGAAGCGGCGGCGCGGCGAGACCTGCGAGCGAAGAGGCCTATTTCCCCGCGCCCATGCGGTAATCGGCGTTCATCTGCGCGACCAGCTTCTGCGTGATGTCGAAGCCCGGGTCGGCGTAGATCACCTTGCGGTTCATGATGCGGCCGAGAAGGTCCTGCGGGGTTTTGGCGGTGCTGAGGTTGGCGTCATCCTGCACCAGCAGCAGCGCGATGCCGTTGGCTTTGCAATAGGTGTTCACGGCATCCTGGATGTGGGTGTAGAGGCGGATCATGCGGTCGCGGGTTTCCAGGGTGATCTTCTGCTGAGCCATGTTGCTGAAGGCTTCGAGCTCCATGCTTTTCTGCAGCAGGTCGTCCTGGGCCTTTTTGTATTCCGGGGAGCCGGCCTTGAAGGGGTAGGTGGGGCTGGAGAGGTCGTTGCTGAGCTTGGTGAGCTGGTCCTTGCGGCTGCTTTGTTCGTCGTTGAGCTGCTTGGTGAGCTTGTCGAGATCGGCGCTGTTGGCGGACTGCTCGTCGAGCTTGTCGAACACCTGCGCCAGGTTGATGACGGCGATCCGCGTGGGGGGCGGCGTCTGGGCGGGGGTCTGGGCGGGCGCATAACGGATGGCGGCGGAGGCGATCGCAAGGGCGGCGAAGGCGGTCGCAAGCAGATGGCGGGATTTCATGACAGGCTCCTTGAGTGAGCCCCGGGTCGTTGCTGGTTAAAAGGAAGCGCCCAGGGAGAAACTGACGAACTGGCTCTTGTCGTCGTGGGCCTTGGTGGTGGGCACGGCGAAATCGAGGGCCAGGGGGATGTTTCCGAAGAAGGGGATGCTGATGCGGACGCCCAGGCCGACATCGGAACGGATCGTGCCCAGGGTGATGTCGCGTTCGACGGTGCCGAAATCGGTGAAGACGACGCCGCGGAGGAGATTTTCGTAGATGGGGTAATTGACCTCGGCGGTGGTGACCCAGGAGAAGTCGCCGCCGGTGGGGTCCTGGAGGGGTCCTTCCCGGGGCGAGACGCCGCGGAAGCGGAAGCCGCGGAGGGATCCGATGCCGCCGGCGTAGAAGCGTTCGTAGAAGGCGGAGTTGCCGCTGGGGATGATGCCCAGCTCGGTGCCCAGGTGGAAGATGGTTTTGCGTTCGAAGAGGTCTTCGTAAAGGGGGACGTACCAGTCGAAGCGGGCGTCGATCTTGGTGAAAGTGAGCTCGCCGCCCATGACGCCGTACTGTTCGAGGGAGAGCGCGGTGCGCGTGCCGGTGGTGGGGAAGACGCGGGAATCGGTGGTGTCGCGGACGATGGAGGGCTTGATGGAGGTGAGGAAGTGGCTGCCCTGCTGGTCGATGATGGACTGGGCGGTGTCGTTGAAGGGGCCGTTGGTGACGTTGGCGACGGGGTCGAAGAGGAAGTAGTTGGTGTCGGTGATGCCGTTGCCGTTGGTATCGGTGACGCCGGTGATGGAGACCTGCTCGAAGCGGAAGGCGAGGCCGACGGACCAGACATCGCCGAAGCGTCTGCCGAAGGTAAAGACATCGCCGATGCGTCGTTCATCCCAGGATTCGCGTTGGCGGGTGAAGTAATAGGCGTCGTTGGAGAAGGAGTAGGGGGTATCGAAGAGGTAGGGTTCCTGGAAGTCGAGGCGGTAGTTCTGGAACTCGGTGCCGGGCTCGAGGAGGATCTGGAAGTATTGGCCGGCGCCTTTGAAGGATTGGCCGCGGAGGAATTCGCCGAGGGAGTGCGGGGGGTTGGCGATGTCGAAGTTCTGCTGCTCGAGGGAGAACTCGCCGAAGATGCCGGAGTTGGTCGAGAGGCCGGCGCCCATCATGAAGCGTCCGGTCTGTCCCTCGGCGACTTCCACCAGGGCGTCGCGCACGCCCGGGGCGTTGTCGGGGGGCACGATGGGGGTGACTTTGACATCCTGGAAGATGCGCGACGCCTTGAGGCGCTCGATCGACTGGCGCACCAGCACCATGTCGAAGGTTTGATCCGGGAAGATGCGGATCTGCCGGCGGATGACGCGGTCCTGGATATTGGCGTTGCCGCGGATGATGACCTCGCCGACGAGGTAGGGGATGCCCTCGGTGATGGTGATGGTGAGGTTCACGACGCCGGGGGTGTCGGTGTAGGGGGTGGCGGCGTCGACCTTGGCGTCGATGTAGCCCTCGTGGCCGTAGGCGTCCTGGATGCGTTTGACGAGGGCGTCGATTTTGTCGCTTTCGGCATAGGAGCCTGGGCCGAAATGTTTCTGGTCGCCGAGCAGTTCGGCGGTGGAGAATATCTCGTTTCCGGTGATGATGATTGTGCCGATTTTGTAGCGGGCGCCCTCGACGATGGCGAAGCGGACGGAGAGCTGGGTTTTGTCGGGGCTGTATTCCAGGGAGTAGGAGACGCGGGCGTCGAGGAAGCCGCGCTTGCGGTAGATGTTGCGGATCGTGATGAGGTCGGCCTGAAGCTTGTCTTCGTCGAGGACGCCGGTGCGGAAAATCCAGAAGCGCGGCTTGGTCTGCACGCGGAAGCGCAGGTAATCCGAATCCACGTGGGCGTTGCCGTCGAAGCGGACGGCCGTGACGCGGGCGCGCGGGCCTTCGGTGATGTGATAGCGGATGATGCCCTGCTCGAGGGCGGCCTGGTCGACATCGACGGTGGTGAGCGGGTATCCCTTCTTGCGGTACATGTCCATGATGGTTTCGCGGTCGGTCTCGATCACCGCCGGATCGATGGCGTCGCCGCCGCGGGCGACCAGGGCGTCGCGGATCTCCTGGTCCGGGAACTGCCGGTTGCCGGTGATTTCGACCGAGCTGGCCAGGGAGCGTTCGACGACGACGAAGCGGACCACGACGCCGCGGATCGCGCCGGTGCGGGGGTCTTCCTGGGGGATCACCTGCGGGACGACCGTGATGAAGCGGTCGAGCGCGGCGATGGAACGCGTGTCGATGTCGAGCTGCTGCTTCGAAAAGGCCTGCCCGGCCTGGGAGCGGACCTGATCGAGGATCAGGCGGGAATCGGTGCGGTTGTTGCCTTCGACTTCCACCCGCAGGATCGGCAGGCCTTCGAGCGGACCCGAGGAGCGCTCCTGCACGACCGTCGGGTTGCCGCCGGGGGCCGCGCCGGGCACCCGGCCGGGAGGATTGGCGCCCGAAGGGTTGGCGGCCGGCAGCGATTGCCCGAAGTCCGGCGCCGCCAGGGCGGCGACGACCGCCAGGGCCAGAACGCGGCTTGCTCGGGTGGGTGTGGGTCTGGTTGCGGGCATGGTCCTCTCGTGAGAACGTCACTCGTCCCCGGCACGAAGCGCGCTAGCCGGTTTTTGGAAAGGGCGTAGTGTAGCGGCCTTGCGCAAGGCGGGAAAGCGCCCGCCACGCGGCGGCGGAAAATCGGCGGCGCGACCCCGTAGCCTCCCCTGGCGCTCGCCCGGCGGTTGATCCCCTCCGCCCGATTCTCTCATAATGCTTCCTTGCCGCCGCCCGCGGCTGAGGGTCGCGGCGCCGTTTCCACGTGGATGGGAAAATGCCAGAAAGTCCGGATTTTGTCGTGTATCAACTGATCGGCGAGGAAGGCTTCGACCGGCTCACGCAGGCGTTCTACCGGCAGGTGCCCGGCGATGACATCCTCGGGCCGATGTATCCCTCGAAGGACTGGGAAGCGGCGCGTCTGCGGCTGCGCGACTTCCTCATCTTTCGCTTTGGCGGGCCGGCGCATTACATCCAGCGCCGCGGGCATCCACGGCTGCGGATGCGCCATGCCCCGTTTTTTGTGGATGCGGCGGCAAGGGATCGGTGGGTGCGGCTGATGGATGGGGCGCTGGCGGAAACAGGCCTTCCCGCCCAAGCGGATTCCATCCTCCGCGCCTTCTTCCACGACACCGCCACGTTCCTGATCAACCAGGCGCCGCCCCCCGGCGGAGCAGGTTACGCGGGCAATCCGCTGTTTCCGGTGGTGGAGTGAAAGCGCGGGAAGCAAGAATCAGGAAAACAGAACCAGGAAGACCGCCCTCCTCCGCCCCTCCCCTTCTGTTTTCTTGGTTCCTAATTCTTGATTCTTGTCGATTCTTCCCCTCACGCCACGTGCAGCAGCTTCGTCACATCCTCCCCGGCCTTCCATTTCTGATAAATCGCCAGCGAGTGTTCGATCACCGGATACGCGTAATCCACCGGCAAAATGTCGTCCACCACCACCCGCTTGTGCTCGAGCGATTTGTAGTCCTCGAAGAAGCGTTTGATGACGGCCAGCTTGTGCGGGGGAAGCTGGTGCACGTCGTGATAGCTGCTGTACTCCGGATCGTTCACGTGCACCGCGACGATCTTGTGGTCGAGCTCCTCCTGGTCCTTCATCGACATCAGCCCGATCGCCCGCGCCGCCACCAGCGTCAACGGATACACGGGCTCCGCGCCCAGCACGAGCACGTCAAGGGGATCGCCGTCATCGGCCAGCGTGCGGGGAATGAAGCCATAGTTCGCCGGATAATAGACCGCCGAATGCAGCACCCGGTCCAGCTTCAGCAGCCCCGTCTTCTTGTCCAGCTCGTACTTATTGGAGGATCCCAGCGGGATTTCAATGATGGCATTGAACTGGGCGGGCAGGAGCCCGTTGGAGGGATCGACATCATGCCACGGAGAGAGGGCTCCATCGTGATTGAAGGCGGGGAATTTAGACACCGGGGAGCTCCTTGCGAGAAACAGCCCGTGCAGTAGAGCGGTAAGCCGCCAGCGAATCAAGGGGCCAGGCCGCCGGCTGCCCCGGGCGTTTTCCCTCTTCAACGAACGCCGGTATAACCGCCCGCATGCTGTGAGGATGTTTCATGCCAGGCACCCCCCCTACCGGCGGCCTCTTGAAGATCACCACCATCGGCGATGGCGCGATGGCGACGGTTTGCTCGAATATTCTGGCTGGGCGGCCGGAAGTGCGGGTCACCATGTGGGGGCGTAACGCGGAGCGCCTGGGGGAGATCGAGCGGTTGGGGGAAAACCGCCGCTACCTGCCGGGCGTCAAGGTCGCCCCCGGGCTGGTGTTTCGACCTGATGACGCTGCCGCCCTGGAGGACGCCGATCTGGTGCTGTGCGCGATTCCCACCCAGTTCATCCGCCCCACGCTCACCCGTCTCGCGCCCCATATCCGTCCCGCCATCCCGGTCGTCAGCGTCGCCAAGGGCATCGAAATCGACACCCTCTGCCGGCCCTCCGAAGTGATTCTCAGCCTCCTGGGCCGCCGCCCCGTCGCCGCCCTCTCCGGCCCCAACATCGCCGGCGAACTGGCCCGGAAACTTCCCGCCACGATGGTCGCCGCCGCCGCCGAGCAGTACGACGCTTTCGTGCATCAGCTTCAGGAACTCTTCACCACGCCCTACCTGCGCGTTTATCGCAATCACGATCTCGTGGGCGTCGAGTTCGCCGGCGCCCTCAAAAACGTCATCGCCATCGCCGCGGGAATCCTAGACGGCATGAACGCCGGCTACAACGCCAAGGCGGCGCTGCTCACCCGCGGGCTGGTCGAGATCTCCCGGCTCGGCGTCGCCCTGGGCGCGCAAGCCGAGACCTTCGCCGGGCTTGCCGGCCTTGGTGACCTCGTCACCACCTGCTTCTCTCCCGAGGGCCGCAACCGCCGCTTCGGGGAGCGCGTGGGCAAGGGCGAATCCGCACAGGCGGTGCTCGACTCGATTTCCGGGGTGGTCGAGGGAATGCCCACGTGTGAGGCGGTGGTGCGTCTGGCGGGTAGCAAAGGCGTGGAAATGCCGATCGCGGAAGGACTTCACGCGGTTCTGTTCGAGGGAAGGAATCCCCGGGAGCAGCTTGCGGACCTGATGTCGCGGGATCCCAAGGCGGAGGTTTCGTAGGAGGGGGGGGTTGCCGAGGTCGAGCCCGTTTTCCCCCCGTTTTACGCGCTTCGCGTGGCGGTAATTGCCCTATTTCCATCTTTTTTGCGATTTCGGGGCAATCTTCCTTGCCGGTCAGGGCGAATCGGAGTAGGTTTCCCGGTCCGGACCTATCGGACCCTAGCGGTATCAGCGGGTCCGATAACTGTTGCACCAAGAGGAGACCTGTAGTGCGCATCCACACACGTATCGCCGTTCTCGCCGCCGCCCTTGCCGCGGCTTTCACCTTCCAAACCGCGAAGGCCGACCAGGTCACCGTCAGCACCTCCGGCGGCGGCAGCGGGGACCAAACCACCGTCTGGACCGTCGCCGATCCCACCGCCGGCAATTACACCGTCACCGTCACCGGCGCCAACCGCTCCACCGGCTCCGACAGCAACAATTACTACCGCAACTCCTCCAACTCCACCGAAGACGACCGCACCATCACCTGGACCGTCTCCGGACTCAACCCCCTCTACCAGATCACCGGCTTCTCCTTTGGCACCATCAAAATCACCCCCGGTCAGGGTAGCGGCTCTTCCTGGAGCTACACCGACACCCTCTCCGCTACCGACGTAAGCACCCTTTCCACCGTCTCCAACTCCGGCAGCCTCACCGGTTCCAGCGCCGGCCCGATCAGCCCGGCGGTCGGCATCACCGGGAACTTCGGCAACGCCCCGGCCTTCACCGAGTTTGTCGACGAATCCACACCCTTCACCTCCCGCACCCTGGGCACGCGCGACTTCACCATCACGGCTTCGCCCATCAGCGTCGTCCCTGAACCCGCCTCCCTGGGCCTGCTGGTGATCGGCGGCGCGTCGCTGCTCCTGCGGCGGCGCAAGTAAGCCATTTCCCAAGCCCGCTCAAAGCGCTACACAAAACCCGCTCTTGTCCATGAGCGACGACTCTCGTCGATGAGCGACGACTCTCGTCGATGAACGACGACTCTCGTTCAAACACCAGGACGGGTTTTTTCATGCGCCGCCACATCTTTGCACGACGCATGCAGATTTCACCAACTCTTACCGTCTCCTGAAAAAAAGAAAAAAGAGGGAAACCACTCCGCCCCGGCGCAGCACTCATCCGCAGCCGGACCGCGTGTGCCGGCGACAGGCCGCTCGAAGGACGCGGCGGAGGAATCGAGGCGATCGACCCTGCCCCCGGGGTCACCCTTCCCACCAGGCCCACGCCTCTCACCACTCTCCTCCGGACGCGCAAGCGGCGATGAACACGCATTCCTTGTGATCCATCTGACGAACCGTTTCGGGCTCTTGCGGAGAAACCCTGCGCGCAAGGTGCGCGCTCGAACTGCTTACTTCTTGGAGGTGCCACATGAAAAATCCTGACGCTCGCCGTCGCCGCCGCCGCCATCCCGCCGTGGTTGAATCCCTTGAACCGCGCGTGCTCTTCAGCGTCGCGGTCGCCGCGGCCATCGAATCGGTCACGGGCGCGGGCAACAACCTGCTCCATCCCTCCTGGGGCGCCGCCGGCACCGACCTGATCCGCCTCACCGGTGCCGCCTATGCTGACGGCGTCGATTCCCCCAACCTCGCCTCCGATCCATCCGCCCGCACCATCAGCAACCTTCTCAACAACCAGGCCGACCCCGCCAATCCCGCCGCCGACCTGACCACCATCGATCAGAACAGCCTCTCCGATTTCGGCTACGCCTTCGGCCAGTTCATCGACCACGACCTCGATCTCACCCTCGACGGCGGCGCCTCCTTCGATATCCCCCTCGACGCCTCCGATGCCATCTATCCCGGCACCGGCGGCGGTTCCCTCGCCTTCACACGCTCCCAGACCGACCCCGCCACCGGCGCCTCCGCCGCCAACCCCGCCCAGCAAACCACCTCCGTCACCGCCTTCCTCGATCTATCGCAGGTCTACGGCTCCGACGCCGCCACCGCACTCGCCCTGCGCACCCTGCACGGCGGCCTCATGAAAACCTCCCCCGGCGAGCTTCTGCCCTATCTCAATTCCACTTACTTCACCCCCCAGCAGCTCGCCCTCTTCAACGCCGCCGCCGGCGGACAGCAGGATGGCAGCGGCGTGCCCACCACTTCCCTCTTCGCCACCGGCGACGTCCGCGGCAACGAGAACGTCGAACTCACCGCCCTCACCACCCTCTTCCTGCGCAACCACAACAAAATCGCCGCCGTCCTTGCACAGGAGCACCCCGGCTGGTCCGACGAGCAGCTCTATCAGGAAGCCCGCAAGATCAACATCGCCGAATACCAGGACATCGTTTACAACGAGTGGCTCCCCGCCGTCTTCGGCCAGAACGCCATGCCCGCCTACAAGGGCTACAACCCCAACATCAACCCCGCCATCTCCAACGAATTCTCCACCGTCGCCTTCCGTTTCGGACACAGCCTCGTGAGCCCCGGCATCGAGCGGCACGGAAACAACGGCCAGGACGTCGCCGCCGACATCCCCCTCTCCCAGGATTTCTTCGATCCCAACCTGCTCTCGGCCACCGGCGCGGTCGATCCTTATACGGGTCTCGCCGGCACCAGCATCGGTCCCATCCTCAAAGCCGACGCCGACGGAAACGGGCAGGCCATGGATATGATGGCCATCAGCGACATCCGCAACCTTCTCTTCGGCAACAGCGGCGACGGCGGCGACGATCTCATGGCCCGCGACGTCCAGCGCGGACGCGACAATGGCATCCCGGATTACAACACCCTCCGCAAAGAACTCGGCCTCAAGCCGGTCACCAGCTTCGCCCAGATCACCAGCAACGTCGCCGTGCAGCAGGCGCTGGAAAAGGCCTATCCCGGCGGGGTGAACACCATCGACGCCTTCGAGGGCGGGCTGGCCGAAGACCATGTCCCGGGCTCCGACGTCGGCCAGCTCTTCCAGACGATCATCATCAACCAGTTCATGCGCCTGCGCGATGGCGACCGCTTCTTCTACCTCAACGAGCATCTCAACGCCGACGAAATGAACTTCCTCAACCACGAGAACACCCTGGCCAAAATCATCGAGGGCAACACCAACATCACCCACCTGCAGCCGGACGTGATGCTCTTCCGCGCCACCATCGCCGGCGTCGTCACCATGCCTTCGCCGGGGGGCGCCCACGGCGTCGCCGGACTGCTCGTGCAATTGAAGAACGAGGATGGGGACGTCGTCGCCACCACCCGCACCAACGCCGCCGGGGTTTACACCTTCACCCAGCAGAGCAAGGGAGCCGCCAACGGTGAAGACGGTTCCGGCGTGAGCGCCACCGGCACTTACACCGTCGTGGTCTCCGCCCCGAACGGCCAGTTGCTCTCGAGCGGCACGCTGGTCGTGGGCGCCGGCGATGCGCATATCTTCAACTTGAACTTCACGTTGAACTTCACGTTGCGCGCCCCGACCCCGCCTCCGCCGCCCGTTCAGCTCGCCTCCCCTGGCCGGCCGGGCCAACCGATCCGCCGCAGTTAAACGGCGGTAGGCAGGGGAGTTGGGAATCGCCCCACCGCCCGGAGGAGGGGGGAGCGACCCGCCGGAGCGCTGTGGAAGCGTTGGTCCGGCGGGTGATTTTTTCGAAGGGAGGCCCTCGCCGTGGCAACCTTGGCATAGCTTTAGCGTATAGGGTCAGGATGAGAAGAGGCCGCGACACCCCGTCCGAAAAGATGAGCCGCGCGCCCCAATCCATCCCGAATACCGCCGCGTATGACACCTTGGCGGACATTCTGACTGCCCGACCGGCGCCCTTGTCAGCGACCGGCGACTTCTTGTTCTCGTGGGGAGATTCCCGCATGCTTTGGTCCAAGCCTTCAGCCACCCGCTCCCGTGCCCCCAAAACCGCCCGGCGCGCCTCGGGACATCGCCGCTACTTCGACGCTCTCGAACAACGCGTCCTCATGGCCGGCAACGTCACCGGCTTCATCGAGGTCTTCGCCCACGGCACCATCAGCGGCTGGGCCAGCGACCCCGATTCCCCCTCCAGCGCCGTCACCGTCCGCGTCACCGTCGATGGCGTCTCCACCGACGTCACCGCCAATATCTCCCGCACCGACGGCAAGCAGGGCTTCACCACCACCGTCGGACCCGGCACCCACACCGTCGCCGTCGCCGCGCTGGATGTCCAGGATTCCAGCCCCGTGCTGCTGAAGTCCGGCACCCTCACCAACGCCGCGCCCACCGGCGCCGCGGTCATCGTCGGCGGCGGAACCGGCGTCGCCGGCTTCGTCACCGATACCGACGCCACCGGCCAGATCGTTCAGGTCGAAGTCGACGTCAACGGCACCGCCTTCCAGACCGTCACCGCCAACTCCACCATCACCGGCCTGCCCGCCGGGCACGCCTTCGCCGTCACCGGCATCACCGCCGGCTCCGTCGTCGACGTCTTCGCGCTCGATGCGCCCAGCGGCAAAAAGGTCCTTCTCTTCAGCAACGACCGCCCCAGCCGCGGCGGCGTCGAAGTCTTTAACCGCACCACCATCAAAGGCTGGGTCTGGGACCCCGACCTCGGCACCGCCCCCGTCGATGTCGCCGTCCTCGTCGATGGCGCCGTCGTCGCCTCCGGCACCGCCAACGGCGCCGACAGCATCACCCCCAACCTCGCCACCCTCACAGGCACCGCCAACCGCCAGTACAGCTTCGACATCTCCAGCTTTGTGGGCGCGGGAACCCACTTCGTCATGATCCTCGCCAAGGACACCGGCACCTCCAGCAGAACCTTCACCATCCTCGGCCAGGCCAGCGTCACCAACCCCACCCCCGTGGGCGCCTTCTTCGCCGCCAACACCTCCCTCGTCGCCGGCTGGGCCGCTGATCCCGATTCCGGCGCCAACCCCCTCACCGTCACCGTCAAAGTCGACGGCGTGACCAAGGGCACCACCACCACCAACATCCCCGTCTCCCAGAGCGTCAAGCCCCCCGGCGCCACCTACACCGCCAAGGGCTTCGCCATCGGTCTCACCGGCCTCTCGACCGGCCCCCACTTCATCCAGGTCTTCGTCACCGACGTCCCCTCCGGTAAACTCACCCTCGTCAACCAGGAGGAAATCGGCAACCACCCGCCCATCGGGCAGTTGCAGGTGGTCAACCAGAGCATCGTCTCCGGCTGGGCGTGGGACCAGGACAGCCCCAACCAGGCCATCAAGATCCGCATCGTCGTTGACGGCGTCGACGAAGGAACCGTCAATGCCGGCAATACCCACACCAACCTCTCCCAGTTCCCCGGCCTCGTCGATCACGGCTTCGACGATCCCGCCCCCACCAACAAACTCAATGCCCTGCACACCGTTCAGGCCTACGCCATCGATCCCTTCGACGGCTCCCAAGTGCTCATCGGCACGCTCCAGTTCTTCAACCATGCACCCGTCGGCGCCGCAGCCATCACCCGTACGGCCATCAGCGGCTATGCCTTCGATCCTGACAACACCGCCGCCCAAGTGAAGATTGTCATGAGGATCAACGGTGTTACCCAGCAGACGCTCATCCCCGCCAACCGCTCCTACCCGAACATCGGCAACCACGGGTTCCTGGCATCCTTCAATACCACACTTCCCGCCGGTACTCTCATCCAGTTGTACGCGACTGACGCCGGGGCCACCGAACTCACCGCGCTGATCGCGCAGCAGGTCGTCTGACCCTCCTTTTCCATGACTGAGAATGAACCCACCCGGGCACGGCGCAAGCCGTGCCTGTTTCCTTTTTGCACTTTTATCGGCAACTCCTGATCCCCAAGTTATCCCGTTATCCCAGTTTGACGATAGCAGCACTGGACCCCCGGCGGTCCGCGCGCGGTTCGTCTTCCCGCGCCACGCCGCCTGCACGGAATTGAGGATCAATTCAATGCCGCTTCGTCACGCCCGCAACGACCGCTCCCCACGCTCCGCCGCCGCTCGCCGCCACCTCCGCCACCGCGCAGACTCCCCTTCGCGCGACGCTCTTTTCCAACCCCTCGAAAACCGCCTCCTGCTCACCGCCGCCCCCCTCGGCCACGTCGACGTCTTCAACCGCTCCTTCATCCGCGGATGGGCCTACTCCACCACCGACGGGCCACAGGCCGTCAACGTCCAGGTCACCATCAACGGCTCAACCACCACAATGGCCGCCAACACCTACCGCGCCGACCTCGCCGGCGCCTTCGGTTCCCCCTACCACGCCTTCGTTTTCGCCATGCCCACCCTCAACCCCGGCACATCCTCCATCCTCGTGACCGCCGTCGATCCTCTCACCGGCATGCGCACCACCCTCGCCAACGCCACCCTCACCGATCCCGCTCCCATCGCCAGCATCGACATCGCCAACGGTTCCCGCATCGCCGGCTGGGTCTACGATCCCGACGCCAACGGACCCACCCAAATCCGCATCGACATCGACGGCGTCCAGGGAACCCCCACCACCACCAACGTCGCCAGACCCGACGTCGCCGCCGTCTTCCATCAATCCAATCTCGGCTTCGATGTCTCCGGCAGCTACGCCGGCCACGTCGTCGAGGTCTACGCCATCGATCAACCCTCCGGCAAGCCCGTCCTCATCTACACCAACAATCACGCACCCAAGGGCTACGTCGAGATCAACAACGGATTCAAAGTCGCCGGCTGGGCCTATGACCCCGACGACACCTCCGCCCACGTCAACATCCGCGTCGTCATCGACGGCGTCGCCATGTCCAACACCCTCACCCCCGCCGACGTCTCCCGCTCCGACCTCACCAGCCTCATCGGCAGCCCCGACCACGGCTTCGCCATCGACGTCCCCGGACTGACCCCCGGCAAACACCTCATCGCCGTCTACGCCCTCGACGCACAAGCCGCCTCCGCGGGCCTCACCCTCCTGGGCTACTCTTACGTCACCGACACCCCCCCCACCGGCCACGTCGACGTCGTCAACAGCACCCTCATCAAAGGCTGGGCCCTCGACCCAGACCTGGGCGCCGGCCCCGCCACCGTCAGCGTGTACGTCGACGACATGCTTTACACCACCGTCACCGCCAACCAGTACCGCCCCGACCTCACCCCCTACTACGGCTCGGCCAACCATGGCTTCACCGTCACCATGAGCGACCTGGGCGCCAGCTCCCACTCCATCACCGTCACCGTCCACGACGACCGCACCAGCAACCAGAACGAAATCGTCATCTACGACGATTTCATCAACAACCACCAGCCCCAGGGCAGCTTCGACATGATCAAAAACGGCCAGGTCGTCGGCTGGGCCTGGGACCCCGACGCGCCCGGTACCCCCACCGCCGTCGATGTCTACGTCGATGGCCTCTACAGCAAGACCGGCACCGCCAACATCACCCGCACCGATCTCCAGAACGTCATCGGCTCCACCGATCACGGCTTCGCCATCGACCTGCCCGCCCTCTCCTTCGGCACCCACAAAATCGACCTCTACGCCGCCGAATCGCAGGGCAACGTCTCCACGCTCATCGGCTCCAAAACCGTCACCAACCTCCAGCCCCTGGGCATGGCCGAGCAAATCACCGCCACCGGCGTCAAGGGCTGGGCCGTCGATCCCGACCGTCTCGACGCCGCCATGGAAATCGACGTCTACGTCAACGGCGCCCTCGTCCAGACCGTCGCCGCCGGCGACACCCGCAACGACCTCCTGCCCTACTTCAACAGCGCCAACCACGGCTTTTCCATGACCTTCACCTCCCCCCTGAGCTCCGGACAAAACCAGATCGACGTCTACGCCAAAGACACCAACAACGGCCTCCTCATCGCCATCGGCTCCAAGTCGATCACCGTGTGACATTATGTAGCCGATGTGGTGCGCTCCGTGAAAACGCGGTTTCACCTGTCTCGTGATCCCAAGGACGCGAAGCTGATCGAACTTTGCATCGTGGGCCACACGAGCCACCTGCTGACAACAGACCTCGACTTGCGAGCAGTTCAAAGAAACGGCGCTAAATGTGCCCTGATCACCCCAGCCGCAATGTCCGCAGCGCATCCCGCGCCGCGTCCAGCGTCTGGTCGATGTCCCCCTCCGTATGGGCCGTCGACAGAAACCACGCCTCGAACTGCGACGGCGGGATCATGATCCCCGCATCCAGCATCGACCGGAAAAACCGCGCATACGCCTGTGTGTCGCACTGCAACGCATCCGCGTAGTTCCGAATCACCCCACCACCCCCGGCCCCAGCCCCACCCGCCGCCGCGCTCGCCCCTTGCGCCGGCGACAGAAAAAACGGCGTGATCATCGAGCCCACACGCTGCACCGCCATCGCCACCCCCGTCGCCGCCGCCGCCGCCGAAAGACCCTCCTCCAGCCGCTCCCCCAGCGACTCCAGATTCCCATACGCCGACGCATCCTCCAGCAGCGACAGCGTCGCTATCCCCGCCGCCATCGACAGCGGATTTCCCGACAGCGTCCCCGCCTGGTAAATCGGCCCCGCCGGCGATACCTGATTCATCAGCTCCGCCTTGCCCCCATACGCCCCCACCGGCAGCCCGCCGCCGATGATCTTGCCCAGGCAGGTGATGTCCGGCCGCAACCCCAGCAGCGCCTGCGCCCCGCCCAGCGCCACCCGAAACCCCGTCATCACCTCATCAAATATCAGCAGCGCCGAATACTTGTCGCACAAATCCCGCACCCCTTCCAGATACCCCGCCGCCGGCGGAACCACCCCGATGTTCCCGCAGATCGGCTCGATGATCAGCGCCGCAATCTTGTCCCCG
Source organism: Phycisphaerae bacterium (assembly GCA_035548175.1). GTDB lineage: Bacteria > Planctomycetota > Phycisphaerae > WQYP01 > WQYP01 > CALCHA01. The sequence goes on along the minus strand of DASZTO010000072.1, from coordinate 68,388 downwards.
ATCTTCTCGAACAGCGCCGCCGCCGCATCCACATCGTTGTATGGAATGATCGCCGTGTTCAGCGTCGTCGATTCGGGCACCCCCGGCGACGACGGATGCCCGTGCGTCGTCGCCCCGGACCCCGCCTGCACCAGCAGCATGTCCGCATGCCCGTGATAACACCCGGCGCATTTCACGATCACATCCCGCCCCGTCGCCCCGCGCGCCAGCCGCAACGCCGACATCGTCGCTTCCGTCCCCGAGTTCACAAAACGCACCATCGGCACGTGCGGCATCGCCTCGGCAATCTGCGACGCCAGCTGAATCTCCGTCTCCGAACAACACCCGTAGCTCGAGCCCTTGTCTATCTGCTTCGCCACCGCCGCTCGAACCGACGGCGGGCAATGCCCCGCTATCAGCGGACCGTACGACATCACGTAATCTATGTACGTGTTGTTGTCCACGTCCGTCAGCCGCGCGCCCTTCGCCTCCTTGACGAACACCGGATCCCCGCCCACCGATTTGAACGATCGCACCGGAGACGATACGCCCCCGGGCATCAACGCCAGCGCCTGGCTGAACAGCTTCTGCGACTTCGCATACCGCGCCACCACCGGCGCCGCCGCCGATCCGCCCGCCGACAACGTCGGCTTGATTCTGGGTGCCTTGGCCATATCCGCTGCAGCATAAGCGAGCGCACGGCAAGAGAAAACCCAAAACGCCACCCTCTCAATTCGTCGCATCGGCGTCCCGCGGCGCCCCGCCGATGGGCGGCCGAACGCCAATGCCCTCACGCCGCACCCCCGCCCAAAATCATTCCCATTTCCCGTTCCCCCGCCCCCGGGTAAAGTGAACGCTCCATTCACACCGCCCGAACATCTCAAATCTGCGAGGATCCTCCCCCATGCACACGATGCGCATTCTCGGCATGACCCTCCTGTTGACCGCCGGCGCCGCCGCCTGGGCGCAGGACACGCAGCCCGCCTCGCAACCCGCCCAGCGCGCGCTGGCCGCCGTCGAATGGCAAAGCCCCTGGTCCCTCGCCGTCGACAAAGGCACGCTCTACGTCGTCGATACGGGCGCCCACAAAATCGTCAAAATCACCGCCGCCGGTGACGCCTCGGTCCTCGATGGCCCCGGTGTCAGCGACATCCAGACCGCCATCGCCATCTCGCTGAGCAAACGCAAGGGAACCGCCGGCGAACTGGCCGTCGCCGACCTCGACAACAACAAGGTCTACCGCATCTCTCCGCAAGGCCAGGCCGCCGAAGTCGCTACCGGAGGCCTCACCAGCGCCCCCGCCGGCGCCGTCATCGACTCCCGGGGAAATCTCTTCATCGCCGACAACAAAAACGCGTCGATCATCAAGATCACTCCCGACGGAGAGTCCTCCGTCTTCGCCGGTAAAGCCGACGAACAGGGCGGCGCCGATGGCAAAGCCGCCGACGCCCGCTTCTCCATGCCCCGCGCCATCGCCATCGACGACCACGACAACCTCTACGTCGCCGACGAGGGCAATTCCAATGTCCGCAAAATCACCCCCGACGGAACGGTCACCACCCTCGCCGGCGGATCCGGCGCGCCCGCCACCGCCCCAGCCCCGGAACCCGCCCCCGCCGCTGATGCCGCCGCCCCCCGTTTCGCCGCCCCCCGTGGCATCGCCGTCGATAAAGATGGCAACGTCTTCCTCGCCGATACCGACAACCACGCCATCCGCAAAATCTCCCCCTCCGGTCAGGTCACCACCATCGCCGGCAAGGTCGGCGAAGCCGGCAACGCCGACGGCCCAGCCGCCGACTCCCGCCTCAACTCCCCGCGCGGCGTCGCCGTCGATGACCAGGGCAACGTCTACATCGCCGACTCCGAAAACGCCCTCCTCCGCGAAGTCTCCCCCGACGGCACCGTCCGCACCATCTCCACCGCGAAGTAATCCCTCTCCGCCTCGATCCCTCGCCTCCCCCCTCGGGTCTGCCAGGGTCTGCGAAGTGCCCCTGAACACGCTCGGCATATGCGCCTCGCAGGCGTTCGCCGCCCCGCCCCCAAACAAGCCGGCATCGCCCCGCCAATGGCCCAACCCTACCCCAGGAACTTCATGAGCCCCACCCCGACCCCCCCCAAAAAAAATCCGAACTTTCCGGGAACCTTTCCCCCCTCGCCTCCGTTCTCTCTATGCAGAGCAAGCGCCATCACGCGCCTGCCGCAACCGGGAGAAGTCCATGATCACCACCTACACCCATTCCGCGCGCCCCTCCACCCCCGCCCGCACCCCGCGCCCGCGCGCGCAAAAATCGATGCGCACCTGGCGCATCTTGCGCACCTTCAGGGAAATTCCGCACTTTTCGACCCGCATCCTGCGCACCTTCGGGGAAAATCATGCGCAGCTAACGCCCCGCCCCTCTTTCACCACTCACTATTCACAATTCACAATTTCCCCCCAATTCCCGTTTCCCCCCTATAATCCCCTTCCCATGACCGACGCCTACACAGTCCTCGCCCGCCGCTACCGCTCCCAGACCTTCGATGAACTCGTCGGCCAGGAAGCCATCGCCCAGACCCTCAAAAATGCCATCAAATCCAATCGCGTCGCACACGCTTTCCTCTTCACCGGCACCCGCGGCGTCGGCAAAACGTCCTCTGCACGTATCCTCGCCAAAGCACTCAACTGCCCCAACCGACAGCCCGACGGCAACCCCTGCGGCACCTGCGACACCTGCCGGGCCATCGCCCGCGGCGAAGATATGGACGTCATCGAAATCGACGGCGCTTCCAACAACTCCGTCGACCAGATCCGCGAGCTCCGCCAATCCGCCGGCATCCGCCCCTCCCACTCCCCCTTCAAAATCTACATCATCGACGAAGTCCACATGCTCTCCGGCGGCGCCTTCAACGCACTGCTTAAAACCCTCGAAGAACCCCCCGAACACGTCAAATTCATCTTCGCCACCACCGACGTCCACAAGGTCCCCGCCACCATCATCTCCCGCGTCCAGCGCTTCGATTTCAAAAACATCCCCACCCCGCGCATCGCCCAGCACCTCGCCCAGATCGTCAAGGACGAAGGCATCCACGCCGACGCGGACGCCCTCCACCGCATCGCCCGCCTCGGCAACGGCTCCATGCGCGATGCCCTCTCCATCCTCGACCGCGTCCTCTCCCTGGGCGAAAAAAAAATCACCGACAAACTCCTCGAAGATCTCCTCGGCAAACCGCCCACCGCCGCCATCGCGCAGCTTGTCGACGCCATCTCCCAATCCGACGCCGCCGCCGCCATGACCCGCGCCGACGAGCTCCTCAAGGAAGGCATGGGCGTCGAAGGCGTCCTTTCCGAGCTCGTGGAATTCCTCCGCAACCTGATGGTCGTCGCCACCTGCGGCGAAAAAACCGACCTTCTCGACGTCCCCGCCGAATCCCGCGCCGCCTTCACCACCCTCGCCACACGCTTCGATCCCCCCACCCTCGTCCACCTGATCGCCCTGTGCGAACAAACCCTCCGCGCCCTCAAAGCCTCCACCATGCACCGCCCCCTCTTCGACGCCCTCATCGTCCGCCTCGCCCTTTCCGACCAATTCAGCTCCATAAAACAACTTCTCGCCACCGGCCAAACCCCCGCCAACTCGCCCCCCGCGAGTCAAAAAAAAAAGTGACACGGACGACCCCGTGAATCCCCCCGATAGCCCCCGGCTTGCCGGGGGTAACGCTTCGCCAGCCGACGCCCCCGCCCCCGAAGAATCCGCACTTCTCGAAGAAGATGTGAACGAAGAAAACATCTACGAAGTCATGAAGGCGCACATGCGCCGCCAGAAGGAAGAACTCGACGCCAAAAATCTCGCCGCCAAACAACAGTCCCGCGCCCCCGGCCGCCCCGGCGCCCAGCCTCCCGCCCCACCCGCCGCGCCCGAGCCCGCCGTCAACCCCGCCGACCTTCCCGCCGTCTGGGCCGCCGCCCGCCGCTGGCTTCAGGCCAACGCCAGCTACCTTGAACGCGTCCTGGGCCACTGCTGCTCCGTCGCCGCCCTCGACCCCGCCACCGGCGACGCTCTCCTCCACCTCCCCGCCAACCAGCGCGGTTTCGCCAACGAACGCGCCCGCCTCAAACTCGAAGAAGCCCTCCGCGCCGTCACCCGCCTCCCCATCAAACTCGCCCTCCACTTCACCGCCAGCACCGCTCCCCCCCCGCCGCCCGCGAACACCCCCGACCTCGCCACCCAGCGCATCGCTCCCGAACTCCTCGCCGCCGTCAAAGACCAGCCCCTGGTCAAACAACTGATGAAAAACCTCGACGCCACCGTCGTCCACATCGAGATGCTCAACACCAACGACGCCGAATAATTTCGGGTGCCTGATGGGCTACTCAAATCGCGATCCGAGCATCCCCAACGGCTTCCCGCTGCTGCTCTTCGTGTTCCTCGCCGCCATCGCCGCGATCGCGCTCATCGTCACCCTGTGCGCACCACCGACGATCAGGTGACGCGCACCCTCCTCCGCGTCCGGAAACTATTCTGAAATGATCGGACCGCCCATGTTTAACAACCAGAACCTTTCGCGTCTCCCTTGCGCAGTCGCTGCCCAGACCGGCCGCGCCTTGGCGCGCGGACCGGCTCTTTTCGTCGGTCACGGTTTGCCGCCCGCCGCCGGCTTGAAATCGCTTGCCGACAGCATCCTGCCGCCGATCGCCCAGTCGCCGCCTTTCACTTCGTCGATCACCACCCAGGTCGTCCCGCGCATCGCCTCCCCTTCCACCGACACCATCGCCTCGGTCACCTTCCGAATCATCTCCCGCTTCTGCTCCGGCGTGAATACGCCCTCGATCACCTTGACATTCACCAGTGGCATAACGTCCTCCACTCGAAAAAGAGTTGCCGGCCCGGACAGGCGCAACATCACGCCCGCTCCGCACCGGCCACCCTCGACTTTACACACTCCCGCCCCCGCGCACAGTGCACTTCAAGTACACCTCCGCCCGCGCGGCGGTGTACGATGACGACTCCCGACAGGAAGCGCTCATGACTGCGACCGCCATGAAGTCCGCCCTCGAGCTCCTCGGCCAGGCCGACACGCCGCGCACCGGCCGCGAGCGCCTGATCGCCGCCGCCGTCGACCTTTTTTATCGCCACGGCTTCAACGCGATCGGCGTCGATCGCATCATCGCCGCCGCCGGGGTCACGAAGACCACCTTCTACAAGCATTTCGACAGCAAGGACGACCTGATGGTCGCCGCCGTCGAGCGCCGCGACGAGTGGGAATCCCAGGCCTGGGCCGAGGCCCTGCGCACCCTGGCGGGGGACGACGTCGCCCGCTACCCGCTCGCGCTGCTCGACCTTCTCGACCGGTGGTTCAACCATCCGGCGTTCCACGGCTGCATGTTCCTCAACAGCGCCATCGAATTTCCCAACCCGCACGATCCGATCCATCAGGCCGCCGCCGCGTATAAGCGCAAGACCCGCGAGAACTGGCGCAAGATGGCTGAAGCGGCCGGCGCCACCCCGCACAACGCCGAGACGTTTGCCGACTGCTACGCCGCGCTGATCGAGGGCGCCCTGATCCTGCGTCAGACCCACGACCGCGACGACGCCGCCCGCGCCGTCCGGCCCGCGGTGGAACAACTGATCGCCAGGTATCTGCGACGCAGGCCACGAAAGCCAGCCCTCAAGAAGCGCCGCGCGTAGTTCACGCACCGGGTCACGAGCACCCCCGCACGAGCCCCCGGCCAAGAAGCCCGCATGAAATTTCTCGTCATTGCGCCTAAAATCATTGCTTTGCTCACCTACGGACAATTCGCATGTTCGACAATTTCAAAGCCCTCTCCCAGCTTGGCCCCATGATGGCCAAGGCGCGTGAAATGCAGGCCAAGATGCAGGAAGTGCAGGCCCGGTTGCCGCAGATTCGGGGGACGGGGGAAGCGGGCGGGGCGCTGGTGACGGCGACGGCGAACGGGTTGATGGAAATCGTCAGCATCACGTATGCGACTTCCGCGCCGCTGACCGACACCGAATTGCTTGCGGACCTGACGCGCGCGGCCGTGAACCAGGCGATCAAGAACGTGCAGGAAATGGTGCAGAAGGAAATGCAGGGGGCGGCGGGCGACATCGACATGTCCGCCTTCAAGGGCCTCATGGGCGGCGCGCAGCCTCCCGGTTTCTAACCACGGCGGCATTCAGGATCATGGCCAACAACACCCATTACACCGAGTCGCTCCGGCGGCTGATCGACCTGCTCGGCCGCCTGCCGGGCGTGGGGGCGCGCTCCGCCGAGCGCATGGCGTTTCACCTGCTCAAAGGCAGTCCCGACGACGCGCTGGCGCTGGCGGAGGCGATTCGCGCCGTCAAAGAGCAGGTGAAGCACTGCTCGATCTGCTTCAACCTGACGGAGACGGATCCCTGCGCCATCTGCGCGGATGGGGAACGCGATCACTCGGTGATCTGCGTCGTGGAGCAGCCCAAAGACCTGCTGCAACTCGAAGCGACGGGCATTTACAAGGGCGTTTACCACGTCCTGCTGGGGCGGATCGCCCCGCTGGAGCACATCACCCCCGTGGACCTGACGATCCCGCAGCTTCTGGACCGCCTCAAGCCGGCCGCCGACGGCACGCCGTCGGCGGTGCGTGAAATCATCCTGGCGACGAATCCGACGATGGAGGGGGACGGCACGGCGCTGTACATCCAGCAGGAACTCGCGTACGTGGCTCCGAGCGTGGCGGTCACCCGCCTTGCCCGCGGGCTGCCTGCCGGGGCGCAGATCGAATACTCGAACAAGGCGATTTTGGCCGACGCCATCAACGGCCGGACGAAAGTGTAGGGCCGCGCGGGGGCGGGGATCCGGCACGCATCGGCGGCAAAGGATCCCTGAGAAGCGGGGGATGGAGGGGTTTTTCGGCAATCCGGGGAGGATTTTGGCGGCGGCGGTGCGTTTGTCTTTCTCAAAGGCTGGGGCGGATATTTCGGAATCCGAGACCGGACACGGGGAGGGCATTTTCCACGGGGCATTCTGCGGCTAGAGTATTCCGGCAGCCCGCTGTGAAGAGACCCCCGGAATTTCGATATGAACCCCAATCACCTGCTTGCCTGGGGATTGTTCCTCGCGTTCATTCTGGCGCTGCTGGCCCTGGATCTGTTCGTTCTGCACCGCAAGCCTCACGCGATTCAGCTCAAGGAAGCGGCGTTCGGGGCGCTGGTGCCGGTGCTGGCGGCGTGCGGGTTCGTCGGGCTGGTGTACCTGGCTTATCAGCACCACTGGCTGGACCTGGGGATCATCCACGATCCGCGACTGCTGGCGCGGCATGAGGCGTATTACCATCCGACGGAGGGAAAACCGGCGGCGCTGCAGTTCGTCACGGGTTATCTGGTGGAGCTGTCGCTTTCGGCGGACAACGTCTTTCTGTTCGTGCTGCTGCTGAATTTTTTCCGCACGCCGCCGGAGCTGCAGCATCGCGTGCTGTTCTGGGGGGTGCTCGGGGCGCTGTTCATGCGTGCGCTGATGATCATTCTGGGCGGGGCGCTGCTGGCGGAGTTTCACTGGGTCATCTACATCTTCGGCGGCTTCATCCTGCTGGCGGGCTGCAAGATGTTTTTTGGGGGGGACGCGGAGCGGGATCCCTCGCGTTCGCTGGCGTACCGGTTCGCGCATAAGGCGTTGCCGATTCATCCGGGCTTTGTAGGCAAGAATTTTTTCACCAAGGTCAACGGCCGGCGATTTGCGACGACGCTGTTCGTGGTGCTGCTGTGCATCGAGTTCACGGATTTAATTTTTGCGCTGGACTCGATTCCGGCGATTTTCGGCATCACCAAGGACACGTTTCTGGTGTTCACGTCAAACGTGTTTGCGATTCTGGGGCTGCGCTCGATGTACTTCCTGCTGGCGTCGGTGATCGACCGGTTTCACTATCTGAGGCACGGGCTATCGTTCATCCTGGCGTTCGTGGGGATCAAGATGCTGCTGCCGCTGGCGTCGGATGGGTACGCGGCGATGGCGCACGCGCCGGATCCGGACTGGCACATCACGGAGGGGGTTTCGCTGGCGGTGATATTGACGGGGCTGGCGGTGGCGGCGCTGGCGAGCCTGGCGTTTCCGAGGAAGGCGGGAGGGGGGTCGGAGGCGCGGGCGAAGGAATCGCGGGTGCCGGAGACGAGCGGGTCGCCGCGGTGATTCGTGCGGGCGGCGGCTTGCGGCTGCGGGTTGCGCGGGCTGCGCAAGTTCCGAGATGTGGATAACCTGTCGCGCGTTTCTTAATGGGGCGGAACGGATTTTGGCGCGATTTTCCGGCGTGCGGTTCGTATACTACCGCACCATATTCGGCAGCGGCGACCTCAACGACTCCTTGTAACAGGATGCCACATGAATTCTGAGATGCCTCGGAATCTGGTACACAACGGCGACTGTATTGCGGGCATGAACGCGTTGCCGGAGGGATGCGTCGATCTGGCGTTTGCCGATCCGCCCTTCAACATTGGCTATCAGTATGATGTGTACGAGGACAAAAAGGCGGCGGAGGAGTACCTCGAGTGGACACGCCGCTGGGGCGCGGCGCTGGTGCGCGCGCTCAAGCCCGCGGGGACGTTTTGGCTGGCGATCGGGGACGATTTCGCGGCGGAATTGAAGCTGATTTTTCAGCGCGAGCTGGGGCTGACCTGCCGGTCGTGGGTGATCTGGTATTACACGTTCGGGGTGAACTGCAAGGCGAAGTTTTCGCGGTCGCACACGCATCTGTTTCATTTTGTGAAAGATGCGCGGAATTTTACGTTCAACGCGGATGCGATCCGGGTGCCATCGGCGCGGCAGCTCGTGTATGCGGACGCCCGGGCGAACGCCAAGGGGCGGCTGCCGGATGACACGTGGATTCTGCGGCCGCAGGATTTGCCGCAGGGTTTCGATCCGGGGGACACGACGTGGTATTTTCCGCGGGTGTGCGGCACGTTCAAGGAGCGGGCGGGATTTCATGGCTGCCAGATGCCCGAGCAATTGCTGGCGCGGATCATCAAGGTGTCATCACACGCGGGGGAGCTGGTGATGGATCCCTTTGCGGGGAGCGGCTCGACGCTGATCACGGCCAAGAAGCTGCATCGGGAATATCTGGGCTTCGAGCTGTCGCCGAATTACGCGGCGCAGCTGCAGGAGCGGCTGGCGGAAACGGCGGAAGGGGCGCCGTTGTCGGGGTCGCCGGACCCGCAGGTGTCGGCCCCGGCGACGGCGAACGGGAAGCAGCGGCGGGCGGATGCGCCGCACCGGCCACGGCGGAAGCGGGCCATGCGGCCGATGGGCGCATGATCGAGCGACGTGGAAGGCTGCGCCGCCGCGTGCGCGGGGTGGGTTGTCATGCCGAGGCAATTTGTCGAGGCCGGCTGAAGGTTTACAATCATCGGCTTTCAATGCGCAAGGGAGTGCATGATGTCTCTTTCGGCCATTATTCTTGCCGCTGGAAAAGCGACGCGGATGAAGTCTGATATGGTGAAGGTGCTGCATCCGATCTGCGGGCGGCCGATGCTTTCGTACGTGCTGGATGCGTGCCGGGAGGCGGGGGTGACGCGGCTGTATGTGGTGATCGGGCATGATCGGGATCGGGTGATTTCCACGTATAGGGATGCGGTGGACATCACGTGGGTGATTCAGCATGAGCAGAAGGGGACGGGGCATGCGGTGATGGTGGCGCGGCCGCAGGTGGAGGCGAATGAGGGAGCGGGGGAGAACGATCATGTGTTTGTGCTGGGGGGCGACGGGCCGCTGATTCGGGCGGAGACATTGATGAAGTTGGCCGACAAGCATGTGACATCGAGGGCGTCGGTGACGCTGGCGACGGCGATGCTGGAGAATCCGGGGGGATATGGGCGGATCGTGCGCGACGGTGCGGGGAACGTGACGGGCATCGTGGAGCACAACGATGCGACGGCGGAGCAGCGAGCGATCAGGGAAGTGAATCCGACGTATTGGATGTTCAAGGCGCGGGATCTTTTTGCGGCGTTGGACAAGGTGCAGCCCAACAACAAGAAGGGGGAGTATTACCTGACGGACACGCTGGCGATTTTGCAGCGGATGGGCAGGCGGATCGAGGCGTTGCCGTCGGTGCCGCCGGAGGATGTGCTGTCGATCAACACGCGGGGGGAGCTGGCGGAGGTGGCGGAGGTGATGCAGCGGCGGATACAGAGGATGCACATGGAGAACGGGGTGACGCTGGTGTCGCCGGCGAACACGTGGATTGAATTCGGGGCATCCATCGGCCAAGATACGGTGGTGGAACCGTTCGCGTGGATAGGCACGGGCGCGCACATCGCGCCGGGCCGGCGGATTCCGCCCAACACGCTGGTGCCGCCCGGCGCCATGATTGAGTAAATGGCTGCTGATGTTCCCCGGGAAAATGCCTATGTCCGTTCCGCTCGCCGATTCGATGAAGGTATTTGCCGGCCGCGCCAGCGCGACGTTTACGGAGCGGCTGTGCGCGGAGATCGGGATTCCGGTGGGCAAGGCGCGGGTGGACTCGTTTCCCGACGGCGAATTGATCGTGAAGCTGGATGAGGACGTGCGCGGTCGCGATTGCTTCGTCGTGCAGTCCACCTCCACTCCGGTGAACGAATACCTGATGGAGCTGCTGATCTGGATCGACTGCCTGAAGCGGGCGTCGGCGGAGCGGATCACGGCGGTGATTCCCTATTTCGGCTATGCGCGGCAGGACCGCAAATCCGAGGGCCGCACGCCGATCACGGCGAAGCTGGTGGCGAACCTGATCACGGCGGCGGGTGCGGACCGCGTCATAGCGATGGACCTGCACGCGGCGCAGGTGCAGGGATTTTTCGACATTCCGATGGATCACCTGCTGGCCAGCCCGGTGCTGTCGAATTATTTCGTGAAGGAGTTGCCGTCGCTGACGGCGGACTGCAACGGTCTGGCGATCGTGTCGCCGGATCCGGGGAATTTGAAGGCGGCGTCCTTTTACGCGGAGAAGCTCAACGCGGATCTGGCGTTTATCGACAAGCGGCGCAAGTCCGCCACCTCCGTGGCGATGACCAACATCGTCGGGGAGATCGAAGGCAAGACGGTGCTGATGTTCGACGACATGATCACGACGGGGGGCACGATCACGGAGGCGTCGAAAATCCTGAAGGAGCACGGGGCGCGGCGGATACTGGTGACGGCGACGCACGGGGTGTTCGCGGGGCAGGCGGTGGAGCGGATCGCGCGCTCGCCGATCGAGAAGCTGATCATCACGGACACGATTCCGACATGCGACCGGCTGGAGCCGATCCGCGATCGGATCACGGTGCTGTCGGTGGCGCCGCTGATGGGCGAGGCGATCAAGCGGATTCACCTGAACCAATCGGTGAGCGCGGTGCTGAAGGGGGCGCAGGGCGGGAAGCGGTAGGGCGGGTTCAGGCGGGCGGGTTCAATTGGGGGCGTGGTTCAATGGGTAAAATTGGGACGGAAGAGGACGCTCCTGCATTTCCTGCATTTATTGGGGCTGGGCCAGGGTAGGGGGCACGATTTTGTAGGTTGGGGAGGCGACCTGGCCGGTGAGGGAGACGGTGGAGGTGACGCCCGCATCGGGGGCCGAGGAGCCGCCGCAGCGCAGGGTGATGTCGCCGGTGGGCACGAGGCGTCGTCCGGCGGCGTCGATGGTGGCGAGCTGATAGGGGGTGACGGTGAAGGTGACGGTGCGGGATTCTTTAGGGGCGAGCGAGAGGCGCTGGAATCCCACGAGCGATTCGTGGACGCCGGCGGGGGCGCCGGGGCGGGAGAGATAGAGCTGCGCGACCTCATCGCCGGGGCGGTCGCCGGAGTTGGTGACGGTGAAGGAGACCGGGAGGTCGGCGTCGGTGGCGGAGGATTTGGGGGCGCCGGCGGCGGCGTAGGAGAAATGGGTATAGGAGAGCCCGTAGCCGAACGGATAGAGCGGTTTGCCGGTGAAATAGCGGTAGGTGCGGCCGGGGGAATGGTCGGAGGCGGCCATGGAGTAATCTTCGAAAGCGGGCAAGTCGGTGGTGGCGGCGTAGAAGGTGACGGGGAGCCGGCCGGCGGGATTGGCGACGCCGAAGAGGGCGTTGGCGACGGCGGTGCCGCCGTCCTGGCCGGAGTACCAGGCGTCGAGGATCGCGGGGACATTCTGGCTGGCCCAGGGGAGGGCGATGGCGCTGCCGGCGGTGAGCACGAGGACGACGGGTTTGTGATTCTGCTGGGCGGCGGCGGTGACGCGCTTGAGTAATTCTTCCTGGACTGGCGGCAACTCGATGGCGGTGCGGTCGCCGCCGAAGAATCCACGGTAATCGATGTCGTGCTCTTCGCGCTCGAGGTCGGCGGTGAGCCCCAGCACGAGGATGGTGGCATCGGCGCGTTGGGCGAGGCGCACGGCGTCGGCGTAGTAGGGCTCGGGGCCGTTGGCGACTTCATCGTTTGAGGGCCGGGTCCAGCGCAACTGGATGGCGGCATCGAGCGGCTGGGCGCGTGGCCCGCGCCCGCCAAATCCGCGTCCGGCGAATCCGCGCCCGCCGCCCGCCGCCCCTCCCCCGCGGCGTCCCGGGCGGGTGGCGGTGGGCGGCGGGGGATTGGGATTGAAGGGCTGGGTGGCGGCGGCGATTTCAGTGGCGGCGGGACGCGTGGCGGCGGCGACGTCCTGGGCCTCGGCAGGGGGATGCAGGTAATCGACGGCGAGGTGATAGACCTTGCCCTTTTCGAGGTGCACGCGCGCCCCGTGCGAGCGTCTTCCGCCGAGCGTCCATTCATCGACGACCAACTCGCCATCGAGATAGAGGCGGAAGGCGTCGCGCGCGGAAAGCCCCAGCGTGTAGGTGCCGGTCTCGGGCGGGACGAGATCGCCGGTCCAGTGGATGAAGGTGCTGCCGGCGCCGGGCATTGCGCCGGCGCCTTCCTGATTGGCCAGGGGGAGCGGATCGCGGTCGCCCTGGATGGACCAGTCGAAATCGATCTGGGGATCGATGCGCGTGCGGACGGGGCGCGTGGAGGCGGAGGTGGGATAGTAATCGCCCAGCAGGCCGTGGGTTTTTTCGGTGTCGTCGGTGTAGAGCGCGGAGGCGGGGACGGGCTCTTCGAGGGGGAGTTCTTCTTCGACGAGGGGGCAACCTGGGGCGTAGAGGACGCGGGCGGAGCCGCCGTTGGCTTCGAGGGCGTTGCGCAGTCCCTGGAGGATGGTGACGGGGCGCGCCGGCGTGCCGTTGTAGTTGCCGACGAGGGCCGTGATTGAATCGGCGGTCGGCCCGATCACCGCGAGGGTTTGCAGTCTGGTCTTATCCAGCGGCAGCGTGGCGCTGTCGTTTTTCAGGAGGACCAGCGATTCTTCGGCTTCCTTGAGAGCCAGGGCATCGTGGGCGCGGGTGTCGTTGGCGGAGGGAGGGAGGGTCGCCAGAGGCACCTGCGCGGGGGGATCGAAGAGGCCGAGTTTGAAGCGTGCGGTGAACAAGCGTGTGACGGAGCGGTCGATATCCGCTTCCTTGAGGAGGCCCATTTGGACGGCGGCGGTGAGGGCGCTGTAGGTGGTGCCGCCGTTGAGATCGCAGCCGGCCTTGACGGAGATGGCGGCGGCTTCTTCGGGGGAGGCGACGGTCTGATGGTTTTCCCAGACGTCTTTGATTGCATCGACATCGGAAACGACATAGCCCTGGAAGCCCCATTGATTGCGCAGGATGTCTGTGAGGAGTCGCGGATTGGCCGAGCAGGGAAGGCCGTCGACGCTGTTATAGGCCGCCATCACGGAGTAAGCGTGGCCTTCGCGCACGGCCGCCTCGAAGGCCGGCAGATAGGTGGCGAAGAGGTCCTGGTCGGAGGGCTGGGGATCGAAGCGATGGCGCTCGGGCTCGGGACCGGAGTGGACGGCGAAATGCTTGGGGGTGGCGATGGCGGTGAAGTATTTGGGGTCGTCGCCCTGGATGCCGGTGACAAAGGCCACGGCGAAGCGCGAGGTCAGGAAGGGATCTTCGCCATAGGTTTCCTGGCCGCGGCCCCAGCGGGGATCGCGGAAGATGTTGATGTTGGGCGACCAGAGATCGAGCCCGGTGTAGATGGCGGTGATGCCCTGCTGGAAGGCGGCGTTGTGCTTGGCGCGGGTTTCCACGGCGATCGTCTGGGCCATCTGGTGGTGGAGCGCCGGGTCCCAGGTCGCGGCCATGCCGATCGCCTGGGGGAAGACGGTGGCTTCGCCGTTGCGGGCGATGCCGTGGAGGGCTTCGTTCCACCAGTGATAGGCGGGGATGCCCAGTCGCGGGATGGCCGGAGCGTCCATCTGCATTTGGGCGACCTTTTCTTCGAGCGTGAGGCGCCCGACGAGATCGGCGACGCGCTGGTCGGTGGGAAGCTTGGCGTCAAAGAAGGGCAGCGAGAGCGGGTTGGCGGCCGAGCGGGTCGAGGGCGGGTTGCTGCTCGAGGGCGAACAGCCGGCGATGATGGCTCCGGCCACGGCCGACGAAAGGGCCGCTAGAATAGACCAGCGTCGGCGCGTCGCCGACCTGCCCGCGGCAGCTGGTGAGCGACCGCGGCGGCCCGGCGAACCAGCAACCCCCCGTGGAGGGCATGTTCCGTTCATCGACACCTCCCGTAGACGTGATGGCGGTGTTGTACGGCGGGCGCGATTATGCGGCAAGCATCGGCGCAGTTTTCCTCGCAGGATTCGGGCCGCGAGCCGGAGAAGATCGCCCGCCGGGCGGTCGTGGGGCTGGGGCGTATCGGCCTGCTGGCGCGCGGTCTGTTGTACTTCCTGATCGGGGGGGTCGCCCTTGCCGCGGCGGGCCGGCTCGATGAGGCGCGCGGGCCCAAGGGGACGCTGATCGCCCTGCTGGCGTGGCCGGGGGGGCGGATCGTGGTGGGGGTGCTGGCCCTGGGGTTCCTTGCTTTTGCGCTTTCGCATGCCATGTCGCTGTTTGTGGAGCGGCGCCGCACGTGGCGCGCCTGGTGGCGCCGCTTCGTGGCGGTCTGTCTGGCGATCACCTACACCAGCCTGACGCTGTTTGCGGCCAACGTGGCGCTTTTCAACCGGCAGCGGCCGCGCGGCGCGCCGCCCGCGGCGGCCGGGGGGGTGGGCGTGGAACTTCAGGACACTCGAGGCCGGATCGGATACCTTCTTTCCTGGCCGGGGGGTTACCTGGTGCTGGGGGTCATTGCGCTGGGGTTTGCGGGGTTCGGGGCCTATGAATTCTGGCGGGCATTCTTCGGATCGGCCGACCGGGAAATTCCGCGCGCCCGCTGGCCGCTGCGGGTGCTGTGGCGGGTGGGGATCGCTGCGCGGGGGGCGGTATTCCTGGGGGTGGGCATCATCCTGATGCGGGTGGCATTTAATGGCGACGCCCGCGAGGCCGGGGGGATTGGGGCCGCGCTGCGCGCCCTGGCCCAGCACGACGCGGCGCGGCCGGTGCTGCTGGCCGTCGGCTGCGGGTTGATCGCGTTCGGCATCGTGGAAGCGATCGCCGCCGCGCGGGGCGCCGGAGGGCCGGTTGCCGACGCCGCTGCCGATTCGCCGCCGTCCGCTCCGCCAAAATCGCCGCTGTGGCCGTGATTCGCGAGCTGGTGCGTGCCGTCGCGCCCGCGGTTTGCTTACCTGATCCACACTGTGAATTCCTGCCCGGGCCGTTGCCTATGCCGCTAGCCAGCATTATCGAATTTGTCGGTCCGAATGGAGCGCTTCAGCTCTTCGGCGTGAAGTTCGTGGGCGTCAATACGGAGAATGGCCGAAAGGTGCTTTTTACCCTGGGGGTGATCGTCGGGGTATGGCTTCTGTCGGCGATCCTGCGGGGGCTGGTGCATCTGCTTTTCCGGGGGGTGCACAACGAGCGGGTGCGATTCTGGATCCGTCAGGCGATCCACCTGTTCACCGCCCTGGTCCTGGTGGTGGGGTTTCTGTCGATATGGTTTGACGACCCGACCCGGTTGGGGACGTTTCTGGGGCTGGTGACCGCCGGGCTGGCCTTTGCGTTGCAGCGTGTGATCACCGCATTTGCGGGCTACCTGCTGATCCTTCGCGGCAAGACGTTCAACGTCGGGGATCGCATCACGATGGGCGGCGTGCGCGGGGATGTCGTGGCGCTGGGCTTCCTGCAAACCACGATCATGGAGATGGGGCAGCCTCCTTCCGTGCAGAACGCCGATCCGGCGATGTGGGTGCGGGCGCGGCAGTATTCGGGCCGGCTGGTGACGGTGACCAACGCGAAGATTTTTGACGAGCCGGTGTTCAACTACACGCGCGAGTTTCCCTTTCTGTGGGAAGAGCTGATGATTCCGGTGGGCTACACGGCCGATTGGCGGCACGCGGAGCAGATTCTTCTGGACACGGCGCACCGGCACACGCAAAAGATTTCGGAGCTCAGCGAGCCGGACCTCACGGAGCTGGAGCGGCGCTATGCCACGCGGCGTTCCGACCTGCGTCCGCGGGTGTTCATGCGGCTGACGGACAACTGGGTGGAGCTGACGGTGCGGTTCATCGTGCAGGACCATGCGATCCGGGACGTCAAAGACGCCATGGCGCGGGACATTCTCCAGGCGTTTGCGACGGCGAAGATTTCGGTTGCGTCGGGCACGTATGACATCGTGGGCCTGCCGGAGATCAAGGTTCGGATGGAGCCGGGGCAGCAGGCCGACGGGCAGCGTCGGGGGGGCGTGTCGTCGGCGGCGTGAGGGGGGGTTGCTGGGCCCGGGCGGGCGGCGTGGGGGGATCGGGCCAAAGTGCCGCAAACCGATCAAACACCGACCCTTGTGTTCCTTTCCGCCCCCTGTTTCGCTAAGGTTGCGCGAAGAATCGCCGGGGGCGACGCTCCCGCCTTGACACGAACATCCCCCGACCGCCATGTTAAGAGCGCCGGCCGCGGCGATGCGCCATTCGCGCTCCCGCGGCCCCGGCTGTGCGCATGCGTCTGGAGGATTGCCATGGCTCGCCGCAAAAAAATCCTGGTGGTGGACGACGAACGCGATCTGGTCGAGCTCATCGCGATGAACCTGCAGCGCAACGGCTACGAGGCGCTGGTCTCCCATGATGGCGCCACCGGGCTGGAGCTCGCCCGCCGGCAGAAGCCGGACCTGGTGATCCTGGACCTGATGATGCCCGGCCTTTCGGGACGGGATGTGACGGTCGCGCTCAAGGGCGATCCCGATACCGCCGGCATGCCGATCCTGATGCTGACGGCCAAGACGGAGGAGACGGACATCATCGTGGGCCTGTCGATGGGCGCGGACGACTACGTCACGAAGCCCTTTTCGATGAAAGTGCTGATGGCGCGGGTGGCCGCCGTGCTGCGGCGCAAAGCCGCCGTCGATCCGGCGACGGCGATTCTGGCGACCGGGCCGGTGACGATTGATTCGGCGAAGCACGAGGTGACCGTCGCCGGCCGGCCGATCAATTTGACGCCGACGGAGTTCAAGCTGCTGACGGCGATTTTTTCGGCCCGCGGGCGGGTGCTGTCGCGGAACCAGCTCATGGACAAAGCCATGGGCGCCGAGGTGTTCGTGACCGACCGGGCGATCGACGTGCACATCACGGCGGTGCGCAAGAAACTGGGCGAGGCCTCGTGGATGGTTCACACGGTCCGGGGCGTGGGATACCGGCTGCTGGAACGCAAAGAGGACGAAGCCACGGTATAAGGGAGGTTTGGCGCGGCGCCGCGCCCGGCGCGTCGCCGCCGTCCCGATTTTTTTGGTCTTTCAAAGCGCCCGCATGCACGATTTGATGTACATCCTCATCATTGCCGGTTTCGCCGTTCTTTCCGCGTGGCTGGCCTATCACAGCGCGGTGCAGCGGTCCGGGCTTACGGGCGTGCTGCACCTGCTTTCGGCGCTGAGCCAGCGGAACTATTCGCGGCGCACCGATGAGCTCATTCCGGGCCAGGCGGGCGAACTGGCGCGCACCGCCAACAAGCTGGCCGAAGAACTCGAAGCGCGCGGCGCCCGCGCCCAGCAGGACAACGACCACCTGCTGTCGCTGCTGGCGGTGCTCGATCACACCAACGAAATCGCGCTGGCGACCGACAACCTGGATGTCGTGCGCCTGGCGAATCCCGCGGCGGCGCGCGTGTTCGGCCGCGGCGTGGACACGCTCATCGGGCAGCGCATCGACAACATCATCCACCACCCGGACCTGTACGCCCTGTACCGCCAGGCATTCTCGGCCACCAAGCCGGTCTCGGCGCAGATCGTCATACAGGTTCCGGGCCGGGCGATCGCCTGCCAGGCCACCGCCGCGACGATCTACACCGGCGCGCATTATCGGGGGACGCTGCTGTTGCTGCGCGACGTCACGGAGATCGCCAAGACCCTGCAAATCAAGACCGATTTCGTCAACAACGCCAGCCACGAGCTGCGCACGCCGCTGGCGTCGATCCGCGCGGCGGTCGAGACGCTCAAGGAATCCGCCGACGATCCCGAGACGGCGCGCCGCTGCGTCGACATCATCAACAACCACGCGCTCCGCCTGCAGCTTCTGGTGCAGGACCTGCTGGATCTCTCGCGCACCGAAGACCCGCGTGCGATCGTCCGTTCGGAGCGGCTCGATCTCCAGGCGGTCTGCGACATGGTGACGGGCATGTACGCCGTGGCCGCCAACGATAAACATGTGCAGCTGCGCACCGACCTCGCCCCCGACGCCCGCACGCTCGTCGGCGACGAACGCCTGCTCACCCTTACCCTCAAAAACCTGCTCGATAACGCGATCAAGTTCACGCCGCAGGGCAGCGTGACGATCCGTTCCTATCTCAGTGCCGACCAAAAACTGCCGGGGGCGGAGTACGAGGAAACGACGCCCACCCCCCACGCCCCGCACGCGGCACTGAGTCCTGAGCACATGGTCCTGGAAGTCGCCGACACCGGCGTGGGCATTCCCCCCGAGGACCGCGAACGGGTGTTCGAACGGTTTTACACGGTGAACCGCTCGCGCGGCGGCGCCGACCGCGGCACCGGCCTGGGCCTGGCCATCGTCAAACACGCCGTCACCGCGATGGGCGGACAGGTCACGCTCACCTCTGAAGTCGGCAAAGGCACATGCGTTCGGTGCATCTTTCCGCTGGGGGAGCGCGCCGTCCCCGAAGCGCCGGCCGCCGCCGAAAATTCCGCAACCGAAATCGTGGCATAAGGCCCTCTTTGCCGCAACGTGGCGCGCTCTCGGGCGTTCTATCCGAACGCCTGCGATTTTCGTCCGGGAGCCTGCCATGCCACGATTCACGCACCGATTCTTGCAACGATCCGTCCCGTCCGTCGCCATCCTGTTGGCACTCGCGCCAATGGCCCGCGCCGCTACGCCCGTCACCGTCCGGGAAACGCCCGCCGCCATCACGCTGGACAACGGCATCGTCACCCTCACGTTCGACAAAAAATACGCCTGCATCAATTCCATCGTCTATCACCCCGCGCCCGGTCAATCTCTTGAACTCGGCGACGGCGGCCGCGCTGCCGTCTATTGGGATGCCAACGCCCTCCCCGACAAGCTCCCGCCCGATCGCCCCGACAAAGCCACTCCGAAAGCGGGCTATTTCCAGCCCTTCCAGGCGCTCAATAACATCAAAGTGTCCGCCACCCCCGACATGGCCGACATCGCCATCGACGCGGGCCCCTCCGAATGGTTCAATTTCCATGCCCGGTTCCACTACGTCCTCCGCCGCGGCGACAGCGGCTTCTACGTCTACGCCCACCTCGACCACGGCCCCGGCATGCCCGCCGTCAACGATTCCCAGGTCCGCAACGTCATCCGCGCGGAAAACAAGGGCAAAATTTTTACCGACGAAATCATCGATGACGACCGCAAAGGTCCGCCTCCCTCCAGCGCCCGCCTCAGCACGCCCCAGGACGCCACCTATCGCCTCGCCGACGGAACTTCCTACACCAAGTACCAGATGTCCCAGTTCGTCAGCCGCTTCTCCGCGTACGGGTTCGCCGGCCATGGCGTCGGCCTCTGGTACGCCTGGCCCAGCACCGAATCCTGCAATGGCGGCCCGTTCAAACAGGAACTCACCGTCCAGATCGACAACGTCATGCAGGCGATGTTCCAGGGCCAGCATTTCGGCGCCCCCGGCGTGCATCTGGCGGACAATGAAAAATGGTCCAAGCTCTACGGCCCCGTCTTCATCTACATCAACCACGGCGGCGATTCCGACTCCCTCTGGCGAGACGCCCGGAAACAGGCCGCCGTTCAGCAATCCCACTGGCCCTACGCCTGGCTGGATAATCCCGACTATCCGCTGAAGCGCGGCAGCGCCGACGGCCGTCTGCTCCTCCACACGGACGCCGGCGCCGCTCCCGCCGCCGACTCCTGGGTCATCCTCGACGCCGACGAGCCCACCGAGCAGGACGCCGACTTCGAAATGCGCTCCCGCGGCTACCGCTTCTTCACCCGCACCGACAGCCAAGGCCGCTTCCACATCGAGAAGCTCCGCCCCGGCCGCTACACCCTCTTCGCCAGCGGCGACAACCAGTTCGAGCCCTTCAAGAAGACCGGCATCACCATCGATGCCGCCGCACCCGTCCACCTCGGCGATCTCGACTGGCCCGCCATCACCCACGGCCGCACGCTCTGGCAAATCGGGACCGCCGACCGCTCCACCGCCGAATTCCACGACGGCTCGCAACCCATCTACCGCAGCTACGACGCCTTCCGTAACTACTTCACCGCCTTCCCCCACGACGTCACCTTCACCATCGGCCAGAGCAAGGAAGCCGCCGATTGGGAATTTGCCCAGTGGGGCTGGTACAACGAAAAACCTGACTGGACCATCCGCTTCAACCTCGCCGCCGGCGACCTCCCGGCAAAGGGCGCCGCCACCCTCACCCTCGGCATCGCGTCCGCCCAGACCAGCAACGTTCTCGTCAACGTCAACGGCAAACAGGTCGCGAAAATCCCCCTGCCCAAGACCGGCGGCGCGGGCTACCGCAGCGGCGCCCAGGACAGCATGTACCTCGTCAAATACGTCCCCTTCGACAGCGCGCTGCTCCGCCCGGGGCAGAACGAAATCACGCTCGGCCAGGCCCGCATGCAAAAATTCACCCCCGATCTGCTCGCCCGGGAACTCCGCCCCAAAAACGACATCATGTACGACGCCATCCGCCTGGAGGTCCAACCGGCGAGTCCCTGACCGCCGCGTGAGTTGCGTGCCACCCCCGTGTAGACTGTTCAGGCTATGAACGAAACGGCCATCCAGCTTGCGGGAGTGACCAAGTGCTTTCGGCGTTTCGCCAGTCGCCGCGCCATGATTTCAGCCATGCTCGGCTTCGCCGGCAGCGCCGGCAGCGCCGGTGAAACCAACGGCCACGCCGCCGGGCCGCCGAGGGGCACGCGCGAGTTCTGGGCTCTCAAGGGCATTGATCTGTCGATCGGGCGGGGCGAGACGTGGGGCATTGTCGGCCGGAACGGCTCGGGAAAATCGACGCTGCTGCAGATCATCGCCGGCACGCTTCAGGCCACCGGGGGATCGGTGCGCGTGGCCGGGCGGGTGGCCGCGCTGCTGGAGCTGGGCTCGGGTTTTCATCCCGAGTTCACGGGCCGGGAAAACGTTTTTTTCCAGGGCCAGATCCAGGGCTGCGGCCGCCGATTCATCGAAGGGAAATTCGACCAGATCGTCGATTTCGCGGGCATCGGCGACTTCGTCGATCAGCCGGTGAAGACTTATTCCTCGGGCATGATGGTTCGCCTGGCCTTCTCGGTGACGATCGCGCTCGATCCCGACATCCTGATCGTGGATGAAGCCCTCGCCGTGGGCGATGAAGCCTTTCAGCGAAAATGCTTCGCGCGCATCCGCACGCTGCAGGACAAGGGCTGCACCGTGCTCTTCGTCTCGCATGCGGGGCACCAGATCATCGAACTCTGCGACCACGCGCTGCTGCTGGATTCGGGCGAAAAGCTGCTCGCCGGCGAGCCCAAGCGCGTGGTCAGCCAGTATCACCGCATGATCTTCAGCCCGGCCGAGAAGCTCGAGGCGCTGCGCGCCGAGATTCGCGCCGGCGCGCAGGAGGCGGCGGTCGAACGCCCCGACGCGCTGCCGGCCGAAGCCGTCGGCGACGGCGAGGACCATTTCGATCCCAACATGAAGCCGCAGTCGACGCTGGTCTATCCCTCGCTGGGCGCGCGCATCGAAGACGCGCGCATCGAACGGCCCGACGGATCGCGCGCCAATATGCTCGTCCGGGGCCGCGCCTATGTGTATGCCTACGACGTGCATTTTGAGACCGACGCCCGCAAGGTCCGCTTCGGGATGCTGATCAAAACCGTCGGCGGCTTCGAGCTCGGGGGCGCCGTCTCCCACCTGTACGAAAACCGCATCGATGCCGTGGCCAAAAAATCCGTGGTCACGATCCGCTTCGCGTTCACCTGCGCCCTCCAGGCCGGCGTCTATTTTCTCAATGCCGGCGTCATGGCCGCCGCGGGGGAGGAACCCGGCGAGCCCGCCAGCGGCGGCGGTGCGGAGGTGTTCATCCACCGGGTGGTGGATGCGGCCATGTTCCGGGTGCAGCCGGAGCGTGGAACTCTGGCCACGGGCGCGCTCGATCTGGGATTCAAGCCCGCGGTCGATATCCGGCCCGAGTCGGACGCCCCTGCCGAATCTCCCGAGTCCGCCCCTGAAACGGAGAGCACCACGTGAGCGAAGCCGCGATCGTCCTGCGCCCCTTCATCCTGGCCGGCATGCATCGCTCCGGCACCAGCTTCGCGGCGTCGCTGCTCCAGAGCGCCGGCGTGGGCATGGGAGAGAAGCTTTATGCGGCCGACCGCGGCAACGTGAAAGGCCATTTTGAAGACATGGATTTCGTCGAGGTCCACCGCGCCGCGCTGCTGGGCAACGGCCTGGATGAGACCGGGTGGTCCGACCGCTGGCCGCTCGAGGTGCCGCCGGAGGTCGCCGCGCAGGCGCGTGCGCTGGTTCAGCAGAAGGCCGCCCGGACGGTCAACGGCGCCGCCGGCGAATGGGGCTGGAAAGACCCGCGCACCACGCTCTTTCTGGATTTCTGGCACACGCTCATGCCCGAGGCGCGCTTCATCTTCCTATACCGGGAGCCCTGGGAAGTCGCCGACTCGCTCTTCCGCCGCGCCACCGATCGGGCGATCCTTGATCACCCCCGGCTCGCCCTCGATCTCTGGACCCACTACAACCGGCGCGTCCTCGAGTTCATGCGGCGGCATCCCCGGCAATGCCTGTTGATCAGCAACGACGCCGCCACCGCCGACGGCGGCGCTTTCATCCGCGCCATCAACGCCCACTTCGGCGCCGGCCTGGCGATTCCGGCGAAAGACCTGTTCGACCCCGAAGTGATGGTGAAGGAAAAACCGGGCAGCTGGCGCGAAGCGGTGGTCGCCGATCTGGTCCCCGAGGCGCTGGAGGTGTACGGCCAGCTTCAGTCGCTGGCCGCCATGAAGGGGCACGATCCCGCCGCCGCCATTGACCGCCGCGCCGCCGCCGGCCAGCTCCTTCCCGAGTGGAGCAACCAGCGTGTGTCGCGCGTGCGGATCAAAGAACTGACCGCCGCCCTGGATGGTTTGGCGACCAAGTATGGAAGGACTTACGCGGAAGTCATCGGCCTGCGCCGGCAGGCGGTGCGGCAGGCGGCGCTCATCGGCGCGACCCTCGAAATGCTCGCCCGCCCGCAGCCCCCCCGGGGATTCGCCGACGCGATCATCGGCCGCTGGCGCAGCGCCCCCGCGCGGACATGGGACACCGCCGCCCTGCGCACGGTGCAAACCGCCGCCGACGAGGAGGCGGCCCACCCCGATACCGCCTCCGCCGTGCGCTACGTCTTTGCAGGACCCTTCGATGCGGGCATGTATGCGGCCCGCCTGCGCATCGAGCCGCCCCCCGCGCCCGCCGCTGCCCCGGATATCCGGCTGGCGCTGTGCGACATCTCGGGCAAAGAAATCACCGGCGCC
The DNA here is from genome assembly GCA_035548175.1 of Phycisphaerae bacterium. Taxonomy (GTDB): domain Bacteria; phylum Planctomycetota; class Phycisphaerae; order WQYP01; family WQYP01; genus CALCHA01. Next base: position 44,597 of record DASZTO010000072.1, on the reverse strand, counting down.
AGCGCCGCGCCCGAGGCCGATGGCTGGCTGTCCTGCAAGGTGCATCTGAACGTCGCCCCGGAGGCCCCGGAAAATGCTCCGGGCGCGCATCTCGGCTGCCTCTCCATGCCTCCCCACCTGCGCATCGCCGAATTTCACATGCAACCCGCCTGACCGAATCCCCCGTGGCCACATTGCCCATTGCGAAAATGCCCATTGCCCATTGAGCGCAGCAACTGCTCGCGCCGATCAATTGCAAATCGGCAATCCGCAATCGGCAATGGGCATTGCGCTCACGTCCCCGTGCTGACCAGCGAGTCGGGTGCATCCGAACCCGCGGCGGGCTCCGCCCCCTCGTCGCCGCCGGCCTCCGCGTCGCTTCCGCTTTTGGCTCCCAGCTTGCGCTGCAGGGTCCGCACGCTGATGCCCAGCGCCCGCGCCGCACGCGTACGGTTGTTGTTGAACCGCTGCAGCGCCGCCGCGATCGCCCGCTCCTCGAGTTCCGCCAGCGTCATCGTCGAGAGCGCCTGGTCCAGCGTCGCCCCGCTCGCCCCCGCCGACGCCTGAGGCGCCGCCCCGCCGCCACCCACCGCCGCCCCGGCCGCAACCGTTCCGATCGCGGCACTTCCGCCCGCCGCCGCCGCTCCCGCCGCCTCCCCCGTCGCGCCCGCCGCCGCCGGCGCTCCGGCAGCCACCGTCGTGTGCCCATTTTGGCCATTGCGGATAAACGCCGGCAGGTCGTCCACTTCCAGTTGCGTCTTGTCCGACAGCACCATCATCCGCTCAACCACGTTCAGCAGCTCGCGCACGTTTCCCGGCCAGTGATACTGCTGCAACGCATCGATCACCGATGGCGAGATGCTGGTGATCTTTGTCCCGTTCTGCTCGTTGACGCGGTCCATGAACCGCTTCACCAGCAGCGGAATGTCATCCAACCGTTGGCGCAGCGGCGGCAGGTCGATCGTGATCACGTTCAGCCGGTAGTACAAATCCTCCCGGAATGTCCCCTTGGCCATCATGTCGCGGATGTCCCGGCTCGTCGCGGCCAGCACCCGCGTGTCCACCTTGATTTCCTTGTTTCCGCCCACCGGGGTGAAGGTCCGGTTCTCCATCACGCGCAGCAGTTTCACCTGGAGCGCCACCTCAAAATCGCCAATTTCATCGATGAACAGCGTGCCGCCGTTGGCTTGCTCGAACCGCCCCATGCGCCGGTCCGTCGCGCCCGTGAAGGCCCCCTTCTCATGCCCGAACAGCTCCGATTCCACCAGCGTCGCCGGCATCGCGGCGCAGTTCACGGCCACGAACGGCCCATCCCGCCGCGGCGAATTCTGGTGAATCGCCTGCGCCACAAGCTCTTTGCCCGTCCCCGATTCCCCCAGAATCAGCACCGTCGAAAACGCCTGCGCCGACCGCCGGATCAGCTCGAACACCCGCTGCATCTGCGGGCTCCGGCCGATGATGCTCGAAAGGCTGAACCGCTCATCGAGCCGGTTCTGCAGCTCCCGCACCTTGCGCGATTCCTCGCGCGAACGCGCCATGTTCTGCAGCGTGACGATCAGCTTGTTGGGGTCGATCGGCTTGTTCATGTAGTCATAGGCGCCGGCCTTGATCGCATCGATCGCGATCTGCGTGCTGCCGTGGCCGGTGATCATCAGGAACATCGTCTCGGGCTGCTTGAGCTTCCAGTGCCGCAGCAAATCCATCCCCGAGACATCCCCCATCTGGAGGTCGGTGAGGACGAAGTCGACCGCTTCATCCATGTACCCCATGGCTTTGTCAGCCGAGTCGGCGGTGTGGACGTGATACCCGGCGTCGGTGAGCAGGCGCTGCATGCTCTGACGTTCGTTGGAATCGTCTTCGACCACGAGGATTTTATACGCGTTGCCTTGTGCCATGAGTTATCCCCAGCGCTTGGCCCGGGCGGGCTGAATCCCGGGCGGAAGAGAGTCGTGTATGTAAAACATGGGAGGAGGGATAGGACGACGGCAAGTCCGATGGTAAGGCGCGGCGAGCGCGCTTGCAAAGGGTCAGCCCTGCCGGACAAGCACGGGTTATCCGCACCTCAAAAAAAGCTCCCACCAAAGCTGACTACCGGCAAGACTCGTACCAGCGTCCCATTTTGTCAGATTCCCTATCTCACCATCGGTTGTCTTGTCGCACACGCCAAAACGACGCACTTTTGTGCGTGGGCAGATACGTCAGGTTGGCGTCTTTTCCGTAGGAACCATTTCTGCATGGACCCGCCGGTGGAAGTCGGAGACGAGCTTTTCGGCGTCGAAGAGGGAGGAATCCAAACCGTCCAGGGTTTCCTTGTCCAGGACGTCGCCGTGCATTCGACGCAGCAAATAGGCGTTAATTTTCGCCGCGTTCAGCGCGTTGCTCAGATCGTGGAGGTACTTGCGAATGTCGTTGGTATTCATGCCTGCTCGCTCACAGAATCCACAGCACGCAGGTCGCCTGTGATCCCTCCCGCGGAACCACCCCTCGGACGCTCACCGCCGCGCGCATGAAGATTGCCTGAAGCAAAATGGACGCCCAACACCAAAAAACCGATCCCGCCGGCTTTTACCGGACCTGTGTTGCCCGCCGCGCCATTTATTCCGGGGATCCTCCCGTCCGGTCGTCAGGTCTTGTAACACTTTGGGCAAGAATCTCTCTGGCTCCCCGCGCTTCGAGCGTCCGCAGCAGCAGCGGGCCGAGCGCGTCGAGGGCGGCCGGATCGTCCTCCTGCGCCATGAGCGTCGCCCGCGCCATCTGCCGGCCGTCGGGCGATGCCACCAGCGCCCGCACGAGGTAGCCCGGCTGTCGCCGGCCATCGACGATGCCGCGCGGCTGGGCGACCACGCCGATGGGCGCGAGGCAGTTGCCCGCCAGAGCCCCGACCAGCCGGCGTTCGAACATCAGGCAGTTTGCGGTCAGAGGATCGTGGACCTTGTCCAGCACCTCCAGCAGGGCGGCGTCGGAGCGCCGCGCTTCGATCGCCAGCGTTCCCTGCCCCGCCGCGGGCACGAACTCATCGGTCGGGAGCGCCGCGGCATCGGGCGGCCACAGACCCGACCTCCGCAGGCCCGCCGCCGCCAGAAAAGTACCCGCGATTCCCCCCACTCCCTCGGCCACTTTTCGCAAGCGCGTATCGATGTTCCCCCGGAGCGGCGCCACCCGCAGGTCGGGCCGGCGCGCCAGAAGCTGTGCCTGCCGGCGCAGCGACACCGTGCCCACGAGCGCTCCGGGCGGAAGCGCATCGATGGCCAGTCCCCCACGGCCGATCCACACATCGCGGGGATCCTCGCGCGCGGGCGTCGCCGCGATCAGGAGGTCCGGCGAGCGCTCGACGGGCAGGTCCTTGGCGGAGTGCACCGCAAAATCCGCCGCCCCCGCCAGCAGCGCCTCATCGAGCTCTTTGACGAACAAGCCCTTGCCCCCGGCATCCTGCAGCGGCCGATCCGCCTGGCGGTCGCCGGAGGTGGTGATGGTCACCAGTTCGATGCGTACGCCGGGGGGCAGATGGGGGCGCAGCAGGTCGGCCACTTGAGCGGACTGCGTACGCGCCAAAAGCGAGCCACGGGTGGCCAGACGGAGGATCGGTGGGAGGGCGGGCATCCCCGGATCATAGGGCCGCACGGCGCTGGGGAAAACTGCGACGCCCGTTGGGGACGGTGGTTGGGGCCGGCGATCAGGGCTGCAATTTCTTTTCCGCGGCCTGAAGTTCGTCATCGAGGTTTTTCTGGAGGCGTACGAACTCCACGTGGCCATCGGCATAGGCGACGGTGAGGCCCGCATCCGGCGTGTCGGGGTGCTCCCAGATGGTCGGCGTCTGAGCGACATCGAGTTTTTTGAGCTGCGCCGCGGTCCAGGGGTGATAGCCGAGCGTCTTATCCCGCAGCGCCCGGGGGGAGGACAACAGCGCCTGAGCGGTGAGGATGTGATCCGTGAGCAGCGTTTGAAGCGTGGGCGGGAAATCGCCGCCGTGATTCTGGGCGTACTGGTAACAAGCCATCATCACCTGGCGCATTTGCGACGCCGACTTCACGCGCGCCGCCTGCTCTCCGGCCGCATGAAGGTCGGGCAGGAGCAGCGCGCTGGCGAAACTGGTGAGCTCCGAACCCTCGATGCGCAGCGTCGCCGTCGTGCCCGTGGGCGTGAAGGTCAACCCGGCGAGCAGTTTGCCAAGCAGCTCCCTGGTCTGCGGCGGATCGGTGTGCAGATCGGTGGTGAACCACGGCGTGGTGGGAATGTCGCGAAACAGCGCATTGAACGCCCCCGCCAGACGCGCCGCCGCCGGGGCATCATGTGCGGCCAGCACCACCGTGATCCGCGGCCTGGGGGGCAGCGTCAGCGACGCGGCGACCGCCTCGAGACCCTCGCTGTAATCCCGGATGGAACGCCCGCCCAGTTCGGGCGGCAGGTCGAAGGGCATCTGCGCGAGCACCCGGCGCGTATCGGACGAGAGCAGACCCGCAATCTGAAGCGCGGCATCGTCACTGCCGGAAAAGGCGGCCGCGAGGGTTTCGATGCCCACCGGAGAATCCGAGCGCTGCCGCAGGCGCGCGATGACCTCCGGCCCGCCCAGTGCGATGACGTTTCCGGGCAGGATCGTGGGTTCCTTGACGCCCATGCTTTTGTCGAGGCCCATCGCCTGGTAGAGGGCGATCACGGGCGCGGCATCCGTTCCCGGCGGCAGCGGCGCGAGGATCGCGCCCCCGAGCGCCGCGCCGCCGATGGCGGAGGTGGTCAGGTCGGTCTGATCGGCGATCACGTAGACCTGCCGAATGCCGATTTGTTTGATGCGCACGAGGAACAGATCGAACGCGGTCTGGGCCATGGGCAGCGACTTGCGCTCGTCCTGCGAGTCAGGCGTTTGGGCGAGCAGTTGGTCGATGAACTGGAAGAGGGCCTGGGAATCGACACGCGCGAGGTCGGCATGGGCCACGAGCAGGGTTTGCGAATCGGTATAAGGCGACAGGAAGGCCGCCGTCTCGCGTGCGCTTTGCGCCGCCGGCGGGGTGGCCGGCGTTGGCCCGCCGCCCTGGGCCCGCGCCACCGCCGCCGCTATCACCGCCAGGAATATGGTTCGCCGCATCATGGGAATGCTCCCGCAAAAAGCGTCATGGAAGGTTTCGTTTACTTGCCGGTGGTCAGCTCGTAGACCAGCGTGTCGCCGGGCTGGGGATCGTCGAGGGGCGCCGAGGTGATCGTCGCCGCCCCGCCGCGGGCCTGATAGTCGAAGGGTTTGCCGGTGGTCGGATCGTCGGGCAGCGGCAGCTCCACCGCCGCGAGATCCGGCGGCAGCGCCTGATGCTGCGCCAGATACGCGCGCACCCCCTCGACTGTCTGGAGCGCATCGAGCGTGCGGTTGGCGTTGATCGAGAGATAGAGCGCCCGCGACAACGAGGGCAGCACGATCCGCGCCAGGAGATTCGTATACGCGCCGCCCGGCTGGCCGAACTCGCGCTCCGCCTTGCGCAGCGCCGGCAGCGAAACCGACGGCGGCAGATTCATGTAGCGAAACGTGTGGTCCATCGACGCATCGAAGGAATCGGGAAAATAGCGGCCCAGCACCTCGGCGACGGGCATCTGATCCACCTGCTGCGCGGTCATGTGCTGGTGCTCGATCAGCCATTGCTTCGCTGACGGATACAGCAGCAGGGCAAATCCCGTCGCCGTCATCTGCTGCTTATACGCCGGCCGCGTCGAGGTACCCGCGGCATAACCGCCGGCCTGCAAATCCTCAAAGCGATTGGTGAAGCGCGTCCACGACTCGACGGTGGTTTTCCCCTCGCGCATTTCCCGCAGCCCGGGCATGCTCACGTAGGCATCATCCTTTTCCATCGACAGGGCGCGGGCGGAATCCACCAGCGGCCGGGGCATATACGCCAGCGGCCAGAACAGGTTCGGCGAGCCCTGGATGCCGATCCATTCCTCGACCTCATGGGACATGAGACTGGCGATCGCCACGCCGACGAGGTCCTGGATGAGGGTGTCGCCGCGTCCGAGGTGGCGCGCCAGGGCGTATCCGGTCTGCAATTTGTCATGCGCGGCCGCGAAATCTCCACGTTTCAAGTCCAGGCGGATGCCCACCGCCAGCACGTTGCTCAGGAGCCGCAGGGGCGCCAGATTGGGCAGCGGCGTGTCGGCCCCCTGGCTGAGGAATCCGGTTTGCCAATCGATGGTGTCATAGCGGGCGGCGAAGCGAAGTTGCCGCAGCGCCGCCGCATAGGGCGCCAGCAGCGTTTCCGCCTTTTTTTCGTCGAATGACGCCAGGTCCACGGAGCGCAGCGAGTCGAGATCGTCGGACTCCGCGGCGGGGCGATCCACCGGAATCAGCCCGATCGCCGTGGCGTATCCCAGCGCCGCGTTGCCCGGATGCAGATCGCCGGCGCGCGGCAGCAACTGGTACTGCAAATCGGGCGGCTGGGGAGCGCTCGCATGCAGGGGAATCGTCACGCGCACCGGCGTGTTTCCCGTGCGCGCCGACCAGGTGGTCTGAGCGCGCGCCGCCCGCCCGCCCAGCACGCTCGCCGCCGCCACGCTTGCCGCCACGCAGGCCGCCATCAGCCCCCGCGTCCACCGCCCGTCCCGCATCGTGACACCTGTCCCGCTCATGACCGCGCTCCTTTCACCGGCGCAAACAACGGATGAATGCGATAACTCTCCGGCAACGGATCCGCCGCCGGTCCCACGTCCCCCGCGGCGTGTCCATTCGACGCCGGCATCTCGGGGAGGGCATCGACGCCCCGCGACAAAATCAGGTTGCGCTCGCGCCATGCCGGCGAGGGCTGCGGCAACAGCGCCAGCAGCCATGGGGCGGGCTCCCGAGGCGGACTCTGCGCCTGCGCCGCCGACGCCACGCTTTGGGCCGGCGGCCTTTGCACGTCCGCAAGCCCGCCGCGCGGCAGCGCGACGCCTCCCCCACCTCCCCCCCCATGCGGCCACAGCGCCACCGCCACGCACGCCGCCGCCGCCCACCCGCCGATCGCCCCCGCGCGCCACGCCCATCGCGCACGCGTCGCCCCTGCCATCCCCGCCGCACGCCCGGATTCAAACAGCACCCGGTCGCGGTCCAGGCTCGTGGCCGCCGGACGCAAGCCCGCCAGGCGCCTCTGGAACGCCTCCAGTTCCTCCGGCACCCCGCCGTTTGCTTCGTTCATCGGTTCCTGCATGGCGACTCCCATCGTGTCTTGAGGGCTTCCAGCGCCGCCCGATAGCGTTGATGCACCGTCGAGAGCGGCACATCGAGCAGCGCCGCAATCTCCGCAAACGTCGCCCCCGCCCACAGCCGCAGCGTGACGATCTCCCGCTCCGTCGCCGGCAGCGCCGCCAGGGCGGCTTGCGCTTCCGACGCTTCCAGGGCCGTTTCCGCGGCATGCTCGAACAGCGGCCGGCGTTCCTGGACTGCCGCGGCATCCCGAGCCCGGCGGCGACGGGCGCCCTTGAGCGCATCGAACGCCCCGTTCCGCGTGCACGCCAGCAGCCACGCCCGCGGGTTTGGCGGCGCTTCCGCCTGCCCCGCCAGCCGCACAAACACTTCCTGCACCACATCCTCGGCGAGCGGCGCGGGCAGCCATTGGCGGGCGTAGAGCACCAGGGCCGCCGCATGGGCGTCGAAACACGTCGCCAGGAACTCCGAATCAACCCGCTGCATACGATTCCCGTTGGCCTTTGCAGATAAAACGACGCCGGCAGGTGGATTTCCAGAAATCTTACCGGCGGCCTCCGCGCGGCGGCGGCGCGCGGCCGAAGCACCGGCTATGATCCCTTATCCTGAAACACTCCAAGCCGAGGGCGCCGCATGAACATCGTGATCAAGCGTCTGGACCCCGAGCGCGTGTCCGCCGGTCTGGCGGAGATGAGCGGCGCCCCCGAGGACCTGCGCGAGTGGCTCTCGGAAATCGATGCGCGCTATGCGCCGCCCGCCGGATGCTTCCTGCTCGCCGCCGACTGGAACCCGAAACCGGGCGAGCCGCTGATTCTCGCCGCCAGCGGCGCCTTTCGCCGCATGACGCCCGACGTGTGCGAAGTCCGCCGCCTGCTGGTCAAAAAAGCGTTCCAGGGGCAGGGTCTGGGCAAGCTGATGATGCGCGCCCTGACCGATCAGGCGCGCGCCGCCGGCTACACGCGCATGCGCGCCGAAGCCCCCGCGACCATTCCGGCGCTCGTGAATTTTTACAAGCGCGAGGGCTTCAAGGAAGTCAGCGCCTTCCGCGTCGCCACGCTCGAAGAACTGGAAGGGCGGGTGTTTCTCGAACGCCCGGTCTAACCACCAACGTCCTCTCCCTCAACGCACGCCCGAATCCCAATCTTCAAATCTTCATCCTTATCTCCGCAGGACCGGGGCCAAGATGAAGATGACGATGAAGATGATGATAAAGATTAACATGTGACCCATGAGCGACGCGCCGGCACTTCCGTGGGACTGGTTCGACTTCGCGCAACCCTCGCGCGCGTTGCCCGACGGCGGTTTCAGCGCCGTGCCGACGATCGATCAGGGCGGCGCGGACATCGTCTTCACGATCGCTCCCGCGCGCCGCACCCTCCTTTTCAAAATCCTCCGCCGCTCCGCCGCCGCGCCGCAAATTCAGCGACCCCTCCTCGTGCTTCTCCACGGCATGGGCCTGACCACCAGCAGCTTCCGCGGCATCGCCCCCTGGCTGCTGGCCTCCCACGACCTGCTGCTGATCGATTACTCCGGCCTCGCCTGCGCCCCCGCCGGCCTCTCGCCCAGCCACAGCGGATGGTCCGGCGCGCTCTCCGCCCGCCACATCATCGCCGGCATCTTCCACGTGCTCGACGCCCTCCGGATCCCCCGCGCCGATTTCGCCGGCAACAGCCTCGGCGGCGGGATGTGTCTCGTTGCCGCGCTCGAAGCGCCCCAGCGCGTCGGCCGCATCGTGCTCTCCAACCCCGCCTGCTATCCGCAGACGCTGCCGCGCACCTACCGCTGGGCGCGCGTGCCGCTGCTGGGTCCGCTGCTCATGGCCACGACGCGCCCGGAAAAGCTCATCGGCGGGGTGGAATACATCGGTTACGTCGATAAATCCCGCTTCGCGCCCGACCTCCGCTCCCGCTACCTGCGCAACATGTCCCACCGCGCCAACCGCTTCCGCCTCATGCAGATGATCCGCGCACTGCCCGGCCACGAACGCGACCTCGCCGCCGCCCCGCACGTCCCGCGCCTGCGAGAAATCCGCTCGCCCGTGCTCATTTCCTGGGGCGAACAGGATCCCCTGCTGGTTCAAGGCGCCGGCGAACGCCTCGCGGCCGACCTGCCCTGCTCCACCTATCGCCCCTACCCCGATCTTGCCCACATGCCCCACGAGGAAGCCCCGGAGCGCCTCGGACCCGAATGGTCCGCCTTCCTCAACCCGCACGCCTGACGCCTCCTGACGCCCCGCCGTTGCAGCCGCTCCCTCCCCCCGCTACAGTTTTGGCAATCCCAAGGGCGATGGAGTTCGCCTGAACCGCTCCTCCGGTCCCCCGCACCGGCGGATGCTGATAACTCCTGACCGCGCCGCGGCAGGATTTTTTCGCCCGTGCTCTCCCGACCCCGGCCGGCTTCCCTGGCCGGGGTTTTTTCGTGGAGCGTCGCCCGTGAAAATAAAGCTTCTCCAATTCTTTTTCGTCGGCGCCGCCGGCGCCCTGGGCGCCATGACCCGCCTGGGCGTCTCCCAGTTCTTCGGACGCTTCGGCTTCACCTTTCCCATCGCCACCTTCCTCATCAACATCACCGGCAGCCTTTTCCTCGGGTGGTTCTTCGCCTTCGCCGCCAACCGCCTCGACATCAGCGATTACCTCCGCCTCGCCATCGCCACGGGCTTCATCGGCGCTTACACCACCTTCTCCACCTTCATGGTCGAATCCGACGGCATGCTCCGCGACGGCGCCTTCTGGCGCGCCGCACTCTATATCGCCGGCAGCCTGGTGCTAGGCCTCCTTGCCGCCCGCGTCGGTTTCCTCCTGGGACGCCACCCATGACCACCCCGCCGCCCGCCGCCCCGCCCACGCCCTCGCTTCTCGGCGAGCAGGTCCTCCTGCGCGTGTACCTGCTCACCACCGATTCCACCCACGCCACGCCCACTTACGAACGCCTCGTCCAGCGCGCTTCCAAATTCCCCCTCGCCGGCGCCACCGTCCTCAAAGGCATCCACGGCTTCGGCACGCGCGGCATCGTCAAGCCGGCCTTCTGGCATCTCGCCACGCCCCTGCCCGTCATCGTCGAATGCGCCGATACCCCCGACAAGATCGCCCGCTTCGTCCAGCAGGAAATCCATGCCCTCCTCGCCCACGGACTGGCCACCCTCGAACGCGCCGCCGTCCTCTTCTACCGCCACCGCGCCAGCGGCCTGCCCCGTCCGCCCCTGGCCCTGCGCGCTCCCGTCCCGGACCTCTCCACGCTTCCCCCGATCGACATTCCCACCACCGGAGGACCTCCGATGCACTCCGCAGAAAATGGCATCCTGCTCCGCGTGTTCATCGGCGAATCCGATGAAGCCGCCGGCAAGCCGCTCTACGAAACCCTGGTCGCCCGGGCCCGCCAACTGGGCCTGCGCGGCGCCACCGTCCTCCGCGGCTCCATGGGCTTCGGCGCCAACAGCGTGCTGCACACCGCCAAAATCGTGGACCTCTCCACCGACCTGCCGATCGTCCTCGAGCTGGTCGATTCCGAGGAAAAAATCCGCAGCTTTCTCCCCGAGCTCGACGCGCTCGTCCACGAAGGCATGATCACCATGGAAACGGTGCGCATCCTCGCCTACCGCCACAACCCCGCGGACGCCCCGCCAAGCCCCCGATGATGCTCCCCTCGCCCTCGCCCGCGCGACGCGCTCACCGCCGCGTTGGTGTCTCACGCGGCCGCTCATATCCCGCCCGCAGCGGCGCCGTCGCATCCGCCCCCTCCGCCAGCGACAGCGTTCCCACAAACCGCACCACGTTGTTGATGATCAAAAACGGATTCATGATCGCCGAGATCAGCCCCCACCAGCCGGTCACCAGCGTCAGCCCCGTCAGCTTCAGAAAAAAGTGTCGCGAGCACCGTTTGCAGAACGATCCGTCCACCGTCCGCAACTGGCGCATGAACAGCATCCCGATGTTCTGGTAATACCGTACGTGTTTCGTGGGCGCATTTCTTCCGCAGGCCTGGCAGCGCGACATGAGTCTCCTCCCGTAGATAGACATGTCTGAAGTGATCGCCCGAACGATAGCCACTTCCTCAGGCGGTGGGAAGAAAAATCTTTTCAGCCCTTTCCCCCCCCCTCCCCCGTCCGCTTCCCGCGCCTTCCCCGCGCCCGTACGCTACCCGCACCTTTTTGAAAGGCCCTCCCATGCCTGCCGAACACTCCCTCGCCCGCGGCAAGTTCCTCGAACTCGTCAACGTCAACGGCTGGGAGTACGTCCGCCGCATCCGCGGACGCACCCCGATCGCCATCGCCGCCCTCACGCCCGACAACCGCATCCTCCTGATCTCGCAATATCGCGCCCCGCTCGAGGCCGTGTGCATCGAAATTCCCGCCGGCCTCGTCGGCGACCATTCCCAACAGGAGTCCTGGCAGGAAGCCGCGGCCCGCGAACTTCTCGAAGAAACCGGCTGGAGCGCTTCCTCCTTCGAACTCCTCTGCCACGGTCCCACCTCCGCCGGCCTCACCTCCGAACAGATCATGCTCGTGCGCGCCCGCCAACTCGTCAAAGTCGGCCCCGCAGCCGGCGACGGCTCCGAGCAAATCACCCTCCACGAAATCCCCCTCCCCGACGTCCACGCCTGGCTCGACGACCGCGCCCGCCGCAACTTCCCCATCGACCCCAAGGTCTACGCCGCCCTCTATTTCCTTTCCCGCCCCGCCGCCTGACCTCCCCCCCGCTCCCCCTGCCCCCCCGCCGCTCCCACCGCCCCCCATTGTCGCCCCAACGCTCCAGCGGTATCGTCCCGCTCATGTGGATGCGCTTCTGGGGCGTCGTGTTGCTGCTCGGCGGATTGGCTCTGGCCCTCGTCGCCGTCAATTCCATCGCCGAGCAGGACCGCGCCATCCGCACCTTCATACCCACCCCCGCCACCGTCGATTCCACCGGCATCGATGTCTATCACGGCCGACGGTCCGACAGCTACTCCCCGCGCATCCGCTATGAATTCATCCGCGATGGCAAAACCCACTTCGGCACCGGCATCTTCCCCGTCGATGCCTCCGGCAGCAGCGACTGGGCCAGCAGCATCATCGCTCAATTCCCCGAAAATCGGCCGATCACCGCCTACGTCGACCCCCTCGATCCCGACAACGCCATCCTCATCCGCGAATACGGTTCCTCACCTTACTGGGGAGCGCTGGTCACCTGCGCCGCCGCATTCGTCGGAGCCATGATGCTCCTCGGATACACGCGCGCGGCCCCGCGCACCATGCGCGCCCTCTCCCTCGGAGCCTCCGGCTTCCACCTCCTCTTGCCCCCCAAAAACCTCCGACGCCAAAAATGGGAAGCCGCCGCCTGGACCGCCGGGTTCCTCCTGCCCGCACTGCTGATCGACACCCATTACGCCGCCCGCGGATGGCCCTATTCCGCCGGAGGATGGTTTCTCCTGCTGGTGACCGCGACCGGCGCCGCCGCCCTGCTCTTCTGGGCGATCCACCGCTGGCTCACCACCCGCGTCATCAGCGACGCACGCCTCCAGATCAGCCCCCTCCCCCTGGTCCGTGGAGAGCCTCTCACCTTGCAGGTCGAATGGGACGCCCTCAAGGACCTCCACGTCCAGAATGTCGATGCCCGCCTGGTCTGCCTGAAGTGCTACCGGGAAAAGCGCGGCTCCAAGACCTACACCGGCACGAGCGTCCTCGGCGAGCAATCCCTCCCCATGCACGGCCATCACGACACGGCGCACGGCGCCATTCTGCAAGCGGCCGCAGACGCCGCCGTCAGCGCGCAATACCCGCCCACGAGCGATCCGCCGGCCAAGCGCGCCGCCGCCTATCTGTATCACGTGTGGGAAATCCGCCTGCACGTCCAGCTCGCCGATGCCGCCGATTATCGCGAGAGGTTCATCGTCCAGATCGTCTAACCCCCCCCGCTCCCCGGCAGCCGCCGCTTATGCCGGCGGGCCGGGCGGCGTCCGCGAGCGGTTCTTGTCGATCACCGCAAACAGGATCAGCCCGAACGCCACCAGCCGCGGCAGGTAGACCAGCGGGTGCCCCGGTTGCTCGGGCTCCTGCGTATAGCGATTGACCGTGAACATGAACAGCACGTTGTTCAGGCCCAGGATCGCAAACGCCACCGCGAAGAGCACAAACAACCGGTCCTTCGTCCGCAGATAGAAGCGCGTGAACAGCAGCGCCGCCACCAGGCACAGCACGCACACCGCGCCCGACAAAAACGAAAACCAGAATGTGGAAACCGTCGGCATGCGACGCTCCCGAATCAACTCAATCCGAGTCCCAGATCAACCCGAACACCAGCAGCATCAACGCCGCCAGATACACCAGACCCCGCGGCAACCGCAAATCCACCGGCGAGGGCGGCGGAAACACCACCAGGTCCAGATACAACAGGATGTTGTTCACCGCCAGCAAGCAGAAACACAGCGTGCTCCACAGCAAAATGCTCGCCCGTGTCCGATAAAACGCCCGACCCAGCAGCACCGCACACATCATGCTGGTCAACGCGCAGAGGATGTAAACCACTTCACCCATTCGGTGGATCTTTCCGGGAGTCCTGTCGGAATCGAAATGCTTCGGAAAACGCCCGCACTTTGTCCGGCGGCTTGGCGAAAATCAGCCCCACCACCGTCACGCGCCTTATCAAATACGCCTGCGCCAGCGCCACCGTGTCCGCTTCCACGTCCGGATTCCCTGGGTTGTAGCGATAGCGCGGACCCGTGTCCCCCGGCTTGCTCACCGCGCGCGCCGCCTCCGTGTCGCTGACCCGAACCGCCAATCCGCTGGCGACCAGCGCCGCCAGCTGCGTCTCCGCCCCCCCAGCCTCGATGCGCAGCTCGCGCGCGATGTCCGCCGCCGACCAGCTTTGGTTCACATTCGTGTGCAACAACAGCAAGGTCTCGAGTTGCGCGACGGAACTGATGTAGGTGGCAATGAACCGCTTCACGCGGTCGCTGATGCCTTCGTCACTCACGCGGCCGAGTTTCTCCGATGGGAGCCTGAGGGGCAAGCGCGGCGCGGTGCAAGAGCTGTGCCCCGCTAACCATTCGACACAACCTCGCGCCCGCCATCCCCCACACGTTCGGTTTTTCGCGAGTGGTTTGTCCGCCCCCCTCCCAAACCCGAGTCCCCTTTGACGCGTCACCCTGTCCGATGCCCTCGGACAAGACATGCCATGATGGACAGATCGTCGCATCTCAACGGCCCAGTTGTGCAAAAAGAACCGGCCTGCTCCTCTGGGCTGGCTTTTGCATGCAGCCTCAGTTACCCCCTCAATAGTCACTCCGCTCATGCATGCTCCAGGAGCTCCCCCATGACCGATATGTTGCGTCCCCCACGCGACGTTGCCAAGTCCGCGCCTTCCAAAAATGGCACCAAAAAGACGACCCCCAAACGCCGCCCCCTTCACGAGGGCAACGGCTCACCGGCAGCCGAGGGCGCCAACGGTGCCGCCGTCACCCTCCCCCGCGTCAGCGCCGAGGGCGCCGGCCTGGACCGCCGGGAGCTTTTAGCCGCCCTCACCGCCCTGAAAAAAGGCGACTTCACCGTTCGCCTGCCCATGGGCCTGGAAGGCCTCGATGGGCGAATCGCCGACGCCTTCAATGATGCCGTCGAATTGAACCACCGTCTGGCGCAGGAATTTGATCGCCTCAGCCGCGTCGTCGGCAAGGAGGGCCGCATCTCCGAACGCGCCTCCATCGGCCATGTTCAAGGCTCCTGGGCAACCAAAATCGCGTCCGTGAATGCCCTCATCTCCGACCTCGTGCACCCCACCTCCGAAACCGCCCGTGTCATCGGCGCTGTCGCCAAGGGCGACCTCTCCCAGACCATGGCCCTCGAAATCGAAGGTCGCCCGCTTCAGGGCGAGTTCCTGCGCACCGCCAAAACCGTCAACACGATGGTGGACCAGCTCTCCTCCTTCGCCTCAGAAGTCACCCGTGTGGCCCGTGAAGTGGGTACCGAAGGCAAGCTGGGTGGCCAGGCCAAGGTCAAAGGCGTCGCCGGCACGTGGAAAGACCTCACCGACTCCGTGAACTCCATGGCGGGCAACCTGACGTCGCAGGTGCGTAACATCGCCGCCGTCACCACCGCCGTCGCCAACGGCGACCTTTCCAAAAAGATCACCGTCGACGTCAAAGGCGAAATTCAGGAACTCAAAAACACCATCAACACCATGGTGGACCAGCTTCGCTCCTTCGCCTCCGAAGTGACCCGCGTGGCCCGTGAAGTCGGCACCGAAGGCAAGCTCGGCGGCCAGGCTGACGTGAAGGGCGTCGCCGGCACCTGGAAAGATTTGACCGACTCCGTGAACTCCATGGCCGGTAACCTCACCGGCCAGGTGCGTAACATCGCCGCCGTGACCACCGCCGTCGCGAACGGCGATTTGTCCAAAAAGATCACCGTCGACGTCAAAGGCGAAATCCTCGAACTCAAAAACACCATCAACACGATGGTGGACCAGCTCAACTCCTTCGCCTCCGAAGTGACCCGCGTGGCCCGTGAAGTCGGTACGGAAGGAAAACTGGGTGGCCAGGCCGAAGTGCGCGGCGTCTCGGGCACCTGGAAGGACCTCACCGATTCCGTGAACTCCATGGCCGCCAATCTCACCGGCCAGGTCCGCAACATCGCCGCCGTCACCACCGCCGTGGCCAAAGGCGACCTCTCCAAGAAAATCACCGTCGACGTCAAGGGCGAAATCCTCGAACTCAAAAACACCATCAACACGATGGTCGATCAGCTCTCGTCCTTCGCCGCGGAAGTGACCCGCGTGGCCCGTGAAGTCGGCACCGAAGGCAAGCTCGGCGGGCAGGCCGACGTGAAGGGTGTCGCCGGCACCTGGAAGGACCTCACCGACAACGTCAACCTCATGGCCGGCAACCTCACCTCCCAAGTCCGCAACATCGCCGACGTCACCAAGGCCGTCGCCAACGGCGATCTTTCCAAGAAAATCACCGTGGACGTCAAAGGCGAAATCCTCGAACTCAAAAACACCGTCAATACCATGGTGGACCAGCTTTCCTCCTTTGCCGCGGAAGTCACCCGCGTGGCCCGTGAGGTCGGCACCGAAGGCAAGCTCGGTGGCCAGGCTGAAGTGAAAGGCGTGGCAGGCACCTGGAAAGACCTCACCGACTCCGTGAACTCCATGGCCGGCAACCTCACCGTCCAGCTCCGCGACGTCTCCAAGGTCGCCACCGCCATCGCCACCGGCGATCTCACCCAGAAAATCACCGTCGACGCCCGCGGCGAAATCCTCCAGATCAAAAACGTCATCAACACGATGGTCGATCAGCTCTCCTCGTTTGCCGCCGAAGTGACCCGCGTGGCCCGTGAAGTGGGCACGGAAGGCGAACTCGGCGGACAGGCCGATGTGAAAGGCGTTGCCGGTACCTGGAAGGACCTCACCGACTCCGTGAACTCCATGGCCGGCAACCTCACGGCCCAGGTCCGCAACATCGCCGCCGTCACCACCGCCGTCGCCAATGGCGACCTCTCCAAGAAAATCACCGTCCCCGTGAAAGGCGAAATCCTCGAACTGAAAAACACCATCAACACGATGGTGGACCAATTGAACTCCTTCGCCTCCGAAGTCACGCGCGTGGCCCGTGAAGTAGGTACGGAGGGAAAGCTCGGCGGGCAGGCCGAAGTGAAGGGCGTCGCCGGTACCTGGAAAGACCTCACCGACTCCGTGAACTCCATGGCCGGCAACCTCACCGCTCAGGTCCGCAACATCGCCGCCGTGACCACCGCCGTCGCCAATGGCGATCTCTCGAAAAAGATCACCGTCGACGTCAAAGGCGAAATCCTCGAGCTGAAAAACACCATCAACACGATGGTGGACCAACTTTCGTCGTTTGCCGCCGAAGTGACCCGCGTGGCTCGTGAAGTGGGTACGGAAGGAAAACTCGGCGGCCAGGCCGAAGTCCGCGGCGTCTCGGGCACCTGGAAAGACCTCACCGACTCGGTGAACTCCATGGCCGCCAACCTCACCGGCCAGGTCCGCAACATCGCCGCCGTCACCACCGCCGTCGCCAATGGCGACCTCTCCAAAAAAATCGCTGTCGACGTGAAGGGCGAAATTCTGGAATTGAAAGAAACCATCAACACGATGGTCGATCAGCTCCGCTCCTTCGCTTCGGAAGTGACCCGCGTGGCCCGTGAAGTGGGCACCGAAGGCAAGCTCGGCGGTCAGGCCGAAGTCCGCGGCGTCTCGGGCACCTGGAAAGATCTCACCGACAACGTCAACCTCATGGCCGCCAACCTTACCGGCCAGGTCCGCAACATCGCCGCCGTGACCACCGCCGTGGCGAATGGCGACCTCTCCAAGAAGATCACCGTCGATGTGAAGGGCGAAATTCTCGAACTCAAGGAAACCATCAACACGATGGTCGACCAGCTCAATTCCTTCGCCTCCGAAGTGACCCGCGTGGCCCGTGAAGTGGGCACCGAAGGAAAGCTCGGCGGTCAGGCCGAGGTCAAAGGCGTCGCCGGCACATGGAAAGACCTCACCGACAACGTCAACATCATGGCCGGCAACCTCACCAACCAGGTCCGCGGCATCGCCAAGGTGGTCACCGCGGTCGCCAACGGCAACCTCAAACTCAAACTCACCGTCGACGCCAAAGGCGAAATCGCCGAACTCGGCGACACCATCAACTCCATGATCGATACCCTCGCCACCTTCGCCGTCCAGGTCACCACCGTGGCCCGTGAAGTCGGCGTCGAAGGAAAACTCGGCGGTCAGGCCAACGTCCCCGGCGCCGCCGGCACCTGGAAAGACCTCACCGACAACGTCAACCAGCTCGCCGCCAACCTCACCGCCCAGGTCCGCGCCATTGCCGACGTCGCCACCGCTGTTACCCGCGGCGACCTCACGCGCTCGATCACCGTCGCCGCGCAAGGCGAAGTCGCCGCCCTCAAAGACAACATCAACGAGATGATCCGCAACCTCAAAGACACCACCAAGAAGAACAACGAGCAGGACTGGCTCAAAACCAACCTCGCCAAGTTCAGCCGCATGCTGCAAGGTCAGAAAGACCTCCTCACCGTCGGCCGGTTGATCCTCTCCGAACTCGCCCCCGTCGTCAGCGCGCAGCAGGGCGTCTTCTACATGATGGACAACAGCAAGCCCGACGAACCCGCGCTCCAGCTCCTCGCTTCCTACGCCTACAAGGAACGTAAAAATATCGACAACAAGTTCAAGCTCGGCGAAGGTCTCGTCGGCCAGTGCGCCCTGGAAAAGGAAAAAATCCTCCTCTCCACCGTCCCGCGCGATTACATCACCATCACCAGCGGCCTCGGTGAAGCCACCCCGCTCAACATCATCGTCATGCCCGTCGTCTTTGAAGGCGCCGTCAAGGCCGTCATCGAGCTCGCCAGCTTCGAGCACTTCTCCGCGACCCACCAGGCCTTCCTCGATCAGCTCACCGAATCCATCGGCATCGTGCTCAACACCATCGAAGCCAACATGCGCACCGAGGATTTGCTGAAACAATCCCAGTCGCTGGCCAAGGAACTGCAAAGCCAGCAGGAAGAGCTGCAGCAGACCAACCAGCAGCTCGCCGAAAAGGCCCAGCTCCTCGCCGAGCAGAACGTCGAGGTGGAACGCAAGAACAGCGAAGTCGAGCAGGCCCGCCAGGCCCTCGAAGAAAAGGCCAAGCAGCTCTCGCTGACCTCCAAGTACAAGTCCGAATTCCTCGCCAACATGTCCCACGAGCTGCGCACCCCGCTCAACTCGCTCCTGATCCTCTCCGACCAGCTTTCCAAAAACGCCGAAAGCAACCTCACGTCCAAACAGGTCGAATTCGCCCGCACCATCCACTCCTCGGGCAACGACCTGCTCAACCTGATCAACGACATCCTCGATCTATCCAAGATCGAGTCGGGCACGGTGGTCGTCGATGTCGGCGAGCTGGTCCTGCGCGACCTGCACGACTACGTCGAACGCACCTTCCGCCACGTCGCCGAAAACAAAAAGCTGGATTTTGAAATCAACATCTCCCCGGCCCTCTCACGCGTCATCCATACCGACGCCAAACGCCTCCAGCAGATCATCAAAAACCTCCTCTCCAACGCCTTCAAGTTCACCGAAAAAGGCAAAGTCGCCCTGCGCATCGATTACGCCGACCGTGGATGGAACACCGAAATCGATACCCTCAACCGCGCCAAATCCGTCCTCGCCATCTCCGTCAATGACACCGGCATCGGCATCCCGCCCGATAAGCAGGCCATCATCTTCGAAGCCTTCCAGCAAGCCGACGGCTCCACCAGCCGCAAATACGGCGGCACCGGCCTGGGCCTGGCCATCAGCCGCGAACTCGCACGCCTCCTCGGCGGCGAAATCCGCCTCTCCTCCGTCCCCGGCGCGGGCTCCACCTTCACCCTCTACATCCCCGCCAACTACATGCCCTCCAAACCCGCCGCGCCCCGCCGCGATGCCGACGCCGCCCCCACGCTGCCTCCCCCCGCCCAGCCCTGGCAAAGCGCCGAACCGCAGCTCATCCTCCCAGAGCCCTCCTTGTCCCGTACCGACGCCGACGCCGCCCTCGCCAATCAGCTCTCCGACGACACCAGCAACCTCCTCCCCGGCGAACAGGTCCTGCTCATCGTCGAAAATGATGTCAACTTCGCCAAGTTCCTCCTCGATACCGCACACGAGCACGGCTTCAAGGCCGCCGTCGCCACCCGCGGCGCCGTCGCCATCGGCATGGCGCGCGAACTCAAGCCCGCCGCCATCACCCTCGACATCAACCTCCCCGATATCGACGGCTGGCATGTCCTCAACCGCCTCAAGGACGAATCCACCACCCGACACATCCCCGTCCAGATCATCACCACCGAAGAAGAGTACCTCCGCGGACTCCGCATGGGCGCCATCGGAGGCCTCACCAAGCCCATCAAAACCAAGGAAATGCTCGACGCCACCTTCGACCGCATCAAAACCGCCATCGAACGCACCCAACGCCGCGTCCTGCTCGTCCATAAGGAAGACGCCGAACGCCCCACCCTCGTCGACGCCATCAGCGCGCCAGATGTCGAAATCATCACCCACGCCGCCGGCAAAGATGTCCCCGCCATGCTCCGCGAGCAGCCCCCCGATCTGGTCATCATCGACATGGACCTCCAGGAACCCCGCGCTTTTGATCTCGTTGATGAGATCAAAGAGGAACAGGGCTTGCACGATCTGCCGCTGATTCTGTACAGCCACCGCGATCTCTCGCGCAAGGAGGAGATTCATGTCAAACGCCTGACGCAGAGCAGCGTCGTCAAGGATGTCCGGTCTGTCGAGCGCCTTGTGGATGAAGTGAGCTTGTTCGTCCATCGCCCAATTGACAAGATGCCCGCGGAGATGCGCGACCGTATCGAGCAGCTCCACTCGACGGAAGCCGTCCTCGGCGGACGGAAAGTCCTGATCGTGGATGACGACATCCGCAACATCTTCGCCATGACCAGCATCCTCGAACCCCACAAAATGCAGATTGTCTCCGCCGAGACCGGCAAGACCGCCATCGAGATGCTTCAGAAAAACCCCGACATCGACGTCGTGCTGATGGACATCATGATGCCTGATATGGATGGCTACGACACCATGCGCGCGATTCGCAAAATCACCCGGTTCCGCTCGCTGCCCATCGTCGCGCTCACCGCCAAGGCCATGAAGGGCGACCGTGAAAAGTGCATCGAGGCCGGGGCCTCGGATTATATTTCCAAGCCCGTGGATACCGCCCAGCTGTTGGCGACCCTCCGGGTGTGGTTGTATCGTTGATTGGAGACCCGCCCGGTCCCCCTTCCCCGCGCGGGAACGGGCGCGGGATGAAGTGAAGGTAGCGGATGGACGCACAGGAAAAGGTAAGTATCCTGCTCGTCGATGATCGGGCGGACAAATTGCTGGCGCTCGAAGCGGTGCTCGCCGATATGCCGCTGGAGATCGTGCGCGCCACCTCCGGCCGCGACGCTCTCCGCTGCCTGCTCCAGCGCGAATTCGCCGTCATCCTCCTCGACGTCAACATGCCCGGCATGGACGGCTTCGAAACCGCCCAGCTCATCCGCCAGCGACAGTCCACCATCCACACCCCCATCATCTTCGTCACCGCCTATAGCGATGAAGTCTTCATGGCCCGCGGCTACTCCCTGGGTGCCGTCGACTACATCCTCCAGCCCGTCGTCCCCGAAATACTCCGCTCCAAGGTCCTCGTCTTCGTCGATCTCTACCGCAAAAATCGCCAGGTCATGGAACAGGCCGCCTGGCAGCAGCAACGCGCCAGCCAGCTCCAGAAACTCGCCTCCGCCTCCGTCGCCATCAACGCCGCCAGCTCCATGGCCCGCACCCTGCAGATCATCACCGATTCCGCCCGCGATGTGATCGGCGCCCATCAGGCCATCACCCTCTTCCGCATCGACAGCGACGCCGCCTCCTCCCCCTCCGCCGGACAACCCCCCCGCCTCGCTTCCCGCGCCTTCTCCAGCTTCTCCGACCGCTACGCCGAATGGCGCGGAAGACCCCTCCAGCTCGACCCCGCCGCCGCCTCCGCCATCGCCACCGCCCGCACCCCCACGCGCCTCAGCGCCTCGCAGCTTCCCCATCACCCCGATTACCCACTCATCCTCAAAATGGAAGCCGAGCAGGAGATCCCCCCCGTCCCCGGCCTCCTCGCCGCTCCCCTCATGGGCCGCGATGGCCGCAACATGGGCGTCATCTACCTCGCCGACAAAATCGCCGGCGATTTCTCCGCCGATGATGAAGCCATCCTCGTCCAGCTCTCCCAGATGGCCTCGGTCGCCATCGACAACATCCTCTCCGCCGAAGCCCGCGAAGCCAATCGCGCCAAGGACCAGTTCATCGCCGTGCTCTCCCACGAACTCCGCACCCCGCTCACGCCCGTGCTCGCGACCGTCACCAGCCTCCAGGCCGACAAACGTCTTCCCGCCGACGTCCACGACGATCTCCGCGTCATCCGCCGCAATGTCGAACTCGAAGCCCGCCTCATCGACGACCTGCTCGACCTCACCCGCATCAGCAAGGGCAAAATCCAGCTCCACATGGAGGTCGTCAACGCCGGCGAGCTGCTCCGCCAGGCCGTCGCCATCTGCCAGCCCGATATCGACGCCAAATCCATCGAGCTGGTCTGGGCGGCCGAAGCACGCCTGCCCGCCGTCAAGGGCGACGCCACACGCCTTCAGCAGGTCTTCTGGAACCTCGTCAAAAATGCCGTCAAATTCACTCCCCCGCGCGGCCGCATCGAAATCCGCACCTGGAACCCCACCGAGGAATCCTTCGCCGCCCAGATCTCCGACAACGGCATCGGCATCGAAGCCGAAGTCCTCCCGCGCATCTTCACCGCCTTCGAACAGGGGCGCTCCACCATCACCCGCCAGTTCGGCGGCCTGGGCCTCGGCCTCGCTATCTCCAAGGCGCTCGTCGAACAGCACAAAGGCTCCCTCGCCGCCGTCTCCAACGGCCGCGGCCGCGGCGCCGCTTTCACCGTCACCCTTCCCGCCACCCGCGAGCAGCCCATCGCCCCCGCCTTCCCCGCCCCGCGCCTTGTCCCCTCGCCCCACCAGCGCACCATCCGCGTCCTGCTGGTCGAAGACCATGCCGACACCGCCCGCGTCATGACCAAGCTCCTCCAGGGCTGCGACTACGACGTCACCTGGGCCGCCTCCGTCGCCGAAGCCCTCACCTCCGCCGCCGCCGCCCGCTTCGACGTGCTCGTCTCCGACATCGGCCTGCCCGACGGCTCCGGACACGACCTCGTCCGCGAACTCCGCTCCCGCTACCCCATCCTCAGCATCGCCCTCTCCGGCTTCGGCATGGAACACGACGTCAAACGCTCCAAAGACGCCGGCTTCGAAGAACACCTCACCAAACCCCTCAACTTCCAATCCCTCATCGACACCATCGAACGCCTCACCGCCTCCCTCCACCAACCCACCGAATCCGGCGCCCTCGCCGTGTAATGCCGGCGCAACGCTCGCATCCTCCACGCGCGCTGTAAGCGGGCGTCCCGCCGCCTGCGCGACGCCGCCGCACTTCAGCGGACTGGGCGCGCAAGAAGTGCGTTGAAACCCGCCTGAAGGAAGTGATGGTCGCCCGTAAGCGCGTCGGTCAGTTTTTCCTCGCCCATGGCGACGAAAGAGATGCAGTCCGTGAGAGACCAGTCTTTGTCGGCGCGATTCTGAAAGAGGGCGGCGCCGGCGCGAAAAAGCTCGGGAGTTGGTGGAAGCAGCTTGCACATCGGGTTTTGCGAGAAACGTCGGAGCAGGCGGACGAACGCTGGGCGGTCGCGAGGATGGGAAAGACCGTCCCCGAGTTCGGTGAACACCCAGGCGGTGCTGACAATAAGACCGTGGAAAGCGTGCGCGATCTCCAGCGCGTCGCGATGGGCCTCATCATGGGGATTGAGCAAGGCGAAAAAATAGAAGCTGTCTGCAAACACCGCCTTCACTTCTTCTCCCGGCCGTGCAGATAATGATCGTGGTTGCGCGCCATGTCGGGGGGGAGCTCCGGGCAAATCCCAATGACATCCGAGAAGCGGTCAAAAAGCGAATTGCCCTCCTCGGCCCCAGAGCGTAGCGCGACTTCGACCTCCGCTCCCTCGGGGAGAGCGACCGGTTCATCCAGAACGATAGCTCCATCCTTAATGTGGCCGCGGTAAGTCATGGAGGTCTCCCGTATGACTGGTCCTTATGCACAATCTTAAAGCATCCGAAAGTGAATTGCATCGGCCATCTCTTGCACCCGCCCTCCACAGCAGCAGCACAAACCAAGTCCCGTGATCCGGCCCCGTCCCCGCAGCCCCCTGTACCCCACCTCTACACCGATCTCACCCAACCCCCCTTCAACGGCTGGATCATGTGCTACCTCCAGGCCGCCGACGGCGCCAACGCCCCCGTCACCCTTAAGGCGAACGCAACAGGCCTGAAGGGAGCGCAAAAGGAGCTGCAAGTGAAGGACTTCGTGCCGCCAGGCATGTGACAGGTATTACTTGGAGTGCACCGGCGTCAACAGAAAGCCCCGTGTGTACCCATCGCTCGTGGCCGCCGTGCCGACGATCTGCCCGGAATTGTTGATCCCCTCAGCGAGCGTAAGCGTCTTGAGATGATTCGCCACGAGCGCCTGGCGCCCCACAAGTTCATTCAAATCCAGCATCTGCCCGTCCCGCCACACAAACGCGCACGAGTTTCCGTCCGCATCCGACGCTTCCCCTACCACCTGCTCATGATCATTCAACGCCATGGCCACCGCGCCGCCGTGCCCGCCGGGAACATCCCCCAGCTCCACCACCTCCCCGTGCCGGATCAGCACCGCGCGCGTTGAATCGTGCCGCCAATCGCTCGTGTGCGATCTGACCGACCCCGCAATCGTGCCCGCCGCATTCATAGCGAACGCCTGGCTCACGTACCCGCCAAGCTTGCCCAGATCCTGCGGCTTTTCCTGGGCGTCAAACCGCGTCATATGCACCGCATCCGTGCCATCCCGCTCCGGCTGATTGAAAAACGACTGCCCCACGATCTGTCCACGGTCATTGATCGCCAAGGCCATCGCACCTGTTCCGCCCAGGTCATGCATCTTGCCGTGATCGTACAAAAACGCGTGTCCACGATCCGGCGTATTGGGATCGTAGGGAATCGAATCCGACGATCCGACGACCTGCCCCAGGTTGTTGATTCCATACGCCTGGCTCGACAGGCCGGCAAGGGTTCCCAGGTCCCGCATCTTCCCGCGTTCGAACAGGAACGCGTGATAGGGAATGCGATCGTCCCTGGGATACGGATTGGGAACGTAATCGGATGCGCCCACGATCTGGCCCTTGTCGTTGATGGCCGCCGCGTGGCTCAGCGTTCCGCCCGGGAGCGTGCCCAGGTCGATCATTTTGCCGTGATCGAACAGGAAGGCGTGCGAAGGATGGTGTTCGGTCGCGAGGTTGGAACTGCCGACGATTTGGCCGCGGTTATTGATGGCGGCGGCGTCGCTGTTCTCGCCGCCCAGCGTCGGCAGCACCGTGAGCGCATACGCCGGCGCGGGCGCTACCACGAGCCCCCTCTCGCCCGGCGCCCCCACCGCCCCTGCCTTCATGCCCAGAACAACAACTCCGCAGAATGCAGCCATAAGAATGCGGTCTCTCATTCGTCCCTCGCGTCTAATTAAGCTCAAAACCCCACCCGGTGTACCCCGCATCCATGAAGACGCTCGGACCGCCGCATCTTGCACGCTCGCCGATCCTCGGCCGGCGACCGTGGCGCGACGGACCGCGTGCGGCTTTACGCGGGGCCATTGCGGGTTAAAATCCCCCGAATCACACATCGACAGGCGCGCGGGAAGGCCACGGCACGGGCGAGGCGCCGAGACGGAGGACAGCGATGCGGGTGGCGAAGGCGGTCTGTACGGCGGGGCCGGTGGCAGTCGCGATAGGCGTGGGTCTGGCGTGCTGGCCGCATCGTGAGGCCAAAGCGCTCGACCGCCCCGAAAAAGTCTTTCAGGTCTTCCAGTTCCCCGCCGACAAAATCCCGCGCGTCGATGGCGACCCCTCCGATTGGGACATCGTCCCCGATTCCTATGCCATCACCACCGCCGACCTCGTCGACGACACCGGCAAGCACGACAAGCCCGATCCCAAGACGCTCGACGTCAAGGTGAAATTCGGCTGGGTCAAAGGCGAGAATCGGCTGTACGTGCTCTACGAAGCCACCGACGATTACTGGGATTTCTCCCAGACCGGCCTGCACAATGACACCTTCGAGCTCGTCGTCGACGGCGACCGCAGCGGCGGACCCCTCATCGCCGAGCAGCACCCCGACGCCTTCGACTCCGAAGACACGCAATTTATGACCTTCCAGGGCGTCCACGCCCAGAACTACCACATCTTCACGCCCGCCGTCGATAAGGACTGGTGCATGTTCTGGGGGCCGCAGGGCAAGTGGATCAAGCGCCTGCCTTATTCCAACGCCGCGTACAAATATGATTTCAAGCCCGGCCAGTCCGGCAAGCTGTTCCTGGAATTCTGGATCACCCCCTTCGATTACGCCTCGCCCGACGGCCCCGAAAAATCCGTCCCCACCACGCTCGCCGAAAACAAAATCATCGGCCTCTCCTTCGCGGTCATCGATTACGACGACGTCAACAAGCGCGACACCAATGGTTTCTGGAATCTCTCCCGCCACCACACCATGTACGGCAATGCCGACCAGCTTTGCGCGTTCAAGTTGATGCCGCTGGACCCGTCGCTGCAAAAACCGGTCGATGTCAACTGGTCCTGGAAGCTCATTGACGCCGATCGCCGCCTCATCGCTTTCCACGACGACACCGCCACGAAGTCCGGTAAAATCACCGCGTGGAAATGGGACTTCGGCGACGGCTCCGCCGCGACGGAACAGAATCCCCAGCACGCCTACGCCCGCCCCGGCAAATATGTGGTCGTCCTGGATGTCGACAGCCCCGACGGCCACGGGCGCCGCTCGAAAGTGTGGGACGTATCGCTCAAATGAGACACGTGAATCCGGAATCAAGAAAACAGAAACAAGAAAGACATCACACCGGAATTTTTGAAAGGATCGACATGGCGGTTTCCCGGCGGTTGGCGACGGTTCTGATGGCGGGCGCGGTGGCGGGAACGGTGGGTTTGACGATCGTCGGCTGTTCCATGAACGCGGCCGTTGGTGCGGCGCCCGGCGTGATGCATCCCCTGCCCAATGACCGCACCACCACCGTCGGCCCGCGCGAACGCCTTTCCCTCGATGACGGCTGGCGCTTCACCAAGGGCGACCCCCAGGGCCTCCCCGACAACGCCTACAACTATTTCAAAACCATGCCCACCAACAACAACCCCACCAACACCCTCGAGGAAACCGACTTCGCGCAAGTCCTCAAACGCACCGGCGAAGACCTCCGCAAGCCCGGCTCCCCTCCCCCGCCCGCGCCCGCCGCGACACCCGCCAACGCCGTCACCGACGCCGCCTACGCCCATCCCGATTTCAACGATTCCTCCTGGCGGCAGGTCGATCTTCCCCACGATTGGGCCATCGAAGGCCCCTTCGAAGCCAACCTGTCCGGCGGCACCGGACGCCTGCAATACGCCGGCCCCGTCTGGTACCGCCGCCACCTCGATCTCCCCGCCGCCGACGCCGGCAAACAACTCTACCTCGATATCGACGGCGCCATGTCCTACGCACTCATCTGGATCAACGGCCAGTTCGCCGGCGGATGGCCCTACGGCTACTCCTCCTTCCGCATCGACATGACCCCCTTCCTCAAGCCCGGCCAGGACAACACCATCGCCATCCGCCTCGATTCCCCCGACCGCGCCTCCCGCTGGTATCCCGGCGCCGGCCTCTATCGCAACGTCTGGCTTGTCAAAACCAGCCCCCTCCACGTCGCCCACTGGGGCACCGCCGTCACCACCCCCCAGCCCACCGAAGCCTCCGCCAAAGTCCAGGTGAACGCCGCCATCGACAACGACGGCGGGTCACCGGCGCAGGTCACCGTCACCCACCGCATCTATGCCCTCGGCGCTGACGGCATGCGCACTGGCGCCCCGCTTGCCGAAACCACCGTGCGCAACATCCAGATCAACGCCCACGCCTCCGCCCATACGGACGCCTCCATGACCCTCGCCACTCCCAAGCTCTGGGACCTCGATCACCCGCAGAACCGCTACGTCGTCAACACCACCGTCGAGCAGGATGGCAACCTCCTCGACAGCTACGACTCCCCCTTCGGCGTGCGCTCCGTCGTCTTCGATCCCAACCAGGGCCTCTTCCTCAACGGCAAGCACGTCCCCATCCAGGGCGTCTGCGACCACCACGACCTGGGCGCCATCGGCTCCGCCGTCAACGCCCGCGCCCTCGAACGCCAGCTCCAGGAACTCAAGGACATGGGCTGCAACGCCATCCGCACTTCCCACAATCCCCCAGCCCCCGAACTCCTCGACCTCGCCGACCGCCTGGGCTTCATGGTCATGGATGAAACCTTCGACTGCTGGGAAAAAGGCAAAAATCCCGGCGATTACCACCTCTTCTATCCCGACTGGCACGACAAGGACACCCGCGCACTCGTCCGCCGCGACCGCAACCACCCCTCGGTCATCATGTGGTCCGTCGGCAACGAAGTCCCCGACCAGGGCTCCGGACAGCACGGCATTGACCTCGCAAAAGACCTCACCGACATCTGCCACCAGGAAGACCCCACACGCCCCACAGGCTCCGCCAACAACAACCCCCGCGCCGGCAACGGCTTCAACCCCTTCCACACCGGCCTCGACCTTATGGGCATCAACTACAACACCGGCCCCGGCCGCGGCGGCGCCGACGGCCCCAACATCTATCAGCAATTCCACGACGCCTTCCCCAACCAGTTCGTCTTCGGCAGCGAAACCGCCTCCACCGTCTCCTCCCGGGAGTTTTACTCCTTCCCCGTCGCGCCCAATCCCGGCTCCGTCACCGGCGGCGGCTTCGGTGGATTCGGCGGCCGCGGGGCGCGCGGTGGACG
This sequence comes from Phycisphaerae bacterium, assembly GCA_035548175.1. Lineage (GTDB taxonomy): Bacteria > Planctomycetota > Phycisphaerae > WQYP01 > WQYP01 > CALCHA01. The sequence continues at coordinate 16,007 of DASZTO010000072.1, read as the reverse complement.
CGGCGGCCAGCCCGGCTCCGCTCCCGCCACACGACCCGCCATTCCCGGTCAGGATGGCCACTCCTGGCAGGTTTCCGATTACGACCTCTATTTCCCCGGCTGGGCCCAGGCCCCCGACACCGAGTTCGCCGCCCTCGAAAAAGCCCCCTTCACCGGCGGCGAGTTCGTCTGGACAGGCTTCGACTACCTCGGCGAACCCACCCCCTTCGGCGGCCGCAACGACACCGCGCGCTCCTCCTACTTTGGCATCATCGATCTCGCCGGCTTCAAGAAAGACCGCTTCTACCTCTACCAGGCCCACTGGCGCCCCAACCTTCCCATGGCCCACATCCTCCCCCACTGGAACTGGCCCGATCGCGTCGGCCAGGTGACGCCCGTCCACATCTTCACCAGCGGCGATGAGGCCGAACTGTTCCTCAACGGCGTCTCCCAGGGCCGCAAAAAGAAGGGCCAATACGAATACCGCATCCGATTCGATGATGTCGTCTACCAGCCCGGCGAGCTCCACGTCGTCGCCTATAAGGACGGCAAAAAGTGGGCGGAAGACACCGTCAAAACCACCGGCGCCCCCGCCGCCCTCGCCGCAACGCCCGATCGCGCCGCCATCGCCGCCGATGGCAAGGACCTCTCGTTCGTCACCATCAACGTCAACGACAGCGCCGGTCTGACCGTGCCTACCGCGACCAACCCCATCAAGTTCACCCTCACCGGCCCCGGTGAAATCGTCGCCACCGACAACGGCGACGCCACCGATATGTCCATCTTCCACACCCCCGAACGCAACGCCTTCGGCGGAAAGGCCCTCGCCATCGTCCGCGCCACCGGCCCGGGAACCATCACCCTCCACGCCGAATCCGAAAACCTCAAAGGAGCCTCCGCCACCATCACGGCTTCCAAATAAGACCATGCTGTTACCCCACGCGCCGGGAGAACCCGAAGGCGACCCCACACCCGAGGGCTCCCGGCGTTTTTTTTGGCCTTCATCCCACCTTCAGGTGGCGATCGGTAGCATCAGGCCATGATTACCAACGTCCTGGCAGCGGCGGTCACTTTCGGCGAGCGCGTGAACGCCTGGATTGACGATCTGGCCGCCGTCGGCGATCGCCTGGTCGAACTGCCGCTGATCATGGTCCTGGGCGCGATGGTGCTGCTGGCCGTCGTGATCGTGCTGGTGGCCGCCTGGTGGACGCGCAAACGCAAGCGCGTGCTCCTCGGCCGCGTGATCGCCGGGGTTGTGACGCTGCTGGCCATCGCCATTGGCCTGTTCGTGATCGACCGCAAAATCAGCCGGCTCGAAGACCAGGTCGATGCCCTCCGCGCCAAGTCCGCCGCCGACGCCACCGCCTTGCTTGCCCAGCTCGACGCCCAACGCCAGCAACTCGCCGCCGCCCAGCCCGCTCCCCGGCAACCGCCCCCCGCCACCGCCCCCGCATCGCCCGTCGCGCCCGCCACACCCACGACGCCCGCCACCGCGCCGGCCGCCAAGCCCACCCTCCCCAAAATCCGCACCGCCCTCTTCATCGACCCCGACGCCGTCAAGCAAACCCTCGCCAAAACCTTCGGCGCCGCGACCATCCGCCCGCTCGTTTACGACGCCGCCACCGATATTTACCAGGTGCACACCAGCACGCCGATGTCCCAGGCCTGGCTCGCCGAGATCGACCTGGCCAATCCCCGCGTCGTGGTGCACGTCCAGGGCGATTTCTCCACCAAGACCCTCACCTCCGATTTCGCCAAACGCACCGGCAGCACCGTCGCCATCAACGGTGAGGCCGGCAACTCCCCCGGCGCTTACTCCGGCCTCGGCCCCTGGACGGGCTACATGGTCATCGACGGACAGACGATCCGCGAAGAAACCCGCGGCAACCCGCGCCCTTTCCTCGCCTTTGACAAGAATAATCACGCCTCTTTCCGCCCCATGGCCGCGCACGATCGCAAGCTCCCCGAGGGACAAACCAACGTCATCTGGGGCCGCCTCGACGCGATCGTCAATGGCGCCGTCCAGACCGAAGACGAACGCTACCGCCAGCCACGCACCGCCATGGGCATCAACGCCGACGGCACACGCCTCTTCCTCATGGTCGTCGACGGCCGCCAGCCTCGAACCTCCAACGGCTTCACCCGCGCCGAGGTCGGCGAATTCCTCAAAGCCTTCGGCGCCAACGACGCCATGCTCTGCGATGAGGGCGGCTCCTCCTGCATCTACCTCCAGCAGTTCGGCGGCATCGCCAACGTCCCCTCCGACTTCAACGGCCAGGAACGCGCCACCTACACCCACTTCGGCATCTCCCTCCGCCAAAGCCCCCACGACTGACCGCCGCCATCACCCCAACGCCATCTTCCAATAAATCGTGTACCGCTCATGCGCCGTGCGGAAGTAGGGCGACAGCGTGATCGGCTCCGGCGTCAGATCACCCGTCGTGAACGTCAACGCCTTCCCCGCCACCGCATGAATCTGCGCGCTGAATGTCCCGGGATCGACCACCTTCAACGCCGGCACCTCCACCGGCGCGTTCAGCATGTCCCCGTACGTCCGCTCATTCACAATGATGTCCGCCCCCGGCGTAATCCCCGACGTCCCCAGTTGCCCCGCCAGCACCACCGGCCCATACACCAGCGCTACGTGATCCCCCGCGTGCGGCAGCTCAATCGTCTGCATCGTCATCGGCAACTCGACCTCCACCCTGTCGCCCGCGCGCCACGTCCGCCGCAGCGTCAGGTAACCCTCCGTCACCGGCGCATTCACACGCTTGCCGTTCACCGACACCATCGCCCCCGGGCACCAGGCGGGGTGGCGAATCGCGAGCGTCCACGGCGTCGCGCGCGCCGCGGTGACCTTCAGCCGCGTGCGCGCTTCTTCCGGAAACCCCGTCGTCTGCTCCACGCTCACGCCCCGCTCGCGCCACGCCACCGCCGACGGAATGAACAGATTCACATACAGCGTGTCCGACGTGCGAAAATAAATCGAATCGTTGTACTTCGAATGATTCTCCATCCCCGTCCCCGTGCAGCACCAGAACGAATCGATCGGCGTGCAGAACAGCTTCACATACCCCGGCCGCGTCGGCTGAAAATAAGTCATCATCCCCGACTGCGGATCCTGCGACGCCAGAATCGCATTCAGCAGCGTCCGCTCGTAATAATCCGCCAGCTCGCGCGAGGGCTTCTGCGTAAACAAGAGCCGCGTCAGCTTCAGCATGTTGTAAGAGCAGCACGTCTCCATCGTCTTCGCCGAACCCAGGTGCTTCGCGAAATCCGCCGGCGGAAAAAAGTGCTCCTGGTCGCCGTTGCCGCCGGTGACAAACGACCGGTTGTTCACCACCGTCCGCCAGAAAAAAGTCGCCGCCGCCCGATAGGTGTCCTCGCCCGTGATCTGCCACAGCCGCGCAAACCCGATGAACTTCGGAATCTGCGTGTTCGAGTGCAGCCTGTCCAGCGTGTCCTTCCCCGCCGCCGCCGGAACCAGCACCGCCTGATGGCAGAAACGCTCGGCGAGTGCGAGGAAACGCTGATCCCTGGCAAGCAGATAAAGATCAGCAAGCACCTCGTTCATCCCGCCGTGCTCGATCTCCAGCATTTTCTGAAACTGCTCCTCCGACATGTCCCGCGTCAGCCCGATCGCATAAGTGGCAAGGCCGTATAAAACCATCAGCGCATCAGGAGTATCCGCATAAACGTGGGCATCCCGCAGCCCCGCCATCACCTTGTGCGTCGTGTACCACGGCACGCCGATCACGCGCCGCCCGTCGCGCATGTTCAAAAACTGCGCGTCCTTGTCCGGAAACGCACACACCAGCCCCGTCCCCACCGCCTTCTGACACGCCGCCAGCTCACTGACGATATAATCGCACCGCCGCTTGAACCGCGCATCCCCGGTCCCCGCATACATCATCGCGCACGCTGACAGATAATGCCCCGCCGTGTGCCCCTGCGCCCGGATATCCGCCCACATCGCCACCGATTCCCACCCGCCATACACCGGCGCCTTCGGTGGAAGCCCCGCGTTCACCCGGAAGTTGTGCAGCATCCGGTCCGGCTCAAGCGACAGCAGGTAATCCCCATCGCGCTGCCGGGCATCCATAAACGCCGACGGCAGCAGGCGAACGTCGCTCAGCGCAAACGGCTCCGCCACGGTGCGCGGCGCCGCATCGAGCGTCTTCTCCGCGGCCGCGTCAATCGGAGTCGCCTCGGGCGCCGCCACCGGCGCGCTTCCGCATCCGCCAACAACCCCCGCACCCGCCAGCGCCGCCGCCCCCAGCGCCTGCAACATTTCCCGCCGTGAAAGCGCCGCGCCCGATTCTTGCGAACTCATGCAAACCTCTGCGAAATGCACCTGACTTCCATACGATAGAATCCCCGCCGCGCCTTCGCCACCCGCCGCACGCTCGTTTACACTGCCGATGCATTTCCTGGAATAACGTTCCATTTTGCGGAGGCTGCCGATGGGCCGACAACTTGCGTGCGCGTTGCTCCTGCTGGCCTGCTGCCGCGCCGCCGCCGCGCAGACCACCAGCCCCGCCGAGGCCTCCTCCAGCAAGATCTATCTCCCCTCCGGCAAAACCCTCGAATTCATCACCCCCAACATCGTCCACATCACCTCCACCAACACCCGCATCACCCAACCCGGCTTCAGCGTCCTGCCCCGCAACGGCCCCGGACCCCACGTCACCGGCGGCGGTTTCGGCGGCCAGACCGTTTACAGCGGCGGCGGCGAACTGCGCGTTCTCCCGGAAAATAATGGCGACCTCAGCTTCACCGACGCTCGCGGCACGCAAATCCTCCGCGAAGCGCCCGACGGCACCACCCTCACCCCCACCACCGTCCAGGGCCAATCCACACTCTCCGTCCGCCAGCAATGGCTTCACGACCCCGCCGAAATGCTCTTCGGCCTCGGCCAGCACCAGTACGATTTCCTCAACCTCGCCGGCCACGATTTCACACTCTGGCAGCGCAACACCGAAATCGCCATCCCCCTGCTCGTCTCCTCCAAAGGCTACGCCATCCTCTGGAACAACGCCTCCCCCACCCAATTCGGCGACCCCCGCGACTTTGTCGCCATCCCCCCCGACCACCTCCTTGCCGCCGATGGCACGCCCGGCGGCCTCACCGCCACCACCTTCGCCGACCAGGCCTTCACCCAGAAGAGCGCCACCCGCACCGATCCGGCCATCAACGTGCTCAACGCCGGCGCCGGTCGCGGCAATCGCAACGAACAAGCCATCCGCTGGCAAGGCCAGATCGCCGCCGACACCGATGGCAATTACCAGTTCAAACTCTACGCCAACGGTGGCTACAAACTCTGGATCGACGGCAAACTCCTCGCCGACCACTGGCGCCAAAACTGGCTCCCCGGCGATGAACTCGTCACCCGCCACTTCACCGCCAACTCCAAACACGCCCTCCGCCTCGATTGGTCCAAAGACCAGGGCACCACCTGCCAGCTCACGTGGAAAACGCCCGACCCCAACGACAACATTTCGTTTCAATCGATGGCCGGCGAAGGCGTCGATTACTACCTCATCTACGGCGGCGAAGGCCCCGGCGCCATCGACCGCCTCATCGCCGGCTACCGCGACCTCACCGGCCAGGCCCCCATGATGCCTGTCTGGGCATTCGGTCTCTGGCAATCGCGGCAGCGCTACGAAACCCAGCAGGCCTCCCTCGATGTCGTTAAAGGCTTCCGCGATCGCCACATCCCCTTCGACAACATCGTCCAGGACTGGATGTACTGGCGCGAAAACGACTGGGGCTCCCACCAGTTCGACCCCGCCCGCTTCCCCGATCCCACCGCCTGGATCAAAGACATCCACGAGCAGCACGCCCATCTGATGATCTCCGTCTGGCCCAAGTTCTATCCCACCACCGACAACGCCAAACAAATGCAGGAAAAAGGTTTCCTCTTCCCCGTCAACCCGCGCGAACGCGACTGGGTCGGCCGCGGGTACGCCTACACCTTTTACGACGCCTTCAATCCCGACGCCCGCAAACTGTTCTGGCAACAGATCGACCAGGCCCTCTTTTCCAAAGGCGTCGACGCCTGGTGGATGGATGCCACCGAGCCCGACCTCACCCAACCCTCCCCCGCCACGCTCGATCGCCAGATGGCCGACATGCCCGGCAAAGCCGCCGTCATGAACGCCTACCCCCTCGTCAACAGCGAAGCCATCTATGAAGGCCAGCGAGCCGCGGCGCCCGATCAGCGCGTCTTCATTCTCACCCGCTCCGGTTTCGCCGGCATGCAGCGCTACGCCGCCGCCTCCTGGTCCGGCGACATCACCTCCTCCTGGTCCGCCATGCGCAAGCAAATCATCGCCGGCCTCGATTATTCCCTCTCCGGCATGCCTTACTGGACAATGGATTCCGGCGGCTTCTCCGTCCCCGCCAAATGGTCCACGCGCAATCCCACACCCGAAAACCTCGACGAATGGCGCGAGCTCAACGCCCGCTGGTTCGAGTTCGCCGCCTTCGTACCACTCCTCCGCGTCCACGGCGAATCCCCCTACCGCGAAATGTGGCAATTCGGCGGCGGCGATTCCCCCGCCTGCCGGGCCATGCTCCAATCCGATCACCTCCGCTACCGCCTCCTCCCCTACATCTACTCCCTCGCCGGCGACGTCACCCAGAATAACGCGACCTTCATGCGTCCCCTCCTCATGGATTTCCCCGCCGACAACGTTGCCGCCGCCACCGACGACGAATACCTCTTCGGCCCGTCCATCCTCGTCTCCCCCGTCACCACCTACAAGGCCCGCTCCCGCTCCGTCTATCTCCCGCCAACCCCCGGCGGCTGGTACGACTTCTGGACCGGCAGGCACGTCGATACGCCCACCGGACAAAGCCACGACACCGACGCCCCGTTTGATCAAATCCCCCTCCACATCCGCGCCGGCTCCATCCTCCCCCTCGGCCCAGACCTCCAGTACACCACCGAAAAACCCGCCGACCCCCTCACGCTGTTGGTCTACTCCGGCGCCGACGCCGACTTCTCCCTCTACGAAGACGACGGCCTCACCTACGCCTGCGAAAAAAACCAGTTCACCCGCATCCCCCTCCATTGGAACGACGCCGCCCAAACCCTCACCATCGGCCAGCGCACCGGCGCCTTCCCCACCATGCTGCAACACCGCACCGTCAACATCATCCTGCTCCGCCCCGACAAACCCGTCCCCTACTCCCCGCAAACCCCGCCCGACAAATCCATCCAGTATGCGGGACAGTCCATCGAGGTTAAATTCTGAGCCACCGTGGCAAAGTTTGATGTTGCAATTGGCAACATCAAATTCTTCATGCTACCCGCTCTACGAGAAGGATCACCATGCCAAAAAAACAAAACCCCGGCCTACTCCTCCTCACCCGCGTCCATCAAACCATCCTCCTCCTCCGCGGCCAACGCATCATCCTCGACGCCGACCTCGCCCGCCTCTACGGCGTAACCACCAAAGCCTTGAACCAGGCCATTAAGCGCAACTTGGACCGCTTCCCCGAAGACTTCATGTTCCGATTGACGTGGGATGAGGCAGCGGATCCAAGGTCACAGATTGTGACCTTGAACACCGCCAAATCTTTAAGATCACAATCTGTGACCTTGAAACGAGGAACAAACCGCAAATACCGCCCCTACGCCTTCACCGAGCACGGCGCCATCATGGCCGCCACCGTCCTCAACTCCAAGGAAGCCGTCAAAGCCTCCCTCTTCGTCGTCCGCGCCTTCGTCCAGCTCCGCGAACTCCTCTCCACCCACCACGACCTCGCCGCAAAGCTCGACGAACTCGAGAAAAAGCTGCAAAATCACGATGAGCAAATCCTCGCCATCATCGACGCCATCCGCCAGCTCATGGAAGATCCCGATGCCGCCGACCCCGCTAAGCCCCCCATCGGTTTCCACACCGAGCTCGCCCCACCAAACGCCACCGCCAAATTGCCCAAGCGTCTGCCCAAACCCAAATCGAAAGCGAAATAACATGAACATGCCCGTTCTGCTCGCAGCCGCGCTCCTCACCCTCGCCTGCACCGCCGCCGCCCGCGCCCAATCCGCCCCTGCCACCCTCCCCGATACCGGCGGCCCCAACGCCCCCTGGCGCAACCCCTCCCTCTCCCCCGACGCCCGCGCCCGCGACCTCCTCCCGCGCCTCACCCTCACCGAAAAAATCTCCCTCCTCCATGCCGACGGCACCTTCACTTCCCCCGGCCTTCCACGCTTCGGCATCCCCAAGCTCTGGATGTCCGATGGCCCCCAGGGCGTCCGCGAAGAAATTCAGCCCACCACCTGGAACTCCGCCAACCACACCGACGATTTCTCCACCGCCATGCCCGCCGACATCGCCCTCGCCGCCTCCTTCGATCCCGATCTCGCCAAAGCCTACGGCAATGTCATCGGACAGGAAGCCCGCGCCCGCCACAAAAACATCATGCTCTGCCCCGGCCTCAACATCATGCGCACGCCCCTCAATGGCCGAAATTCCGAATACTTCGGCGAAGATCCCTTCCTCGCCTCGCGCATGGCCGTCAACTTCGTCGAAGGCATCCAGCAGAACGGCGTCGCCGCCTGCATCAAGCACTTCGCTCTCAACAACCAGGAAACCAACCGCGGCTCCGTCAACGTCCACGTCGATGAACGCACCCTCCACGAAATCTACCTCCCCGCTTTCAAAGCCGCCGTCACCGAAGCGCACGCCTGGTGCCTCATGACCGCCTACAACCGCGTCAACGGCCAATACTGCTCCGAAAATCACGAGCTCCTCACCGACATCCTCAAGCACGATTGGCAATTTCCCGGCCTCGTCATGACCGACTGGGGCGGCGCTCATTCCACCATCGACTGCGCCACCAATGGCCTCGATCTCGAAATGGGCTCCAACGTCGGCGGCAGCCACGACAACGATTTCCTCGCCGCCAAACTCCTCGCCGCCGTCAACGCCGGCCAGGTTCCCATGGCCCGCATCGACGACATGGCCCTCCGCAACCTCCGCGTCATGACCGCCACCGGCAATCTTGATCCCACACCACAATCCCTTCCCCCTGCCGACACCCTCCTATCCCCGGACCATATCGCCGCCGCCCGCACCATCGCCGAATCCGGCATCGTCCTGCTCAAAAACGCCGACGCCCTCCTCCCTCTCGACTCCGCCAAAATCCATTCCATCGCCGTCATCGGCCAGAACGCCTCCGCCAAATTCGCCCACAACGGCAACTCCGCCGCCATCAAAACCTCCCACGAAGTCACCCCCCTCGAAGGCATCACCAAGCGCGCCGGCGACGCTATCAAAATCACCTACGTCGAAGGCTACACCCGCGCCGCCGCCCGCGGTGGCCGCCGCGGTATCGGCGGCGCTGTCACCCCCACCAGCGCCACCGCCCCCGCCACGCAATCCGCGCAAATCGCACAAGCCGTCGCCGCCGCCAAATCCGCTGATGTCGCCATCGTCGTCGCCGGCCTCTATCGCGCCCAGGACCAGGAAGGCGCCGACCGCCCCAACATGAATCTCCCCTCCGGCCAATCCGAACTCATCGCCGCGGTCGCCAAAGCCAACCCCCACACCATCGTCATCCTCAACGGCGGCAGCCCCTCCGTCGTCGCGCCCTGGATCGACGACTCCGCCGCGCTCCTCATGTACTGGTACGGCGGCACCGAAGGCGGCAACGCCCTCGCACGCGTCCTCTTCGGCGACGTCAATCCCTCCGGCCACCTCCCCTGCACCTGGCCCAAACAACTCGCCGACACCCCCGCCTCCCACCCCAACGACCCCGCCATCTTCCCCGGCATCGGCAACAACGTCCGCGGCGCCGCCCTCACCCCCGACACCGGCCCCCAGGAAACCTACGCCGAAAAACTCCTCGTCGGTTACCGCTGGTACGACTCCCAGAAAATCGACCCCCAATTCCCCTTCGGCTTCGGCCTCTCCTATACCACCTTCGGCTATTCCAATCTGCATATCGATCCGGCGTCGCACCAAATGCAGTGCGATGTCGCCAACACCGGACCGCGCGCCGGCGACGCCGTCGTGCAGGTGTACGTCGAACCCCTCAAGCCCTCCGTCGATCGGCCGCTTGAGGAACTCAAAGCCTTTCAAAAGATCGCCCTCAAGCCCGGCGAGAAACAAACCGTCACGCTCGACCTTCCCCCCGCCGCCTTCGCCTATTACTCCCCCAACAAACACGCCTGGATCGCCGAAGCCGGCGACTACATCATCCACGTCGGCGACTCCTCCCGCTCCCTCCCCCTCCACCAAACCTTCCACCTCGACAAAACCCTCACCATCCCCGAAGCCATCAACCCCTGAAACGCCTTTCGTGTCCTTCGTGTTTTTCGTGGCCATTTACGTCCGACTCGCATACTGAGAAGAAGCCCCCCATGCACAATATCCGCACCTTCGGCGCCACCGGCGACGGCAAAACCCTCGACACCAACGCCATCAACGCCGCCATCCGCGCCGCACACGAAACCGGCGGCGGCACCGTCCTCTTCCCCCCAGGCGCCTACCTCTCCTTCTCCCTCCGCCTCTTCTCCAACATCACCCTCCACCTCCAATCCGGCGCCACCCTCCTCGCCGCCGGCGACCCGCCTCCCTCGCACGAAGACATCCTCGCCATGCTCACCCCCGACGGCATCCTCCCCGGCGGCGGCACAGGCGACTCGGGATCCTTCTACGCCGGCGATACCTTCGGCCAGGAAAATTCCGCCCCGCCCGCGCACACCGACTCCCCCAAAAAAACCGCCCCCTCTTTCGCCCAAGCCTTCAGCAGCAAATCCAACTCCACCGGCACCCACGCCGAATCCTACGATCCCCCCGAACCCAACCCCCACGACAAATACCAGGACCACGGCCACTCCCACTGGCACAACTCCCTCATCCACGGCGAACACCTCTCCAACATCGCCATCACCGGCCCCGGCACCATCGACGGCCGCGGCCTCACCTGGAACGCCGACCCCGCCAATCCCACCGGCAACAAGGCCATCGCCCTCAAACGCTGCACCAACGTCACCCTCCGCGATTTCACCCTCTTCCGCGCCGGACACTTCGCACTCCTCGCCACCGGCTGCAACCTCCTCACCATCGACAACCTCAAGGTCGACACCAACCGCGACGGCCTCGATATCGACTCCTGCCAGCATGTCTCCATCTCCAACTGTTTCGTTAACTCCCCCAACGACGACGCCATCGTCCTCAAATCCTCCTACGCCCTCGGCGAGCCCCGCCCTACCGCCCACGTCACCATCACCAACTGCCACCTCTCCGGCTACGACATGGGCTCCCTCCTCGACGGCTCCAAACGCACCACCCAGAAAATCGCCCCCGATAAGGGCGGCGTCACCGGCCGCATCAAGTTCGGCACAGAATCCAACGGCGGCTTCCAGAACATCGCCATCTCCAACTGCTCCTTCTCCCACTGCCGCGGAATCGCCCTCGAAACCGTCGACGGCGGCCCCCTCGAAGACATCGCCATCTCCAATATCACCATGCGCGATGTCACCTCCGCCCCCCTCTTCGTCCGCCTCGGCAACCGCGCCCGCGGCCCCGCACACCTCCCCGTCTCGGTCGCCCGCCGCATCTCCTTCACCAACATCTCCGCCTGCGACGCCGAACCCCGCTTCGCCTCCCTCTTCTCCGGCATCCCCGGCCACTACATCGAAGACCTCCGCCTCTCCAACATCTCCCTTCACTACAAAGGCGGCGGCGCCAAACACGACGCCCAGCGCACTCCCCCCGAAAACGAAAAGGGTTACCCCGACCCCGTCATGTTCGGCGTCATCCCCTCCTACGGCCTCTATTTCCGCCACGTCAAAAACCTCCACCTCTCCAACATCTCCCTCTCCTTCGCCACCCCCGACCACCGGCCCCCCATCCACCTCCACGACATCCACACCGCCACCCTCGACAACATCACCGCCGAACGCCTCCCCGCCATCCCCTTCCTCATCTGCAACACCGTCACCGCCCTCACCCTCCGCCACTGCGCCACCCTCCCCGACACCCACCACCCAAACCTCCCCAACGCCGCCCTCTAACCCGGCGCGCCATCGGGAAACATTACAGTCGTGACCGGAGCCCGCGCAACCGTACCGCTGTCCTCACCAACCCCAGTCTCGCCATCAGCTCAAGATAAGTCGCGACAGAAACGGGCGGTCTTTTCAAATTCCCGCGCTGCCGTTTCGCCGCCCTACACACGACGTCCGGCGCTTCATTCAACCACCGATTCACAAACTCATCCGGATGCTGCGACTCAATCCCCCACGGACGCAATGACCGTGCCGGAAAATCCGCCAGATTGAACGTCACGATAATTTGCGCTTCCGCATGAATCGCCGCCCCCAAAACATGTCGATCATCAGGGTCCGGCAACTCCAGTTGCGGAATCACTGGCTCATACCCCTCCACCACGCAATCGCGCACATGCGCATTCATTAGCGCCCGCGTCCGTTCCAGTTGCTCGCGCCTCAGGTCCGGCCGATCGCGCAGCACATTTCGCATCCACTCCTCGTGTATCGCCTCCGTCCACCGCGCCAGGAAAAGATCCTCCAGCGCCACATGCATCAGCAAATCCCGCAGCGGCGCCGGATACAGCACGCACGCATCGTACACGGCCACCACACGGCCCATGCCCTAGTACCCCATCCCCAACTCCTGCGCCTGCGCAGACAACTCCTCCAGCGCCTCCCGCCGCGCCGCATCCTGCTCCCGCCGATACGTCAGCACATCCCGCAGCGCCAGCCGCCGGTGTGTCCCCACCTTCCGGCACTTCAACCGCCCTTCCCGAATCTCCTTCACCACGAATGGCCGCGATACCCCCAGCACTTCCGCCGCCTCCTGCGTCGTCAATTCACGCCGCAACGACATCAACCGCACCTCGTTCCCCGCCGCCATCTCCGACAAAATCCGCACCAGCAACCCCGTCACCGATGTCGGCAATTCCACCGGCTTTGCCCCGCGCCCGCCCGCAACCCGCAGCCGGCCACGCCGTGCATACGCCTCAATCCGGCGCAATGAGGCCCCCGCTGCTTCCGCATCCGACGCCCGGCTCCCCCTCCACTGTCCAACTTTCGGTCGCTTGTTCTGCATGCCCGCACCTCTCGCTCTTCCCCAGTATACGGCGATCCCGCCGCTCGCAAAAGTCCTTAATCGAAACAAACGAAACGCAACTCGTCACTCACCCGCTATACTCCTCCCCATGACCCTCCCCACCGACACACCCCTCGCAACGCCCGCGCCGGCTACCGCCCCCTTCGACTTCGACCTCTTCTGCAACAACTGCCGCTACAACCTCCGCGGCCTCACGCCAGACTCCCGCTGCCCCGAGTGCGGCTCTCCCATCGCTCAAGTCCTTCTTCAAGACCCGCTCCACTTCGCCAGCCCAAACCTACGCCGCGAGCTGCCAATCCGCCGCGCCCATTTCCTCCCCAGTTGAACCCATTGAACAATCGGACCCGTCCCGTCCGAATTGAACCACTCGACCCAATTTTTCCAATTTTTCCCGATCCGTCCCTCCATGGACCTCCCCCGTTCCGGCCGCTACGATGATCCCAACATCACCTTTCATCACAGGAAAGCCATGGAAGACCCCCGCCCCATCCCCACGCAAAAGCCGCTCGTCAAATTCGACGACTTCGCCCGTCTCGACCTGCGCGTCGCCAGAGTCCTCGAATGCCGCGAGCATCCCAACGCCGACAAGCTCCTCATCCTCAAGGTCGAACTCGCCGCCGGCGAAACCCGACAGATCTGCGCCCCCCTCAAAAATCACTACGCTCCCGCCGATCTGGTCGGCAAACTCGTCGTCATCATCGCCAACCTCGAACCCCGCTCCATGCGCGGCGAACTCTCCCAGGGCATGCTCCTCACCGCCAGCGAAGGCCCGCTCAAACAACGCATCACCCTCCTCTCCCCCGAATCCCCCCTCGCCCCCGGCAGCCCCGTCTCCTGACCCACCGTAAATGGCCACGAAGAACACGAACAACACGAAACGACGGACACGATCCGCAAATCCACACCAATGCCCACAAATGCTTTGTGTCTCCATCGAAACACCCCTCCGCTGATCGAAGCGCAAAGATAAAAAAAAAATCGACTTCCCTTCCCAGTACATCCCGTTCAGCAGGATCGCCCCCCTACCCACAAAAACATTCGTGCCAATTCGTGTCCATTTGTGGACAACCCCCGTCGTCCCTTCGTGCCCTTCGTGCCTTTCGTGGCCATTTACGTCGTCGCCGGCCGATCCCCCAGAATGTCCTCCACGTACACCATCCGAAAGATCACCAGCGTCGCCGCCAGCATCGGCGTCGCCAGCACCAATCCCACCGGGCCCAGCAGCAACGCGAACAAGACCTGCGCAATCACAATCAATGCCGGGGGCAACTCCACCGCACGCTGCTGAAAGAAGGGCGTGATCACCCACCCCTCCAGAATCTGAATCACCACGTACATCAGAATCGTCCACCCCGCCAGCGATGGATTCAAATCGGTCTGCGCCCCATGCGGCGCGAACGCCACCAGAACCGCCGGCGTCGCCGCCAGGATCGGGCCGAAGTTCGGAATGAAATTCAGCAGCCCGGCCAATATCGCCAGCGTCGTCGTCATCGGAATCCGCAGAATCGATAACCCGATAAACGTCAGCACCCCGATCGACGCCATTGAGCACAACTGCCCCACGAACCACCACTGAAGCTGGCTTCCCACCTCCGACAGAATCTGCCCCACCCGGCCGCGCCGGCCGACCGGAAACATCAACACCACCCCGCGCCGGTACAGCCCCGGATTGATCGCGAAAAACAATCCCACCGCCAGCACCACCGCGATGTTCCCGATCACCCCCAGCGTCGAGGTCACCACGTTTCCGGCCACCCCGCCAGCGCCCTTCACAAAGCTCTCCGACATCAGAAAATCGGTCGCCGATCGCCGCAGCTCGATCAGGCGCTTTGCCACCCACTGCCGCGGCGTGGGCTCCGCGGCCGGCGCTGTGGCCGCCACCCCTGTCGCCGTCGCCGGCCGACTCGCCGCCAAAGGCGCGCTCGCCGCGCCGGTCGCCGCGGGCTCGCTGGCCGCCTCCTCGAGCGCCTTGCCCGGCAGCAGATTCTGCAGGTCTCCCTCGAACTGCTCCATCGCCACCGGCAAGGTCCGCGTCAGCTCCTGCGTCTGCTTGTACACCGTGAAGCCCATGAAATAGCCGCCCCCGCACACCACGATCACCAGGACCGCCAGCACCACCAGCAACGCATACGCCCGCGGCACGCGCGCCCAGCGCGCCAGCACATCCGATGGCGCCGACAAAAACACCGCCACCAGCAGCCCGGCAAACAGCAGGACCAGAATCTCGGCCGTCACGTAGACGAAGATCGCGCACAGCACCGCCGCCAGCGAGATGCCCACCGCGATGCACACCTTCCGCGTGTACGACATCCCTCCGCCCCCCCCACCCCCCCCGACCCCCCCGACCCCCACCACCGCCGCCCGCTCCGCCGCCCCACCGACAATCACCGGCGTCACCACTTCCGCAATGCCCCGCGCTGCGGCCGCCCCGCCCTGGTCCGCCGGCATGGATCCCTCGTCCACCATCGACACCTCCATCACAAGCAAATGGATCCGCATTCTACTCCCCCTCCACCTGCAATCCGAACCGACGGTAGTCCCGCGTGCCGGTGACGCGCGGAGGGGACGGCGGGGCGGCGCGGCGATCGGGGCGAGAGGGAAGTTCGCGGATGGGGAGGAGCGGAGAATGGCGGACAGTTTTGTGGGTTTTTCTCGATGTATCGGGGGTGTTTTGCAAAAAACGTTGAGTTTTTGCCGTTGTGTCTTTTGCGGATTGAGGTTTTTGTGCTTGTGTATGAGGTTTTTGGGGAAATTCGACACAGCCCCCGCCGCCGACTTAAACACGAAGTCACGAAGAGATGAAGGACCACGAAGGTTTTTTGGGGTGGTTTGGGTCATGGCGCAGTGCTCCTCTGTGTCTATAGAGGGGCATCGCGCCCAGTTTGTGCGCACAGAGAGGGGGGGGTGTTTTGCGGTAAGGGGTTG
>DASZTO010000071.1:0-41129 GCA_035548175.1 Phycisphaerae bacterium | reverse complement strand
CGCCGCCGTCTTCCCGCTGCCTGCCTGGGCCTCGATGAGTCGCTGCCACTTCTCCCTTGTCGCTCTTCGTGATCTTTTCATCCCCCCACTCTGACAAACTCCCGCCGCAGAAAAAAGATGCGGTTCACGTAGCGCTCACGACTCAACGACTTAACGCCCCCCCCCCCCTCCCCCGCGCGCACAAACTGGCACTCCCCAATACCATTCGCGCAAAAAAATTCCCCCCGCAACCCCCGCCCCCACAACCTCTTACCCCAATTCCCCCCGCGTCTCTGTGCGCACAAACTGGGCGCACCACCCCTCTATAGACAAGAAGGAGCACTGCGCCATGAAACCCACCCCCCGAATTGAACCCCTTGAACCAATACCCCAATTGAACCCCCATCCTTCGCGCCCTTCACCTCCTCGTGACTTCGTGTTTCCGCCGTCGGCCGTCGCGGGACATCGGTGTGTCAAATTCCCCCAAAAACCTCATACACAAGCACAAAAACCTCAATCCGCAAAATACACAACGGCAAAAACTCAACCTTTTTTGCAAAACACCCCCGATACATCGAAGAAAACCCCACCTCCGCTCCGGCCCTTTCCCCCAACATTCACCAACTTTCAAAAAGAATTGAAACCCAGCCCCCCCCAAAAAACCAACCCCAACACCCACTGCTCACCGCTCAATCCCCCACCACTCACCACTCAACCCTCAGCACGCAAAGGATTCCCATTGACACCCCTCACACCCCATGTTACGGTTCCCCAGCGCTTCCCGCGGCCCCGCGCCGCTCAGCGTCCGCTTGTGGCAGGGCGGACGCACCAGCGCTCGTCGTTTACCCTTTCCCGCTGCCCTTCCAGGGCATTTTCGCCAGGCCGTTCACGCGGAGAACCCATGATGCACCTTCGGCGGCGGTGGCTCCCCCTCGCTCTCCTCTCCACCTCCCTCGCCTCCCTCACGCCCCTCGTCGCCCACGCAGTCGATGTTCAGGCCGAGGCCAAAACCATGGAATCCGCCACCCCCGAACAAGCCGTCCAAGTCCGAAACGACGTCCTCCGCGACGCTCCCACAGGCGTCCTCGACCGCGACAAATACGGCTCCAATGTCTGCCACGCCTTCGCTCACATCATCTCCGACCCCAAAAACCCCGACGCCGCTCTCAACTCCGCCATCCTCGTCGCCAAGCTCGGCACACTCTCCACAGACGCCACCCTCGAAGCCATGCTCAAAAACCCCGACCCCGCCATCCGCTACTGGGCCGCCAAAGGCCTCGAAGGTATCATGCCCACACTCGCCAAACTCCCCAGCGCCCAGAAAGAAGCCATCTCCGCCCTCACCGACGCCCAGACCGCCGAAAAATCCGACATCGTTAAATCCGCCATCGCCCGCGCACTCCACGCCGCTGGCAAATAAACACTCCCCACCCCTCCCCCGCGAACCCGCTATGCCCCCCTTCCTCGACCTCCAACCACTCCGCCTCCCAGCCCCCCGCGCCCTCGCCCTCCGTCCCCCCGGCAGCAAAAGCATCACCAACCGCGCCCTCATCCTCGCCGCCCTCTCCCCTCCCCCAGCCACCCCCACCTCCCTCTCCGGCCTCCTCCTCGCCGACGACACCCGCCGCATGCTCGCCGCCCTCGCCTCCCTCGGCTACACCCTCCGCCTCGACGAACCCGCCCGAACCCTCCTCCTCCACGGCCGCGGCGCCGACCTCCCCCCGGGCGCCCACACCCTCTCCTGCGGCAACTCCGGCACCACCCTCCGCTTCCTCGCCGCCATGCTCTCCCTCGGCTCCGGCGACTACACCCTCGACGGCGTCCCCCGCATGCGCGAACGCCCCATCGCCGAACTCGTCGACCAGCTCCGCTCCCTCGGCGCCGACATCTCCTATCCCCTCCGCGACGGCTACCCCCCCATCCGCATCCACGCCCGCGGCCTCACCGGCGGCCACGCCCGCTTCCACGACGCCAAAAGCTCCCAATACATCTCCGCCCTCCTCATGGCCGCCCCCTACGCCCAAACCCCCACCTCCATCCGTCTCGAAGGCCCCATCACCAGCGAACCCTACATCGCCATGACCACCCGCATGATGGCCCAATTCGGCGTCGCCATCACCGCCCGCGACGAACCCGCCGCCCGCATCCTCGACATCCCGCTGGGCACCTACAGCGCGCCCGGCGGCACCTACGCCATCGAACCCGACGCCAGCAACGCCAGCTACTTCTGGGCCGCCGGCGCCGTGATCCCGGGACTGTCGGTCACCGTCGAAGGGCTGAGCGCAGGAAGCCTGCAAGGCGATGTCGGCGTCGTCGAGGTGTTGGCCGAAATGGGGGCGCAGGTAACCGCCCGGAGCGACGGCATCACGGTCGCCGCGCCGGCAGGGGGGGCGCTGCGCGGGATTGAGCGGGACATGAATGCGATTCCGGACATGGTCCAGACGATCGCCGTGACAGCCCTCTTCGCGCAGGGACGCACTGTGTTGAAGAACGTGTGGAACCTGCGGGTGAAGGAAACGGATCGGCTGGCGGCGCTGGAAAAGGAACTGGCGAAGTTTGGGGCGAGCGTGGAAACGGGGCGGGACTGGATTGCGATCAAGCCGCCGGCGAGGGAAATGCTCGCAGGCGGGGCATTGCCGCGTGTGGAGGTGGAAACGTACGACGATCATCGCATGGCGATGGCATTTGCGGTGGCGGGGTTACGTCGCGGCGGCGTACGGATTCTGGATCCCGGATGCACGGCCAAGACCTATCCGGAGTTTTTTGACGATCTGCGTATGTTGTATCCGGCATAGTCGGTGAACAACATCAATGGCGGCGCGGGGACGTGGATGTGATGGCACCGGGAACCGGAATCAAAATACCCATCGGCGAATCTCGCATTTGAAATAGAATTACGGGGATTCACGGGGTTACACTATGGTCCGAAGCGGTACCGGGGAGAGGGATGGATATGAGGAAAGGATCGAGCGTGGCAAGAAGGCAGATGTGGGTGGTGGGGCTGTTGACGGGATCGGTATTGGGCGTTCTTTGTCAGGTGCCACGGAGCGCGGCGGCGACGGTGTCATGGGCAGCGCCGGTCGATGGGGTTTACACGGTGGGGACGAACTGGGTGGGGAATATCGCGCCCACAGCGACGGACAATCCCGTGTTTGGCGTGGACGGCGCGTACACCGTGACGTTCAGCCAGGCGATTTCCTCGTATTCGTTCCAAGTGAATGCCGGTGCGGTGCAATTCGAGGGGGGAAGTAACACCTACACCGCGTATATGACGTCGACGATCGCGACGCTGCCGGGTCAGACGGCGACGCTGACGTTGGGCTCGGGAAACTTCAACACGGGTGCGTTGGGAGAATGGATCGTCGGACGCGGAGGCGATGGGACACTAATCGTCTCGGGAGCGAACCTGACGTCGGGCACGGTTCACGTCGGAGGAACCTTCGGAACCCCAGCGCCAGACGGAACCGGCCGGGTGGTCATCACCGGAAGTGGATCTGAGGTAGATGCGGCGGCTTTTCATGTGGGAGTGGGGGGTACCGGGTCGGTCGACATCAGCAATGGCGGCAGGGTGTCGATCAGCGAGCAATCCGTCATCGGCTTGTTCGCGGGCGTGCAGGGCAGCGTGACAGTAAGCGATGTGGATTCCCAGTATGACGTGCCCACGCTGCACGTGGGCGGCCTGGGAACTGGCGTGATGACGTTCGAGCAGGGCGCGGCTGGATCGGGAGCAAATTGGACGGTCGGGTACGCCGCCGGCGGCAGCGGGACGTTGACCGTGGATGGGGCTTCGGCAATCAGCCGTTCGACGGTGACGGTAAGCATTCCTTCTGCGACTGCTAATCTGTGGGTGGGTTACCAGGGAAGCGGCGTGATGCACGTGACCAACGGGGCGCTGACGAGCGTTGCGGGGAACCTGTCCATTGGGACGGCAACTGGCGGTACGGGCGTTTTGGACGTCGGAGGAACGGCGGCGGGTTACAGCGCCACCGTGACGGCGCAGGCATTGTGGATCGGCGGCCCCAGTCCGACGCAGTATCCATCATCCGGCGGGACCGGCAAACTGGATGTAAATACCGGGGGAGTGGTGACTATTTCGGGCGGTTCCTCGGTGGGAGGGAAAGGAGGGACGGGTACGGTGGTCCTTAATGGGGGGACGCTGCAGACGGGAAATCTGCAAATGATGACGGGGGGGGCCCTGGACCTGCGGTCGGGGATACTTGAGGTTAATGCTGGCGACCTGGTGATGCCCGGGACCGATTTCGCTTTGGCGGCGGAGGATGCGGGTAGCAGCGTGACCTTGCGGCTGAAAAGTGCGCCGGGCGGCAGGTCGACCTTCGCGCGAACAGGCGATCTGTTCATCGGCGGGGATGCGCAAGCTGCGGGCAACGCCGGCGTTCTCGAATTGCAGGCCGGGGGCCTCGCAACGATTGGAGGCACCACTACGCTGTGGGGACCGGGGACGCTGCTTCTCAATGGCGGCACGTTGCAGACCGCGGGGCTGGTGAACGCGGGCGGTACGATCACGTGGAATTCCGGTACGTTGGCGCTGACGGGGGACCTGCTACTGGATGCCAGCGGACCGCTGGGAGCGTCGGTGGACCTGAGCGCCGGTCCGCAGAATCTGTCGGTGGCCGGGCAACTCGCAATGGGGCCGGGCGTGACGCTCACGTTGCAGGGGGGAACGCTGACGGCGGGGAGCGCAGTGCTGGCGGGGGGAAGCTTCATGGAGGAAAGCGGCGCGCTGATGCTGACGCAATCGGGCCTGGAAGTGGGGAGCGGGCAGCTTCTTGGAAGCCAGGTGACGCTGGTGAGGGGCCAATCGGTAACCGTGGCGGGTGACGTGACGGTGGATGCCGGGGCGTCGCTGACGCTCCAAGGCGGAGTGTTGGCAGCAAACACGATCGTCAGTCACGGAACGTTTCAATTCCTCTCGGGAACTCTCTCGTTGGGCGGCGACGTCGGGGTAGATGCGGACGGCCTTTTTGGGCCAACATTGACGCTGGGTACGGGCCAGACGCTGATCGTGGGTGGCACGCTGCAGGTGGGGGCGGGGGGACTGATCGACCTGAACGGTGGACGCCTGTCCGCGGCGGGTCTGACGAATGCGGGCACGATCACAGGCAGCGCGGCGGGTTCACTCACGCTGGGCGCCGGGGGGCTGACTAATGATGGAACCCTGCGCAAGACCGGAACTGGATCGCTGGTCCTGCTGGGCGGGCCGCTGGCCAACGCGGGCAGCGTTCTGGTGGAGGGGGGGACACTGGTGGCACCCGGCGTTTCCGGCAATGGGTCAATCACGGTGAGCGCGGGGGCGATATTGAGCAACGCCGGTAATTGGACGCTCGACGGCGGCAGCTTGAGCAACGCAGGAACGATCCAGTTGGTGTCGGGCGCGACTGTGGTGTCCACGCCGCTGACGATGACGGGCGGATGGGACCTGGCGGGCGGGACGCTGGATGTCGAATCGTCGATGGAGATTGGCTCACTGACGCTGCGAAACGTTGCGGGCAATCCGATCAGCACGGGACTGACGGTGGGCGCGGGAGAGACGCTGACTGTGGATGGTGTTTTCAACTGGAGCGGGCAGGCGATCATGGGGAGTGGGACGGTAGATGCGAAAGGCGGCATCACGCTCGCGACCAGCTATACAAAGACACTTAGCGGGATATTGACGAATGAGGGCAGCGCGGTCTGGGCGACCGGGACGCTCGCGCTCGGCGGCGGGACGATCAACAACCTCGCGGGGGCGACGTTCGAGATGCGGGCTTCCTCGCAGTCGAGAACTGCAGTGACAGTCAATAATGCGGGGACGTTGATCAAAAGCACCAGCACCGGGACGGTCGAATTAGGAGTGGTCAACAACACCGGGGCGGTGCAGGTGAAGCAGGGGAAACTGGTGATCGACAGCGGGTCTCTCGGGGGTACGCTGTCAGTGGACGCGCCGGCGGTTCTGACCTTGGGTACGCTGACGGTGACGGGCGCCGTGAGCGGCGCGGGGGAAGTGGACCTCGCAACGTCTGCCGCGACCACCGTTATGGGCGCCTTTGCTCCCACGAGGACGGTGGTCGGAACGAATGCGAAGGCCCTGTTCGCCAGCGGCGCGGATCTCACGGGCATGGGGGATCTGGTGACCAACGCGGGATCCGTCACGACGCTGGAGACCGGAAGCGCGGTGACGATGGCAAACATGACAGTGGGGGGAGAAGTGGACGTGCTGGATCCCCTGAACGTCACCGGGACGTTGTCGCTTGTGAGTGGCGGGAAACTGGTGCTGGGGGATACGCTGCTTTTGGGAGGTGCCGAGCAGCCGGGGCAATTGACGTGGACGGGCGGAATGCTGGACGTCTCGCACGGCGGTATTTCAGGGGTGGATACCGTGACGATCCCATCCTCGGGGGTGATGGTCATAGACGAGACGGGTTTTGCCGGGACGATCGTGGTCAATGGAGAGTTGGACATCGTGCAAGATGGCCAACTGGTGGCGGCGTATACGGGCGGCGACGTGAGTGTACCCGAGGCAGGCACGCTGGGAATTCTCGCCGTGGGGGGACTGGCATTGATACGGCGGCGTGCAGGGAAGGGGAAAGGAACAGATAAGGTGAGTGGGTTTGGAAACCCCGAGCGGTTCGCGAGTTGAGGGGGGCAGGGTGACGAGGTCTTGGGGTAGAAAAGGCGCATTCAGTCGCCGACGGGGAAGCCGAGTTTTCCGAGGCGGTCGGAGGCGGAGGCGACGGCGGCGGGGTCGTCGGAGTGGGCGGCTTTGCGATACCAGGCGAGGGCTTCGGTGATATTTTTGTCAACGCCGCGGCCGGTTTCGTAAAGGATGCCGAGGTTAAACATGGCCATGCCGTTGTTGAGGTCGGCGGCTTTTTTGAACCATTTGAAGGCCTGGTCGTGGTCGAGGGGGGTGCCTTTGCCGTTGTCGTAGAAGGCGCCCAGGTTGCACATGGCGGGGGCGTAACCGGCGTCGGCGGCTTTTTTGTACCAGGAGAAGGCCTGGGCGGGATCGGTCTTGTAGCTGGAGTTGTCGTAGAGGTTGCCGATGGCGTTCATGGCGGCGGCGTTCTTGAGGTCGGCGGCTTTTTTGTACCAGGTCATGGCCTTGTCGTAGTCGATGCTGACGCCTTTGCCCTTCTCATAGATGGTGCCGAGGTAGAACATGGCGACGGGGTTGTTGAGGTCGGCGGCCTGTTCGTACCAGGTGCGGGCCTGGGAGAAGTTTTGTTCGACGGAGATGCCGTTCTCGTAGAAGACACCGAGGTTGACCATGGCGGGGGGGTATTTGAGGTCGGCGGCCTTGCGGTAGAGGGCGGCGGCCTGGGCGAGGTCTTTGTCAACGCCGCGGCCTTTTTCGTAGAGGGAGCCGAGGTCGGTCATGGCGCGGGGTTCGTTGAGGTCAGCGGCTTGTTTGTACCAGCGGGCGGCTTGCGCGAGGTCCTGCTCGCCGGCGTCGCCGGTTTCGTAGAGCAGTCCGACCTGCCACATGGCGGGTGCGTAACCGAGAGTGGCGGCTTTTTTGTACCAGGTGAGGGCCTCTGCGTAGTTGTGATTGGAGAGGGCTTCGTTGGCGCGGGCGACGGCGTCGGAGGTGTCGGCGGTCTGCTTGGTGGCGGCGGCCTTGGAGTCGTTGAGGAGGGTGATGGCCTGTTCGATTTTAGCGGCGGCGGTGGTGTAGGCGTCGGTGGCGGTCTTGTAGGTGTTGGGATCGGAATCGGAGAGGACGATCTGGTTGGGCAGGGCGGCGCGGGCCTGGTCGACGAGATCGTTGGGAGCTTTGAGGTTGATGTTGGCGGCTTTGGAGGCGATCTGCCAGCGGTCGTAGACGTCCTGATACTTGGCGCGGGCCTGATCGAAGGCGGTGTGAAGCTTGTCGATGTTCTGGGCGGCGCCTTCTTCCTGCATGGCGACGGTGGAGGCTTCGATGAGTTTTTCGGCGGCGGCGTGGAAGGCGATTCCGGCATTACGGATGGCGGGGATGTCGGAGGGGGGCTGGGCATCGGGCACGACGATGGAGTCGGCGAGCGCTTTGGAGCGGGGGTGAGGGAAGCGCGGGGTGAGCTTGGCGGAGAGGCTGTCCCAGTTGGCCTTGGCGGCGGTGTATTCGGCTTTGGCCTGGTTGAAGGCGTCGGTGGCGGATTTTTCGGAGGTTTGTCCGGCGGCTTCTTCCTGGGTGGCGGTGGTGAGCGCATCGCCGAGCTTGTCGGCGGCTTTGTCGTAGGCGGTGGCGGCGGCGTGGACGGAGGCGGTATCGGTGAGGGGAGCGGTTTGATCAGGCAGGAGGTTGAAGGCTTCGCGGGCGATGGTGCGAGCCCTGGTGTGATCGAACTTGGAGTTGTTGACGAGATTTTGCCACCTGGTGCGGATGTCGGCGTAGCGGGTGCGGGCGGATTCGAGGGCGGCTTTGGCGGCGGGATCGACGCCGGCGGGCAGGTTGTTGGAAGCGAGGGTGGCGGGTCCGGGGGGATTCATTTTGCTCAGGAGCGGCGGGAGGAATTTATAGGCGGCGAAGGCGGCGGCGAGGAGGATCAGTGCGCCGGCGCCGGCGAGAGCGGCGTTGCGGACGGGGCTGGCGGGCTTGAGTCGCTGGGCTTCCCTGATGACGCGGGGAAGCGGATCGTGCCAGCCGTTGGGATTGAGCAGGGCGTTGATGAAGTGCATCCAGCGGTCGCGTTTGGCGCCGAAGCGGTCCCAGCGGGTGGTCGCGATGATGGGGGTGAGGGGGTCGTACTCGCGCTGCTCGATGAGGTGATAGAGGACGGCGCCGAGGGCATAGAGATCGTTGGCGGAGTGCTCTTCGCCTTTGGGAGCGGGATCGGAAAGTTTGTAGGGCAGCGGATCGCCGGGGCAGGCGACGAGGATGTCGGAGGCTTTGAGGTTGCCGTGGGAGCGGTGGTTGCGGATGAAGAGTTCGTTGAGGCCTTCGAGGACGGAGAGGACAAGGGCGTAGAGGTCTTTGGCGGAGAGGGCGAGGCGGTTGTCGATGTAATCTTTGAGGGAGGGGCCGCACTTGCGCATGGCGAAGGCGGTGTTGTCGGGATCGTGAGAGAGATGAAAGACCTGGACCCAGCCTTTGGCGTGGATGTCGGAGAGGTCTTTCTGGATTTTGGCGGCGGCGAGGAATTTTTCACGTTCGGCGGCGATGCGTTCGGGGTCCTGGACGACATCGCGCGGGACGGCGAAGCGTTTGATGATGATGTCGAGGGTTTGTCCGGGGCGGGTTTCCCTGGCGGCGAGGACGGCGGTCCAGGGGCTGGTGCGGAGGTTGGAGATATCGGAGATGCGCGTGCCATCGGCGCGCCAATCGTCGGGCGCGTTCCAGGAGGAGGGAGAGGAAGTGGGGTCCATGGGGGCCCTGCGGAGAGGTCAAGAAGAGCCGCGCGAGTGCGACGCATGAATATAACCCGGGGTGAAGGTGGATTAAAGAACGCGGGGCGGTGATGGGCGCGATCGGTGGAGGATGCGGTATAGTGAGGGACTCGGGTTTTATGAAGGTAGGAATGCCTATGACGAAGAATGCGGGATCGGATCGGGCGGCGACGGTGGAGCAGTTGGAGCGGCTGGGGCAGGCGGCGTCGCGGCGCGTGGAGGCGGGGCAGCGCGTGGGGCTGGGGTCGGGGAAGGCGGCGCTGGCGTTTGTGCGGGCGCTGGGGGAGCGCGTGCGTGGGGAGGGGCTGAAGATCGTGGGGGTGCCGACGAGCGTGCTGACGGAGCGGGTGGCGCGGGAGGCGGGGATCGAGGTGGCGACGCTGGAGGAGGTGGCGCATCTGGACATTGCGATCGACGGGGCGGACGAGGTGGACCCGGCGCTGAATGTGATCAAAGGGGGCGGCGGGAATCTGCTGCGGGAGAAGGTGGTGGAGTCGCTGGCGGCGCACCTGATCATCGTGGTGGGGGAGGAGAAACTGGTGGAGACGCTGGGGACGAAGTTTCCGGTGTTCGTGGAGGTGGTGGAATTTGCGCGGCCGGTGCTGGTGCGGCAGATCAGCGCGATGGGAGCGACGGTGACGCAGCGGATGGCGGCAGATGGGAAGGCGTTTTTGACGGACAACGGGAATCCCTATTTGCATTGCCGGTTTCCGCCGGGGCTGCTGGGGGATCCGGCGGCGGTGGATACGCAGCTGCGGGCGTTGGCGGGGGTGGTGGGGACGGGGTTGTTTGTGGGGATGGCGGCGGAGGCGATGGTGGCGCGGTTTGACGGGGGGATTGAGACGTTGAAGCCGCGGAAATAGGAAGAGGGGGGCGCAGTTTTGGCGTGCCGACGGTGAGGGGAGGGTGCGGGCGGGTCGTCATAACCCGTGTTTTTACCCCATCTTGTCGGGGTGTGGCGGAAAATAGATACGAAACTTTGGCGGAGGCCATGCGTCATAGAGATTGGAGGGTTTTTATCGCGGGTGCCGACAAAATGTGACGCGTTTTCTTTTGTATGCCCCCGATGCTGGTAGTAAGGTACATCCATGACTGAAACGACCTTCCATCTCGAACCCCTGAAGTCGCGTCCGGCGCCGCTGGTGCCCGCGGAGACGATCGTGGCAGTGAACACGGTGGTGCTGGCGGCGGGCGACATTCCGCGCGGCATCCTTCGCCGGTTCTATGGGCACGTGCTGGGCCTGGATTTCATCATTTCGGATGATGATGAGAACATTCGGTTCAAACATCTGCGGCGTGAAGTATTGCTGTCGCGGCGGCACCAGTTGCTGGGGACGGTGAAGCTGACGGTGCGGAACATCGGGAACATTCTGCCGCGGTTGAAGCATGCGCGGATTGCGCATGAACTGCTGCACACGCACGATGGATTGAACACGACGGCGGTGCTGCGCGATCCGGCGGGGAACTGGGTGCATCTGGCGGAGACGCGGCCGTTCTGATGCCGCTTCTTGTTCCACTTGAATGATCTCATTGAGCCCGTGGCCATTCGCTGCGGGCTTTGCTTTGCGCCGCGGCTTTGCAGGATGCCGGCCGTCGATGCTGGATTGAGGCGACGCCAGATGGTCATCGGCCCGCTACAATTCCTTTATGATTTATCTGGACAACAATGCGACGACGCGGGTGGATGGGGCGGTGCTGGAGGCGATGCTGCCGTTTTTGACGGAGGAGTATGGGAATCCGTCGTCGATGCATCGGTTTGGGCAGGAGGCGCGGCAGGCGGTGGAGCGGGGGCGGCATCAACTGGCGGCGCTCTTGGATTGCGAGGTGCGCGAGCTGGTGTTCACGTCGGGGGCGACGGAATCGAACAATGCGGCGTTGCATGGGCTGCTGGCGGCGCGGGCGCCGAGGCGGGTGCTGATCACGTCGACGGTGGAGCATTCGGCGATTCGGGAACCGGCGCATGCGCTGGAGCGCGCGGGATGCGAGCTGGTGCAGATTCCGGTGAATCGGGCCGGGGCGCTGGATGTGGACCGGTTGGCGGAAACGCTGGCGGCGCGGGCGGCGGAGGTGGCGCTGGTGTCGGTTATCTGGGCGAACAATGAGACGGGGGTGCTGATCGATCCCGGGCCGATCGGGGAGCTTTGCCGGCGGAATGGGGTTCCGTTTCATGTGGATGCGACGCAGGCGGTGGGGAAGATTCCGATGTCGGTCAAGGGGCTGCCGATCGATTTGCTGTCGCTGTCGGGGCATAAGTTTCATGGGCCCAAGGGAGCGGGGGCGCTGTTTGTGCGACGCAACGTACGGTGGCAGCCGTGGCAGCGCGGGGGGCCGCAGGAGCGGGATCGGCGCGGGGGGACGGAGAACGTGGCGGGGATCGTGGGGCTGGGGCGGGCGGCGGAACTGGCGAAGGCGGCGGTGGAGAGAAACGCGTATGCGCGGGTGGCGGAGTTGCGCGATCGGCTGGAATCGCAACTGCTGGCGGCGATTCCGGAGGCGTCGGTGAACGGCGGCGGTGGGGGGGTGAAGCGGTTGCCGACGACGACCAACATTTCGTTTGCGCGGCTGGAGGCGGAGGCGATTCTACTGCTGCTGTCGGAGCAGGGGTTGTGCGCGTCGGCGGGGGCGGCGTGCTCGTCGGGGTCGCTGGAACCGTCGCCGGTGATTCGGGCGATGGGGATTCCCGATGAAATCGCGCATGGGGCGATTCGGTTTTCGCTGTCGCGCTTCACGACGGGGGAGGAGATCGATGCGGCGCTGCGGATCATTCCGCCGGTGATCGAGCGTTTGCGGGCGACGCTGCCGGTATAATGTCGTCGCTGTCGGCAACGGTATTACGGTTCCATCGTGCATTGGCGGAGTTGGCCTATGAAGGTGATGTTGCTCGGCGTGCTTGCGCTGTCGCTGTTGGCGCCGGTGGGACGTGCGCAGGCGCCGGCGGGTAATGACGCTCCACCGCCGGCGGCCCGGCTTTCCGGCATGGTCACCGATGTTGCGGGCAAGCCGCTGGGGGACGTGCTGATCACGGCGGATCGCCAGAAGAATACTTACTCCGCGCGGTCGAATGTCGACGGATCATTTACGATTACCTGCGGCGAGCCGAATTCGATTTACGGCGATTATCTGGCGGCGAATGGCGATCGTTCGCTGGTTGCGTATGGGCAGGAGGAGCGGGCGAAGGGCGGGTTGCCGCCGGCGCCGCTGCATCTGATTGCCAAACCGGCGCGGACGATTTCGGTGACAGTGCTGGATGCGCACAAACAGCCGCTGTCGGGGGCGACGGTGGCGGTCGGCGCGTTTTCTTACCAGTTGCTGGATCGTGTGGCGAGCGATGCGCATGGCACCGCCACGTTGCACGTTCCGCAGGATGCTCCGCTGGAATACGTCGCTGCATTCAAAGAGAACGTCGGGCTTGATTACCAGCTCGTCGTGTACAAATCGCAGCCACGGACGGATCCGTATCATCTGGCGCCGGACTTTTCTGCACCCGTGACACTGACGCTCAATGGCGCGACGCCGGTGAAGGTGCACGTGACCGATGAATCCGGGCAGCCGATGGCGGGTGTGGACGTCAATCCGTGGTATTTCACCAAGCCGGACAAGGGCGGCGAGTTGAACTGCGGATTGCGCGATTTTGACCGCACCAGTGATGCGAACGGCAACGCAACATTTGATTTCATTCCCGCCGATGAACAGGTCGGCATCGCCTTCTGGGTGCGCAAGGAGGGGTACACTTCGGCGCAGCGCTGGGTGTGGCGTCCCAAGGACAAGGGCGATTTGCAGGTCACGTTAATTCCGCAGATCCATCTCACGGGAATCGTGCGCGATCAGCTCGGACGTCCGGCGGGGTCGGCCACCGTCGAGGTAGGCGGGGCGGGTTACCAGTTCGATGACTTCAACGGGCAGGTGAAAACCAAAGCGGATGGCACCTTCGAGATGAACATCGATCCGGAATTGTACTACTCCATGGTTGCTTATCGCGGGGTGGAAGCGGCGAAGGCCAACTTCATTTTGCACAAGGATGCGCTGGCAGGTCCGCTGGAACTCAAGTTGGCGCCGGCGGAACACATTCATGGGCAGGTAACGGCGGGACCCAAAAAGAAGCCCGCGCCTGATACCGAGGTTTCGCTCATTGTATATGACCACTCGTACGACGATCTTCCGCCGGCTGTTCAATTTCCGGGCGGCGTTGTCAACCGCAAAGCCATCATGCCGCATTTCTCGATGATGACCACCACGGATAAAACCGGCAGCTATGATTTTTATGCGATTGCGGGCGACGGCTATGTCGAGTGCTATATCCCGCCCGGCCGGGTGATGGAGCAATTCAAGCGCGAGGGAAAGCCTGAGCTGACGGTCAATCTGCACTCGGAAACGGATCCCGACGCGCCGGCCATTTTCAGTGGCAAAGTGGTGCTTGCGGGCGATCCGAGCAAGGCGGTGGGCAGGGCCAGTCTCGACAGCGTGCAACTCGAATTCACCGGCATGCGCGAACCCAGCGGCGCTGCGAATGATGATGGCACTTTCACGCTGCGGCGGAGCACGGTGCAGATTCACCTGATCGCCGCATCCTCTGACGGGAAATTCGCCGGCATGATGATCGTCAATCCGGGCGATGATGGCGTGACGCTGGCTGTGGGGCCGGCGGCGAAGGTGAGCGGGCGGCTGGTCGGCCCGGACAAAGCGCCGGTCGCGAATCAACAGCTGATGTGCAGCTTGTTTCTCGAAGACAAGGAGAAGGGCGGAGGCATCAGCCACGTCCTGCAGCGCGTCAGCACAGATGCACACGGTGATTTCACGTTCACGGGTCTCATCCCCGGGCAGGAATACCAGCTCGAATCCATGGGCCCGGACATGCACGATGGCGGCTTCGAGGACCACCAACTGGCGACTGTCCGCCCCGTTAAGGCCGAAGCCATCACGCTCGGCGAACTGCACATGGACGCGTCGGGAAGTTCGCAACCTGCACCCTGACGCCACGCTGTGGGCCGGGTATAATTTCGCGCGTTGTACCTGCGTACGGATGCGCGTCATGGATTTTCTCGCCGCTGAACAGATTGCTCGCCGGTTGCTTGTTCTTCATCAACTTACGGACTGGACATTCTCCTGGAATCGCCGGAAGCGGGCGCTGGGGTTGTGCCGGTATCGGGAGAAGCGGATTGAATTGTCCGCGCATTTCGTGGCGCACAATCCGGAGGAGCAGGTGCGGGAGACGGTGCTGCACGAGATTGCGCATGCGCTGGCGGGGGAAGAGGCGGGTCATGGGCCACGGTGGAAGACGATGTGCGTGCGCGTGGGGTGCAAGCCGGAGCGTTGCGACAAGGGGGAGGCGCGGATGCCGGCGGGGCGGTGGTGCGGCGCTTGTCCGGCATGCGGAAAGACGTACTCGCGGCACCGGCGGCCGGATCGCCGGGCGCGCTACTGGTGCCGGCCGTGCGGACCGACGAAGGGGGAACTGCGATTTTTCCTGAACCTGCCTGCGACGGCCGACTCGTAAGAGGCAACGTAACGCGTCACGCGCGATTAACGTTTAACTTCCCGGGATCACCACGCGCATGCCGAAGGTCCAGGAGCCCTGTTCGATGCCGAAGGCGGCCGAGCGCGCCGGGCGGCAGCTTTGGGGAATCGACAGCCAGCTTCCGCCTTTGAGCACCTTGGTCTCGCGGGCCAGCTCGCTGCGTTGCGCCGCGCCAGCCCCGGCGATCGGTTCGCACCATTCCCACACGTTGCCCTGCATGTCGTAAAGTCCCCAGGGATTGGGGAGTTTTCCCTTGACGGCGTGGGTGCCGGTGGCGCCGCCGGAGACGGTTTCGAGGTCATGGAGGATGCGGATGTCGCTGGAGTCGCGGGTGTCCTGGGCTTCATCCCAGAACCAGGCGGTGTCTTTGAGGCGGCCGGTGCCGGGATACATGTCGCGGCCGCCGGCGCGGCAGGCGTATTCCCATTCCGCCTCGGTGGGGAGCCTGGCGCCGAGTCCCATGGCGCGCAGGAAATTGACAGCGTGGGCGTAACTCACGCCGTCGACGGGCAGATTCGCGCCGGTGAAATGCGAGGGGTTGTCGCCCTTGCCCATGACGCCGTTCCACATCGCTTGTGTTACTTCGCAGTCGGCGAGCCAGAAGCCCCTGGCGATCGTTGTCGGTTGCAAAATGGGTTCGTTGGGCAGGCGTCCCCATTCGTCCTTCGGCGAGCCCATGGCGAAATTTCCGGGGGGAATCCAGCGGAATCGCTGCATCACGCCGCCGGCCTTCACATCCATCCAGTTGCCGTAGAGATCCTGTCCGAAGTCCGCGGCATAGGCGACGGGGGAGACGCCCTGCGGCCAGGCCATGGGTTGAGCGCGCAGCGCGGCGTAGCGCGCCAGGTATTCGCGCACCAGCGAGCCATCCATGTCCTGGGCCGTCGCGAGGCGCATGCGATCCGCCTGGCGTTCGGCCGCGGTCCAATCTTTTTTGACGACCAGCGCGTTGAGCGCTTGGACCGCCTGGAGCGCCCGCGCGCGGGCGTCGTATTGCTGCGCCCGCAGGGTCGCCTCGACATCGTATTGTCCGATGCGCTCGGGATCGGTGAGCACCTCGCGGATGGTCCAGACGACGTTGGCGTTCTCGGCGGCGGCGTGGGCCTTGAGCACTTCCTTGAGGCGGGCGATGGCCGGCTCGCGCTGCCGGGAGGCCAGCTCGCTGGTGAGCTTGAGCCACGGGGCGCGGCCGGACACGGTCACGCGCGCCATCTGCTCCTCGATCAACCGATTGGCCTGCTTGTAGAGACCGGCATCGGCGAGCCTGGTGATTTCTTCCTGCACGGTCATCCGCGGCGGGGCGTTGCCCCCGGCGAGCGTGTCATCGAAGAATTGCAGCACGCGCTGGTTGAGCTTTCCCTCATCCACCGACTTGCCGCCCAGACCGGCGCCGGTCTCTTCTTCGTAAAGCGCCGAGGCGACGCCTGCGCGGCGCAGGGTCTCGGCAAAGATCAGGTGCATCGCGCGGTTGGGGTCGCTGGCCAGGGTGACCATGAGCACGGCGGGCGAGGTCGGCCGGATGTAATTGACCGCCGACGCCTGCCGGGCCGCATCGGGGGCGCCCTTCGGATTGTCGCCGAACAACTGATAGGCGGGCGAACCGGGGATATTCACCGTCTCGTCGCCGTAAAGCTCGGCGTTGCGCCAGTCGGTCGTGCCGCCGAAGAGACAGAGCGCCCGGATGGCGTTTGATTCCTTCGGATAATCCCCCATCGTTCCGTTGAGCGCCGGCTGATCGGGGGTCATCGCGAGCAGCGCGGCGATCGACGCCCCGCTGCCCGACGCCCACAGGCCGATGCGCTCCTTGTCAAAACCGTTCTGCACGGCGGCGCCACGAATCCAGCGGACGGCGGCTTTCGCGGCGTGGAGGTCGTTGGGGAAACGGGTGAAGGCGACGTTCGCCGGCGTTGCCTCGGGCAGGTAAGCCGCGTACACCAGGCCGTAGCCCTTGCCCAGGAGTTCCATCGCGGCGGCGGTGGGCGCCTCGCGTTTCGTGCCCAGGCGGAGGAGCACGGGCATCGCGCGGCCATCGCCGGCGGTGGGGACGTAAGTGTCCAGGCGCAGGTCAGCGCCGTCGGCATTTTTAGCGTACACGATTCCGCGCGTGACCTTCACTCCCGCCGGCAGCGCTGCAATCGCGCCGCCGCCGCCCGCATCCACCTGCCCCCACGCCCTTCCGCACGCCACCGCCGCCACCGCCACCACCAGGCCTGCCATCACCTGCCGCATCACAAACAACCCCTGCAAACGTCGCCAACAATCATCACGAGGTGGACCCCGATGAACCGAGTTATCCGCGCGTGAGCGCCGCGGGCTTGGGCACGGGAGGTCCCGCGGTCACGGCGCCGCCGCGCGGCTGCAAGATGCTTTGCAGCGGGTGGCCGATGGCGATCATGATCCCCGCGCGATAGCGCTCCGAGGTGATCAAGAGCACCAGCAGGCCCACCAGCGGCCAGACAATGAACCGGCCGAAAAGCAGCCAGGTGTGCAGCCCGTTGATGGCGATTCCTTTGACCACGTGCGGGCCGATGAAACTGGTCATTTCCGTGTAGGAATAAATGACGCCCGGAATGGGAAAATCGCGGGCGAAGTATTGCCAGGGCAGGAACATGAACAGGAGCAGCACCGACCAGATCAGGCTGCGCGTGATCTGCGCCACCCCGGGCGCCTGGGCCACCAGCACCACCAGCAGCGTGATGAACACGATGATCACCTGGCTGGAAACCGCAATCAGCGACGCCAATTGCGTCACCGGCACCACCATCATGTAGGTCAGCTCCCACTCCTTGCGCACGTTCAGGCGCTTGCCCTGGGGCGTCTGCGGCAGGAAGGGAACCGACTCTCCCTGCGTGGTCGGCCCGATGGCGGGCGCTGAGGCGGTGGGAATGCTCGGGACGTACTCCGGGCGCATCGATTCATAGGGCTGCGGCGTCCAGTAAAAGAGCGCAAAGCCGATGAATTGCCACGCCACGCACATGACCAGCAGGAATCCCAGCCACCCCCGGGCGGAACGCAAGGTCCGCAAGGACACGCCATAATCGCTATAGGGATGCACCGGTGAAGGCATTCGCCACAAACCTCCTGCCATGAACTGATCATGAACCGATATAGTGTATAGGCCCCGCCCTCTGGGGGGAAACCTCGCAACCTTTGGGCGGCGCCGTCGTGCTAATCTGTGAGACAAGGAGACCGCCGATGACTCTTCACCTCAGCCGCAGCGCCCTGGTTCTGGCCGGCCTGCTTGCCGCCGCTCCGCTGGTATTCGCCGACGCCCCTGTGGCGGCGCACCATCCCGCGCTGGGCACGGTGGCCCCCGAGATCGCCGCCGTGACGCTGGACAACAAGCCCATCCATCTCAACGATCTTCGCGGCAAGCCGGTGGTGCTGGAGTTCGGCTCCGCGACCGAGCCGCTGTTCCGCGCCCGGGCCAAAGCAGTCGAGGCCCTCGCCAAAAAATACGAAGGCAGGGTCGCGTTCATCATCCTCTACGCCAAGGAGTCGCACGCCGCCGACTCGCCCCGCGCGATCGACCTGAACACGGATCAGGGCTTCTCCTTCGCCGCTCCGACCAGCCTCACCGAGCGGATCGCCCTGGCGAAGCAGACCGCCGGGCGCCTGCACATCAATCCGGCGGAAATCGCGGTCGACCAGTTCAACGACTTCACCTCGAACGCCTATGGCGGCTATCCCAACATGACCTTCATCATCGATGCCAAAGGCGTGCTTCAGGCCGGATACGCCTGGATGGATCCCACGCGCGTCGGACAGGTTCTCGACGAACTGCTGGTGGGCCGGCCCGTTCCGCCCGAACTTCGGGGCCGCACGAAGCCCGGCGGTCCGGACACCGCGGGCGAAGACGTGATGGAGATGTCGATCGACATGACCGGCCGGGGGCCGCAGGCGGTGGGCACCGTCCTCGACCATCTGTCGCTGACGGATTCGCAAAAAGCCGTGCTCTATCCGGCGATCGCGAAGTTCTACACGGACCTGCGCGACATTCGCCAGCTTCAGGCCGGCGTGCAGAATCCCCAGGCCAATGGAGGCGCCCCGGCCCAGGCGTCGCTCCCGCCGGCCGTCACCGCCGAGCAGCTTCAGGGCGCTCTGGAAGCGATCCGCACCTCGGCGCGCAACCTGGACACGGTCTGCAAGCAGACGCTCTCCGACCCGGACTATCACCGCCTGATGGACCCGCTCAAGCAAGGCCCGCAAATGCGCCGCTTCTTCGAAACGGACACCCCGGCGGAACGCCTGCCCCAGGGCCGCAGGGGCCTGCGCGGCGGCTGATGGGGGCCATGACGGGCGCATAAAAAAACCGCTGGATTCAGCGGTTTTTGTCAAGGGGAGAAGATTGCCGGAGGAGGGAGTCGAACCCACACGCCCGTGAGGACAATGGATTTTGAGTCCATCGCGTCTGCCATTCCGCCACTCCGGCGAGTGGCCCCGCAGTATACCCGATTCGTTTCCACCGCGAAACAGCGCTCGTGGCTCAGCGCCCGGCTTGCGAGGGTCGCACAGGCGCCCGGCCGGCTGCGCCCCGCGCGTTTGCGCCGGCGCTCGCCGAAGCGCCCGTGTATGATGGCGCGTTCCCCGGCCCTGAAAATGCCCGTGTCCGAGCTTCCGCGGGATATCGCATGCCTCTCCATCTTGAATGGCTGCTCCTGCTGGTCGGATCGTTTGTCGCGGCGGCGCTGGCGGCGGTTACCGGCTTCGGCGGGGCGGCGGTCCTGCTGCCGATCCTGGTGCTGGTCTTTGGCGTGCGGGACGCGATCCCCATCCTGACGGTTGCGCAGTTGATCGGAAATGCGAGCCGGGTCTGGTTCAATCGGCGCGACGTGGCCGGGCGGGTCGTGCTGTGGTTCGCCCTGGGCGGCGTGCCGGCGGCATTCGTCGGCGGGCTGCTGTTCGCGCGGGTTCCGGGCACGTTCCTGACGCGCCTGCTGGGCGTTTTTCTGCTCACGATGGTGGTCTATCGCCGACGGCGGCGCGGCCGCGTCCCTCGACTTCCCTTGCGCGCCTTCGCCCTGCTGGGCGCTGCCTCGAGTTTCCTTTCCGCCCTCATGGGAAGCGTCGGGCCGTTGATGGCCCCCTTCTTTCTCTCCTATGGACTGGTCAAAGCAAGCTATATCGGCACCGAAGCGCTGGCGACCGTGGTCATGCACACCACCAAGCTCATCGCCTATGGAACCGCCTCCGCGCTGAGCGTCCACGTGCTGCTCATCGGGCTGGCCCTGGGTCCCACCATGATCGGCGGGTCTTTCGCCGGCAAACGCATCGTGGACCGCATGTCCGAAAAATTCTTCGTGTTGCTGATCGAGCTTACCCTCCTGGCGGCGGGACTCTACTTCACGATCGCAGGCTGAGGTCGGCTCGCGGGGCGGCTGGGTTTCCGCAAGTTCGGCCGCACTCTTGACATTGCCGCAAAAAACCGTAAACTGCTGCGTTCCCGTCAGGGCAGGCGGACTTACTCTGTCACGAGCGTTCCCACCCACCGCGGGGTTCATCCTTCAGCCTTTGTGCTCGCAGAACAGGGTAGTGTCATGACCACCGCATCCCCCTCCTCCCGGCCTGTCCGCCGCCTCGCGCGGTCGCGCACAGCCGGACGCACCACCATCGCCAAGGTCGGCCAGACCAACGCCAAGTGGCTGGTCATCGACGGCGCCGGTAAGACCCTCGGCCGGCTCGCGGTCGAAGTCGCCACGCGCCTCATGGGCAAGCACAAGCCCATTTATACCCCCAACGTCGACACCGGCGATTACGTCGTCGTGCTCAACACCTCGAAGATCAAAGTCAGCGGCCGCAAAGCCGACCAGCGGCAGTACGACTACTACACCTACTATCCGGGGGGCCGCGGCGTGGCCAGCCTGAAGGACCTTCAGGCCCGGCGTCCCAACAAGGTGTTCGAGCTGGCCGTGCGGCGCATGCTGCCCAAGAACCGCATCGGCGAGCAGATGCTCACCAAGCTCAAGTGCTACGCCGATGACAAGCATCCCCACGCCGCCCAGAAACCCGAAAAACTCGAACTGTGATTCTCCGTCTACTGACTTCTGTCTTCTGACTTCTGACTTCTGGATCCAATCATGGCTGACGCGACCACCACCACCCCGGCAACCCCGACCGCCGCCCCCTCTTCCCGCGGCAAAGTCGTCATCGGCGGCAAGGTCTTCTACTGGGGCACCGGCCGGCGGAAGAAGTCCGTCGCCCGCGTCCGCATCACCGCTGGTGAGGGCAAGTTCTCGGTGAACGACCGCGAGGTCGAACACTATTTCCAGGAAACCAAGGATCGCCACCTCGTCCGCTCGCCGCTCATTGCCGCCAACATCGCCGGCAACCTCGACATCACCGTGAACGTCAGCGGCGGCGGCTACAGCGGCCAGGCCGGCGCCCTCGTGCAGGGCCTCGGTCGGGCGCTCTCGCTCTATGATCCCTCGCTGCGTCCGGGTCAGAAAGACGGCGGCTTCCTGACGCGCGACAGCCGCATGAAGGAACGTAAGAAGTACGGCCAGCGCGGCGCTCGCCGGCGCTTCCAGTTCTCCAAGCGGTAACGGAACGCACCGCGGGGAGAAGCCCGCGATTCACAAACGTCTGGTATCACTCGCAACGGCGTTCCTTTTCGGGACGCCGTTGTGCTTTTGCGGGAACACGCACGGCCGGGTGGGGGCGTGTGATGGAGCAGGCCATGAAGCCGAAGATTTTTGTGGATGGCCAGGAGGGGACGACGGGCCTGCAGATTCACGAGCTGCTGGCCACGCGCTCGGATCTGGAAATCCTGCGTATCGATGCCGACAAGCGCAAGGACCCCGCCGAGCGCAAAAAGCTGCTCAACGCCGCCGACCTGGTGTTTCTCTGCCTGCCCGATGCCGCCTCGCGCCAAGCGGTCGCCCTGATCGACAATCCGCGCACGCGCATCATCGACGCCAGCACCGCTTTTCGCACGGATGACGCCTGGGTCTACGGCCTGCCGGAGATCCAAGGCCAGCGGGAGAAGATCAAGAACGCCGCACGCGTGGCCAATCCCGGTTGCCATGCCACGGCGTTCGTGCTTGCGGTGCGTCCGCTGGTGGACGCGGGAATCATCCCCGCCGCGATGCCCCTCACCGCCTTTTCCCTCACGGGGTACAGCGGCGGCGGCAAAAAGATGATCGCCGCCTATGAGGCTTCCCCGCCCAACCCCAAACTCCACGCCCCGCGCCACTACGCGCTCAACCTTCATCACAAGCACCTGCCGGAGATGCAAAAACTCGCCGGCCTGTCGCAACCGCCGCTGTTCACGCCCGTGGTCTGCGACCTCTACAAGGGACTTGCGGTGCAAACATTTTTGCCCGTCGGGCCGCTGGCGAAAGCAGCAACCGCCGCCGACGTGCACGCCGTTCTCTCCGCCGCCTACCGGGACGAGAGTTTCGTCCGCGTCATGCCCCTTGACGGAGGCGCGTCGGGTGAAGCCCTCGACGACGGCCAGATGGACATCACCGCCTGCAACGATACCAATCGCGCCGAGCTTTTCGTCTTCGGCGACGCTCCCGCCCCCCAGGCCTCCCGCCAGATCATCATCATCTGCCGCCTCGACAACCTCGGCAAAGGCGCTTCTGGCGCGGCGCTGCAGAACATGAATGTGATGCTCGGCTTCGACGAGCGCCTCGGCCTGCGCGCCTGACCGCCCGACGTCCGGACCGTTCCCTCACCACTGTTCCGCGGCCCTCAGCCGGCGGGCATATTCTTCGCGATCGCCCTGCTCCCACTCTCCCTGAAATTGCCGCTGAATCGCCCGCAACTCATCGAGAGCCACCGCCTTCCCGCCCAGCAGCGCCTCCCCGTGATAAGCCTGAAACAAGCTTCCGATATCCATCGAGCTCATCGGCTTGTGCCGCCGCGACCAATTCGCCCAAAACATGGCGCACACGTTCTTCACGTTCGCAAGTTGATCCTTCGCCCCGATTTGCCCAAGCGCCTCGGCACAATCCGCCGCTTCGTCTTCCTTCAGCGAATCATCCTGACTGGCCATCGCCGCCAGCGTGCGGTCGATATCCGCAGCAATCGCCGCGCTTGCCGCTTTGACCTTGTTTCGGCCGAGCCACTCGACGGCATCCAGCCGATTGCGGAACCAGCCATCCTGCACGTCCGCGATTTTCCGCTCCGACTCCGTCTGATTGCCATGCGCCGAAAGCCACTTGTCGATTTCCGCCTGAAACGCCGGCGCCCATTCCGGATGCGACGCCACCTCCTCCAGCGTGTGCTGCTGCCCACCCAGCTCGATCACAAAATCCCGATGGCATATTCCGCGGATCAGCACGATCGCCAGCGCATTGACTTTCCACGGCGGAAGATTCGCGTGCGCCGTGCGTGTCTTGCTATCACGGGTGTCGTCCAGCGCCTCCGCCAGCTCCGGCACCGCCTCGATTCCCAGCAGTGAGATAATTGCCCCCGCGTTCGGCGTGCCCGGCGCCGGGATCAGGGGAGCAGGCGCACCCGGAACTTCCATTTGCTCCCACTGACAATCCGGCAATTCCGCGATCGCTTCATACGCCGCCCTCTGCACCGGCGTAAGCCCCGCCTCGCGCGCTTTGCGCGCCCAGCGATTATCCGCCGGCCGCGTCGCCGTGAGCCCGCCTCGTCTTTCCGCCACGGCTGTCAGCAACCCAAGCCCCGCCTGGGCCTCATTCAGGTTCGCAAATTCGCCCGCCTGGATGCGCTTCGTCCACTCGTTCATCAGCGCCGCATCTTCTCGCAGCTTCGTCCTTGCCGCCCCATCCTTCCCCAACGACGCTGCGTATCCCGATTCGTCGAGTTTCCATACCCCGTTAATCCTTCGCAACCGCGCCATGATCTTCATCCGCGAAGCGGGATCGCTGCTCAGAAGGGCCAAATCTCCCGTTATGGTCACCTGTCCCTCACCGACGGCCTCACTGGCTTCCTTCATCTGGTCATCAAACGTCAGCGGATCGGTAATCAGACGCTTTCCCTCCGGCCCAAATCGCGCCAGCAGCGCCTTGCCTGCCGCATGCTTTGCAACCTGATCCTCCGTCATCAGCCGCAGCGCATCTTCCGCTCCCGGCGCATCCACCCGCCGCACCAACTCTTCCACATTCCCCGCCATCATCGCTTTCATCGTCGCCTTGTACGCCTCAATCACCGCAGTCCTCTCGCCGCCGGCCTGCGTCGCCTGACCCCATGCCGCGCTGGCCATCATCGCGACGAGGCATCCCGCTGGGAGCGTCCTGGTCATAACCCTCTCCTGGTAAACGGCTGGATACTAACCCCGACTGGTAGGCCGGCAAAAGAAAACGCCCGCGAGAAGCGGGCGCTGGTTGCGTGCGTGGCATGGGTGGGAGCGGTTGGGATTAACGTCCGAAGTGGCCCCCATGGCCGCCGCCGAAGCTGAAGCCTCCGCGGAAGCCGCCGCCACCGAAGCCGAAGCCGCCCCGGTAGCCGCCGTATCCACCGCGGTATCCGCCTCCGAAGCCGAAGGCGAACTGGCTGACGAAGATGCCGCTGTAACCGCCGCCGTAATAAGTGGGCGGCGCGTAATAGACGGGCGAGGCGTAGTAGGTAGGCGGGCAATAGGCCGGCGCGGCGTAGACGGGAGCGGGAGCGTAGACCGGCGTGGCATAGACGGGGGTATAGGCGGGGGTATAGGCAGGATAGGTGGGCGCGACGTAACCGGTGACCGGGACGCGGGGGTAAACCACGGGCGCATACGCGGGTTGATAGACGACCGGCGGCACGTAGACCGTTGGGGAGTATACCGGGCGGTAGTAGGGGTGGTAGAAGACCGGCAGCCCCAGCGAAAAGCCGAAGCGGAAGCGGTCGGCCCTGGCGCTCTGGGAACCCATGCCGATCGCGGCCGCCGCAACAGCAGCGATGGCAAGCACTTTTGCGTTTTTGAACAGGCTGGCAATCATGGCAAACCTCCCGCTTTCCATCGGCACACAGACCGCCGACGGATCAGCCGCTCCATCTTCCAGCAGACACCGCGACAAACCGCCGGTTAGTCCGCAACGGAATCGTCACCTTTTATCTTAGGCAGGTCGGATGCCCCCGGCGGAATAAACCGGCGAGGGCCCGCGATTCAGCCTCGGCAGCGGCGGCTTAGCCAAGCCTCGCATTTGCGACTTTTGCCACTTCCGCACCCGCCTTGGTCTTCATGTCCAGGATCGCCTTCACGGTGGTTTCGATCGTGCCCTTGTCCTTGGAGCTCTGGATCCGCGCCTTGATCCACTGGTCCTGAACGCCTTTCTGGTACATGTCGTTGATGTCCTGAAGGTCTTTCCACGGCTTGGGAATCAGCGCTTTGGCGGTCATCAGGTCCTTGTTGTTCTTGGCGGTCAGGGCTTTTTGCGCGTCGGAGCATTCCTTCAGGACGGTGTCGTAGAGACCCTTGGCCCGATTGAAATTGCCGTGGAGCACGCGGACGTTCATCGCCTGCTCCATCATCTGCGCCTGCAGCGTCGACATGGCGTGTTCTTTGGTCTGGCTGACCTGCTTCTGCATCTTTTCGCCGGCTTCCTTGGCGTGCTGGTCGTACTTGTCGGGCTGCCAGAAGTCCAGTTTCGCGTAGGGATTCTGGTCTTCGTAGGTCTTCATTTCCGCCAGAAGCTTTTCCATGTCCGGCAGCGACTTGTTGCCGGTGCCGGCCTTGGTCGAAAGTTCCTTCTTGCGCTTGGCGATCTCATTGGTCACGTTCGTTTTGAGCGTCTGGAAATCCCCGCGCACCTTGGTGACATCCTGCAACATCGCGGCCGACTTCACCAGCTCCTTCTGCATGCCCGCGAGATACTGCTTGATCGAGGTGACCATGTTCTTGATCCCGGGATCGAACATGAACGCGTCGATGGTCGCCCCCTTGTGCCCTTCATCCTTGAGCTCCTGCACGCGGAGGCCCGTCTCCTTGATGCCTTCGTCGATCACCCCGCTGGTCTGGCCGACGAAACGCTCGTTTTTCTCGATTTCTTCGTGATACTTGCTGACCTTGGCTTTGATGGCGGCGAAGTCCTTTTTGAATTGCTCGAGTGTTTCTGCCATGGCCCGATCCCTCTAACAACCGTCCTGTAACTCCAGCGGGGGATGAACCGCTCATCCGCCCTTTACGTACAGTCCCATCGTCAGCAGGCGTCCGTCGACGCGCGCGCCGTTCAAGGCGCTCCACACGCCCGGATGCTGCGCCTGCACGTCGATCCCGAAAAGTTTTTCCAGCACGTACAGCACCGCGGCGACTTTTCCCGGCAGAGACATCGCGGCGGAATCGCTGCTTAACCGCAACGCGCCGGCGGAATCCACGCAGCCTTCCCGGAGACATGTTTCGGCGTGCGTCTTGAGCACACTGTACAACTCGGGAAAGTACTCCGGGAGGGTGCTGGTCAGGCCCAGGTAAGTGGGAACCGCCAGGGGTTCCAGGCCAGCGAGGACTTTTTCCCGGGCGTCGGGAGCATTGCCGAAGAGATTGGCGGGCAGCACGCCATGCTCCTTGTCGAAGGCGGCGACGAGGGCGGCGGCGGTTTTCTGCGCAAAGGCGTAGGAGTAATCGGCGGAATGCAAGTCGTTGTTGTTCTGGAAGTACGTGGTGAGCATCATGGTGGCGCAGAAGGTTTTGACCGCGATGTACAGGTTGCCGTTGGCCGCGCCCAGCGACCCGCCGGCGCCGGCCAGGGCGGTGATTTCCGCGCGGCCCGAGGTGCCCCGGTCGGATTCGGCCTTGAGAATCCCGGTGCGTTTCTCCGGATCCCAGTGGTCGCGGTTCTCCATGCTGGTCATCAGCTCCCGGGCGAAGGGCAGGCGGGTTTTGGCCCAGGGCGTGTCATCGGCGAGCAGGGCGTAACTCGTGAGCATGTAGACGGCGTTGAGCAGTTCCTCGGTCGCCATGGGCGCGCCGCCGCGAAGTTCCTCCGCCGACACGGGTCCGGGCGTGTATGCCGTGTGATAGCCGAAGTCGTGGGCGAAGCTCATTCCGCCTTCGCGCAATTCGTCGGGCGAGTCGCAGTCGCCCGGGAAGCGCACCTTGTCGTGATAGGAATAGGCGGTCGTGGCCAGGTCGAAGAGATTGCGGATCACCCAGGGGTTGCGGTAAAGCTCCCAGGGCAGATGGTCGGCGGCGGCATCGATGACGTTGCGCAGGCCGGTGGCTTTGTCGATCACCGCAAAATAGGCCGCCCCGGCCGAATCGAGAATTTGGGTCTGCGCTTCGTAGGCGCGGATGGCGCGGGCGAAGAGCAGAAGTTTGTGGGGATCGGGACAGGCGTTGCGCACGCGGCCGTCGAAGCTGGCGCAGCTTTCGCGGATTTTCTGGGCGTTGGAAAGGAGAAAATTGGCCGCCGCCTCGAGCCGGGGAAAATAGGCCGTGTACAGATAGCGCCCTTCGATTCCCTGCGTGGCGATGCCCTGGTGATAGCAGGTGAAAGCCAGCGTGAGCGTCTGCGTGGATCGGGCCGGCACACGGATGGCGACGCCGCCCTTGCCGCCGCCGGGCTCGATCGCCGGCGTGACCGCCATCACACATGCCGCCGCATCCCGCGCCAGCACCGTGAAGACGTTGTCCTTGACGCCCTGCGCCGCGAGCGCCCACTGCCCCGATTCCGCAATGCCCACCAGCGTCTTGCTGGACCAGTCCATCGGCCGAAGACGCACGCCCTCGGCGGATTCGGTATCGCCGCTGACGGCGTCGAAGTTCAGGCCAAAGAACGCTGATGCCGGGGCATCCGAATCCGTGTTGTCCACGATCAGATCGATCAGGATTCCCGGCACCGTCGCGTACTGCAGGTTGCCCGAACGCTTGGGGTTGGGCAGCGCGGCGTGGGGCGTGTAGACCCGCAATGTCAGCTTCGGAGCGCCCTCGCCGCCCATCCGGTATTCATCCACGCACGGCGTCAGCACGCGCACCACGTCCGCGGCCGCCGCCACTTGCCCGGGACAGGTCTCGCGATTTTGCAGAAAGGGCATCGTGCGCACGGCGCCTTCGCGCATCACGCCGATCAACAGGTCCGCATGCTGCGCCAGACCCTC
The DNA here is from genome assembly GCA_035548175.1 of Phycisphaerae bacterium. GTDB lineage: Bacteria > Planctomycetota > Phycisphaerae > WQYP01 > WQYP01 > CALCHA01. Next base: position 13,279 of record DASZTO010000071.1, on the reverse strand, counting down.
ATGCTCGATGCGCGCGCCCTGCGCCTCGCCGCCAAAGGTGAGCGACGCCCATGCCCCCACCGGCGCATGTTCGGTCATGCCCAGCGGAATCGTCAGCCACGGCGGGGGATTTTCCCCGGCCTTGCGCGATGATTCGCCCGGCTCGTTCACATTGTTCGAAGATGGTGAAGCGGGCGGCCCGTTTTCCGGGCTCGCCTGCGGCGTGGGGGCGGGGAAGGTCATGGCTGGTCCTCTTCAACCGGCGCGGAATGCATCGGGACGCGAATTGTAACGGCGTGCCCGCAATAGTTTAAGCCCTCCTCTCCCGGGATGCCCTCTGGCCTGCGCCGCGCACCGGGATCGTCGCGGCAAAAACGGCGGGGCCCGCGACCTGAGCCGCGGGCCCCGAGATGTCGTGATCGAATCCGGCCTGGCCGCTCCGTTCAGGCCCGGCGACGCCGCGCCAGCAGGCCCAGGCCGCCGATCGCCAGGATTCCCAGCGACGCCGGTTCGGGCGCCGGCGGACCGCCGCTGCCGGGGAAACTGATCGTCAGCGATTTCTTTTCGATGTCGGCAAAAGTCAGCGGCACCTGCGGGGTGACGGCCGGCGCGGTCGCCGACAGATCGTTGTCCAGCACGACCGTGTAGGTCGCCAACTGCGTGCTGGCGACCGGATCAAGCGAGCCCTGCCAGGTGAAGGTGGTCTGCGAAGGCCCGCTTCCGATGAAGGGGATGCCCGGGCTGATCGTGCCGGTGCTGGGAACGATGACGACGGGATTGCCGTTGCCGTCGGTGACCACGGCGCCCAGGACGATGGTGGCGTTGCCGCCGCCGTAGCCCGCGAAGATGCCTTGTTCCGCCAGGTTGAACAGCGCGGCGGTGGCGGTGGGCATGGTCACGGTGAAGGTGAGCTTGGCGTGCAGGTCGCCGGTGCTGCTGGTCGCGCCGCCGCTCTCGGTCACGCCGAATTGCTGGAGGGAGGGAAACGTCAACACGCCGTTGGAAAAGACCGGCTGGCCATAATGACCGGCGGCAAAGTTGTCGTTGTTGTCTTCGGTGATGTTGGAAATGGTGATGCCGTTGGATGACACGTTGCTGTAATTGACCAGCGACGCGCGGACGTTGCCTGCGGCGGCGCTCACGGTCAATACGGCGCCGGCCAGCGCCAACAGGTGCTTAGGAATGTGCATTTCTCTCTCTCCAGTTTCCCGAGTCTTGGCAATATCGAAACCAACCGCTTGTCGCACGCTGCTGCGTCAACGATGTTTCATCCAAAGGGCAGGCACAAAACCCCGGACGTGACACCCACTCCTGCCGCTGCCGCGACAGCCGCCTTCCCGCGTGCTGTCCTTCATCGGTCTATAGCACGCCAATGCAAGATACCCCGGCAGGCGAGCCAGTCAAGCCCTTGTTACCTGTTTTATCCCCATTCTTAACTGCTGAGCTCACGGTCCGATAGGGATGCCTTCCCCAGCGCCGGCAATCTCCTTTTTGTCTCTTTTTCTCAGCTGCTGCGGTTAACCCCCCAGCCCCTTCACTCGATAACAAGGGCACAGGAGGATTCCCCATATGCAGGTACAGTTGACGACCAACGAACGGCAGCAGCTTCTGGCGGTGCTTCGCGAGATGGATCCCGCAGCCCTGGCCGCACCGACCGAGAAACGCCACAAGCCCCGGCGCAAAGTGGCCCAGAAACTGTGGTTGCGGCGCATCGCGCAGGACGAGCAATTTCCCATCCAGCAAGCCACGCTGGTGAATACCTCGCAGACGGGCGTGGGATTGCTCTGTCCGCAGCGGCTGCCGCAGGGCGAGCGGTTCGTGATCCCCCTTCGATTTGTCGAGGGCGGGGGCTGGCTGGTGCTCTGCGAGGTGCGCAATTGCCGGCGTCTGTCGGAGTCGCATTTCAAGGTGGGAGCGAAGTTTATCGACAAGATTGAGGATCATTCGGGCACCGCTCGGCCGCCGGGGGACTGGACCGTGTAACGCGGCAGGGGGGGAGGAGCTACTCTTCGCTGTGCATCTTATGACGCACCCAGAGGAACGCGGCGGGCACGGCCGCGACGGCGGCCCATTTGGCCATCTTGCCGGTCTTCGAGGATTTGCCTGCCGGGGCCGGAGGGGGGGGGGTGGGCGCATCTTTGCCCCAGCCGATTTGCTGGTAACCCATGTGGGCGTAGGGGTTGGAACCGTCGTGCTGGGGGCTGGAGGAAGGCGCGGCGGCGCGTCCGCCGTGGCTCTGCCGAACCGTATCGTAGTGCCGCCGCGAGCCGGTCGCGCCGGAGGAATTGGTAGCCGGGGAGGTGCCTTCGGTGGTCTTGGTGAACTTGGGATCGATGGTGACGGCATTGTCGGAGGGCCGGACTTTTTTGCCATTGCGCTGTGCCCACACCTGCGTAAATTCGGCGCCGAAAAAGAGGATTTGGGAGGAGTAATAGATAAAGAGCATGACGATGACGAGCGAACCTGCCGCCCCGAAAGGCCCAGCGGTGGAAGAATGGGCAAGATAATAGCCCAGGCCGATGCGCGCCAGGGTGAAGAGGATCGCGGTGACTGCCGAGCCGACGAGGGTGTCGCGCCAGTCGATTTTGATGTCGGGAAGGAATTTGAAAATCAGTGAGAAGATGCCGGTGAAGATGATGGCGGAAATGATGAAGCTGATGGCCTGCATGAGGAAGGCGGTGACGGCGGGGTTGCCGACGCTGAGGTTTCCGGCGATGGCGGCGAGGAAGGTGGACAGGACGATGGAGGCGAGCACGAAAATGCCGACGATGCCCACCATGATGAAGGAGAGGAAGCGGTCGTTGAGGATGCCGCGCCATCCGCGGCCGGGTTTGGGCTCGACATCAAAGATCGTGTTGAGGGCGTCCTGGAGCGAGGTGAAGAGGTTGGTGGCCGCGTAGAGCAAGAGGACCAGCGAGATGATGCCCGCGAAGGAAAAGCCAGGCGAATAGCCGGCCTTGGCAACCATCGACTGAATGAATTCGGCGGCTTTTTCGCCGAAGAACTGGCGGAGCTGCGGCCGCAGACTGTCGGAAGCCGCCTTGGGCCCGAGCATCCATCCGAGCACCGTGAGCGTGATCAGCAGGATTGGCCCGATGGAAAAGATGGCGTAATAAGCGAATGCGGCGGCAAGCCGGCTGGCCCGATCCTCCGACCACTCGCTGACGGTGGTTTTGAGGACCTGCCAGAGGGACATGCCCTTGTGGGGCGCATTTTTCCTGGACTTGTCGTCGGCCATGCTGTGACTCCCGCCGACAGCAGTGCAAGGGTCGTGCCCGGCCAGCGGAGTCACGGCGCGCGGGGTTGGGCGGGTTGCGTGGCGGGGAGAAGGGTGACCGGATCGCCATCCTGAAGGTTGGCGGCATCGGCCGCGATGAGGTCGGTGGGAGCGAGGCCGGAGGTGACCTGAACAAAATCTTCCCCACGCGCGCCGATGGTGATGGGGACGCGGTGGGCGACGTGTTGGGAATCGATGACGAAAACGGCGTCGCCGGCGAGGGCGGAGACCGGAACTCGCAGGGCGTCAGAGGCGATGTGTGCGAGGATGTGAACGGTGACGTCCTTGCGAGTGAAGGGTTGGACCCCTGGGGCCAATTGAATAAATGCGCTTCCATATAAACCATCGCCATCGGGGGCGAAGGTACCGTTTGTGGCGGTGCCCAGCGGCGCTGGAGGCGACAAATCGGGACTTGCGGGGCGAGAGGAATCTGCGACCGGGAAGACCTGCCAGCTTGCGTGTGTTTCTTCGTTGAAGTAGCGCTTGATCAGTGCGATGTCGGCTGGCTGGTGCAGGTGGAAGGTGACGATATAGGTGTTCGCGACATCCGGACCAGCAATGCCTCGCACGTCAACGTACTGGTAGATGTTGCCACGCGAGGGATGAATGGCAACGGCTGCCCCGGGCGCGGCGGCGCCGCTGCGAATGCGCGGCAGGAGATTCATGGTGGGAACGTCGATGGCGATGCCCGCCAGCGGCCCGGTGCCCGTGATATGCCAGGTGTTGTTGTGATTTTCCGCCTGCACGGTCCCGTTGGCGATGCGCCCATAGTCGCCGTCGTACAGCGCAATGCTGGCGATGTCGGCATGGGTGAGGTCGTTGGACACGCTGACCACGACCGGCCCCGTGTGCAGGTTGTGATCGTTCAGCGCGCTGACGAAGCGCTCGCGCAGCGCCCCGGCGACTGCCGCAAGCACGCTGTCAGGGTAAGGCTTGGGCGCATCCGGCGGCGGCACCGTGAACGCAATGGGGCTGAGGTCGCCCTCGCCAATGATGCGCCATCCCTCGCCCCGGACGTAATCGCCCAGGAGCTGCCCGACCGCATCCGACTTGACGGTGCGGCGGCGGCCGGAGGAGACGGAGCCGCGCCGCGGCGGGCGGCGGCGAGCACGAGCGTCCAGCGCGTGACGGCGAATCCGGCGCGGTCCGGAGCGCGATCGGTGGGCGTCGCAGGCATAGTCCTCCTCGCGGTCTTCTCCCGGCCTTGCATGACGCCGCGCTTAAGGTGCGGCGGCGGGTTCGTGGGCGGGCGCTTTGTTTTCCGCGGGCGCGGGAGAGGCGCGAGCCCCCGCCGCCGGTTCCCTGGGCGCCGTCGCCGCCGCTTTCTCCGGTTCCTCGGTCGGCTCCTTGGGCGCATGCCAGAGTGCGGTGCTGAAGAAGCACACCCCGACGACGCCCGCCGCCATCGACATGTACCAGAACTCCTTGCGCTTGGCGACCACGGCGATCGCCACCACCGCGATGGAAATGTGAAACAGCGTTTCGGCCAACTCGAAGGTCTCGTGCGTCCGCAGGAACAGCTCCGACGCCGTCTCGTTGGCCCGGGCGACCGCGGCGATCGACGCCTTGTCCGCTTCATTCTCGGCGTGCTTGGCTTCATCCTTGGCGATTTTCGACCGGGCCGCCGGCGAGGGCGTGCCGCTGGGGGAGAGCCCCTCGAGCAGGGCGTCGGTTCCCTCGAGCGTGTAGTTTTTGAGCGATTTGGACTGATACTGCGACCACATGTCATTGGCCTTGATGCGCGTCAGGGTGGATTCGGTCAGGTGTTCGGTGGCCAGGGTTCCGGTGACCGCCGCGAACGCGGCCAGCACGGCGGCCGTGAGCGCCGCCGCCGTGATCCAGGGCGCCCCGTGATGGCCCCCGTGGTCGTGGCCGTGCCCCGCGTGCTCGTCGTGCTCCTCATGTCCGCCATGGGCGGCTTCGTGGGTGATGTGTTCCTGCACGTGTTCGGTCGGATCGTGCATCGGCGTGCTCCCTTGTAAAACGGTGGGGCTAGTGTCCGGCGGGCGCGCGGAAGATTCAAGCGGCGGGCCGGCGGCGCGCAAAAAAAGCCGCCCCCTTGCGGGAACGGCCAGCGATCGAACCACGTGCGGAGACCTTACAGGAACTTCTGAATGTTCGTCTTGAACCGCGTGAAGGTGTCCGCCTTGAGCATCTTGAGTATTTCACTGCGCGCCGTATCCCAGGGAGCGCCATCCAGTTTCTTCTCCGCGGCCGCCTTGTGGAAAATCGTGAAGGTGGCGCTGGTGAGGTTCACCTGCATGCTGCTCTTGTTGCTGATGAAGGCATCATAGACTTTCTGCGCCGCGCCGCCGGTGGGCTTGGATTTGGTCACTTCCAGGAAGCGGATGTTCTCGTCGCTGTGCTCGGAAATGCAGAATTTATGGAATGCGTTCCACAGGTTCTGGTTCGCCTGGCATTGCTCGAAGGTGATGTTGGCCTTCTGCGTCGCCGCCGCCTGCGCGGCCTTGAGGTCCGGCTCGCAGCAGCTCTTGAGCGTGGTGGCGAACTGGCTGGCGAGCGTGGCCATCTTCTCGACGTGCTCGCGCGACGCCTTGGGAACGATGGCGCTGGCCTTGAACGCCGCGGCGGTCTTGGCGAGCACCGAGTTCAAATCGAAAAGCGCCTTGCGCGCGGGCTCGATCGTCGTGACGTACTCGGTCTTCATGCTCTTGATGTAATCGTTGATCGCCGGAGCGCTGGGCAACTTGGCCGCCGCCGCGCCGTCCATCCTGCCCCAGTTGATCTTGCCAAACGCCGCCTCGGCATTGCGGCACGCGCCGGCCGGATCGGGCTCCACCTTCGCCAGCTTCGCGACGACTCCCTTCTGCTTGTCCCAGTTGCCGGGCCTGAGGATTTCGGGATAGATCGGTTTTGGCACGGTGTGCCTCCTTTAAGATCAGCGCGCGACGCCCCTGAAATGGGGGCGCTGCTATCGCTATCGACAGAAGCGGAGGCGGGATTAATCGGGGCAATTCAGCCGGCTGGCGAAGGAGGGGCGTTCTTCTGGGACCCCAGGCTGACGGCGATGCCGACCAGATAAGACAGGGGAATTGTCACCAGCGCCGGTTGCCGCAGCGACGGGGGGGCGATGAGGATCCACAGGAGCGTCGCGAAGAATCCAACGGCGGTGGCCGCGGCCAGACCGGTGGAGGTGGCGCGGCTCCAGAAGAGACGCAGGGTGAGCGCCGGCAGATGCGAAGCGGCGGCCAGGGAGAATCCGCAGGTGACCAGGAAGAGCGGATCGGTATGCCGCCAGACCAGCGCCGCCACGAGCGCCACGATGCCGGAGATCAGCGCGGCGAGGCGTCCGGCGCGCACGGCGGCGTGGCGATGCAGATGCAGGCGCAGGCCGCGAAAGAGCAGGTCGTGCGCCAGCGCCCCGGAGGCGGCGATCAGCAGTCCCCCGGCGGTTCCCAGAACGGCGAAAAAAGCGATGGCGCACAGCAGCGCGAAGGCGGCGCTTCCTCCCAGCGAGCGCGCCAGCAGCAGCGGCGCCGTCGAGGCGTCGTGCGGATCGAGCTGCGCGGAGCTCATCGCGCCCATGCCGATGAAAATCAGCAGGAGGAAAAACGCCGAGATCGCGATCGTGGCGACGACCCCGGATTTGCGCGCGGCCGCCAGGTTGCGCACGGTGAAAAATCGCACGGTGACATGCGGCAGCACGACCGCGCCGGCGAACAATGCCAGCATCAGCGAGAGCAGATTGAAGCGCCCGGCGGGCGTTTTGATCGCGGGGAAAAGCGCGGAGTTCAGCCCCGGCGCCAGCAGGTCGCCGCCGGGAACCAGCGCGGTCTCATACACCAGGTGATCGCCCTGCCCGTCGGAGAATCTGACCGGCCGCGGCAACGCCAGCGTCGAGGCCTGCACCGCCGCAAGATACGCCCGCGGATTCAGCGGACCGGTCCGCATCGGCACGTCGAGGGGATGCTGCGGATCGGTCGGCAGTGCGGAGACAAAGCCGCTGGCATGCAGGCCGCCGGCGCTCGATTCGGGAACGCCATCGATCAGCGCATCGCCGTCGAGGGTAACCGTGACGACCTGGCATTCGACAAAGGTGGCGGCGGGCCAGGCGCGCTCGAAGCGCTCCATCCCCGAGAATTTCCACGTGGTGATCGCGCCGCCGGCATGCTTCACGCGCACCAGGTGATGCTGCGCCCACGGACCGCTCGGGCGGATGACGGTGTCGGTGGGGGCGATCTGCGCGTTGAAGGCGGCGGCGTCGAGCGTGCGCGGGAAAATCTCCGCGGGCTTGGCCTGAAGACCGGCCTGAAGAACGCCGGCGACCAGCGCCGCCAGCGCCGCCAGCAGCGCGATCGCCTTGACGATCTGCACCCACGTCGTGCCGATCATGCCGGCGGCCGCCACCAGCACCACGGCAAGCGCCCCCGCGGCGACCATCGCCACCGAGGAGGTGGGAATCGTGAAGATGAAGGAAAACTCCGTGCGCGCCGTCACCGGCCGCGCCAGGTGCCCGGCGGCGATAAGTTCCGCCGCCAGCAGCAGGATCGAGATCGCCAGCGTGGCGCCCGCGCTGACGACCCGCAGGCTGCGCGAACCGGCGCCGCCATCGAGCACGTCCGCCAGCGTGAACGCGCCGCCGTGGCCCGCGCGATGCAGCCGCTCCGAGAAAATAAAAAGCGCCAGCATCCAGCCGGAGACCAGGGCGATCGCGTAGAGCACCGCATCGTATCCATGCAGCGCCATCAGTCCCGTCAGCATCAGCAGGAAAGGCGCGGCGAGAAAATCACCGGCCAGCGCCAGTCCATGGGAAAACCACGGCACGGTCGCATGGGCGATGAAAAAGCCGCGCGGCACGCGCGCGGTCCGCGCCACGCGCCAGGCCAGCGCCATCGCCGCGACGCTCGCCAGCAGGACGGCCACAACAGCGCTGGGGGAGAACGAGTACAGCATGCGGATCCCGAAAAGTTGCCGAAAACCGCCCCCGCCTTACGCGCGGCGCGAACGTTGCGGATTCAAAAATCCCAGCGCGAAAATCACCGGCATGAGCAGCAGCGCCACCCCGTACAGCATCGCCAGGTTGCTGCCGAAGAGAAACAACTCCCGATCCTTCGGCAACGGCAGCGTGTCCGCCGCCAGCTCGCCCGGCGCCGCCAGCAACAGCCACACAAACACCACCAGCAGCAGCAGGTAGTTCGCCATCAGGTATACGCCCAGCTTCGTGTGCGTCTCGCCGGGATCGGCGGCGGGACCCGGCGGCGGAGCGGGGGGCGACGTCGGCGCGGGAGGGTCGGTCATGACGGACTCCTTGCAAGGGAGGAGCGGTGAGGATACCGCAGGTCGAACGATTGTGCCGCGCCGCCGCGGCGCCTCCTCCCGCGCCAGGCGGTTAAGATGAGCCTCATGCCGGTCCAGATCATTCACCCCTGGAGCGCCGCGGCGGCGGCCCTGGTGGCGGTTGTCGTCGCATGGGCGCTCCTGCGCGCCGGCGGCACCGATCGCAGCGGCGCCCGCATCTCCCGCAGCCTCCGCTGGCGGATGGTATGCCTGCTCTTGCCCGGAATCGCGGCCGTGGCGGCCCTCCTGGCGGGATCGGATGTCACGCTCGAACGTGGCGGCCGGTCCGCAGACCGCGTCGTCCTGCTCCTCGATATTTCCGCATCCGCACGCGCAAGCCCCTGGCGCGATCCCCAATGGGTTCGCCGGCTGGCCCTTTCCCGGCTTGCCGGCGCGGCGCAGAATCATCTCACCGTCATTGGCTTCGCACGCCAGCCACGCATACTCCTGGAGAACGTCTCCGCCGGCGACCCCGCACGCTGGCCTTCCGCGTGGACCGCCTTCGGCCAGGACGACGGCACCAACCTCCCCGCCGCGCTGGCCTGGCGAGCTCCCGGCGAAACCGCGCCCACCGCCGCGCCTCGCTGGCTCATCACCGACGGTCTCGTTCCCTGGCCGCAGCAACTCCTTCCCGCCGCCGCCACGGTCAGCACGCCGCGCGGCGATGTCGGCATCACGAATTTACTCCTGCGCGATGGCGCCCTCTGGGTCCAGGTACACGCCTGCGCAGGCGCCATGTCGCGACAACTCGTCATCCGCCGCAACGGCGAACCGCTCGCCTCGCAAACGCTCACCTTTGCCCCCGATCAACCGCGCACGCTCTGGGTCAACCTGCCCGGCCCCGCGGGCGCCGCGATCTACGACGCACAGCTCGCGGCCGGCTCTTCCGCCCCCGCCTCGCGCGATGCCAGTCCCGACCTGTGGCCGGAGAATGATGCCGCCCGCCTCATCGCCCCCGGCCCCGGACCGCCTCGCCTGCTGACTCTCCAGCCGGGCGACCACCTGCCCGGCGACGCCTGGATGCTCGCCGCCGATGGATGGCAGGCGATCGAGCTGCGCGAGGTCGGCGCCGAAGACCTCGGCCGCACCGAGTGGCAAACCCTCGACAGCTTCGTCCGCGAAACCGGCGGCGGCCTCATCCTTATCGGCGCCAGGCATGCCTTCGGACCCGGTGGCTACGCCGGCGAACCGCTGGCCGATGCCCTCTCGCCCCTCTGGAGCGGTCCGCGCGATGCCCCGCCGGCGCAAATCGTTTTCATCCTCGACGCCAGCGCCTCCATGAACGAATCCGCGGACGATGACGCCGCCGGAACGCGCTCCAGCGGCGCCGAATCCAAATTCCACATCGCCGCACGTTCCGTCAACGCAGCCCTCCAAATGCTCGCTCCCGATGACCGCGTCACCGTCATCACTTTCAACGGCAGCGCCCGCGTCGCCGCCGCGGGAACCCGCCAGACGCTCGCCTCTACGCTCGATGGTTCGCTCGCCGCGGTCGATCCCGCCGGCGGCACTCTGCCCGATGCCGCGCTCCCCCTCGCCGCAAATGCCCTGGCCGCGGCGCCTGGCCCACGCAAGCTCGCCCTGCTGCTTACCGATGGCCAGGTCCCCTCTCTCGATGCCGCCGCCTGGCAAAACATGCTCACAAGCACCAACGCCCAACTCGCCATCCTCGCCCCCGCCGCCGCTCGCACCGGCCCCCTCGCCCAGCTTGCCGCGCACGCGCAGTGGCTCGACGGCACTGACCCCGCCGCCTGGCCCGCCCTCTTCCGCCAGGCCGTCGCTCGAATCGCCACCGGTCGCGCACGCAACGATCCACTCCCCTGGTCCTCCACCGCCGCGGCCGCACCGCTCACCGGACAGGCCCGCGCGTGGATCGAAACCTGGCCTAAGCCTCAGACCACCCTCATGGCCACCGGACACATCGATCAGCATGCGTGGCCGGTCGCCGCCACGGCCCAGCGCGGCCTTGGCCGCGTCGCCGCTCTTACCATCGCCCCCGACAATCCCTCTGCCGAGGCACTCCTTCAGCGCGTCGTGCAAGATGTTCTCCCCGCTGCGGGCGATCGCCGATTCACCATCACAGCGGCGCGCGATGCCACCGGCGTCTGGACCATCGCCGCCGACGGCCGGACCGCCGACCGCTTTCTCGATGGCGAATCCCTGCTCGTCCGCGAGCCCGATCCCCGGACCGCGCAACTCCGCGACATCCCCATGACCCAGACCGGCCCCGGCCATTATGTCGCCAATGTCGCAGCCCCCGCGGGCTGCCTCATCGTGCGCGGTCCAAGCGCCGGCGAAAAGGGGACCCAACTCATCGGCCGTCTGGACGCGCCGTCCGTCGCCTCCGACGAATGGCCTGCCTCCACAGATCCTTCACCCATCCCTCCCGGCGTCACGATCCTCAGCCCGTCCGATCAAGGCCCACCTTGGCAGCCGCGGTTGGCACGATCACCGCTCGACCTTTCCCCTTGCTTGTGGACCATCGCCGCCCTCAGCGCCCTCGCCGCGCTCTGGGCACGACGCAGCGCCCGGCGGTGAGCATCAGGCAATCTGGGCAGACTCTCCGGCTCGCAGCGCTCCAGAGCGCATAACCTGCCCCCCGCTCACACCCAGTCGCGCCGGTTTTTAGCGGACCTTTTCTCTTCACGCACGCGAAATGATTCCCGCCCTTTTCCGCATCGCGCCAAACCCTCCGCCCCTTCAGCAGTTCCGCGCAATCCTCCCCCCGCACTCAGGGCTGAAGTTTTCTTCCCCCGGCATCCGATAGCTTTCGGTCGCACGCACCGTGCACACGTTTTTATCCCCGGCCCACGCCCGACGAACGGAATCCGACGGCCTGGCCGCTTCCCCTCGCGGGGCACACGGTGCACACAGCGGAGCCTGTGGCGGACATTCTCATCCTGCGGAGCAGGAACAGCCGGCGGGTTGTGCGTCCCCCTCCCCCGGCAGCTCGTGCAATCAGGAGATGCCAATGAGCAAGCGGGAAATCATCGATCAGATTTTGCAGCACAACCGCAGCGCGGCGCCGGAATTCCTGGCGCGCTTCGCGGAAACCGATCTCGAAAAATACCTCCGGCGCGTCAGCGAAGTCGACACGCGCAAGCCCACCATCTGGGTCCGCAACAACATCGCCGCCTCGACTTCCAGCGCCGCCTCCGCCGACCGGCGCGCCTACGTCATGGGTTGATTCGCCAGGACCGTCGGGACAGGAGCGCCGTCAACGGCCCCTTGCAGGCAAGCCGATGGTCCCCGCGATGAACCTCATGCCATATACCCGCCGCGCCCGCGGCGGTTTGCCCCCGGCGCCGGCCGGCGGGCAGCGGGGTAAGCAGGCTTGTCGCCGCGTTTACTGGTCCACCCGCTGTCCGCCGACCGGCGCAAGGACTGGTAACTGGTAACTGGTAATTGGTAATTCGCTGCCGCGAGCGTTGGGGCCCCCGCGCTCCGGCGTCAGCCAATTACCAATTACTAATTACCAATTACTCCCCCGCAAAAACAAAAAAGCCCCGCCGCGCGCGGGGCCTTTCATCTTCAAATCACCGGGTCTTACCACGCAAAATGCGCAAACGCCTTGTTCGCATCCGCCATCTTGTGCACGTTTTCACGCGTGGTCATCGCAGCGCCTTCCTTCCGCGCCGCCGCCATCAGCTCGTCCGCCAGCCGTTCATGCATCGGCTTGCCAGATTTCGACCGGCTCGCCTCGATCACCCAGCGAATCGCCAAGGACTGCTGCCGCTTCCGACCCACCGCCATCGGCACCTGATAGTTCGCCCCGCCCACACGCCGCGACCGCACCTCGATCATCGGCTTCACATTATTCAGGGCCTGCTCGAACACGTCGATCGGCTTGGCTTCCTTCACCCGCTGTTCGATGATCTTCAGCGCCCCATACACGCACCGCTGCGCCGTCGCCTTCTTCCCCGAATACATCATGCAATTGATGAACTTGCTCAGCAGCAGGTTCCCATACACCGGATCCGGCTTCAGGTTCTCCACCGAGGAGGTATAAGACTTCGCACCCATGATTGTCCTTTCACATTTCTCCCGAATCGGTCACAAAGACCGGGGATACTCTTCTGACTACTGACTACTGACTACTGACTTCTCGCGCCCTCACTTCGGCCGCTTCGCCCCATACTTCGACCGGCTCCGCCGCCGCGCCTCGACTCCCGACGAGTCCAGCACGCCACGCACGATGTGATACCGCACACCGGGAAGGTCGCGCACACGCCCGCCACGCACCAGCACGATCGAGTGTTCCTGCAGGTTGTGGTCGATGCCCGGGATATACGCGGTGACTTCCTTCCCGTTGGAAAGCCGCACGCGCGCCACCTTACGGAGCGCCGAGTTGGGCTTCTTCGGGGTCATCGTCTTGACCACCGTGCACACGCCGCGCTTCTGCGGCGAGGCTTCCAAATCCTTCACCTTGTTGATGCGCTTCAACGGCACGCGCGGCTTCTTGAGGAGCTGATTGATTGTGGGCATGGCAAACCTTTACGTACGGAACCGAGCCGAGCCGATTAATGTACCCAATCCCCCACACCCTTGCAACCTTGGCTACAAAATCATGGCGCCGTGGCGCCGTGGGTGCATGACACTTTAGGCGGCCTGAGCGAGTCCATAGGCCGAGCGGTTGAGCCAATAATGATCCCAGCGCTGGTCCTGGCACATCCACATCGCGCGCAGGGCCATGATCGCTTCAACACCCGGCTTGCTCCAGAACTG
>DASZTO010000070.1:0-59431 GCA_035548175.1 Phycisphaerae bacterium | reverse complement strand
GGGAAGTCGCCAGGGCGGGCGTTTGGGTGGACATGGGGGCAGTATAGGGGTGGGGCGGGGGCGGGGGCGAGGGGGAGGGTGCGCCGGGGCTGTGGCGGAAAGTGCGAACGTCGGGTGTGCCGAGCATGGTCAGGGGACCTTCCCTGACGATGGTACACGGGGAGGGGTTTGGTGCGCCGGGAGAGAGCCGGGGGGAGGATGGCGAGATGTGCCGAGCATGGTCAGGGGCCCTTCCCTGACCATGGCACACGGGGGGGGAGTGGCACATGGGGGTTAGCGGTAGAAGCGTTCGGGGTGGGAGGCGTGTTCGCCGGCAAGCTGAACGTAGTGGGCGTTGTTCTGGCGCATGGATTCCAGTTCCGAATCGCGCACGGGCCGGACGATTTTGGCGGGGATGCCCATGGCGACCATGCGGTTGGGCACGACGGTGCCGGGGGAGAGGACGGCGCCGGCGGCGACGATGCATTCTTCGCCGACGACGCATTCGCCGAGGATGCAGGCTTTCATGCCCACGAGGGTTCCGCGGCCCACCTTGGCGCCGTGGACGACGGCACCGTGTCCGATGGTGACTTCATCGCCGATCTCCAGCGGCATGCCGGTGTCGCAGTGCAGGGCGCAGTGTTCCTGGATATTGACGCGGTTGCCGATGCGAATGGGGGCAACATCGCCGCGAACCACGGTTTGGAACCAGAAGGAGCAGTCATTGCCGATGGTGACGTCGCCGCAGAGGACGGCATCGGTGGCTTGCCAATGGTTGTCGACGCGTTGGATGCGGGCGTTGGAGCGGTATTGGGACATGGGGCCTCCTTTTGGTGCGAATTGTGGCGGAGGGCGCTTGGCGGGGCAAATGCGGGGCGGGGAGTGCGCGGGACCGGCAGTGGATTCAGCGGTGCGAATTTTGAATTTTTATCTTGCGATGTGCGAGCTTTTTGCGAAGAGTGAGGCAAGATGTAGGGGAGGTGAGGATGCAAACCGTCTATTGGTGGGGATTTGTGCCAATTTGCACGAAGCGGCAGTTTTTTCTTCGATAGCAGGGTTTTAGGCCGTATAATGCCCCTCTTAGCTTTTGTTCGGAGGTGTATGTCGACCATGAGTGTTCATCACAAGAAACCACGCAGCGCCGGATTATCGGTCCTGGTGTACGATCGGGGCCTGCATCCGGAACTGTTTACCGTAGACGCGCGGCGCGGGCGGGTGCTGGGTGGCATGGATGTGTCCATGTGGCTGATTGCCGGCGGGGGGCACCTGGTATCGGTATCGGCGGCGGGGAAGACGGTGTCGGAAGTGGCATGTTTTCCCAGCAAGGCGTTGCCGGACCGGGGGCTGGTGGAAAGGCTGCCGTGCAAAGGGGACAAGCAGTACGAGAAGACGTTTGGGAATCACTTTCAGTATTACCTGGCGTTGAATGAGGAGCATGTTTCCGAGGCGCTGTTTGAGAATTCGGTGACGGAGCTGCTGCGGCTGGCGGAAGACCAGGGCGGGCTCGTGTCGCACAAGAAGAACGACCTGGGCCAGACGGAATATCTGTCGATCGTGGTGGCGCAGCTGCATCGGCGTGCGGTGCATATTGAAGGGTTCCACCTGCTGGGCGATGCGCGCGTGCTCGTGCGGACGCAGTCGATCATTGAGCCGGTGGCGAAGAACTGATCCCCCCCCTACTGGCGACGACGTAAATAGCCACGAAAGGCACGAAAGATTTGGGAAGTAGAGACGGACGCTTCGGAGACGGGGCGTCCTTTTTTTGCGCGGGGTAGGGTGGAGCGGTTGGCGTCAGGGGATGGGGAGGTCTTTGAATTGGAAGGTGAAGGTGCGGTCTTCGGTGCGGGTGGGGATGGAGAACGTGCCTTTGATGGGGCCGTTGGCGTTGTTTGTGCCGAGGCCTCCGCCCCAGCCGCCGCTGATGGATTGGGAGATGATCTGGTTGCCGGAGTTGTCGGTGAGGGTGATGTGGATGGGGAGCGAATCGCCGTTCATAAAACCGCCGCCTTTTTTCTGGACGCTCATATTGAAGTTGATGACGTTGTCTTTGGGCTCGAATTTGTCCCAGACGATTTGTTCGTCGCCGACGACGATGGGGGTTTTGCCTTGTTTGACCATGTCGGGGATTTCGACGGTGGTTTCGGAGACGACGATAGAGAGTTTCATGGTGCCTTTGACGGTGATTTTTTTGCCGGGGTCTTCGGGGATGGGCCAGGTGGAGGACTCGGTGTCAACGAGGATCTGTCCGCCGCTGGACCAGCTGTTGAATTGGGGTTGACCGCGAAAGAGGACGTTTCCCTTGTCATCGACGGCTTCGGTGATCTGCGGGGTGAAGGATTTGGCGATTTTGAGTCGCGGATCGCCCATGACGCCGAAGGAGAATTCGAGGTGGGGTGAGGCGGCAGTGGAATCGGGTGGGTTGTCGCCGTCGGGCGCCTGGAGGTCGAGCGAGCGGGCGAGTTTGAGGGGATAGAAGAGCAGGGGGCCCTGAAGGTCGCCGCGGCGCACGCCTTGTGGGTCGAGCAGGAGTTCGACGTCCCCGGAGGGTTGAAGGCGGAGGCCGTGCTGGGCGTTGAGTGCCATGAAGACATTCCAGAGGGGTTTTTCGTGAGCGTGGAGAGTGAAGGGTTGGGGAGGTCCGCCCTGGTTCCAGGTATGCCAGGGGATGCCGGTGGCTTTTTCGAGAGCGATGGAGAGGTCGCGGAGGGAGGCATTGTCGAGATCGAGATCGATGGGAGGCGGGTTGAGGGCGGCTTCGACTTCAAGGGCGTCGACGCGGGCGAGGAGGCGGTCTTTGACTTCGGGATCGGTGACTTTGGCGGCGAGTGCTTTGAGGGCGGGCAGGTCGCGCCAGGTGGCTTTGTCGACTTCCTTCTGGGCGGACTGGCGGTCTTTGAAAGAGTCGCTGGCGAGCTGATCGAGGACCGTGGACCAGCGGGTTTCGAGGGAAGGGGCTGTCGGGGGGGCAGTGGGGGCGGCGGGACGGGTGGTGGGAGGCGGGGCGACGGCGAGGGTGGCGGCGAGGAGAGCTGCGGAGGCGAGAAGGGCGCGCATGGGGGTGGGGATCTGCATGGTCCATCTCCTCTTGAGCGGCTGCGTGCGTCGATTTTAGCGTGGGGGCGGGGGCGGGGACAGGAGCGGCGGTGTCAGGGGCGGTCGGGATGGGATTGCTGGTAGAGCTGATCGTGGTAGGCGTTGGAGATGTCGCGGCGGCTGATGACGCCCCAGAGTTTGGGCGAGCGTTCGGCTTCGACGACGGGGAGGGCTTCGAGGCGGGTGGTGCGGAGTTTTCGGAGGACGCCGGCGAGGGTTTCGCTGGGGGTGACGACGCGGAACTCGCGGAAGCAGAGGTCCTCGGCGACGATGAGGCCGGGGGTCAGGGCGTGGGTGCCCAGGAGGATGCGGAGGTCGTCGAGGTCGATGACGCCGAAGACGGTGTTGTCGTCGTTGAGGACTGGGCAGACCGGCTGATCGGCGCCGGCGATGGCGGCGAGGATGTCTGCGAGGGGGGAGTTGCGGTGGAAGGTGATGAGGTTTTTGAGGGGTGAGACGCACTGATCGACGTGGATGCGTTCGAGGACGTCGTAGAAGAACTCGCGGTCGTGGGCGCCGGAATCGGCGCGGGTGTTGACCTGCTTTTCGTAGATGGAGATGGAGCGCGGGGTGAAGAGGAAGGCGATGGCGTTGGTGAGCATGAGGGGGACGAGCAGGCCGTAGCCGGAGGTCATTTCGGAGACCATGACGAGGGAGGAGACGGGGACCTTGGCGGCGCCTGCGAAGAATCCGGCCATGCCGACGAGGACGAAGGCGGCGGGCTGAGCGACGAGTGCGGGTACGAGGTAATGGAAGAGGATACCGGCGGCGTAGCCGAGCATACCGCCGATGAGCATGGAGGGTGCGAAGACGCCACCGGAGCCGCCGGAGCCGATGGTGAGGCTGGTGGCGAGCATTTTGAGGAAAAGGAGTGCGATGGCGATTTTGAGGGAGAGGTGTCCGTCGATAGCGATCTGTGCCCAGCCATAGCCCATGCCGAGGACTTCGGGGACGAAGAGGGCGATGAGTCCGACGAGGAGTCCGCCGATGGCGGGTTTGAAGTGATTGGGGATGGGGAGGTGGCGGAAGATGTCGCGGGTGGCGTAGAAGAGTTTGACGTAGAGGGAACCGGCGAGGACGCAGGCGAGGCCGAGGAGGAGGTAGAAGAGGAGTTGGAGGGGCTGGAGGAATTCGAGCGGGGGAACGGTGAAGATGGGCCCCCAGACGCCGGTGGTGGCGCAGTAGACGGAGTAGGCGACGATGGAGGCGACAAAGGCGGGGACGATGGCGGCGGATTCGAATTCAGCGTCGCGGTAGAGGACTTCGACGGCGAAGAGCGCGCCGCCGAGGGGAGCGCGGAAGATGGCGCCGATGCCGGCGCCGGCGCCGGCGATGATGAGGAGTCGGCGGTCGCGTTCGGAGGTTTTGAGGAAGCGTGCGAGAGCGGAGGCGAAACCGGCGCCGATCTGACCGATGGGACCTTCGCGGCCGGCGGAGCCGCCGGAGCCGATGGTGAGGACGGAGGCGATGGTTTTGATGAAGGGGACGCGTGCGCGGATGATGCCGCGTTTGCGGTGGAAGGCGTCGATGACGGAATCGGTGCCGTGGCCTTCGGCTTCGGGTGCGAAGGTGTAGATGAGCAAACCCGAGAGGAGACCGCCGGCGGCGGGCAGAAGGAGGAGGACCCATCTGCGGAGCGGCGGCTGGAGGATGGCGGTGCCGCCTTCAGCGCCGGGCTGGGGCATGACGTATCCGGCGAGGTGGATCATGGCGGCGGAATTCATGAGATCGAGGAGGAAGGAGAAGATGACGGCGCCGAGGCCCGCGACGACGCCCACGAGGAGGCTGAGGGTGACGACGTGTCCGGTGTGGACTTTGAGCCAGCGGAGGATGCGCGAAAAGGTGGAGAGTTGGGGGACGGGCTTGGGAGGGGTGGCGGGGGGCGTCGGGATGGTCATGGGGAACATTTGACGCGATGAGCGGCGGCTTGGGAAGGGGGGGGGACCGCATGCTGAAGCATGAACTCCGGACGCGTCTGGTCAGGGTTGCGTGGTGGGTTGTGTGGAGGGTTGGGTGGCGGGTTTGGTGGCGGGCTGGGTGGAGGGGAGCGTTGTGGGGGGTTGAGGGAAAATGATGTCTTTGGCGCGCTCGGGGGGTGTGACGACGAGGTGGGTGATTTTGCCGGCTTCGACGTGGGCTTGGATCGTGGTGTTGAAGGGGGCGTGGAGTTTGAAGTCGGCGGTCCAGTCGGGGGGCCAGGAGGGGGCGACGCGGATGGCTGTGCCGTCGGTTTGGAGGAGCATGTTCTGGAGGGTGATCATGCCGTCGCCGCCGTTGTCGAGGTCGGGGATCCAGTCGTGGGCGGGCTTCCAGAAGAAGGGGAAGCGCTGGTCGCCGAAGTTGGAGAATTCTGCGATGGCGGCTTTTTTGGCGATGTCTGTGAGGCCCAGGAGGGAGGCCTGGGTGCCGTCCTGTCCCCAGCAGGTGTTTTGTGGGGAGCGGCGGGCGGCGAAGGCATTGAGGGCGGTCTGAAGGTCGGGTTTACCGAGGCCGTAGAGGCGGTAGGGGAAGACGACGTAGAGTTCGGGGTTTTCGCCGTTGCCGGTTCTGCCGTACATCTCGGCGGGGAGGATGGTCGGGAGGCCCTCTTTGTCGCCCTGTCCGAAGGGGGGGATTTTTCCTTTGGCGGTGGTGCCCAGGGGAATGGGTGGGAGCTGGCTTTGCATTTTGGACCAGGCGGCGCGCTGGGCGTCGGTGGTGAGATTGTCTGGGAGTGCGAGGAGTCGGGGGAGGATGGTGGTGAGGCCGGCGATGTCGGGCGTGGGATTCACGGCGACGAGTTGGTAGGTTTCGAGGGATTGGGCGGGGGCGAGTTCGAGTTTGCCTTCTTTATCGCGCGGGTAGTGGTAGTAGTAGAAGGCGAGGATGGGATCGGCGAAGGGGACGAGGTATTTTTTGGCGAAGGCGGGGTCCTGGGTCTGGTCGTAGACGTCGAGCATCTGGGTGATGACTTCGAGGGAGCCCTGGATGTGGTAGCGTTGCCAGTGGGATTGCATTTCGTCAGTGATGTTGTCGCGTCCGAAGTCTTCGATGCGGGGGATTCCGTAGAATTTCATGGTTTCGGGGAAAAAGGCGCCGGGATGGTGGTAGTAGATTTGGGCGCGATCGGTGGCGAGGGGGAGGGCGTTGAGATACATGTCGAACCAGGGTGTGAGGAGGTCGTAGTCGCCGGTGGCGATGAGGGGGTAATAGAGGAGGCGGTTGTTCTGGTTCCAGAAGGAGTCTCCCCAGGCGCGGTAGTCGGGGTCGTGGCTTTCTTTGGATTGTTTGGCGCCGGGGGGCATGTCGTGGCCGACGGTGAAGAGGCCGCCGTTGTACTTGGCGGGAAAGGCGCCGCGGGAGGAGCAGGCGAGCATGTAGCGTTGGACGGCGTAGCCCTGGGAGACGGTGGCGGCGTCGGGGAAGCCGGTGATGTGGATGTAGGAGCGGTTCCAGAAGAATTGCCACCAGAGATTGTGCTGAAGGAGCTGATCGTCGCGGGCGCCGGGGTTGCCGCTGTCGGCGGTGGCGCGACCGATGAGGGCGTCGGCGGCGGATTGCCAGGCTGCCGGGGAGGATTGGGTTTGGGAGAGGGCGACGATTTGGAGGGAGAAGTTTTGGGCGGGTGCGGTGGAGGCGAGCGTTTGGTCGTCAGTGGAGTGGAAGTTGCGGCCGGAGAGGGCATAGCCGAAGGCGCGGTGCAGGAGGGGATCGGGATATTTGTGGAGGCTGGGGTCGAGGTGTTCCTGGTGGAGGAGGTAGGGATAGTAGCTGTCGGGGTTGAAGTGGCAGAAGGCGAGGCGGTTGTCGGCGGCGGGGAAGATGATGTCGGGGGCGGCGGGCGGCGAGGCTTGGCCGGTGGCGTAGCGCGGATCGGGGGTGAGTGAAGGGGCATTGGCGGGAGTGGTGGTTTTTCGCCAGAATTCGGCGTGGGCTTGGATGGAGGCGGGCTGAGCGAGGTGGGCATCGACATGGAGCACGGGGTGGTTGGCGTCGATCCAGATGCGGAGAAAGTTTTCGCCGGAGCGGAGTTCGAGGGTGGCGTTTTCGAGGTGGAGGGTTTGGGAGAAATCGGTGGCGGTGGTGAAGGGATTGGGATCGAGGTGAATGCGGACGCGGCCGAGCTTGAGGAGGTTGCCGGTTTCGGCCCAGGCGTCGGACTTGGCGAGCAGGAGGAGGAGGTCGCCGTTTTGTTCGGTCCAGACGTTGGCGGCGAAATCGCCATTGCCCAGGGGCATGGAGTCGTTTTCGTTTGTGCCCAGCGAGGTCCAGGTGATGTCGTTGTCGATGATGAAGGGGGGTGAAGAGAGTACGAGCGGGGCGGTGGAGGGGGATGGTGCGGGGGCGGCGGCGAGGAGGGTTGGGGTGAGGAGGAGGAGGGGGAGAAGTTTTTGCAAGGGGACCTCGGGGTTAGGGAGCGGGCGGCTGCGTTATTGGAAACCTTGCACGTTAGAACGGAGCCGCGGCGGGGAACATGGTAAGTTTTGTCCGCGGGATGTCATTTATTGACCTGGAGCGCAGCGTGAAGCGGCGCGGCAGGGAGGGGTTCGAAGCCACGACGATTTCGCGTGGCGCGCAGGCGGCGGCGCAGCCAGCGCAGGGGTGGGAAGAGAAAAAGCAGCATGGGGAGCCAGAGGGGAACAGCGATGGTCCATGTGTGGATCGCGTATCCCGGAAGACTGACAAAGTGCCAGCGACTCACGAACGCGAATCCGGCGGTGGTGGACTCCATTCTCCCGAACGGTCGGTAACTATACAGGAATGGCGGCATGGAGGGGCTGGATAGCGGCCTCTCGATGGAAAGGTGGGGATTGAAGTGAGTGACGATGTCGGGGCCATCCGCATCGAACGGACAGGGATCATGGACGAGTTTTCCCTGGACCATCGTTTGGAAATGGAGGGAACCGCGGTCCGTCGCGAGCATATAGAGGCGCGCGGCAAACCGGGGGTAGGCGATGGTCACGCTGTCGGGCCGTGCGAATAGCGTGGAGCGGACGAGGAGACCACCGCAGAGCATGGCGAGGCTGACGCTCGCAACGAGGAAGCAGTATTTGATAATTCGGCGCACGGCGTCATTCTAACGCGTGGGAGCGGGGAGGGCGGCGTGTGGGACCCGGAGGTCGATGGTGCCCCTCGGGAAGGAGGCGGGGGCAAAGGGCAGAGGGTGGACGGGGCATGCTGAAGCATGAACTCCGGACGCGCTGGGCGTATGCGGGTAGAATTGGGGGATGAAGTATCGGCTGGTGATTTTTGATATGGATGGGACGTTGACGGAGGAGTTGATCGATTTTGCGGCGATTCGGGCGGAGATGGGGTTGCCGGTGGAGGGGGGGATTCTGGAGCATATGAAACGGATGACGGGGGAGGAGCGGGCGCGGGCGGCGGCGATATTGGATCGGCACGAGGCGGAGGCGGCGGAGCGGTGCGGGGTGCATGAGGGGGCGGCGGAGGTGTTGGTGCGATTGCGGGTGGCGGGTGTTCGGACGGCGCTGTTGACGCGAAATTCGCGGGGGTGCGCGGAGCGGATATTGGGGCGGCATGGGCTGGAGCTGGAGCATGTGGCGACGCGGGAGGATCTGCCGCACAAGCCGCATCCGGATTCGATTTTGAATATTGTGCGGCGGATGGGGGTTGAGCCGAGAGAAACGTTGATGGTCGGCGACTATGTGTATGATTTGCAGGCGGCACAGGCGGCGGGCGTGGATGCGGCGCTGGTGCTGACGCGGGATGGCGGGCGCGTGCCGGAGTATGCCAGGATGGCGACGGTGTGCGTACGGGATTTGCGGGAGCTGTTGGGTGTGCTGGAAGGGGGCCGGTGGGGGGAGAATGGAGAGAGCACGTGAAGTTGCGATGGATCAGTGTGTTGGTGATGGGGGTGGCGGCGGCGGCGATGGGGCAGGCGGCTCCCGGCGGCGGGGACACGAGCGCGCCTCCTGAGGCGATGGGGGTGCTGAAGACGCTGCAGGATCGCGCGGGGACACTGAAGGATTTTACGGCGAAGGTGGAGAGCGATACGACGCACCTGGCGGGGGATGTGGATACGCAGACGGGGGATGCGGTGTTTGTGAATGATGCGGGCGCGGGGGGCGGGGCGGGGGGGGGGGCGGGGAGCGAGTTTAAGTTTGCGGCGCATTTTACGAATGCGACGAGCGACGGGAAGGCGGCGCCGACGCCGGACTTGGAGATTGTGTTTGATGGGACGCGGATGACGATGATCGATCGGAAGGCCAAGACGTATCGGAGCTCGACGTTGACGTCGCCGGGGGGTGGAGCCGGGACGGGGAGCGGGGTAACGTCACTGGGGGGGCCGATGCCTTTGCCGATCGGGTTGGATCCGGCGGCGGTGGTGAAGGATTTTCAGGTGACGATGGGGGAAGCGCCGGATGGGGATCACGTGGTGTTGAAGCTGAAGCCACGGGACAAGACGAAGTTCGATTACAAGTCGCTGACGATGACGGTGGACAAGAAGCTGCAGTTGCCGGTGGAAGTGGATGTGGATCAGAAGGGCGGGGAGGAGACGGCGATCAAGCTGACGGATGTGAAAGTGAACGGGGGCGGTGTGACGATTCCGGAGGTCACTCCGCCGAAGGAGGCGGGGTGGACGGTAGAGGAGAAATAGTAATTGGTAAATGGTAAATAGTAATTCGCTGGCGCAGGGAAGGGGCACCGTTCTTCGGCGGCAGCCAATTACCATTTACGATTTACCCGTCAATGGGGTTGTCATGTCGCGGGTGTTGCTGATTCCTTCGGTGGTGCTGCTGGTGTTGGCGGCGGTGTGTTATGCGCTGAGCGGCGGGCGGATCTGGGTGGGGACGACAGCGCAGGGGGAGCGGCCAGTGGTTGTTTGCAATATGGATGATATTTCGTCGCTGGATATTCATCGGACGTCGTGGGCGAGCGATATTCGCACGCAGATGGCTTTGTGGGAGGGGCTGACGGCGTACGATCCGCAGGATCTGCATCCGGTGCCGGGGGTGGCGGAATCGTGGGAGGTGACGGATCGGGGGACGACGTACACGTTTCATTTGCGGCACGATGCGAAGTGGTCGAATGGCGATCCGGTGACGGCGCAGGACTTCCTGTTTGCGTGGCAGCGGCTGATCACGCCGGCGACGGGGGCGGATTATGTGGATCTGTTCAACGTGGTGAAGGGGGCGTCGGAGTATACGGAGGCGCTGGCGGAGAAGAAGGAGGCGAGCTTTTCGAGCGTGGGGGCGGCGGCGCCGGATGCGTATACGGTGGTGGTGCATTTGAAGGCGCCATGCAGTTATTTTCTGGATTTGTGCGCGTTTCCGCCGTTTTTTCCGCTGAATGAAAAGAGCATGGGGGATGCGGTGAAGGACCCGGCGAACGGGCGGTGGACGCATCCGCCGCGGCTGGTGACGAACGGGGCGTACATGCTGACGGACTGGCGGTTCAAGCAGTATCTGGAACTGCATCCGAATCCGTATTACTGGGACCGCGGGAATGTGCGGACGAAGGTGCTGCGGATCACGGCGATATCGGATCACCGTGCGGCGCTGCTGGCGTTTGACACGCACACGGTGGATTTGCTGACGTTTGTGTCGCAGACGTTTGGGGAGGATTTGCTGTCGCAGAAGGATCCGGCGGCGCGGGCGATGGTGCACTATCGGCCGGTGTTTGGGACGTATTACTTCACGTTCAATTGCGCGCGGGCGCCGCTGGATGATGCGCGGGTGCGGCAGGCGCTGTCGCTGGCGGTGGACCGGGAGAAGATCGTGCGCGACGTGACGGGGATGCATCAGCGGGTGCTGGGGGTGCTGGTGCCGCCGGATTCGGTGCCGGGGTATAAGAGTCCGGATGTGGGGGAGCTGTACGATCCGGCGAAGGCGCGGGAGCTGCTGGCGGATGCGGGGTATCCGGGCGGAGCGGGGATGCGGCCGCTGGAACTGCTGTTCAACAACGAGGAGTTGAATCACGGGAAGGTGGCGATGGCGATGGGGCAGATGTGGGAGCGGGAGCTGGGGATTCACGTGACATATCGGGGGGTGGAGCGGAGCACGTTCAACCAGGATCGGCGGTCGACGCACAATTTCGATATAGCGCGCGGGGGGTGGTACGGGGATTACGACGACCCGACGACGTGGCTGGACCTGGCGCGATCGGACAGTGGGAACAACGATGGACAGTTCAAGGATCCGGCGTATGACGCGCTGATGGATGCGGCGGCGCGGGAGTTCGACCCGGCGAAGCGGTTTGCGATCCTGGCGCAGGCGGAGAAGCTGATTTGCGGGAAGGAGTTTCCGTTTTTGATGCTGTACCAGTATGGGGATGGGTTTATGTACGATGCGAATCATTTGAAGGGGGTGAGTGATAATGTGCGGTTGATTACGCCGCTGAAGTGGATTTGGCGGGATCCGGCATGATTCGATTCCTGGCATGGCGGCTGGTGCAGAGCGTGGTGGTGATGTGGGTGGTGTACACGCTCACGTTTTTCTTGTTGATGGCGGCGCCGGGGGATCCGTTTCTGGGGACGCAGAAGAATCCGCCGGCGTTCGTGCGGGAGGCGCTGGCGAAGAATTACGGGCTGGAGTATTTGAAGTTCACGGCGGAGGAGCGGGCGAAGATGCCGGCGGGGGAGCGGGCGGGGTATGTGATGAAGGCATATTGGTTGTACCTGGGGCGGGTGGTGCGCGGGGATCTTGGGCCGTCGGTGAGGTATCCGGACTGGTCTGTGACGCAGGTGATAGCGCATTCGCTGCCGATCTCGGTGGCGCTGGGTTCGGCGGCGTTGCTGATCTCGTTGTGGGGCGGGGCGGCGGCGGGGACTGCGGCGGCGGTGTGGAAGAATCGCTGGCCGGACGTGTTGCTGGCGATGGGGACGCTGGTGGGGGTGAGTTTGCCGAGCTTTGTGGTGGGTGCGTTGCTGCTGATGGCGCTGGTGGTGGCGGTGCCGCTGTTGCCGTCGGGCGGGTGGGGAAGTGTGCGGCAGCTGATATTGCCGGCGGTGACGTTGTCGCTGTTTTACATGGCGTATGTGGCGAGCCTGGCGCGGTCGAGCACGCTGGAGGTGCTGCACGCGGATTTTGTGCGGACGGCGCGGGCGAAGGGGTTATCGGGACGGCAGGTGATCGTGCGGCACGTGGGGTCGAACGCGGCGCTGCCGCTGCTGTCGTACATGGGCCCGGCGGCGGCGACGGTGCTGACGGGGTCGTTCGTGGTGGAGAAGCTGTTTGCGATACCGGGGCTGGGGACGCATTTTGTCAACGGGTGTTTGAACGATGACATTCCGCTGGTGCTGGGTGCGACGCTGGTATACACGGCGATCGTGGTGGTGTTCAACCTGCTGGTGGATGTGGCGTATGCGGCGGTGGATCCGCGGATCACGCTGGGGTGAAGGGGCGGACGAGGCTCGCGGGGGTGGAAGGCGTCGGTTAAGATTCGCGGGCACATGCGCGAGCGATTGAAGGGCCGGGATGCAGCTTTCGAAACGAACACAGTATGGGTTGCGGGCGATGATATGTCTGGCGGATGCGTATGAGCGTGGATATTTGCAGACGAAGGAGCTGGCGTCGCGGGAGAAGCTGCCGATCAAGTTTCTGGAATCGATCTTGTCGGCGTTGACGCGTGGCAAGTATTTGACGTCGAAGATCGGGGCGACGGGGGGATATCGCCTGGCCAGGCCGCCGGAGGAGATCGTGGTGGGGGACATCGTGGCGCGGCTGGAGGGCAAGAAGCTGATGGAGGAGCCGGAGGGGGAGCCGGCGGCGGGGGAACGTCCGGGGGAGATCGCGGTGCGGATCGTGCAGTCGGAGCTGTCGGAAGCGGTTCGAGCGGTGCTTCAGGGGATGACGCTGCTGGAGTTGTCGGAACGCGCGGGGCAGCAGAATCGCAGCGCGCAGATGTTTTATATATGAGCGAGCCCGCGCCAATTTCGCCAGTTGAAAAGGCGGCGAAGGCGCCGCTGCGGGTGAGAAGTCCGATCCTGGCGCATTTGCGGCGGACGATACTGTCGGGCCTGCTGACGGCGATACCGCTGTTCATCACGCTGTGGGTGCTGACGTTTTTGTATGGGCTGGTGACGGCGTACACGAAGGCGCCCGCAGATTGGATGGTGGATCGGCTCATCGCGCCGGCGATCGGGCAGCGGGCGCAGGCGTGGAAGACGGTGGCGGCGCCGGTGCTGGCGGTGCTGATTTCCGGCGCGGTGGTCTATGTGCTGGGACTGTTCGGGACGTTTTTCGTGGGGCGGCAGATCTGGGCGCAGGTGGAGCACTTCCTGGAAAATCTGCCGCTGATCAAAGGGATTTACGGCACGACCAAGCAGGTGGTCTCGGTGTTTCAGGGCGGAGGGGGGCAGGGGTTTCAGCGGGTGGTGCTGGTGGAATTTCCGCGCGAGGGCACATTCACGGTGGCGTTTGTCACCAACACGCTGACGACCGGAAAGGAGCGGCTGGTGTGCTGCTTCATTCCGATGACGCCCAATCCGACATCCGGATTCTTTCAGATGTTTCCGGAACACCAGGTGCGCAATACCGATTGGACGGTGGACATGGGGATCAAGATCGTGCTGTCGGGGGGATTGCTGGCGCCATCGCATCTGGAAGGGGTCGCGGAGAAGAGGGAGTGAAGGGGCGGCGCGGGGGAAAGCGGGGCGGGTGGGCCTCAGGGGGTGGTGAGGCCTTCGCGGATGGCGTACTTGGTGAGTTCGGCGATGCTGTGGACATGGAGCTTAAGCATCAGGTTGCGGCGATGGGTTTCGACGGTTTTGACGCTGACGTGGAGGTGGCGGGCGATTTCCTTGGTGGATTTGCCATCGGCAATGAGCTGGAGATGCTCGCGTTCGCGCGGCGAGAGCAGGTTGAACGCGGAAGGGGATTGGCCCGCGGAGGCCTGGAGGCGTTCGGCATTGAAGCGGGCGATGACGGCGGAATTGCAATAGATGCGATCGGCGAGAGCGGCGCGGATGGCGCCGATCAATTCTTCATAGGCGGCATCTTTTCTGACGAAGCCCAGGGCGCCTGCGCGGAGCATTTCCACGGCCATGTGGCCGTTGGAGTCGGCGGAAAGGCCGATGACTTTGACCGGGGGGTGCATGGCGAGGGCCTGTCGTGTGGCGTCGATGCCATTGAGATCGGGCATGCGGACATCCATGACGACGACATCGGGGAGCAGCCGGCGGACGAGTTCGATGGCGTCCTTGCCGGTGGCGGCTTCGCCGACGACGGAGAAGCCGGGCTCGGCGGAGAGCAGGGCGCGCAGTCCGGATCGCATGATGGCGTGGTCGTCGACCAGAAGGATGCGCGATTCTTGAGCCATGGACGGGGACTCCGGACGCAGGCCGCGTCGGGTGGAGAAACGCGAAGTTCATTCTAACGAGAATCAGGGAAATCGAAACCGGGACTTCCGGTTTGCCCGATTGCGGGGGCGATGGGGGCTTTCTAGGGTATGCGTTCGCCCTGCGTGATGTCAGAGAAGCAGTTATGGGAGCCCAGCTCAACAAGCGGAGTCGTCAGCATGGATCGCACACCAGCCCGAGGGATGTCGGAAGTACAAACGTTGCGGGAAGAACAGGACCGGGAGACCGGTCAACAGGCAGGAGATAGACATAAATCGCTGACCGTCATGCTGGTGGAGGACCACGCGGAGTTTGCGGCGGCATTGGCGTTCATGCTGCGGCAGTACGGATATGCGTGCATGTCGCGCCGACGGTGGAACGGGCATTGGCCCTGGCGGCGCGCGAGCGGCTGGACCTGGTGATCAGTGACCTGGGGCTGCCCGACGGAAATGGGCGGGACTTGATGGCACAGTTGAGCGAGCGGTACCGGTTGCGCGGTATTGCGATGACCGGACTCGGGCCGCGCTCGGAGGCGGAGTCGCTGCGCGGCGGCGGTTTTGTCGAGGCGCTGATCAAACCGGTGGACTTCGGGGAATTGCTGGCGGCGGTGCATGGCGTGGCGGCGGGAGGCTGCGAGCCTTAGACGGGCCGGCAACGGAAGCCGTTCCAGGGCAGGACCACGGAGGGACGGCGGGGAACACCACATATTCTATGTATTGTCATCCGGGTTTATTTTAAGGAGTCATGTTTATGCAACCGGAAAAGAAGAAACGTGGATTCGCGGCCCTCTCGCCGGAACGTCTGCGGGAGATCGCCAGCAGCGGGGGGATCGCACGGAAGCGGGCGATCGATCAGTCGCGTGAGAGGACGCGGCAGGGAGGGCAGCGCGGCGAAGCGCGTTCGCTGTCGGCGCCGGCGCGTTGAGGGTGTGGGAGGCGTTAACGGGGAGGGAATGGAATGATTGCCTGCGGCTCGCTTGTTGGGGTGCCGCAGGCGGCTGTTTTTATGGCGGCCGACCAACTTTCGACGCCGGATGGGTGAGGATCGTTGCGGCGGGGTAGCAATAGCGGGGGGGGATTGCGCGTTGGCAGAGATGCGTGAGCGGCGTGCGTCGCGCGGGGTTGCGCCTGAGGCCTGAGGGCCGCGGGCTTGCAGATTTCCGGCGCGCGGGTAGGTTGCGCATGCGTTGATCCTGCCTCACGAGGGGCGGGACCGGGCGATTCTTGCGTGAAAGGGGCTGTGGATGAAACGATTGATG
Source organism: Phycisphaerae bacterium (assembly GCA_035548175.1). Classification (GTDB taxonomy): domain Bacteria; phylum Planctomycetota; class Phycisphaerae; order WQYP01; family WQYP01; genus CALCHA01. The sequence goes on along the minus strand of DASZTO010000070.1, from coordinate 43,823 downwards.
GCGATGGTGGCGGCGGCGTCGATGATGGCGGCGGCATGGACCACAATGGGGCAGACGGCCGCGCCGGCGGCGCCGGGAGCGGCGCCGGGGCAGCGGGGCGGCGCGCGGGGCGGATTTGGAGCGCCGGGGCGCGGGCGGGGATTCGCGCCGGTGGTGATCGGGCCGTCGGCGCCGGTGCCGCCGGAGGTGGCGATTCCGCGGCCGAGCGCGGAGGAGTTGCAGCGGATCAACAGCGCGATCGAGAATTTTGTCGCGCACGACACCTCGCCGGATAAGCCGTTGCTGGAGAAATATCAATCGCTGCTGGTGGTGCAGGCGCCGCGGCTGAACACGGCGGCGACGTACACGCAGACGCCGCAGCGCATGGGACCGCGGCATGAGGGGTTCGTGGAAAGAGCGAAACAGGGGGACATCGATCTGCTGCTGGAAGGCGATTCGATCACGGACTGGTGGACGCAGACGCCGGAAAAGAAGGCGATGTTTGACAAGTATTTCAAGGACATCAAGACGGCAAATTTCGCGATCGCCGGTGATACGACCCAGGGGAACCTGTGGGGCCTGAAGAACGGAGAGGGCGAAGGATTCTCGCCCAAGGCGATCATGCTGATGATCGGCACGAACAACATGGGGACGAACACGGCGCCGGAGATTGCCGAGGGCGTGGGCGCGGTGGTGCTGGAGCTGCGCAAGGATTTTCCGAACGCCAAGATTTTGTTGCTGGCGATTTTTCCGCGCAGCACGCCGGGCGATCCGATCCGCGAAAAAGTCGCCGAAACCAACAAGATCATCGCCAGGCTCAATGACGACCAGCATGTTTTCTACATGGACATCGGGCCGAAATTTCTGGACGACAAGGGCGCGTTTCTGCCGGACGCTTTTCAGGGCGACATGCTGCATCCCACGGCGACGGGCTACGATCTCTGGGGCGCCGCGGTGCAGGACAAGCTGGCGGAGCTGATGAAGTAAGTGGGGAAGGGGCGTGCGGAGACTGCGGCAGTGCGGAAGGAGATGCGTGATGGGGCGCGGGTTGATAGGGCGCAGGTCGCTGGTGATGTCGGCGGTGGTGCTGGCGGGGGCATCGGCGTGGGCGCAGAGCCAGCCCGCGGCGACGAAGCCGGCGGCGCCGCCGGCGTTTCGGCGCGGCGGGCGCGGTCCGGCGCTGCCGCCGATTCGGGTGACCGCCGATCACGCGGACTGGAATTACCAGCCGGGCGAGCCGGTGACGTTCAGCGTCGCGGCGCCGGCGGGCACCTCCGTGAGCTACACCATCGGCCCGGAAATGATGCCGGCGGAAGCGCGGACGGGCGTCGTTCCCGAGAGCGGCACGCTGCAAATTGACGGCGGCACGATGAACGCGCCGGGCTTTTTGCGATGCATCGTGACGGCGCGGGGGTTCGGCCGGGGACTCGCGACGGCGGCGTTCTCGCCGGAGAAGATACAGCCGACGCAACGGGAGCCGACGGATTTCGACGCGTTCTGGAGCAGGGCGAAAGCGGAACTGGCGCAGGTGCCGATGGATGCGAAGGTCACGCCGCTGCCGCAGTTTTCCACGGAGAAGGCGGATGCGTTTGAGGTGAACCTTCAGGACATCGGGACGCCGCCGGAGAAGACGAGCCGGTTTTACGGCATCTTGTACATTCCGCATGGAGAGGGGCCGTTTCCGGCGATGATGTCACCGCCCGGGGCGGGAGTGCGCGGTCCGGATCGGGACATCTGGGGGTGGACGGATCGGGGATTTATCGTGCTGTACGTGGGCATTCACGACATGCCGGTGGCGGCGCCGGCGGGCGGCGCGGCGGGGCCGAAGATTCCGGGCAATTATGCGTCGGTGGGGCTGGATAATCCGGATCATTATTATTTCCGCCGGGTGTTGATGGGATGCGTGCGTGCGGATGATTACCTGGTGAGCCTGCCCAAGTGGGATCACAAGAATCTGATTGCGTACGGCGGGAGCCAGGGGGGGTATCTGTCGATCACGACGACGGCGCTGGACCCGCGTGTGACGGCGTGCTGCCCGTCTTATCCCGCATATTGCGATGAGACGGGGTATCTGCACAATCGGCCTTCGGGGTGGCCGGGGTTCAAGTTCAACGATATGAACGATCCGCAGCGTGACGCGGAGATTGCGACGACGGCGTATTTCGATACGGTGAATTTCGCCCGGCGAATCAAGGTGCCGGGGCATTATGCGTGGGGCTACAACGACGAGACGTGCCCGCCGGATTCGACGTTTTCCGCGTATAACGTGATCACGGCGCCGAAGGCGCTGACGATCATCAAAGAGATGGGGCACAACCGCGTGCCGGCGCTGACGGATATCGAGCACGACTGGGTGATGAAGCAGTTGCGATAAGAGTGATGGGGGCCGTGTTGGAGCGCCGAAGGCAGGGAGCCTGCGCCGGGGGGTGAAAGGGGAGCGAATGGGTTATCCCGCGATCTCCAGCAGGGCGGAAATCAGGGCTTGAACCTCGTCATCTGTGTTGAAGTGGCCGGGACTGATGCGCACGGTGCCGTCGGGATAGGTGCCCAGCGCTTTGTGCGCGTAGGGTGAGCAATGAAGACCGGGTCGCACGGCGATGTTGAACGTTTCATCCAGAATGCCCCCGGCTTCCTGGGGCGTGTATCCGTCCATGGTGATGCTCAGCGTGCCAACGCGATTTTCAGCGGCCTTTGGTCCGTAGATACGGAACTTTGCATTTCCAGCCAAGGCGTCGATGATGCGCCGCACCATCGATTGCTCTCTGGCCAGGGTCTTTTCCGGGCCATGCTCCACGACATAATCCACCGCCGCGCCCAGGCCGGCGATGCCCACGGTGTTGGGCGTTCCGCCTTCGAGCAAATAAGGGAATAACTTCGGCATAGTGGGCGAGCTGGAATCGCCGCCGGTGCCGCCCTCGCGGAACGGATGTATATCTTCCAAAGTCACGGTCGTGTTCACGTAGAGACCGCCGGTGCCGGTGGGACCGAGCAGGCTCTTGTGCCCAGGGAAGGCCAGAACGTCGATGAATTGTTTGTTCACATCGATCGGCACGACGCCGATGGTCTGGGCGCCATCCACGAGAAATCGCACGCCCGCTTCCCGCGCTATCCGGCCGATTTCCAGGATCGGCTGAATGGTTCCCAAAACGTTGGATGCGTGCGTCATCGCGATAAGCTTCGTTTCCGGTCGCAGCGACCGCCGCACGTCTTCCGGATCGATGACTCCCGTTTCGCTGGAAAAGCCGATGCGGGCCAGCTCGATGAAGCCCGCCTCCGCCATCGCCACGAGGGGCCGCGATACGGAGTTGTGCTCCAGAGCCGTGGTGATGACATGATCGCCCTGGCGCAGCAGCCCCTTGATGGCGATGTTGAGCGCATCGGTGGCATTCATGGCGAACACGAGGCGGTGGAGGTCGGTCCCGCCGACAAAATCGGTGAGTTGCTTCCGCACACGGTCGAGCATTTTTTCCGCGCCGACGGCCATGCGATGTCCCGCCCGGCCGGGGTTGGCGGCCTCGCTTTGGAGAAACGCCGCCATGCGCTCCGCCACCACGGGGGGCTTAGGCCAGGAGGTCGCCGCATTGTCGAAATAAATCACGTCGCTCATCGCGCCTTCCTCGACAGGGTGGAGCTTCAGACCGCCGGCAATCCGAGCACGCGGCGCCACGTGGAAAGCTGGCCGCTGTGATACGCCTCATGCCACGTGCCATAGAGCATGACCGCGTGACCGACGGTGGGGAAGCGCTCTCGCCGCGCCGGGTCCGGGTGCGGTTTGTGGAAATCGTCGGGCGTCATTTGCTTGAGTTTCGCGATGATTTTGGAGCGCACGTCCTTGAGATGATCGACATAGAACGCCTTGGGCTTGTATTTGCCGGGGTCGGCGACGGGCACGCTCTTCTGGCCGTAGGTGGCGCGCCATGCGTCGTCAATGAACGCGGGGGGCGCTTCGCCGGTCAGCAACTGCAGGAAGGCAAAGTCCACCTGCAGCAGATGGCCAAGCACCCACGCGGCGTGGTTGACTTTGCTGCCGCCCGGACCAGCCGGCTGCTGCGCGAGTTGCTCGTCGCTGAGGTCCGCGACGAGTTTGAGCGTCTGATTCCGCGTGTGTTCAATTGTGGCGAGATAACTTTCCAACATGGGCATGACATCCTTCCTCGGTAACATCGGGAAACCCACCATTCCAAAGGCGCTCACGCGCCCACATATTTCGCATAGAGGCCGCGCGCGACGCCGGCTTCGTTCGTGCCTTTGACGATGGCGCGGCCATCGGCGAAAAGGGTCAGCTCATACTCGCGGCGCCGCTCGCCCTCACCTTCGACGATGGGGCATTTCAGCATGAACTTGTTGAAGCTCGCCTTGCCGACGCCGCGCAGGTTCGCCGCCACGTGCTCGAAATCGGTTTTCGTGGCGTTACCCGGTGAAATCTGGACGGCATTGCGCCCGCAAAGGCTTGTGGTGGCACTTGCAAACTTGCCAGACAAGTATTCAAACTGCCGGTGCTTGCAGCAGGGACAATCAGCCACTTCACGCGCCCGTTTCACGTTGAGCTGCTGGAACCGGTTGTCCCACAGATCGAAGCTGAAGAGGAAGGGCGACAGGTCTCTGCGGTTGCCGGTGAGCAGTTTCATCGCTTCGAGCGCCTGCCAGCTGGCGACCACCGAGACGGTCGGCCCCAGCACGCCGGCGGTATCGCATGTCGGGTTCATCCCCGGCGGCGGCATTGTCTCGAAAATGCACCGCAAACAGGGCGTTTCGCCGGGCAGAATGTTCATCGCCAGGCCCATCGCGCTGATGCACGCCCCGTAAATCCAGGGCACGTGGTGCTTCACCGAGACGTCGTTGAGCAGAAAGCGCGTCTCAAAATTGTCCGTGCCATCGAGCAGCAGATCCTTCCCCGCCGCGAGCTGTTCAATATTCGTGTGGTTCACGTCGGCGACGACAGCCTCGACGGCGACATCCGGGTTGATCTTCGCAATCTTCTTCCGGGCCGCCACGCTTTTGGGCAGATTCTGCTCGATATCCTCGTGGTCGAAGAGCACCTGCCGCTGGAGATTCGATACTTCGATGAAGTCTCTATCGACGATCGTGATGTGACCGACGCCGGCGCGGGCGAGGAGATTTCCCAGCACGGTCCCCAGCGCCCCGCAGCCCACCAGCAGGACTTTCGCCGCCTTGAGTTTGCGCTGCCCCTCGAGCCCGATGGGCTCCCAAAGCATCTGGCGATTGTAACGCGCCAGCGACGGATCGGCTTTGTCGAGTTGCTCTGCGATATCGGAAAGCGCCATGGTGGCTCACTACCCTTCAATGACATTTTTTTCGATAGGTTCGACAGTCACGCCCTGGTCTTTGAGACACTGCAGGGCGGCTTCGAGGCGTTCAGTTTCGCCGTCGAACAGCACCGCCATGATGCCGATTTCCGCCGTCACGCTGGCCTGCCGGATGTCGAAGCTGACATCGGGATACTTGCTGGCCATGCGCCACAGCGCCGGCGTCTCGACCAGGCCCCTGGTGCCGAAGGTGAGCCATACCCGTTTCTGCGATCGCGCCATCGCTCATCCTCCCGCGATGGCCGGCACGATCGATACATCGTCGCCATCCTTAATCGGGGTTTCCAGGTTCTCCAGAAAGCGAATGTCCTCATCATTGACATACACGTTCACAAACCGATTCAGCTCGCCGGGCTGCTTGAACAGCCGCTTGTCCATTCCCTCGAACTTGCCGGAGAGCTCGTTGAGCAGCCCCCCCACTGTCGATCCCTGCAGTTCCACGATATCCACCCCGTTGGTCAACGTGCGCAAGGGAGTCGGAATCCGAACCTTCACCGCCATGGAAAAACCTCTCTACTAAAATTCTGCGTGTCTCTTCTTGGTCTTCGTTTGTCTGTTAAGCGCCTGCCCCCACCGTCACCGGCTCCGCCTTTCGCACACCATTTACCACCGCGTCGAACGCTTCCAGCTTCGCCGGGATGCTCGGCGGCGGCTCCAGGTGCCCCTGCACCACCTCCACCGTTTTAAGCCCATTGCCGGTAATGCTCACGCAGATGCTCTCATCGCGCGGGATGCGCCCGCTCTCAATCAACTTGATGGTGCATGCCAGCGTCGTGCCGCCGGCCGGTTCGGTCCAGATGCCTTCCGTCCGCGCCAGCAGCTTGATCGCTTCCACGATCTCCTCGTCGGTCGCATCTTCACCCCATCCGCCGCTCTGTTTTACGGCCTGCACCACATAGAACCCGTCCGCCGGGTTGCCGATGGCGATGCTCTTGGCGATCGTCTTGGGCTTCACCGGTTTGATCAGATCGCGCCCGGCGCGGATCGCATCCACCACCGGGTTGCAGCCTCGCGCCTGTGCTGAATAGATCTTCGGGCCGTTGTCCTCCACAAGCCCCAGCTTGATAAGTTCGTGGTAGGCCTTATACACCTTCGGCAATATCGTTCCGCCCGCGGTCGGCACAACCGTGTGCTGCGGCAACTTCCATCCGTACTGCTCCGCGATCTCAAATCCGAAGGTCTTGGCGCCCTCGGTGTAGAATGGCCGCAGGTTCACGTTGACAATCGCCCACCCATACTTATCCGCAATTTCCGAACAGAGGCGATTCACATCGTCATAGTTTCCTTGAATCCGAACCATCGTCGGCCCAAAGATCAGCGACCCCAGCACCTTGCCCTGCTCGAGGTCATGGGGAATCATCACGAACGCCTTGAGCCCCGCCTGCGCCGCATGCGCCGCCACGCTGTTGGCCAGATTCCCCGTGGAAGCGCAGCCCACCGTGTCATATCCCAGCTCGATGGCCTTGGTGATCGCGACCGACACCACGCGTTCCTTGTAGGACCACGTTGGATAGTTGGCCGAATCGTCCTTGATATAAAGTTCCTTGACCCCCAGATGCTTCTCGAGGTTGCGCGCCCGTTTCAGCGGCGTCCAGCCGGAATTCAGGCCCGCGCGCGGCTCGGTATCCACCGGCAGCAGGTCCCTATACCGCCACAAATTCCGCTCCCGCGCCGCAATGCTCTCCCGGGTCACCTTGCCCTTCATCGCCTCGTAGTCATACTCGACTTCCAGCGGCCCAAAGCACACCTCGCACACATGCACACCCTTCTGCGGGTACTGCTTGTGACACTCCCGACACCGCAAGCCGACGACGTAAGACATAAGGCGCTCCGTAAGGAAATCCGGACGCACGCAGACCGGCGAAACGATCCGCAAAAACACCAACGGCCTCTTGCCGGGTTTTCCCGATAAGAGGCCGCCACCGCCGACACCCTTGCGAGGCGCTCGGCAAACGATCCACTTATCTGTCCCCTTGATTCTGACGCCCGCCTTGCGGCGAACATCACATCGGGTGGGAATTAGCACCCGCTTCTCGGCCGCGTCCCCGCGGCCGGATGGGTTGCTGTGCCTTCAACGGGCCCGTCCCTCTGGCACTCTGGATAAGAGCCGTCTTCACTTGTAGCCCAATAGCTTACTCCCGCCGTTGAGCCATGTCAACTTTTCGTGATTACTGACGCGGATGATGGCGCTTATGCACGGTCTTGAGGCGATCGGCGTCCACGTGCGTGTAAATCTGCGTCGTGGCGACGTTCGAGTGCCCCAGCAGTTCCTGCACCACCCGCAAGTCCGCCCCGCCCGATAGCAGATGCGTCGCAAACGAATGGCGAAGCGTGTGCGGATGAATCGCGCGCATCCCCGCCTTCCGCGCCAGCTTCCCCACAAGCTGCCAGAGCACGACACGCGTCATCGGACCGCCGGAGCGCGTGAGAAACACATGGGCCGCGCCGGCCTTTTTCCGCGTCGTGCGCACGGCCTGAAGCGCCGGCCGCAGGTCGCGCAGGTAGGCCTCCATCGCGGCGATCGCCGGGGCGCCGATCGGCACGATGCGCTCCTTGCGTCCCTTGCCGATGATCCGCACCACGCCCAGATCGAAATGCAGATCGTCCAGCGTGAGGTCCGCGAGCTCCGAAGCGCGCAGGCCGCAGGCATAAAACAGCTCAACGATCGCCACATCGCGCGCCGCGAAGCGATTGCTTGCCTGCTCGTTCGATTCGCCGCCGCCGCGCGCCGCCGCGATCAGCGCCGCCACCTGCTCGCGCGTCAGCACGTCGGGCAGCCTTTTCCAGGTATGCGGGGTTTCGAGCAGTTCGGTGGGATCGACCGAAGCGATGCCCCGCGCCCGGGCGAAACGATAGAACATCTTCAGCGAAGCGACGTGCCGGAGAATCGACGAAATGGCGAGCTTGCGCTGTTCCTGCATTTCGCGCAGATAACCCGTGAGCGCCGCCCCGTCCGCTGTGGTGATCGCCGCTCCGCGCTCCCGGCAATAGGCGGAAAAATCGAACAGGTCGGCACGGTACGCCGCGGCGGTGTTCGGCGAGAGGCCCAGCTCCAGCTCCACATGGCTGATGAAATCCGCAATGGCGTCGCGATCCTCTTTCACGGCGTCGCCTCCGCGCCCGCCATCCCTTCGGAAACGCTCACCGCCGGCGGCGCCGGGGCTGCGAAAAACGCTTCGAGCAATTCGCGCAACGTTTCTCCGCCATCCGCCGTCAGCGTCGCGCTGCGCACATAAACGCCGGGATCCTTGCGAAACAGATGATGCGCCAGCAGCGCCGCCCCATCGATCGCTCCATCGCCCAGCGGCGCACGAATTTCAGCGCGCGTGATGTCGCCGATCCGCCCCGCCAATTCCCCTGCCGCCGCCTGCACGTGCTTCTTCTCCACCTCGCCCAGCGCAATCACCTCTCCGCCGTGCACCGCATACACCTCCGCCACACGCCTGCCCCGCCCCGGCTGCACGCACACAAACGAGAACTCCTCCAATCGGCCCAGCCACGCATAGGGCCCGCCCCGCCCGCCCTCGTCCAAAAATCCGCCGCGACCGATCCGGCTTTTGATCCGTCCGGCTCTTTCAAATTCCAGCCGGGCGGCCGCCTCGCGCATCGCCGCCTCCTGCTCCTCCGTCCATCGCTGCCGCGCCGCGGGATCCGTGACGAACGCCCATGCCGCGCCGATCTGCCGGTGATACCACGCCATCTGCACCGATCCGTCGCACGGCGCCGGGCATTTGCCCATCTCCTTGTACGCACACGCCCGCCCATGCGGAGCAAGCTGCAGCGTCGGATATTCCCGGCACAAGTCGAACAAATCCTCCACCGCGTCGATCAACCGCCCCGCCGCCGAACGATCCCGAATCGGGCCCGCATACAACGCTCCCCCGCTCTGACCCACCGCCTGCGCCGGCCGCAACCGGGGGAACGCATCGCGCGGATTCACCATCACCCACCACGTCGGCTGAAACGACAACAGTTCCCGGTAGTTCGTCGGATGGAGCGCCCGCGCCGCCCCCAGATACGCCCAGTTTGCCGCGAAGGGCGAATGCACGACCCGATACGCCACGCGCGTGCACAACCGATGATACGGGATTTTTCGCGTATGCCCGGCCGCTCCCGCTTCGACCGATTCCTCCGCCGCCGCAACAGCCGCCGCCCCATCATCCAGCCGCCGCTTGAGCGCCGACCGCAGATCGCCCACGGTCGCCAGCAGCAGCGGCTTCTCCTCGCCCGCAACCCCTTCTTCCTCGCAACCCATCAACAAATACACCGCCCCCTTCGCCGGCACCTTCTTCCACTCCATCCGCCCCTCCAGCGTCGCCGCGCTGCGATTGATCGCCGCGCTCTCGGGCAACAAAGCCGCCATCGCCTCCATTGCTTGCTCTGCCGCATCCATTGCATGCCTCACGTCCCCCGCCCTCTTCATCATATCGGCTGAGGCCGCGGCTCCCCATGCGTCGGCATCTCACGGCCGCTGCCGACCCTGGACGTGCGTCTTTTCTCCATCGCCTGCGTTCGCGCCCGTCGCCGCGCCCTTCCCGGGCTGAATCGTCAGGAACGTCCCGGCCATGATCAGCGCCACCGCCATCACCAGCCGCCAGCTGAACGCTTCCCCCAGGAAAAGCATCCCTCCGCCCACGCTGATCACCAGCGAAAACTTATCGATCGGCATCACGCGCGACGCATCCGCATACTGCAGCGCCTTGAACGAAAACAGCCACGACAACCCCGTCGCCACCGCCGACAGCCCCAGAAACAGCCAATTCACTTTGCTGAACCGCGGCATCTGTCCCGCCGTGCCCTGATACCACACCAGCAGCCACACCGGCAGCAGGAGCATCACCACCCGCACCGCCGTCGCCAGGTTCGAGTCGATGTCTGTGCCATCATCGAGCTTCAGACCCCGCTTCACGCACAGCGGCATGATCCCGCCGAAGAACGCGCCCAGCAACGCATACACCCACCACCATTTCATAAACACTCCGCCCCATGGAAATAACGAAGTGTAGCAGGGGCAGGCAAGAAGTCAGTAGTCAGAGGTCAGAAGGCAGCGCAACCACGCCCTTCTGACTTCTGACTTCTGACTTCTGACTTCTGACTTCTGACTTCTGACTACTGACTACTGACTACTCGCCCCCCCTCACACACTCATCCCCGTGATCGTCGCCTCGAACACCAGCGACCCGTTGTGAATCCCCTGGCACTTCCCGATCGCCCGCCGGCGCGTCACTTCGACCATCTGCGAAATCATGTACAACCGCGTCGGCGGCACCACCGTCCCCCGGAAAATCACGTCGTCGCACCGGGCAAAACCCACAAACCCCATCTCCGGCTGCCGCCGCATCGTCCAGAACGCGCACAACTGGGCCGCGCATTCGATCATCAGCACCCCCGGCATCAGCGGCCGGCCGGGAATGTGCCCCCGCACCCAGAAATCGTCTAGGGTGATGTCCTTGTAACCGATGATGTTGGTTTCATTCTCAAAAACGATGCCGGAGAGCATCTCCATTTCGAAGCGCTGGGGGATGATGGCGCGGATGGCGTTCAGATCCAGGATGGTCTTCGAGAGATCGATGGACGAGAGGTCAAGGAGAAATGGAGGAGGCATGAAACGGCACCGGGCAATTCGCTGTAATGACGAAAACAGCCCAGAGGGAGCTGGCCCCCTCTGGGCTGAACAGTTCACTTAGACAACCGAATCAGGGAGTCGTTGAACGCGATTCGAGAACCCGCACGCGAATCGCCTGCGCCTGCGATTTGATGTCCTGCATCGACTTGCGCACGCGCGTGCCGGCCGCTTTGTTGCCGCCGATGGCCTTCTGGTAGTCCTCCTTGGCCGCCGCCACCAGCTTCTCAAGCTGCTCAAAGGCGTCGGAGGACGCTCCGGCGGGCGCGGCCCCGGATCCGGAAGGCGTCGGAGAAGGCGTGGGATTCATCGTCATGGATTTACCTCCGCAAGGGACCGTTTTTCGGTCTGCACCGGCACATTGTCCCGAAAGCGCGCCGCTTTTCAAGCATTTCCCGCCCCCTTCCGCCCCCTCTATCGCCCTGCTCAACGCGGCGGCGACGGCGGCGGCTGCGGCGTTTCTTCCTCCTCACCCGGGTCCATCGGCCGCGATACGCTGTAATTCCCCTCCATCCAGTTGTTCAAATCCTGCAACCGGCAGCGATCCGAGCAGAACGGAAACGTCGCCACGTTCGCATGCGGCAGATACGCCCGGCACATGGGACAGCGAAAAATGTTCCCGTCATTGCCGACTGGCTTGGGTTTGTCCATGGTGCATCTCTGGTAGGCTTACTTCTTACCCTTGGCGGCAGGCTTCGCGCCGCCGGCGGCGGACGCGGCGGCAGGCGCTGCCGGCGCCGGAGCCGGGGCCGCTTCCGTCTTGCCCGCTGGAGCTTCGCTCTTGCCCCCACCGCTCTCCGCTTTCGCGGCCGTCTTGTAACTCTCGGATCGGTAATCGGTCGTGTAAAACCCCGGCCCTTTGAACAGAAACCCCGCGCCCCCCGATATCAGCCGTTTCACCTTCTTCTTCCCGCACTTCGGGCACACCTCGATCGGCTTGGCCTTGATCGACTGAAACTCCTCAAACTGGTGCCCGCAGGCTTCGCAGGCATATTCGTACGTCGGCATGGCTCGTCGTCTCGCTTACTTGCTCACTTTGACTTTCGCGGGCCGCAGCACGCGGTCGCCGATCTTGAATCCCTGCTGAAACGTCTGGATCACCATCATCGGCGCGTGATTGGCGCTTTCTTCCTGCATGATCGCTTCGTGCAGGTGCGGATCGAACGGCTTGCCGGTGGGGTCGTAGGACTCGATTCCCCGATTCGCCAGCACCTTTTTCAACTCGTCATACGTGATCTTCACCCCGTCCAGCAGCGTCTTGGCGTCAACCTTCCCGGGATCGACGTTCAGGGCCATGTCGAAATGATCGAGCACCTGCAGCATATTCTTGGCGAAATCCGCGTCCGCGTTCTGCCGGGCGGCGAGCACTTCCTGGGCGGCGCGGCGCTGCAGGTTCGCAAAATCCGCTTGCCAGCGGGCCAGCTTCGTCTTCAAGTCCGCGATTTCGTGCGCGGCGAGATCGGCTGAGCTGATCGCAGCCGCCGCGTCGCCCGACACATCATCATTCTCGAACTCGTCCGGCCGTGGTTCCTGTGCCATGCTGCACCTCACAATCATAATAGCGCGCCCAAAGGCGCGTACGGGTTGTTAAATGGGGCGCTACTTGCCCTCTTTGGCGTCGCGCTGGGCTTTTTCTTCATGCGCCCCCACGACGTAATCCTTCAGCTTTTCGAAAAACGACTTCTGCGCCGGAAGCACGTTGAGGTCTTCCGTTTCCGCGTATTCCCTCAGCAGTTCCTGCTGCTTCTTGCTCAGCCGCTTGGGGATCTCCACCAGCAACTGCACCATTTGATGTCCCTGCCCGCCGCCACGCAACGCCGGCAACCCCAGGTTCTTCAGCGTCAGCACGTCGCCATGCTGCGCCCCCGGATGTATGCGCAGATTGGATTTGCCAAACAGCGTCGGCACCTCGACATCCGTCCCCAGCGCCGCCTGGGCGAAGGAGATCGGAAGCTGCATGACCAGGTTGTTTTCGTCACGGACGAAGAAGGGGTGCTCCTTCACGCGGACGTACACGATCAGATCGCCGCGCGGGCCCCCGTTTTCGCCGGGCTCCCCTTCGCTGGCGACGCGAACCCCCTGGCCATCGTGAATGCCCGCAGGGATGGGAACTTCAATTTTGCGATGCTTCGGCGACCGCCCGGAACCGTCGCACGTCGGGCAGGGCACATCGACCGTCGAGCCCTGGCCCATGCAATGCGGACACGTCGTGACCATCTGGAACATGCCGCCGAAACCGCGCTGGGCAACCTGGCCCCGGCCGCCGCAGGTCCGGCATGTCGAGCGCTGCGTCCCCGGCTTGGCCCCATTGCCGCCGCAGGTTTCGCAGATGTCCTGGCGGGTGAAATCCACCTCCCGCTTGGTGCCGCTGGCAACCTCTTGGAGGGTGATCTGCACCTGCGTTTCCAAATTGAATCCGCGGGTCTGCCGGTGACCACCCCCACCGCCCCGGCCGCGCCCCCGTCCGAAGACATCGCCGCCGAAAAACGCCGAGAAAAGATCCTCGATCGAGGAGACGTCCATGTTCGAGTAATCGTGCATGGTGGTGCCACGGAGGCCTTCGTGGCCGTACTGGTCATAGCGTGCGCGTTTCTCGCGGTCGGACAACACCTCATACGCCTCAGCGCATTCCTTAAAGCGAACTTCCGCTTCCGCGTTGCCGGGGTTTTTGTCGGGATGGTACTTCAGCGCGGACCGGCGGTAGGCCTTCTTGATCTCTTCCACGGTCGCGGTCTTGGTGACCTCGAGCACTTCGTAATAATCACGTTTGGCGGTGGGCATGGGTGCAACTCTCTAACACGAGGAAAGCCCAGGGAGTTAGCTTCCCTGGGCTTTGAGAGTGTACTGGATGAGGCTGGGCGAGGTCACTTGACCGACCCGGTGATCTGCTCGTTTTCCTCTTTCAGTTCGGTGATCAACACGTCCGTCGTCAACAGCAGACCCGCCACGCTGGCCGCATTCTGCAGGGCCGACCGCGCGACCTTCGCCGGATCGACGATGCCCATTTTGAACATGTCGCCATATTCGCCGCTGGCCGCGTTGTAGCCGTAGGCGCCTTCCTTTTCCAGGACGCTGTCGACAACGACCGAGCCATCTTCTCCGGCGTTTTCCACGATCTGGCGGGTCGGAGCGCGGAGGGCCGAGAGGATGATGTCGAAGCCGACTTTCTCATCGCCGCGGGCTTTGGATTTGGCCGCTTCGACGGCGGGAATGGCCCGCAGGAATGCGACGCCGCCGCCGGGAACGATGCCTTCTTCCGCCGCCGCGCGCGTGGCGTGAAGCGCGTCCTCGACGCGGAACTTCGCTTCCTTCATGGCGGTCTCGGTCGCGCCGCCGACCTTCACCACCGCCACGCCGCCGGTGAGCTTCGCCAGGCGCTCCTGAAGCTTTTCGCGGTCGTAATCGCTGGTGGTCTTTTCAATCTGGTTGCGGATCTGGGCGATGCGCGCTTCCACATCCTTCTTCTTGCCGGCGCCTTCCACGATCGTCGTGTTGTCCTTGTCGACTACGACACGTTTCGCCCGGCCGAGCTGGTTGAGCTCGATCGCGTCGAGCTTCGTGCCCAGGTCCTCGGAGATGAACTGGCCCCCGGTCACGGCCGCGAGATCGCCGAGCATGGCCTTGCGCCGATCGCCGAAGCCGGGGGCCTTGACGGCGCAGATGTTCAGAATGCCGCGGAGGCGGTTGACCACAAGCGTGGCCAGCGCTTCGTTCTCCACGTCTTCCGCGATGATCAGCAGCGGGGCGCTGGCGGTGACAACTTTGTTAAGCAGCGGCAACAGTTCCGAAATCGTGCTGATTTTCTTTTCATAGAGCAGGATATAGGGATTTTCGAGGACCGCCTCCATCGTGCCGGGGTTGGTCATGAAGTAAGGCGAGAGGTAGCCCTTGTCGAAAGCCATGCCTTCGGTGCGGGTCATCTCGGTTTTGAGACTCTTGCCTTCCTCGATGGTGACGACGCCTTCCTTGCCGACCTGGTCGAGCGCGTCGGCGATGAGGTTGCCGATCTCGGTGTCATGATTCGCCGAGACCGTGGCCACTTTGCGCAGATCCTCCTTCCCGGAAACCTTCTTGGCCTGCTGCTTGATGGATTCGACCGCGGCTTCGACGGCCTTATCGATGCCGCGCTTCACGACGGCGGGATTGGTGCCGGTCGTCACGACCCGCAGCCCCGCCGCATACACCGCCTCCGCCAGCACCGTCGCCGTCGTGGTGCCATCGCCGGCCTGGTCGTTGGTCTTGCTCGCGACTTCGTTCACCAGCTTGGCGCCCATGTTTTCAAAGGCGTCCGGCAGCTCGATTTCCTTCGCGACGCTTACGCCGTCCTTGGTCACCGTCGGCCCGCCCCAGGACTTCGCCATCACGACATTGCGGCCCGACGGCCCCAACGTGACCTTGACGGCCTTGGCCAGTTTCTCAAGGCCGTTGTATACCTTCTGGCGAGCGGCCTGATCGAACATCAATTGCTTGGCAGCCATTGCTATATACCTCGTTCAAATGGAACCACGGAGAACATGCGGGACACGGAGGCGGAAAGTCAGAGTTCTCAACCCCGCGCTCTCCATGTTCTCCGTAATAATGATTTACTTTTCGACCACGCCCAGAAGGTCGCTCTCGCGCAGGATGACGAACTTCTCGTCATTCACCTTCACTTCGGTGCCGGCATATTTGCCGTAGTAAACTTCATCGCCGATGTTGACGGCGATCGGCGCGCGCTTGCCGGAATCGAGCATTTTGCCCGGACCCACGGAAATCACCTTGCCGCGCGTGGGCTTTTCCTTGGCGGTTTCGGGCAGCAGAATGCCCGAAGCGGTCTTGGATTCCGCTTCGGCCTGCTTGACAACAAGACGGTCATCGAGGGGACGAATGTTCATTTTCGATAGCTCCATTACAGAAGTCGATTCAGCTCTTCCACAGACATCTTACATTGCTTCAGGATCGCCTTGAGCAACTCATTCCCGATCTCTTCGCCGGCGTGAACCGGCACGGATGTCAACCGGCCATCCGCATGCCTCAAGCGAAAATGGCTGCCGCGACTTCGCACGACCACAAAACCTGCGCGGCCCAGCGCGTTGATCAACTCTCGACCACGCGGGCGGGGAAGCCGGCTCAAGTTTCCACCATGACGCGCTGAACGCCTACGAACTGGCTTCGCGACCCCTTTGCGGACTTCTTTCCCTTGCGAAGCCCCGAATCAGCCTCTTCCTCCAGGCATAATTCGATAGCCTCACGGATGCGATCCATGAGCTTGTCCAGCGATTTGGCTTGCGTCTGGCAGGCGTCAAGCTCCGGAACTTGAGCGAAATAGTAGCCGTCATCTCCTTTTTCAACGATGACCGTAAATTCTCTTTTCATAGAGGCGCCCTTTTTCTTCAGCCGCGACCCTCACATCATATCCATGCCGCCCATGCCGCCCATGCCGCCCATTCCACCCATGCCGCCCCCCATGCCGCCCATGCCCCCGGGACCGCCCGGGCCAGCAGCGCCCGCGGGCTTGGGCTTCTCCACAATGATCGCATCCGTCGTCAGCAGCAGCGTCGCCACGCTCGCGGCGTTCTGCAGCGCCGAGCGTTCCACCTTCGTCGGCGTGATCACGCCCGCCTTCACCATGTCCTGCTCGTAATCCAGCGTCAGCGCGTTGAACCCGAAATTACCCTTACCCGCCAGAATCTTCTTGACGATGACCGCCCCTTCTTCGCCCGCATTCGCCGCGATGCACCGCAACGGCTCCTGCAACGCCCGGCGAACGATTTCCACGCCGGTCTTCTCGTCGGCGGAATTCGTCTTGATGCCATCGAGCACCGCCAGCGACCGCAGCAACGCGACGCCGCCGCCGGGAAGAATGCCTTCCTCCACCGCTGCCCGCGTCGCATGCAGCGCATCTTCAACCCGCGCCTTCTTCTCTTTCATTTCCGATTCGGTCGCCGCGCCGACGTTGATCTGCGCCACGCCGCCGGCCAGTTTCGCCAGCCGTTCCTGCAGTTTCTCGCGGTCATAATCGCTCGTGGTGGTATCGATTTCCCGGCGAATCTGCTCAATGCGGCCCTGAATCGCCGGCGACTTGCCGGAGCCTTCGATGATGGTGGTGTTGTCGTTGTCGATTTCAATTTTCTTCGCCTGCCCCAGGTCCTGCAGCGTGACCTTGTCCAGATCGACCCCCAGATCCTTCATGATCGCTCGCCCGCCGGTGAGGATCGCAATGTCTTCCAGCATGGCCTTCCGGCGATCGCCATAACCCGGCGCCTTCACCGCCGCCACCTGCAACACGCCGCGCAGCTTGTTCACCACCAGCGTCGCCAGCGCTTCGCCGTCAATGTCCTCGGCGATGATCAGCAGCGGCCGCTTCGCGCCCTGGATCTTCTCCAGCACCGGCACCAGCTTGCTGGCCGCCGAAATCTTGTCCTCATAAATCAGAACGTACGCCTTCTCCAGCTCCACCGTCATGTCATCCTGGTTGGTGATGAAGTTCGGCGAGATGTACCCGCGGTCGAACTGCATGCCTTCAACCACGTTCACATACGTTTCGAGCGACTTGCCCTCTTCCACCGTGATGACGCCATCCTTGCCGACTTTCAAAAACGCATCGGCCATGATGTTGCCGATCTCGCGGTCGTTGTTGGCCGAGATGGCGGCGACATTCGCAATTTCATTTTTATCCGAAGCATTGAGCGGCTTCGACAGCTTCTTGAGATTGTCAGTGACCGCCGCAACCGCCTTGTTGATGCCCCGCGCCAGCGCCATCGCATCCGCCCCTGCGGCAAGGTTCCGATAGCCTTCCTTGAAGATCGCTTCCGCCAGCACCGTCGCCGTGGTCGTCCCATCGCCGGCAACGTCGGAAGTCTTGGAGGCCGCTTCCTTGACCAGCTGCGCCCCCACGTTTTCAAACTTGTTCGAGAGTTCAATTTCCTCCGCCACCGACACTCCATCCTTCGTCACCGTCGGAGCGCCCCACCCCTTATCCAGCACCGCATTGCGGCCGCGCGGCCCGAGCGTCGATTTCACCGCCGATGCGAGCTTCGTGACGCCCTCAAGAAGGGACTTGCGAGCGGATTCGTCAAACGTGATCTGCTTTGCTGCCATGAGCACGGCTCCTTATTCGCCAATCTGTAGCCGGTGAGTCGAGAGATTCAGCCCGCGGACCGCCAATAACGGCACGCACCGCATCCGCAAGCGACGGGCCAAAAGCAAGCCGAGTGCCACGCTCTTGAACCTCCAAATAATCATCCATAAACCCTTTAAAATTTAACACTTAGGTCAACACGCCCAAGTTCCTCCCCCGGCGTCGTCGCCTGCCTTGCTGGCAGTCGTTCTCTTGCTCCCCGCACCCCTTTGTCAAAACGGCAGCCCCCCCCTGCAACGTGCAGCGTTGGGCCATTCCCACGTCAAGGGGTGAAAAACTCGATTCGCACGTCCATCCCCGTGTGCACCTGACGCCCGATGTACAGAGTGTTGTTCGCAAAAGAACTGTACGGAGTCATCGATGAGGGGCGATTCAGGTCATACAGCGGACCGATGTCAAATTGCGGATCGCTGGCGGGACCCTTCGGGCGCAGATTCAGTAAGCCGATCGCAGTCCGCACATAAACATCCCGGTTCGACAGCGGGAGAATGCAGCTGTTGGACATGAGATAGGGAATCTCCGGCAACGGCTCGGCAACGCCATTGACCCAAACGTATACCGGGGTCTTTGACTGCGTCCGCTGGGGCGTAAGCGGGCGGTAAAGCCACGGATGATCGTCCGCGTCGACACCCATCAAGCGGCCTTCAATTGCCGGATCAGCCCCTTTGTCCGTGATCCTGATCACGGAGGCGGGCACGCCCGGCGAGAGAGAATTCAACCACAAATTCCCCTGCGAATCCCCAAACGCCACATGCCCGCCCACGATTTCGCTCGAAAAACCCTCGACTGACGTCATATCGATTTTTCCGTCGCGCACCGAAGCCAGAAATGCCGTGCGCTGGTTCCCACGGGGCATCATCGTGTTGGGCGCTCCGACATACAAATGAGCGCCTTGACCGACCGGAAGCACGACGAACATGCCGTTGGCAAGAGGCCGCCCGATCTTGGTGATCTCGGGTGTGGCATCCAGCCAGTTGTCTCCCGCCAGCACCTTGAGTTCCCGCGTGGATTGCCGATAAAGCCAGACATTGCCCGCCGCGTCCGCCTGCACGTAAATCGGCCGCACATCATAAGCACGTTTACTGCCCGAGAAACTCCGCGCGAACAGCTCGTGATGGTCCTGAATCAGGTTCTCCAGCAGATCGTCCTGAAAGGCCTCCGTGCGCGTCAGCAGAAACCACTTCCGGTTCGATTCCACCACGATTGCATCTTTCCCCGGGATCATCTCCATATTCGAGCCATCGAGGGCAACAGTCGCGCCAAGTTGCGGCAATGCCATGGCCTTACCATGGTCATATACATAAAGCTTCCGGCCGCTCACATACCACACCGCCCCATCACCGGTTTCGGTATATCGCCTGTACGAATCGGTCGACACCGCGACGGCGGGACTGATTGGCGTCGCCGGATCGGGCGCTGCCGGTCGCACCGCCACAAATCCGCTGGCCGGTGGTCGATACAACAGAATGTCGTCGCCAACCGCCAGGAGGGGCGCCTGATCGAACGGCGTCGTCACATGCCCGATCGCTTTGTCACTCGAAAAATCGATCAGGGTCGCCTCGTTACCATTTCCCATCGTCACCCACTCGTGCCGCGTCGAACCTACAGGCACAAAGTGTGGGCCCCCGTTGAACGACCACGGCTGGCTCGCCCAATCAGCGCCCATCAACAGCTTCAATAATTCCGGCCCCCCGCGCACGCTTACAGCGCCGGAATTGTCAATCGCAAGCACGCCGCCGGCACCGATGGCCGTCTCAGCCGCGCCGCGTCCGGCCGGGGACGTTTCCGGCGGCCGCGTCCCACCCACCTTCTTGATAGACCGCGCACCCAGAAGCGTGGTTCCATCCGATAGCGCATGCAGAAACAACGGGCTGGTCACCTGATAACCGCCCACCTCCAGCTTCGGCATCCCCGTGTCGAACCTGTCGGTGCGAATAGCCGTCAAAATGTGCTCGATGCGATACTTCGCGTCGGATTGCTCATATTTCGGAAGTTCACGCTGCAATTCGATTGATACGGACGGCCCCCGGGCAATCAGCGCTTCCGTCGCCGCCTCGCGCGTGGCAAAATCGGACGCCTCCAGTTGCGCTATCATGTCGGCGACCGTTTCCGGCGGCTTCGCATCCCAGGGGAGAAAACGCACGTCGCCGTTGAGCGTCCGCGTCCACACCCCCTTCGCGTTCGCCGCCACTTCCAGGATCGACCACAGGAGTTCGCTCCCGTTTTGCCCCGCCGAGGGTGAATTCAAACGGCTCCAATTCCCTTTTTGATAATGCCAGACGTCGCCACCAGTGGTCGTCGCCACCAGATCACCGCTCCCCGATCCAGGAAATAGCCGCAGGGCGCTCGTCTGATATCCTGGTGTCCCCTCGAACAATTCGCGGCTCGACCATCCTCCTTTACCGTGCATGTAGACGCTGCCCCCATACACAAAGAACGCTGTCTCGTCCGCGTAAGCGGTGGCATGCGAAAGTTGCCCATCGGGGGCATTCATCAAGCCGCCGGCGCCGCGGCCATCTGGAAGCTCCCGCTCGATAAAACTGTGCCCGTCATAGCCCAACAGGAAATAACCACCTTGGCCCATGGCTCGCGACGTCGACGCTCCGTAGAAGAACCATACCCGACCACCCGGTTCGAAAAGGATCGGAATCGCCCCTTGGAGGTGCGGCTGCTGCTGCGGGAACTCTTTGGAAATCACCTGCTTTATGTCGTCCAATGTCGCAGGCCGAAGCGCCGGATCCTGCAAGGTCAGCCACAGACGACCATCAGCGCCCGCGGCCGCCGCCGTCACATGAGTCAGCTTCGTGTAACGGGCGTCCCGAGGTAAGGAAATGTCCGGTCGGACGGTGAGCGCCGGAGCCGATGCCGCTTCGTCGGCTCTCACCACCGGATCCGCAGCGACAGCGGCCAGCAACATGATTGTAAAAAAACGCGGACAGGCGATAGGCATTTCTTTCTCCCTGTAGCAACGCCACCATGATAAAAGGACGCGGTAAACGCGTCACGTTTCTACTCGATACAAAAAAAGCGCTTGCCCGTCACCCCGCTTCGTCGTATATTAACCATCTGGTTAGTTAATAGATCGTGAAGCGCACATGAATCACCCCGCCGCCGCCGGTCCACGCCGCGGTTCCTCGCGCGGACCCGTCACCCAGGACCAGCGCAGCGCCCGCACACGCGCCGCCCTCCTCGCCGCCGCCGAAGCCGAATTCGCCGCCGAAGGCCTCTCCGGCGCCCGCACCGACGCCATCGCCAGAACCGCCGGCGTCAACAAGGCAATGCTCTATTACCACTTCGAAAGCAAGCAGGCGCTCTATGAAGCCGTCATCGATGACCACTTCCGCGAATTCAACCGCCAGGCCATGGCCGTCCTGGAAAGCGACGGCCCCGCCGGCCAGGTGCTCATGCAATACGTCGCCATGCACTTTGATTTCATCAGCTCCCGCCACCGCTACGCCTCGCTCTACCAGCACCTCATGATGGGCGGCGGCGGCTTCATGGAAAAGATCGTCCGCCGCTACTTCGCCCCCCGCGCCCAGGCCGTCGATCGCCTCCTCGCCCGCGGCCAGCGCACCGGCGAGTTCCGCCGCACCCACCGCACCCACACCTCCATCTCCATCGCCGCCCTCATCGTGTTCTATTTCTCCGCCTCCAAAGTCATGGAACTGCTCCAGCAGGGCGCCGACCCCTACAGCAAAGAAAACCTGCGGCTCCGCAAGGAGGAAGTGATGCGCTTCATTCAGTTCGCGCTGTTCAACCATCCGCGGGAGGATGTCCCATGAAACGCAGGCTTATCGTGCTGGCCATCATCGCCGCCATCATCGCCGGCGTGGTCTATTACACGCGCATCAGCAAGCCCACGGAAATCGTGCTTACCGGCATCGTGACCACCGAGGACGTCATCGTCAGCGCCCAGGTGCAGGGACGCCTCACAGATCTCTCGGTGCAGGAAGGCGACCACGTCGAGCCGGGCCAGCGGATCGCCGCGATCGATCCGCGCCAGTGGCAGGCGGACGCGGCCTATTACACGCACAGCCAGCAGGCCGCCGCAACCCAGGTGTCCGAGGCCCAGGCCAATCTGCAATACCAGGAACTGCAAACGAAAAACCAGGTCGCCCAGGCGGAAGCGAATCTGGCGGCCGCGCAGGCGGCGGTCGTCCAGGGCAACGCGGACCTCGAGAACGACCAGCTTTCGTTTGAGCGGGAAAAGGTCGCTTACGGCCAGCACGTCGAGTCGCAGCAGGCCTACGACCAGGCGCGCACGCAGCTCGCGGCGCAACAGGCCCACGTCGACGCTCTCAAGAAGCAGGTCGACGCCGCGCAGGCCGCCGTCGAACTCGCCCGCTCCAACGAAAGCCAGATCGCTTCGCGCCGCGCCCTGCTCGAGATGGACCAGCACCAGCTCGCCGCCACCGCCGCCCAGGCCCAGAAAGCCCAGGTCCAGCTCGATTACACCCACGTCACCGCCCCGGTCTCCGGCATCGTCGACGTGCGCGCCGCGCGCCAGGGCGAAGTCGTCCAGCCCGGCCAGGCTATCGTGACGCTGATCAATCCCGACGACCTCTGGGTCCGCGCCGATGTCGAGGAAACCTACATCGACCGCATCAAGATCGGCGACAAAATGGAAGTCCGCCTGCCCTCCGGCGCCACCCGCGAAGGCACCGTCTTCTACCGCGCCGTCGATGCCGATTACGCCACCCAGCGCGACGTCTCCCGCACCAAGCGCGACATCAAAACCTTCGAAATCCGCCTCCGCTGCGACAACTCCGACCGCGCCCTCGCCGTCGGCATGACCGCCTACGTCCTCCTCCCCCTCCAGGATTCGCTCCCGGATTCCACACCCCCCACTTCCCAACCCTGACCCCTCACCCCGCGCCCTTTCTCGTGCCTTTCGTGTTCTTCGTGGCCATTTACCTTCTTATAGAGCGAACACTCGTGGACCTCGACGTCGAAGTAGACAACCTCGTCAAGAAATTCGGCGACTTCACCGCCGTCAAGGGCGTCAGCTTTTTCGTCGAACATGGCGAGATCTTCGGTCTCCTCGGCCCCAACGGCGCCGGCAAGTCCACCCTAATCCGCATGCTCACCACCCTCGTCCCGCCCACCAGCGGCACCGCCCGCATCCGCGGCTTCGATGTCACCAGCCAGCCCAATCAGGTGCGCAACGTCATCGGCGTCATCCCCCAGGCCATGACCTCCGACCTCGAGCTCTCCGCCGAGGAAAACATGACCATCTTCGCCAAACTCTACGGCATGCCGCGCGACCAGCGCCGCCGCACCATCGATGAACTCCTCTCCGCCGTCGATCTCCAGCAATGGCGCGACAAACCCGTCAAAACTTTCTCCGGCGGCATGCGCAGACGCCTCGAAATCGCCCGCGGGCTCGTCCACCACCCAAAAGTCTTCTTCCTCGATGAGCCCACCACCGGCCTCGATCCCGTCTCCCGCGTCGCCGTCTGGGAAATGCTTGACCGCCTCAAAAATGAACGCGATCTCACCATCCTCATCACCACCCACTACATGGATGAAGCCGACAAACTTTGCAACCGCATCGCCATCGTCGATCACGGCAACCTCGTCGCCCTCGATTCCCCCCTGAAGCTCAAAGCCTCCGTCCCCGGCAAAAACACCCTCGAAGTCAGCTTCTCCAGCCTCCCCGAAAACTGGAAACAACGCATCGCCGCGCTCCCTGATGTCGCCGAAATCGGCGAGCACGACCACATCTTCCGCATCTCCACTGACAACGGCCCCGCCACCACCGTCGCCCTCCTCGAAGCCGCACGCGACGCCGGCATCGCCGTCACCTCCCTCTCCGTCCAATCCACCACCCTCGACGACGTCTTCGTCCACTACACCGGCCGCCAGCTCCGCGATTCCCTCCAGGCCGCCGCTGGTTACGACGTCTCCGCCATGTATGACCGGCCCCGCTAACCAGGGTTTCTTCCATGCACCGTATCTGGGCTCTCATCGAACGCGACCTCCGACGCTTCCGCAGAAGCCCCACCCTCATCATCGTCTCCATGGTCATGCCACTCGTGCAGCTCGTCGTCCTCGGCTATGCCTTCGGCGGCGTCATCAAGCACCTCAAGGTCGGCGTCGTCGATCAGGACCACGGCCACGCCGCCATCCACCTCCGCGAGATGTTCAACGCCGTCGCCGCCAACGCCCAAACCTTCGACACCGTCCTCTATGATGACCAGCAAAATGCCATTCAGGACCTGCGCACCGGCAAAATCAACGCCGTCGTCACCATCCCCCCGGACTTCTCCCGCAAGGTCCTCGCAGGGGCCGAGCCTGAATTCGCCCTCGTCGAAGACAACACCGATCAGTTCGCCTCCTCCGCTTTGCAAGGCGCACTCTCGCAGCTCGTCGCCAACTTCAATCCCCCCGTGCACACCCCCGGCACGCCCGCCTTCACCGCCGCCATCAAACTCGCCACCGTCGAAGTCTACCCCTACGTCCCCTACATCCAGTTCCTCCTCCCTGGCACCATCGTGCTCGCCATCTTCATCTCCGCCATGATCGGCGGCGGCATCATCTACATCGACGACAAAGCCCGCGGCCTCCACGAAGGCTACCTCGTTACCCCCATCCGCAAAGTCGAACTCATCCTCGGCTTCAACCTCGCCGGCACTCTCAAGGCCGTCCTCTCCGGACTCGTCCTCGTCACCCTCGGCTCCATCATCGCCGGCATCCCCGATCCCCTGAACCTCCTCCGTTTCGCGCGCCTCATGGTCCTCGTCATCGCCACCGCCCTCGCCCTCATCTCCATGATGTTCCTTCTCATGGTCCGCGTCAGCGATCCCCTCGTCCCGCGCGCCATCTTCGGCGTCCTCAACACCGTCCTCTTCTTCCCCTCCGGCGCCGTCTATCCCATCGAAGCTTTCCCCAAATGGATGCGCCTCATCACCGCCGCCGACCCCTTCACCTACGCCGTCCACGGCTTCAAGGAAGTCCTCCTCAAAAACACCGGACTCGCCGCCGTCGGCGCCGACCTGCTCTTCCTCGGACTCTTCGCCTTCGGCACCATGGCCCTCGCCACGCTCGCCTTCAAACGCACCCTCTGACGCTCACACCCGCAGCCCGGACAACATCCCAAAATCCAGCACCTGCGCCGTCTCCCCACGCCTCTCCACCAGCCCCAGTATCCGCACCTCCTCCGCCGAAGGCCGCGCCACATCGATAATCCAGTGCCGCTCCGTCAGCAGGTTCGACCCCAGCGGCAGCGGCGAAAACGCCGGCAATACGATCAGCGGCAAACGCCTCCTCCCCACCTCCACCCGCGCCACCGCGTAGCAAATCATCTTCGCCGAACCCAGCCGATTCCCCACCACCACCGCCGGATGCTGATGCCCCGCAATCGCCCCCGCCGCCGCAGCCGCAACCCCGTCTTCCCACCGGTCGCCATGAAACACCGCATACCCCCCCACCACCGTCGCCGCCTCCACCCGAATTCCCAACTCCCCCACCGCCGCCCGCATCTCCTCCACCTCCGGATCATGATTTCCCCGCAACACCACGACCTCGCCCCCCCGAGGCACCATCCCCACCAGCTCCCGCACCAGCGGAAACGCCCCCTCCACCACCCCCGGCGAATCAAACAAATCCCCCGCGATCACCACCCGCTTCGGCCCCCGCTCCACCATCCGCCCCCACGCGGCACGAATCGCCCCCGACGAAACATCCGGCAAGTAAATCCCCTGCCGCGACAGCGTCACCTCCGCCCCCAAATGCAAATCCGACAGCACCGCCGTCCGCGTCCCCTCATGCCACACAAACCGCTGCGCTGTCGCAAAAAAACCATCGCTCAAAGGGATTTCATTCATCACCACACTATAGCGTCATCGCCGTGGAACCCCTGGAAGCAGCCTCCCTTCCCACCGCCCCAGGCACTCTCACTCCGGCCACGCCCGCATCGCCACCGCCGCCGCCTTTTCCAGATCCGCCGCCCGCGCCCCACCCGCCGCCTGCACCGCCAGTCCATTCTGAAACGTCGCAAAATATTTCGCCAGCGCCCCCGCATCCACATCCCGCCGCACATCCCCCTCCGCCTGCCCGCGCTCGATCCGCTCGCGCAGCCGCGCCTCCATGTCGCACCGCCGCTGCGCCAATTCCCGCCGCACACGTTCGCTCCCGCGCCCCCCCGCCAGCGCCCCCTGCACCAGCATGCACCCGCGCACCCCCGCCGCGCCCCCGGCCCCCCCCCCGCCGCACGCCGCACACACAATCATGCGCAGCAGCGTCTCGATCGCCTCCCGAGCCGTCGGCCGCGCCATCGCCGCACGGAACATCTCCCCCGATTTCTCCACATACCGCTCCACCGCCTTCTTGAACAGCGACTCCTTGTTCCCAAACGCCGCATACATGCTCGGCCGATTGATCCCCATCGCCTTCGTCAAAGCCGGCAGCGACGCCCCCTCATACCCCTGCCTCCAGAACACGCGCATCGCCGCCTCCAGCGCCCTTTCTTCGTCAAAAGTCCGCGGCCGGCCACGACTTGCAATCGTTCGTTCAGTTTTCATACCGAATAATACAATATTCCCCTTGACTCGCAAAATCCACCGACTATCCTGTGTACCAAGCGGTACAAAAATCCCCGCCGCATTCTTGCAAGGAGCCTCTCATGGCCAGACTCTCCGGAAAAGTCGCCGTCGTCACCGGTGCCTCCAAAGGCATCGGCGCATCCATTGCCCTCCACCTCGCCCACGAAGGAGCCGCCGTCGTCGTCAATTACGCCTCCAGCCGCCAGGGCGCGGACCGCGTCGTCTCCGAAATTACCGGCAACGGCGGCAAGGCCCTCGCCGTCGGCGCCGACCTCTCCAAAGAAGCCGACGTCCGACGCCTCTTCGCAGAAACCCAAAAAGCCTTCGGCCGCCTCGATATCCTCATCAACAACGCCGGCGTATACGAATTCCTCCCCCTCGACGCCATCACCCCCGAGCACTTCCACAAACAATTCAATCTCAACGTCCTCGGCCTTGCCCTCGCCTCCCAGGAAGCCGCGCGCCACTTCCCCGCCACCGGCGGCGCCATCGTCAACATCAGTTCCATCGTCTCCCACGTCGCACCGCCCAACGCCAGCGTCTACTCCGCCACCAAAGGCGCCGTCGATACCCTCACCCGTTCCCTCGCCCGTGAGCTCGGCCCACGCAATATCCGCGTCAACGCCGTCAACCCCGGACTCGTCATCACCGAAGGCGCCGGCACCCTCGGCGTCGCCGATCCCGAAAACGACTTCCGCAAAAGCTTCGAAGCCCAGGCACCCCTCGGTCGCGTCGGACAACCCGCCGACATCGCCCCCGCCGTCCTCTTCTTCGCCTCCGACGATTCCCGCTGGATCACCGGCGAATCCCTCAACGTCGCCGGCGGCTATCACTAAAAACATCGTGGCACGGGCGTCCCGCCCGTGTTCGCCTCCCAAACCGCTCCACTCCGCCCCACCCCCCAGCAAAAAGCGCGGCCTCACACGCCGCGCTTTTTCCCTGCGCCCCCTCAGCACTTCCTTCTATGCATCCAAACTTTCGTGCATTTTGTGCTTTTCGTGGCCATTTACTGTAAGTCGCTATGTAATCTCACCGCAAAACGCCCGCCCGCTCCCCCGCAGGCAACTCCCCAAGCAGCTTCAAAAACACCCCGTTCGTCCACCCAAACCCCACTACGTTCTGCGAATAGCCCACCTGCACCTCCACATCCGCCGACCGCGTCACCACATCATACTTCTCCCGCAGCGTCCCCTCCCGCCGATAGTTCTCCACGATCATCCGCAGCCACCGCTCCGCCAGTTCATCCGCCTGCCCGTCAAACCCATAGCGCCGCAACCCATCCACCGCCAGCATCTGCAACGGCGCCCACCCATACGGATAATCCCACTGCACCCCCGTCCGCGTCGTGCTCGTCGCCAGCCCGCCCGCCCGCTCGAAATCCTTCAGATGCCCCGCCACGCGCTGCGCCTGCTCCGGCGTCGCCAGCCCCGCCCACAACGGCCAGAACGTCGTCGCAAACGCATACCCCGACCGCTTCCCAGCGACAAAGTCATAATCAAAATACATCCCCGACTTTGCATCCCACAGATACCTGTCCACCGCCTCCTTCCGCTTCTCCGCCCGCCCGCGCCACGTCGCCGCCTCCTCCGTTTTCCCCAGCCGCTCCGCCATCCCCGCCAAATCCCCCTCCTCCTTATACAGCAGCGCGTTCAAACCCACCGCCGCAAAATGATGCGTCGCCCCGCCATAGGCCCCAAACCGAAACGATACGTCAAACCCGCTCTCCCGCATCGCCCGATCCCCTTTGTAAAAATCATCCGTCAACGTCACTTCCCTCCCACCCACCTTCGCCTCCGGAACCCCCGTCTCCCCCGCACGTACCGCCCGCAAAAATGGCCGCCCCGCTTCCCCCATCCCCGCCAGCTTCTTCACCACATTCTCGTAATACGCCGGATCATCATGCATCTCCGGCACCGGCCCGCTGCCATAATCGTAATACCGCGCCAGCCCCGTCTCCCCCGCCTTCGACTCCGCACGATTCCAGAACGCCCAATCCTCCTGCCCCGCGCGATATCCCTCCACCAGCCACGCGCGCTCCTCCGCCGCGCCGCCATGCACCGCCCCTTCCACCGCCAGCACCATCGACGTCAAAAACGGCGGCTGCGACCGCGTCAAATAGTACGACCGGTTCGCATTCAAAATCGCCCCGTAATGCTCCAGCTCATAGAAAAAATTCTCCGTCATCCCCCGCGCCAACGCCACCCGATCCGCCCCGCCCGCATCCCCGGCCCCCTCCACCAACCCCTCCACAATGAAAAAACTGTCCCACCCATACATCTCGTTGAATCGTCCCCCCGGCACCACATACGCATGCGGCAGATACAACAGCCCCGGCGTCCCCAGCGTCGCCGGATCAATCTCCCCCGCCCGCGCCCCCGCCGGCAACGCCACGATCCGCACCCCGCAGCTCGCCGCATCCCGCTTCATCTCCGCCGTCCGCTCCTGATCCGCCGGCACATACAACACCGACTCCCCCGGCGCCAACTTCGGATCCACCATCGCCCCGCAATTCGTCGGCATCCGCGTCAGCTCCCCCCACGCCTGATCAATGTACCGCAAAATCCCCGTCCCCCTCGTCGCACTCCCTTCAACCCGCGCTTCCGGACGCTGCCGCGCCCCGCACCCGCCCGCCATTCCCGCCGCCAGGATCACGCTCCCCAGCACCCACGCCCGCCACCTAACGCAAAACCTCACCCGCTCACGCATCATCGCCTCCGCTTTCCACGCCGCACGCAAAATCACCCCGCGATCATACAACCCCGCCTCCCACACGCCACCCGCAGCCCCCGCATCCTCCCATTTTTTTTCACCCGCGCCCGCACCCCCCGTCGCTATACTGCGCCCATCCCCCGCTCCCGCCCCGCCATGCTCGCCGCCGCCATCCTGATCACCCTCTCCTGGCTCGCCATCGCCTTCCTCGCCCCACGCCAATACCCCCTCCATCACGACACCCCCGCCAACTTCTGGTACTCCCTCACCGGCATCAAACTCCCCGGCGCACCCGCTCCCGACTTCCACGGCAATTTCGCCATCATCGACCGCGACCGCCTCCTCTACGGCTGGCAATACCAGTTCGCAGTTTATCCCGACTACCCCTACCAAACGGTTTCCCTCGAGGAGGCCGCCCGCGATTTCCCAGCAATCGAACGCGAACTCAAACGCCGCGCCGCCCTCAATGACCCCAACGATGACATCGCGATCGCCTACAAGCGCTGGGTCGAGGATCAAGCCTACGAAGCCTCGACCTTCGGCGCCACCCCGCCGACGCCTGTATACAGCGTCAGCGCGCTCCTGCCATTCATCGATCAGGCCCACGCGAAATGGACTTGGCCCGACGGCAGCCCGCGACTACCCCAATCCCATTACGACAACTTCCAGACCGGCCTCGTCCACGTCGCCAACGCCGCCCGCCTCTATTGGGCCACCATCACCTTCGAAGCACTCCTCTTCCCCGCCCTCATCCTCTTCGCCTTCTGGCCCTTCATCCACCGCCAGCGCTTCCGCCGCAAACTCCTCCACCTCACCCTCCTCCCGCTCCTGCTCTACCTCCCCGCCTGGCTCGGCTACTGCAACTCCGCCTCCCCCGCCTTCCCCCTCGGCGGCATCCTCTACCCCTATTTCAATAACTCCCTCTTCGCTCCCCTCGACAACCACGAATGGGAATTCCGCGTCCTCTCCCACCTCCCCCCAATCTTCTACCCCATCACCCAAGGTCGCACCCTCTCCTACGCCGACTACTACACCTGGAAACCCTCACTCCCCCGCCAGGTCGGCCCCATCAACGTCGCCCTCCTATGCGCGCTCGCCGCCGGCACCTGCCTCACCAGCGCCGCCCTCCGCCGCCTCTACCAAAAACTCCACCGCCCGCCGCAAGGCTTCCCCGTCCTCCCCACCCAACCCGCCCCTCCCTCACCCATCCCCCCGACCTCCCAATGACCAATCACCAATTACCAATTACTTCACCATTCACCATTCACCATTCACCATTCCTCACTCCACCGTCTTCACACTCTCCACGTCCACATCAAATATCGACGACGTATACCCATCCGCCCGCTCCATATGGATCCGCAGCGTCCCCTCCACCTCGATCTCGTCCACGCAATAATCCACCGCACGCCCCTTCGGCAAATGACACGTGAACACATGCTGCACCCCCGGCGGCTGCCCAAAACAGCAACTCACCAGGCTCGGCACCAGCGCGAACTCCTTGATCTGCTCCGCCTCCGTCATCGGTATCATGAACCCCCGCACCCGGATCTTCGCCCCATTCAACTGCTGCACATCCGCCGGAATATCCCCCCCCTGCACCGGATCATATTCAAAATTCGCCAGCCCCTTGATGCTCGTCACCAGCAGCGTCCCCGGCTTATACGGCGGATGCGGAATGCGATCCGCTCCCATCGGTATATCCTGCCCGCTCTGCGCCGCCCCCACCGCCATCGCCTGCGCATCCAGCGACGACGATGAAGCCGTCCCCGGTATCGCCGGCAACACCGAAGCCCCCGTCCCCCCACCGGCGCCCCCGCCCCCACCCTTCTGACTACTGACTACTGACTTCTGACTACTCGCCCCCGACTCCTGCCCATTCCCCGTCCCCTTCAACTTCGCCTCGCAATCCAAAATATAGGCCATCGCCTCCTTCGGCGGCAGGTTGTTCACGAAATACTTCGGATCCGCCGCCCACTTCTTCAACAACGGCAACGCCGCCGCATAGTCCCCCGCCTTATACGCTTTCATCGCCTTCTCCTGCACCGTCTCCGCGTGCATGCACCCCCCCACCGCCAACAGTAGCCCCGCCGCCAGACCAACACGAATCATCTTCTGCATCACGCCGCCCGCCATCGAGACACTCATTTCAAAATTCCATCGTTGTTTCGTGTTCTTCGTGTTTTTCGTGGCCATTTATCCCACAAGATTCTCCGCCACCGGCGTCCGATACGCCTTCAGCGCCGGCGCCAACCCCGCCACCAGTCCCAGCACCGTCGCCACCGCCAAGTATAGCAACTCCTCCGGCTGCACCCGCCACCACGCAATCCCGCTCCCCAGAATCGTCCGCAGATACGCCGACCCTCCCGCCGCCAGCAGATGCCCCAGAATCACCCCGATCACCCCCCCCATCAGCGCCACAAACCCCGCCTCCAGGCACACCGCCGCCACGATCCGCAGCCGCGTCGCCCCCAGCGCCCGCAAAATCGCAATCTCCCGCATCCGCGCCGCCACGCTGTTGTAAATGCTCACCAGAATCGATACCCCCGCCACCACCATCACCAGCGCCGCCACCAGCGTCAGCACCTCCAGCACGCCGCTCAAAAACTGCTCGAAAAATGCATTCATCACCATCGCCGGCCTCACCCCCGACGCCTCCGGCAAATTCCGCAACAGAAAATCCAACTGCAACCCCGTCGCCGCAGACCGCGACTTCACCAATATCGCCGACACCTCCCACTCCCCCTCCGGCAACTTGTTATCAATCGTCCCATCCCCATTCAACGTATACCCCTCATGCACAGCCTCCCCCTTCTGACTGCTGACTACTGACTCCTGACTACTCGCCTCCCTCTTCTGACTTCTGACTACTGACTCCTGACTACTCGTCCCACTCGTCCCCCCCCGAATCTCCCCAATCCTCTCCAACCCCGTCTCATGCTCAAAAATCGCATAAAACGTCCTCAGCGGAATGAACAGCACATCATCATTCGCCGTGTGCGTCTGGTTCAAAATCCCCACCACCCTCCACGTCTCCGGATGCACATCCGGAATATCGTTCGGCCCAGGGAACCCATGCGTCGCATGAAACGTGTCCCCCACCTTCAGCCCCGTCCCCCGCGCCGTATTCCACCCGATCACCGCCTCAAACTTCCGCCCATCAAACGCCCGCCCCTGCGCAAACGTGTACCGCTCCCCGCCCCGATACTCCGGCACCTTATCCGCCGGCAACGCCTCCCCCGTGTCCGTCACCCCAAAAAGCTGCGCCGTCGTCCCCACGATCCGCCGCCCCTTGTAACTGTCACCCACCGCATACGGCACCGCCCACTGCACCAGCCCCCGATACGGATTCCTCTCCCCCGGATGCTCCGCCGACATCTCGCTGTTCGAGCTCATGTCCTCATACAGCGCATACGGAACGTTCCCCTGCGACACCCCCACGTGATAAATCGTGTTCAGCACCAGCGATACCCCCGACCCCTTCGGCCCCACGATCAGGTCATACCCATAATCCGTTTGCGCAAAAACACTCCGTCCCTCCCGCCCCACCACCAGCACGCTCGTCGCCAGCGCCACCGCCAGCACCACCGACAAACACGTCAGCAGCGACGACAGCAACCGCACCCGCATCTGCTTCAATATCAACTGAATCAAATTCACGCCGCCCCCCCACCGCTCACCGCCACCGACCCATGCGCCGCCCGATTGATCTCCCCCAACTCCACCCGCCGCGACAACTGCCCCGCTATCGACAAATCATGCGTCACCAGGATCAATCCCGCTTTCACCTCCGCGCACAACTCCCGAATCAACCCCAGCGTCGCCTGCGCATTGACCGCATCCAGCGACCCCGTCGGTTCATCCGCCAGCACCAGCGCCGGCCGATTCGCCAACGCCCGCGCCACCGCCACCCGCTGCTGCTGCCCCACGCTCATCTGCCCCGGCCGATACTTCAGCCGATGACTCAACCCCACCCGCTCCAACAAATGCTCCGCCCACCTCTTATCCGCACGCCGACCCGTGAAACTCATCCCCAGCATCACGTTCCCCAGCGCCGTCGGCCCAGGCAACAAATGATGCGTCTGAAAAATGTACCCAATATGCCGCCCCCGAAACCGATCCCGCGCCGCCTCCGACAACCCACACAAATCAACGGCCTCCCCTCCTCCCACCGTGTACACAATCTTGCCCCTGTCCGCCCCCAATATCCCCGCCAGCAAATGCAGCAACGTCGTCTTCCCAGATCCGCTGCTCCCCACCAGCGCCGCCTGCTCCCCCGCCGCCAGCTCAAACGCCGGTACGTCCACCACCACCGACGCCGGCCCATCCGGCGATCGAAACGCTTTCCGCAACTCCCGAACCTGCAGCATGCCGCCTCAACACCAGGAAACCCCCACTCTACCCCCCCATGACGCATCCCACCTCACTTCCAAACGCCCTGCGTCACCCTTTTATTCAATCTTATTGATCGCCTCACCCACCCGCCCCCGCCAGTTCCCGCCCCCCAACGTCCGCTTTCCCAGAACCCACCCAGTCAACAGCAAAATGTTAATATGGTTAAAAATTCTAGTTATCAGACATTGACCCATAATCCCGCACCTAAATCCCCCCTACACCGCCTCTTCCCCCCTCCCAAACCCCACTTTCCATCCAGTTTAACATCGACATTGCCATAGATGTTAAAATGGGTAAAAGATTATCGCCTCACTTCCCAGATAAATAAAGCCATGAAGCACGCCGAACGGCACGAGCTTCCGCCTGCCAAGGACCACGGCCTGGCGAAAGAAAACAGTTCGGCGGCTCTAAATCCCCGGTCCGGAGTGACCGGTTACCTGTCCTGTGTTTGCGATGCCGGAGGCAACCGCCGAACACGCCGCAGGAGTCCTTCTCATGGCCACCGCCGAAGCCCTTCTCGAATCCTTCATCGCTCCCCTCTACGCCGGCGACCGTTCCGGCGCCCGCGCCATCGTCGCCGACGCCTTCGAAGAAGGCCTCTCCGCTGAAGAAATCCTCATGCAGCTTATCTGGCCGACCATGGAAAAAATTCAGGCCGAATACCGCGCCGACCGCATCAACACCGGCACCCACCACATGGCCGCCCGCCTCCTCCGCATGCTCGCCGACCAACTCTGCCTCCGCCTACCCCGCTCCGAACGCAACGGCCGCTCCATGCTCGTCGTCTGCTCCCCCGGTGAACCCGAAGAACTCGGCGCTCAAATCACCACCGACCTCGCCGAAGCCCACGGCTGGACCGTCCACTTCGCCGGCGGCGGCGTCCCCAACGACGAAATCGTCGGCTGGCTCGGTCAGCTCAATCCCCAGGTCCTCATGGTCTACGGCACCATCCCCTCCGCCGCACCCATGGTCCGCCAGCTCATCGACCTCCTCCACGACGTCGGCATCTGCCCCAAAATCCAGATCATCTGCTCCGGCGGCGTCTTCAACCGCGCCGAAGGTCTCTCCGAAGAAATCGGCGCCGACCTCTTCGCCCCAGACCCCATCAGCGCCCTCGACATCCTCCACAACTTCCCCAACAAACGCGCCACCCCCGACCAGCAAACCGTCGGCCGCAAACGCCGCCTCAAAAAAGCCGCCGACTAATCCCCGCCCCAATTTCACCAGTTGAACCAGTACCCCAATTCAACCGCGTTGAGCCGCGGCGGGCGATGCACGGATGCACCGCCCGCCGCCATCCTTTCCGCCTCACGCATACGCCACGTGCGCCGACACCGCCGGCGTCCGCGCGCCCTTCGCAGGCCGCCGCGTCAATACGTCCCACTCCTCCGCCAAAAGCGCATAATGCACCAGATCCTGCCACTCCCCCCACTTGTTCACCGCATGCCGCTGCACCCCTTCGCGCAGCATCCCCAGCTTCTGCATCACGCGGCCGCTCGCCGTATTCTGCGCCACGTGGCATGCCGACACCCGATGCAGCCGCCGGCGATCAAATCCAAACGCCAGCACCGCCCGCGCCGCTTCCGTCGCAAATCCCCGGTTCCAGTAGGGCGCCCCCAACCAATACCCCAGCGTCGCCGCCCGGTCAGCCGGATCATCCGTCCCGCGCAAATCGATCGCGCCGATCAAATGCCCCGTGTCGCCCAGGTCCAGCTCCCGACCCGGCGTGCGCGTCCCCGCCAGCGTGATCGCAAAAGCAAATCGCCCATGCATCTGCGCCGCCGGCTGATGCGATGCGATCCACGTCTCCGCCACGCCCGCCGGATACGGATGCGGAATGTTCGCGGTGACCGCCGCGATCCGCCGGTCGCCCGCCAATTCCTGCACCCGCACCGCATCCGACCGCGCGAACGGTCGCAGCACCAGCCGCGGTGTGTAGAGCGTGGGTATATACGACACGGATCACCTCCAAAACTCGACGGCCCGCCACAAAGACAGAGCCGCCACAATGTCCGCCTGCCCCCGCCCGCACGTTGGCGGCGACGCCGCAGCCTCACGAGGTTGAAACCTCCGCGGCCTTGGCGACCGGGCTGACACGTGTACCCGGCCACTCTCGCAGCGTTCCGCCCGCCATACGCGCCGGTAGGGGAGACGGCCAAAAAAGAAGGACGCACATCCTTCCGAAACTTGTCGTGCGGTCGCCCCCGCCGACAACGTGCCCCGGGGGGGGGGGGGGCGAAAAAAAAGCCCCGGAGACTTCTTGAAGGTCTCCGGGGCTTTCGTTTGCCGCACGTTTTTGTATCTCTTACGTGCTCGGAGGACCTTCCATCAGCGGCTTAATAGACATATGCGTCACAAAGCTCGCGAGTCGCGCGGAAACGACCACGGACGCACAAACGTCTACCGACGTACGCGTCTTGGTCATCTTGTTACCGCACCACAACATCCGGAACTCCTGCACGTGACTTCCCAGGCCCCAATGGCCCAGAACACAACGAGACCCCCGCCATCAGCGAAGGTTAGGTGTAAACCACCCCCGCAGGGCGGCAACACCACACAACATCCACTCTATTCCCAATTCCCCCAAAGTCAAATCCCTCCAAGAAACGCCACATGCGCCTCCCAAAAATCAATCATCGCCGTCCATCAG
The DNA here is from genome assembly GCA_035548175.1 of Phycisphaerae bacterium. GTDB lineage: Bacteria > Planctomycetota > Phycisphaerae > WQYP01 > WQYP01 > CALCHA01. Next base: position 7,477 of record DASZTO010000070.1, on the reverse strand, counting down.
CGTCCATCGGCGGCAACCCGTCGGTCACCCCCAGTATTCGTGCGCATTGGTGTCCATTCGTGGACACGTCCCGTCCCCCTTTCGTGCACTTCGTGTTTTTCGTGGCCATTTACGCCGCTCACCGCAGCGTCGCCTGCAGCTCGATCGGCGTCGCCGCCAGCGCCTGCGAAATCGGACACCCCGTCTTCGCCTTCGACGCCGTCTCCTGGAACGTCTTCTCGTCGATCCCAGGCACAATCGCGTCGCACGTCAGCACGATCTTCGTCACCTTGAACCCTTCACCCACCTTGTCCACCGTCACGTCCGCCTTCGTGTGCACCCGCGTCGGCGTATGCCCCCCGGACGCCAGCAGGTGCGACAACGCCATCGAAAAGCACGCCGCATGCGCCGCCCCCAGCAGCTCCTCCGGATTCGTCCCCGGCGTGTCGCCAAACCGCGTCGCAAACGAATACGCATGGTTCAACGCCCCGCTGTTGCTCCGCACGCTCCCTTTGCCCTTCTGCAAATCCCCTTCCCACGTGGCGTCCGCATGACGAGTCGGCATGGTTGGTCTCCCTATGCATGAAAGTACGGAAAACCGCGCATGACAACCGACCCCGCTCCCGCCCGCAAGGTCTGCCCGACAACTTTGCGAAAATCGCCCCAAACAAAAAACTCACCCATCTCCGGCACACCCGCACCCGCCCCCTCCAAAAAACACACTTCCCCGCATCGCGCCAATTCGTCGCGCCGTAACAAGATTTTCAAACCACAACTTTCGTGCTTTTCGTGCCCTTCGTGGCCACTTTATGTCATCGTCGTCGTGGGCTGGGGGGGAGCCATCATCGTCCCTCCGCGCCCTCCGCGCCCTCCGCGCCCTCCGCGCCCTCCGCGTTGAATATCCCCGAAACACGCCCCCAAACACAACGCCGCCTCTTTAGATCCCGACGCAAAAGGCAGGGCACCCGGCGCTGCGGTGTGTGCGCCGGGTGCTGAGGAAGGAAGAACTGGCGTGATGGTCGCGACCGGCATGCAAGGGTGAGGTAGGAGCGATGCCAGCGCGTGCCGACTTTAAGCCGCCGGCAAAAGCCTTGTGAACCTGTAAGCCGGCGAACTCTCCAGCACTGCTCTCAAGCTCGCCGACGCTTCTCTGTAAAACAAACCCCATGCCACAGCCCAAATCGCGGCAAACTGTCGAAACTGTCCGGTCGCCGCACACCCATTCACCGCTCGCGCAGCCAAAGTGCTGTAGTGACCAGCCGCGGATAATACTTCGACCCCCGCGCCTCCCCCTTCACAATCTGATCACACGCACACCAATACGCCCCCGCACCCGTCGTCAACCACCGCACATGCGCCGCATCCGCCTCCTCCCACCCCGTCGCCCCGCCAGACTTCCGCACCGCCCCACGCTCATCCAAATTAAACACCGCCCGCCCCACATGCTGCACAATCGCAATCTTCGACAACCACGAATTCTCCGACGTCGACGACAACTTCACCCCCCCATCCGCAAACCGATTCCTCCGCTGCGGATCAGAAAGTAGCGCGGTGGTGTGGGCGCGAAGTGCATTGAGCATCTTTGGAACAGCGTGGCCTTCGGCGTAGCTGGAATTCAAAAATTTGACGGGAAGATCAGCGGCATTATCCGGGAAGAGTCGCTTGTCGCGAACGAATTCCCAGAAACTTGGAAATGCCAAACCTTCCACTGCTGCCAGGATTCGCGTGCAATAGCCCGGACTCTCCTTTTCAAAAACCGCTGGCAGAGCGCCCTCGCATAAACCCAGGTTTGAAAGGATGCGTGCCACGTTCATGGCACACTCCGATGCGCTGTCCCACGCCGCCAGGTAATGCTCCGACCCGTAGGTCCGATCGAGCATTTCAAAAACCAGGCAAATCCCTTCGTAAGCAGCCCAGCACTTCACCGCCAAATACAGATTCTGGCGTGCCTGTCCGAGCGACGCATCAAGCGAATCGTATGTCGTGATCTCCGAACCGCTCTTGCAAAGCGCCGAATCGAATTCCATCACACCAATCGGCGCCCTCGCTTTCATGGAAGCAAGCGCAGATCGAAGCGTTTCAGCATTGTTCGCCGCCCACCCTTGATCCCCCGTCTTCGCCACATAACTCGCCGCCATCAAAATCCAATTACACAACTCCTCCTGCGTCATGTACGAAAAACACCCCGTCAAATTCGCCTGCTCATACGCACTCCTCCCAAGCGGCGAAAACTGATTATGCGTCCCCTGATCATGACAAAACGAAATTCCCCCCGCCCTCGTCTCCCCCCGCGCCCCCTCCGTGCCCTCCGTGTTCTCCGTGGTTTTTACTTCGTCAAAATAACTGTACCGGCGCACGAAATTATCCAGCACATTCCGCACCACCCACGGATTCTTCCCCAGCTCCCAGAACACCTGGTCCGCCGCCAAATCCAGCGTGTTCATCATCCGATACTCCCCCTCATTCACCACCCAATACGGCTCCCCGCCCACCTCCAGCAACTGCGTATTCCCGTAATAACTCCGCGTCCCGTGTGCCACCAGAAACTGCTGATCCGCGCTCAGCCCGCTCCCCACAAGCTGCTTGTCCAACGCCGCCGCCGCCTTCTTGAACCTGCTGAACCGCGGCCCCGCATAACTCAGCACCTCCTCCACACGCGCAAAATACCGATTGTAAAAATACCGCCCCGCCAACCCCGTCGTCACCACCCCCTCCACATGACACCCCAGCACCACCCGCAACGCATAATGCTTCCCCGCCGGCACCTCAAACCCAAATCCCCCGCACGTCCCCAGCAGATGCACCGCATTCGACCGATCCTCCAGCCCCTCGTGCGGCCACCACTTGATAAACGCAAACGCCCCCCCTGCCTCCCCCACCTTCCCCGCGCACCGCAAATCCTCCCCCACCTCCACCACCTCCACCCCAAACCCCAACTCCCGCCGAAACCCAATCCCCTTCCGCCCCCCCTCCAACTCCAGAATCCGCACCCCGCCCTCCCGGAAATTAATCGCAAAAAATCCCGTACGCACCCCCATCCCGCCACGATTGTCCACCCGCACCTCCGCCGCCACCGCCGGACACAACGCCGCCCTCAACTCCTCCTCCCCCCCAACCCCATGCGGCGGCGGCTCCGGTATCTCCCCAAACGGCGTGTATATCGAAAACTCCAATCCCCCCTTCACCCTCCACCGATCCGTCCCCCACCCATACATCCGCTCCATCTCCCCCGCCCCCACCGGCGCAAACCGCTGCCGATCCTCCCCCTCCCTCCCCGCCCCCCCCGCCAAAAACGCCGCCGCCGGATCCAACTTGTCCGCCCCATCAAAAAACGGCAGTACCACCAGCGGCACATCCGCATACCGCCCTCCCTCCTTATACCCCACAAAAATATCCTGCTCCGCCGGCTTCCCCATCTCCACCCCCATCCCCCCGCGCGTCCCGAAATGCCCGCACGTAAACGAAAAATACGCCCCCATCGGCGAATGCTGCGCATTAAATCCCACATTGCCAGCAAACGCCGGAACCATCATCGCATGTCCCCGCAGATTCGTTACGTCTTGCCCGCCAACTCATCATCCGCCGAAATCGCCCGCACCTCCGAATACCGCGAAAAATCGGCTCGAATTCGCCGAAGTGCGCAGCGGAATATTGGTATCAGCGAGGATCATCGATCGTCCCGCTATAAATCGATTCCCGGCTGTCATCCATCTGGTCTCTTACCGGCCGCGGCGCACCCACCCACGCCAGATACGCCGACACCCGCTCCTCCGGCGTCTTGCCCACTTCCGAAGCTTTCACCGGCTCCCCTATCACCTCCACACGCACCCGCTTCCCCGCCAGCTCCGCCCGATGCGCCAGCACCTCCTCAAACACTCCCTCATACACCGTCATCGCACGCTCCTTTGCTTTCCCCCTCCATCATATCCTACTCCGCCTTCATCACACGCAACCTCTCCACACCACTGAATGATGCGCATAAAAACGCACAATCGACCTAACCACCCGGTCGACGACCTACGGCAAATAACTGCACCGATCCCCAAACTCCTCCTCTGAAGCCAAAGCGGACGCGATCACCAGATAGTCCAACACTTCCTCCCACGAACATCCCGCTCGCACCAGCAGAATCCCCGGCGACGACAATCCCGCCGACAGATGCATCGCAAGGTGTGCCGGCAGCGTGTTGCGGTCCAGCGAAATGATCACCCGCCCCTCCTCCTTCGCCCATCGGAGCAGCTCCGGGTCCCCCATCCCCAACGCCGGCCCGCCCTCCCCTCCCACCGTCACGCAGTCCACAGCCAGTCCCGCCTCCAACGCCCGCGCTGGAAGCGACCGGCTCAGCTTCCCTCGAAGGTTCTCATCAATGAGATACTTCAGCGGCATTCACGGCCTTTCGCCGAATCTGCTCCATTCGCCGCTGCAACTCCGCCAGCGATGGCGACGCCGGCGACCCCGCCCGCTGCTGCTCCATCTCCCCCTCTCGCGCCGCCAAATACGCATCCAGATCCGGCTGATGATCCAGATAAAACGCAATCGCTTTGTGAATAGTCGCCAGCTTCAGCGTCGGAAACCGCAACACAAGCTCCTCCGCCGACCGACCCTCGTTGTATTCCCACAAAATCTCCGGCAGCGAAATGCGATGCCCCGTGATGCGCAGCTCCCCATCCACCCTCGTCAAAAAATCAGGCAATACAATGTCCGGTGGCGTCACCATGTCTTTCTCCAAACACCAACCTCTCGCACATTATATCACCTCATCCTCCCCCAACGCTCATCGCCGCACCACCAACCTCTCCACGTCCACCCCAGCCACCACCCCCATCCCATCCACCCGCGCACACCACTCAATATCCTCCTCCAGCCCCGCCTCTATCACATTCACCCCTCCCACCCCCAGCCGCAACGCCGCCCCCAGCCGCCCGCGCACCCCCGCATACGCGTGATACGCCAGCCACGCCCCATCCCCAAACACCAGGTCTGCGCGATAACTCTTCCCCAGCATCGCAAACAAAATCGCCCCCGCACCCAGCACATCCTCCAACGCCAGCTTCCCACCCGTCCCCGCGCACAAAAATACCGTGTCTATCCCATCCACACGCTCCAGCAGCACCTCCGCCGTCGCCCCCGCATTCAGCAAACTCCCCGCATACATCACCGCCGCCCCCGCCGCCCGCGCACGCACCGCCGCACGCGTCCCATTCGTCGTCGCCAGCAAAACCGTCGCTCCCCCCACCTTCTCCGTCACCATCTCCCGTGGCGAATTCCCTAAATCAAAATCCCCCGGCCGCAAACACTGCGATTCCCCCGCCAGCACCACCGGCCCCTCCCGCGCATCCCACGCCGCACGCCCCGCACGCGCCTCCTCCAAACTCCCAAACAACCGCACCTCCCGCGCCCCCGCCCCCAGCGCCGTCACCACCGTCGACGTCGCCCGCAACACATCCAGCACCACCACCTGCGACCCCGCCAGACTCCGCCCCCCCTCCAACTCCCCAGGCGTCATCAACACATCAATCATGCCAACCTCCATTCCCCCAACCTTAGCCGCCCACCGCCCTTTCGCAAACCACCCCGCTATAGTAAAACCCCGGCCTCCCTCCCACGCTGCAAGGAGCCCCCCATGCCCCGCACCTGCCTCCTCCTCATCGCCGGCCTCGACGCCTCCCTCCTCCAGCGCTCCCCCAACCTCCCCACACTCTCCTCCCTCCAACACCAAACCACCTACAAACCCGTCCTCCCCGCCGTCACCTCCACCATGCAAGCCACCCTCACCACCGGCGCCACCGCCGCCGACCACGGCATCATCGCCAACGGCCTCTACACCTTCCGCCGCCCCGAGCTCCACGAAAACCTCGACCTCTCCAACCACGCCGACACCCGCAAGCAAGTCTCCTTCTGGGAACAATCCAACGCACTCCTCCAACGCCCCCGCTTCTGGCAAGGAACCTCCAAAAAAGTCGCCATGCTCTTCTGGCAAAATTCCATCAACGCCGCCGACATCGTCCTCACCCCAAAACCCACCCACACCCCCGACGGCAAAACCCTCTCCGCCTGCTTCTCCAGCCCCGACTCCCTCTACCCCATCCTCGCCGAAAAGCTCGGCCCCTTCCCCCTCCACAACTACTGGTCCCCCATGGCCGGCCTCCCCTCCTCACAATGGATCCTCCACGCCGCCCAATACGTCTGGGACCACCACGCCCCCGACCTCCAGCTCGTCTACATCCCCCACCTCGATTACAACCTCCAACGCCTCGGCCCCTCCCATCCCCAAATCGCCAAAGACCTCGCCGACATCGACGCCCTCCTCGCCCCACTCGCCGCCAACATCCGCGCCTCTGGCGACACCCTCATCATCGCCGGCGACTATGGCATGTTCGATGTCGCCACACCCGTCCTCCCCAACGCCGCTCTCCGCGACGCCGGCCTCCTCGCCACCACCCCCGATCCCCACGGCAAACTCCTCGTCGACTACGCCAGCTCCGCCGCCTTCGCCATGGTCGATCACCAGCTCGCCCACGTCTACGTCCAGCCAGGACGCGAAGCCGACACCCTCGCCGCTCTCGCCAAAGTCACCGGCATCGCTCGCATCCTCGCCACCCCCGACGACCTCGCCGCCCATGGCCTCAACTCCCTCCGCTCCGGCGAGTTCGTCCTCCTCGCCAACCCCGACGCCTGGTTCGCACACGACTGGTGGATCTCCGACGCCGAAAAACCCGCCTGGCAATTCTCCGTCGATATCCACCACAAACCCGGCTACGACCCCCGCGAACTCTTCTTCGACCCCATCCACAAAACCGTCGCCCAAAACCCACGCCTCATCCGCGGCTCCCACGCCCTCACCCACGACCCCTCCCGCTGGCCACTCCTCCTCTCCGACGCACCCCTCCCCTCCCCCACCCCCTTCTCCGCCACCCTCCTCTCCCCCTGGCTCGCCCGCCTCACCTCCTGACACACGCCGCCCACCCCATCAAAAAACTCCCGCCTCTGTTTGTAACTTTTGCTGGCGAACTTTTGGATCTGTTCATCCGTGATCGTATCCGGCATGGGAACATCGCCGCTGACGGCCGTCTTGTAGCATGTAAACCTCGACTATAACGACGCTCTCCGCAACACAACACAAAAATTCGACGAACGCTGCTGGAACGGGTGCAGTTCTCGATCCGGGTAAACTTCAGAGACGCGACCGTCAGGGAGCGTGGGGGGAGGGGGAAACGTCGCCCTGTGCCGCCGCCGCTCGAAACATGAACTACAAGCCACTGCCGGCCTGCCGCGCCAACACCTCCTGCCAGTATTCACGTCCTGATCCTCGCGCCATGCGTGCCTCGTGAGCGCTGCGTGAACCGCACCCATGTCGCGGGGGCATTACGGGGCAGGATTTCGTGATTTCCATTGATCCGGCAGCCACGCACCGAGCTGGCTGAGCGGGGTGGCCGGGAGATTGACCAGAAGCTGCGTCAGATAGAGTTGCGGATTGATCGCGTGTCGGCGGCAGGTG
>DASZTO010000069.1:0-23564 GCA_035548175.1 Phycisphaerae bacterium | reverse complement strand
GCAACTCCGATCGTCTGGTGGCGTCCAACTTCTGTGTTCTTCCTTCACCGGAAGACGCCCGAAGCATGCAAACAAACCGTGTTGACTGTTTAAGCGAAACGGCCGATCTTGAAAGAGATCGGCCGTTTTTGTTTTTTGCGGGGAACTTCGCGGGTAAACTGGATTCGCCGCTGCGGATCGGCGGAAGGCGGCGCGTCTGGAGGAACAACCATGGCGAAAGCGATCTCGCTGCGCGAGGTGATCGACGGCATCGAGGGCATTTTCGAAGGCGCGGAGGGCTACCTTCACCGGAGCACCGGCGAGGTATTTGTGGCGGGAGAGGAGGATTTGTCCGCGGCTGATGCGGGCGAAGAGAGCGATGCCAGGTTGCCGGCATGGCAGGTGGAGGACGTCAAGAAATTGCGGACGATCCTGGAGTCGGAGGAATGGATCCCGCTGCCGACGATGTTCGATTTCCACGAATATGAGGTGATGCGGGAATTCTGCGAATCCGTCGAGGATGAGGACTTGCGGGCGGATTTGCTGGATTCGATCAGAGGGTCGGGCGCGTTTCGGCGGTTTAAGAACAAGGTGGAGCGGGCGGGGAGGGTGGACGACTGGTACGCGTATCGGGACAGAGCGTTAAAAAAGTTCGCGCAGGAATGGCTTGAGGAGCAGGGGTTGGAATACTGGGAGTAGGGGGTGCGTCAAATCCGTCGCGCGGCGATCCCTCTTTCGAGTTTTGAGTTTTTTCCGGGGGATTGATCGCCTACACTGAACTCTTGATGACGACGGCCCCGTCCCATTCATCCTCTCCCGCGGCGCCGCATCCGCTGGCGCTCTCGCCGCGGCTGGAATCGCTGGCGCGCGAAGAGCAGCTGGCGCGCATTCCGCTGCGGTACCGGGGCATGGTGAAGCGGACGCGGGCGATCGAGGTGGAGTTCACGGCCCTTTCGGATGCGGAGCTGCGCGAGCGGCTGCATGAGGTGCGGGCGAAGATCCGGGAGGGCGATTCGCTGGACAAGCATTTGCCGACGGTTTTTGCGGCGGCGTGCGTAACGGCCCGGCACCATCTGGGCATGCGTCCGTATCACGTGCAGCTTGTGGGCGGGTACGAGCTGCACCGGGGGCGGATCGCGGAGATGGCGACGGGGGAGGGCAAGACGCTGGTGGCGGCGCTGCCGGCGGTGCTCAATGCGATCACGGGTCGCGGCGTGCATGTGATCACGGTGAATGATTACCTGGCGCAGCGAGACGCCGAGACGCTCAAGCCGCTGTATTCGGCGCTGGGACTTTCGGTGGGGGTGATCGTCGCGGGGATGTCGGACGAAGCGCGGCGGGCGGCGTATGTGTGCGACATCACGTACGGCACGAACAAGGAGTTCGGCTTCGACTACCTGCGCGACCAGATCAAATTCCACACGCGCACGCACCAGCAGAAAATCGACACGCTGTCGCTGCTCAATCGCCGGGATTCGACGGAGAGCGTGCAGCGGGCGCTCAATTTTGCGATAGTCGATGAAGCGGATTCGGTGCTGATCGACGAATCGCGCACGCCGCTGATCATCGCCGGGCCGACGGGCCCTTCGCCGCTGGCGTGGGCGTATCAGTGGGCGAACCAGCTTTCGATGCGTCTGCGGGCCCGGCACGATTTTGATTATCAGCCGGAGAAGCGCAAGCTGGACTGGAAGGAGGAAGGCCTCACGCGGCTGCAGAAAATCCTCACGGAGACGAACACGCCGTCGATCACGGCGGAATCGTGGCAGAATCTGGTGCTCAACGCCCTGCGCGCCCGGTGGCTGTTCATCAACGAGCAGCACTACGTGATCACGCAGGACGCGCAGAAAGGGCCGGAGGTGGTGATCGTCGATGAATTCACCGGCCGCCGCATGCCGGGTCGGACGTGGTCGGAGGGTCTTCATCAGGCGGTGCAGGCAAAGGAGAATCTGCCGATAAACGCCCCCGCGCCGACGCTCGCGCGCACGACCTATCAGCACTATTTTTCTCTATACAAAAAGCTTTCGGGGATGACGGGCACGGCGGCGACGGAAAGTTACGAGTTCAAGAAGGTATATAAGTTGCCGGTGGTGAAGATTCCGACGCACCGGCCGATTGCGCGGATTCGGCATGCGGACCGGGTGTTTCGCACGGCGCGGGAGAAATGGTCGGTGGTCGCCGACGAGGTCGAGAAGATCATTTTCAAAGGCCGGCCGGTGCTGGTGGGGACGCACTCGATCGAGGATTCGGAGACGCTTTCGCGCATATTGCGAGCGCGTGACGTGGCCCATCAGATACTCAACGCGCGGCCGGAAAACGCCGGGAAGGAAGCGGAGATCGTCGCGCACGCCGGCGAGCTGGGCATGATCACGATCGCGACGAACATGGCGGGGCGCGGCACGGATATCAAGCTGGGGCCGGGCGTGGCGGAGCTGGGCGGGTTGCACGTGATCGGGACGCAGCGGCACGAGTCGCGGCGCGTCGACAACCAGCTCGTGGGACGCTGCGGCCGCCAGGGCGATCCGGGCTCGGCGATCTTCATGATCTCGCTGGAGGATCCGATCCTGCAGCATCTGCTTTCGCGCAAGACGCTGATCCGCATCCGCCGCAAGACCGCGGGACTGTGGGGCCGGGACATCGGTTCCTGGTGGACGACGGCGCTCTTCGCCCGGGCGCAGCGCAAAGTTGAGTCGATGCACTACCGGCAGCGCCAGCAACTGATGGAATACGAAGACTGGCTCAACAAAGTGTACTTCCAGATGGGCGGCACGTGAGGCTTCCTCCGGACGCTGCCTTCATGCCATAATGTGCCTATGACGCTCGCTTCCCCGCGCTCTCCCCGTTCCCGCTCTGCCGGCGACCCGCCCCCGGTCCGCCTCACCGTCGCCCAGTACCATCGCATGATCGAAGAGCAAATCCTGGAGGAAGACACCGCCATCGAATTGCTCGACGGCCGCCTTGTTCACAAGGACCGCGCCGCCAAGGGAGAAGACCCGATGACCATCGGCGATCAGCATGTTCTTGTCGTGAAACTTCTGGCGGCGCTCGACGCCCAGGTGACGAGGTTCGGCTGCCACATACAAACCCAGCAGCCGATTGCCCTTCCCCCGTTCAGTGAACCGGAGCCTGATGGCGCCCTCATCATCGGAACCCCGCGCGACTATGCCGGCAAACCTGGCGCCTCGGATGTCCTGGCCGTCATCGAAGTGGCCGATTCGTCCCTGCAGCGCGACCGCACCACCAAACTCCGCATTTACGCCAGGGCCGCCCTGCCGCTTTATCTGATCATCAACCTTTCCGAACGCTGCATCGAGCAATACACCCGGCCTCTCCCCAAAGCCGCCCGCTACGGCCACACCGACACCCTCACCCCCAAACAAACGCTCACCCTCCCGCTTCCCAAAAAGAAATCCCTCAAACTCCCCGTCGCCTCCCTCCTGCCGTAATCCGCGCTTCTTTACCCCTCCAGCCCCAGCAGCCCCGCCGAATTCTTCCGCGCCACGAGATCAGTCTCCGCATCGCTCAATCCGCCCGCCTGGAGCGCCAGCACGAACGCGCGCATCGCCGCCACATGCGTCGGCCGCTGCATCTGCCCCATGTCCGACGAAATCAGCACATGCTCCGCCCCGATCATGCGGATCACGCGCACGTAATCGGCAAGGCTCACCTGGCCCGCCAGCCCCTTGGCCGTGGGACGCGTCGAGGATCCCGGCAGCGTCGCCAGCCACGTCATCTCGACATACGCCCCCAGCGCCGCCATCTGCTTCAACTGCTCATCGGTCGCTCCGCCCGGCACCGACATGGCGTGCGTCACCAGCAGCCTCATCACACCGGCCTGCTTCGCCTCGGGCAGAATCACCAGCGACTCGCTTGCCGCCACGTGCCCCATGGCCAGGATCAAATGCTCCTGCGCACAAATCCCGATGATTTCCTTGAGATCGGGCACCACCTGCCCATCCTTCACCACGCTCACAAATGGCCTGTTCTCCCCGGCCGCCTTCACCTGCGCCTCGCTGTCGAAGGTCGGCAGCCAGACCACCCGGCCCCGCCGGCCGTCCATCTGCACCATCTTCCGGACCGCCTCCGGATTCAGCCCGCCCACTGAGCGGTTCAGCGTAATGCCTCCAAAGACCTCGATGCCGCCGATCTCCTGTTCGGCCAGCTCCGCCCGGTCGGCGGTCATGGTGTAATGATTCTTGAGCACGATGGCCCGCATCCGCGCCGCCTTCGCCTGCCGCACCACTTCAAAATCATTGATCGACCGCCCGATCACGTCCGGGCCGGAATGGCAGTGAAAATCGATCACCCCCTTGAGCACATCGTCCCCCGCCGGCCGGGTCGAAGCCGTCTGCGCCCATCCGCCGATCGCGCCCGCCAGGGTCGCACCCACCGCTCCGCCCGCCACCGCCATCCAGCCGCGCCGCGACATACGCATGAGGCACCTCCGCGCGCCATCCTATCCGATCTTCCCCCCGCCACCAGTCCGCCTGCATAGGGGGCGGCCAGGGGGGGCGGGCCTCAAACGACGCCGGTCGCTGGCGCTCCGCAAGTCACCCCTCCCGCGCGCCGATGAGGCGTGTATGCTTCCCGAAGACCCGTCGACGTATCTCTTGGTGGCCATAGGTTCAGGGGTCATGGCGCTCCTGTTCCTGCGGACGGTGGCGCAGGCGTCGACGGCGGTGGCCTGCCGCGAGGTGGGTGTGCGCCGCGAACGCGAAGCGCAGCGCAAGGCCGATAATGCCGCCGCCGAAGCCGCCGGAAAAGCCGCCGCGCTCGAGCCTTTGGCGCTCAATCCCGACGGCACGATCGAGGAGCCGATCATCGCCGAAGTTGAATCTGCCTGACCACCCAAAAAGTGGTTTGCAATTCTTCGGCGCGTGGTATAGTGAGCACCGTTCCGCGGCCCCCGAACAGGCCGGATTCGGGCGCTGTCGAATGTCGTAACCCCGTGCGGGCAGATTTACTGCACGCAATTTCCGCCTTTGCCGATACACAGGTTGCCGCATGGCCGATAAAACCCGATCAACCAGGAAAAAACCTGTGAGCCAAAAGCGCGTTGCCACCGTGCTTGCATCTCTAGTGGGCACCCTCACCCTGAGCGCCGGAGTTCTGCTGCTGCTGGAAGGCGGCGGCGGATCCACCCCCCTCGCGGCGGCGTTTACCTCCGAGCCCCTCGCGGCCCAACTGGCGACGGATGTGCCGTTGCAGGAGGGCGCGTGGGAGTATATCATCGTTTATGAATCGGAAGACTTGGCGGGGAGTTCTGCCAGCCTTGCCGACGGTCGTGTCACAGGAGGTGCTGATCTCCCGCCCCATACAGTGCGACCCAAGGCGAACTTCCATTTTGTCATCGACAGCGCCCAATCAGGACGCCAGAACAGCGATGGTCATCTCGAGGTTGGCTCGTCGTGGCTGAATCAACAGGTCGGAGCTCCGAACGCCGGCTGGCCAGATAGCCGCTATCATCAGATTCCCCCTTATACCAATGCCGTGGGCGTGTGCCTCATCAGTGATCTTAACCGCGCCCCGGTCAGCGCCGCTCAGCATCAGCGCCTCGTTCAGGTCCTCCGCGATCTTCAGCAACGCCTCCATATCCCCAAGTCCCACATCTACTTCCAGTGGGAACTCGGGCCCAACGCCATCCATGCCTCCCTGACGCAGAAGGCCTACGCAGACACCGTCCGTTCCAGCCTGGAATGACAAGCCCCCCGCCCGACCCTCTCGGTTGAGCCGCCGAATTCCCCCCCTTCCAATCCGCCGCAGTCGCCTCCTCTTTTGATGGGGCAAAGCCATCGGTCTGCCCGGCCGATGCTTCCTCAGGGGTTGATCGTCCCTCCTTTTCTCCGGGTTCGCCGTTTGCTCCCCAGTAGGATTGATTTTGCGTCGCCCGCTTGACGTTAACTGTTCCTTTGCGACAAACTGGCCCAAACCTCGTAAATGTCCTACACTGCCATGGCACCTGCAAAGCGCGGCTGTGGCGCCCACCCCCCGCGGCTTGTCGTCCGGTGTACCGTGATCGCCAATCAGGTAGATATGGAACCCCTCCCCGAGATCGCTGACTTCGAAATCATCTCGTGCCTGGGCTATGGCGCTCGCAGCACCATTTATGCCGTGACCGAGAAGGCAACCAAGCAGGTGTACGCCCTGAAACGGGTCATCCGCAAATCTGCCGAGGACGACCGCTTCCTCGAACAGGCCGAGCAGGAATTCGCCATCGCTTCCCAGTTCGACCACCCCGCCCTCCGCAAGTCCATCCGCATCATCCGCAAACGCAAGCTCCTCAAAACCATGGAGCTTTTCCTCCTCATGGAACTCGTCGACGGCACCTCCCTCGACATCCAGCGGCCCACCAAGCTCACCAGCCTCATCAAGATCTTCATCCAGGCCGCCCAGGGCCTCGGCGCCATGCACCGCCTGGGCTACGTCCACGCCGACATCAAGCCCAACAACATCCTGGTCAACGACGAAAACAAAATCAAAATTATCGACTTCGGCCAATCCTGCGCCATCGGAACCGTCAAAACCCGCATCCAGGGAACTCCCGACTACATCGCCCCCGAGCAGGTCGGCCGCGGACCCCTCACCCCCGCCACCGACGTCTTCAACTACGGCGCCACCCTCTATTGGTGCACCACCGATCACCACATCCCCACGCTGATCCCCCGCAAAAACAAACAAGGCATTCCCATCGAAACCAAGGGCGACGCCAGGCCTCCGCACGAAATCAATCCCAACATCCCCGTGCCTCTCTCCCGGCTCATCATGGACTGCGTCCAGACCCTGCCGCCCCATCGGCCGCAGGATTTCTCCACGGTCCTGCCAAGGCTGGAACTCGCCCTGTCGCTCGCCCGCTCGGACAGCCCCCTGCGAGCGCCGCCGCGCGACCTCGAAGCGCTGATCCCCGACAGCCGCGACGGCAGCTCCGACGACAGCCGCGACCTCAGCAATGACGACAGCGGCGCCATCGACATCGACCCCTCTGAACTCGACATGTGATCCGCTACGTACATCCCGCCGCCGCGCGACCCACTGCGGCCCGTTTGTCGTTTTTTGTTCCCCGCCATGACCGCCGATGAAACCATCGCCCTCCTCCGCTCGGCAGCCCATGCGGCCGCCACCGACACCCTGCGCAACGCCCAGATGCTTTGCTTTCCGGCAGAAGGTTCGCTCTTCGTCGCCGGCGACATGCACAACCACGTCCGCAACTTCCAGCGCTTCCAGACCGCCGCCGACCTGGGCAACCATCCCGGCCGCCACGTGATTCTGCAGGAACTCATCCACGGGGGACATCTGGGGCCCAAGGGTGACGACACCTCCCTCATCCTGCTGCTCGACGCCCTCGAATGGTCCGCCGCCTTCCCCGGACAGGTGCATTTCCTGCTGGCCAACCATGACCAGGCCCAGGTCCTCAACATCGCCATCATGAAGGAGGGCTACGACCTTACCGAGCGCTTCTCACGCCACATCACCCTGCGCTTCGGTCCCAACGCCCCTGAAGTGACCGCCGCACTCGCCGAATTCTTCCGCGCCCTCCCCCTCGCCGCCATCACCGCCACCGGCATCTTCCTCTCCCACTCCCTGCCTTCTCCCCGTGACCTTCCCGCGTTCGACCGCACCATCGTCCGCCGCGAACTGCTGCCGGACGACTGGTCCCGCACGGGCTCCGTCTACGCGCTGCTATGGGGCCGCAACCAAACCCAGGAAGTCCTCACCGCCCTCTCGAAATCCTGGTACGCCGACCTCTTCGTCTGCGGACACCAGTCCCAGGAATCCGGCGCCAAGACTCTCGGCGACCGCATGCTCATCATCGACTCCTCCCACAACCACGGCGTCTTCCTCCCCATCGATCTCGCCCGCTCCTATTCCCTCGAAGAGCTGGCTCAGGCCGTGGTGCCGTTGGCTTCCATCGAGTAGGCGTTCATTGTCAATTGCCCATTGCCTATTGCCCATTGCTGAACAATCTCCAATTGGCAATGGGCAATTGGCAATCGGCAATGCCCTCACACCGCCGTCGGCCCATATAGCCCCTCCACCGCCGTCGCCGCCTTCCAATTCACCTGATCGCTGCTCACCTGGTGAAACCGCGACACCGCCCCGCTCTTCACCTGCCGCTGCAGAGTCGCAAAGTCGAACGGCCCACTCGTCTTCCCGCGCAGCCGCACCCAATACCGCTCCCCACCTCCTGACGCCGCCGGCGGCGCAGCGGTGGGGGGGCTCACCGCTCCCACGGCCTTGGGCGGCACGCGCGCCGGCGCCGCTGCTCGTTGCGCCGCAGCCGCAACCACCGGCCCCTCCGCCGCTCCCGCCCCCAGCTTCGCCAGATCCGCCAGCACCTCCCCCGCCGTCTGATACCGCCCGCCCGCCCCCGACACGCTCTTGGCCATCAGCCGCCCAATCACCTCGCTCAATCCCGGCGGAAATCCCCGCACCACCTCCGCCACTTCCGCCGGCATCGTGTTCACCGACGCATGCCACATCATCCATTTGTTCGCCGGCGGCTCCTTGCTCGTGTTCCCTTCATACACCCCCGGAAACTGCGCCCGCGCCGTCCGCCGCCCCAGCGCCATCTCATACGCCATGTGCCCCAGCGCGTACAAATCCGTCCACGGCCCGATCTTTCCGAACTCGCTCGACAACAGTTCCGGCGCCGCATACCGCACCGTCGCCAGACCCCGCGTCCGATTCGCCGCCACCACGCTCCCGAGCGAAAAATCCGTGATCTTGTAATTCCCGCACACATCCACCAGCACATTCCCCGGCTTCAAATCCTGGTGAATCAGCGCCGGCTCCAACCCGTGCATCGCCTCCAGCCCGCGCAGCACCTGCTCCATCATCCGCCGCAATTCCCCCGGCTCCGCCCCCGTGTCGCCGATCCTCGAATCCAGCGTCCCCTCCGCAAATTCCATCGCCAGCCACGGATACCCCTCCGTCAGCCCCATCGCATACACCGTCACCACATGCGGATGCACCGCCAGTTGCGCCAACACCCCCACCTCATTAAAAAACCGCTCCCGCGCCACATCGCCATCACGTCCCTCCGCAATCCCCGGCAACACCTTCAACGCCACCACCCGCGTATGCTCCCCCGGCAGCGATTCCTCCGCCCGATACACCGTCCCCGCCGCCCCATCCGAAAGCACATCCCGCAACGCAAACCGATCAATTTTCTTCACTACGCACCTCTTCATCCCGCCGCCCCTCGCCACCTTACTCCCGCGCCTTCGCGGCCACAAACTCCACCAGCCCCGCCTGCATCCCCTCTTCATCGAGCGTTCGCTTCCCTTCGTCCAGCGCCGCGAGCGCCCGTTCATCATTCGGCCCCGGCGACGGCAGACCCCCGCGCGCTGCAACCTCGCCCAGCAACACCCGCAGCCGCACCCACTCCTTCTTGGCCCCCGCAGAATCCCCCGCCTGATCCAGCCGCCAGCCCGACCGCATCAGCATGCCCACCTCCGCCGGCAACGCTTTCCGATCAACCTCCGCATCCACCCACTCCAGCAGCTTCGGATAGGCAATCGCATTATTCGACGACGTCTCCGCCCCCAGCGGATTCACCGCCACCACCACCACCAACCCCACGAGCATCAGCACCACCACCGCCAGCAGCAACTTCGTCCGCCCGCCGCCCGTCCCTCCCCGCGCGCTCCCATCCACCGCCACCCGCTCCACCCGCACCAGCGTATCCGCGCTCAGCCGCACCCGATCCTTCGTCCGCAACTTCACCTTCCCCGTAATCCGCTCCTCATTCACATACGTCCCATGCGCGGAGAGATTCTCCACAAAGAACGCCCCCTGCCCCCGCGAGATCAGCGCATGCTCATACGACACCCCCGCGCTCGACAGCCGCACCGGACTGCGCGCACTCTTCCCCAGCACCGTCTCCGGCCCGGTGCACCGAATCTCCTCCCCCACCTCCGGCCCCGCAATCACCTTCAGCACACACTCCACAAGCACCCTTTCAAAACCCCGCCAACCCCGCTATCGCCGCCAAACCCGCGTCAAATCTCCTCAAAATGGTTTCAAAGCCCGATTAAAAACCACGGAGTTCACGGAGAACACGGAGCCTTGTTCCGATTGTTTTTCAGCGGTTCTCCGTGCCCTCCGTGTCCTCCGTGGTTTTGAAACCCGTTCTGGAATATTTGGTGTGCTTTGTACACCTTTCTCGCCATGTCGTCGCGCCGCAAGAAGATTCCGGGATCGCAATTTTCGTGTCTTTGGTGCCTTTCGTGGCCAATTTACGTCGTCATGGGCGGAGGGGGAAGGGGGGGCATCGTCGTCATTCCTCCGTGTCGTTCGTGGTCGGTTTTGGGTTGCAGCCTTGCCGCGACTGGTTTTGGTAACATTTATTCGTGTCCATTAGTGTCCATTTGTGGACAATTTATCCATCCTCAATCGGCCAAAGTTCCGGTGACCAGATAGCGCACAATAAACGGCGCAAACAACAGCAGCACCGCCGACAGCAGCACCAGCGTCGACGGCAGCATCACATACACCCCCGCCGCGCCCGCCGTCGACTGCGCCCGCAACATCCGCTCCGCGTTCAACCGATCCGCCAATCCCTCCAGCGTATCTGCCAGCGGCCACCCCAATTCCTCGCTCTGCACCAGCGCATCCACCAGCGCCGTCACATCCGGAATCTTCAGCCGCCCCGCCATCTTCTTGAACGCCTCCGCCCGCGGGCTCCCCACATCGATCTCCGCCAGCACCTGCCCGAACTCCGTCCCCAGCGCATGCCCCTGATAATCCTCAATCACGCGCAGCAGCGCAATCCGCAGCGACGTCCCCGATCGCAGCATCAACACCAGCAGATCCAGTGCGTACGGCAGCGCCCGCATGATCTCCACCTCCCGCTCCTTCGCCGCGCTCTTGAAGTGCGCCACCAGCGCCATGAACCCCAGCGGAAAACCAATCAGCGCCATCCACGCAAACCCGAGCCCAAACAGCCCCACCGCCACCAGCGCAATCGCCGCCGCGAACGCCGCCGACAACAGCGCCCCCGACGCCACCACCTCATCATCATCCAGGCCCCCCGGATACCCCGCCCGCACATACGGATCGTGCACGTAACTCCGCAGCGGATCCAGCCCCAGCCGCGAAACCACCCCCGCCATCCCCGCAATCACCGGCAAAATCAGCCCGAACGCCGGACTGTCCGCCACCGCCTGCCGCCGCATCTCCGCACGCCGAATGGACGTCATTGCAACCCCCTCCCGCGCCGCCTGCCCCCGGCGCACCAGATTCCACGCCGCCGCCGCCAACAGCGCCACCGCCGCCCCAAAAAACCCCGCCGCCGCCCCCTTCAAAATAACCACCGGCCAATTCACTCAGTCTACCTTCCGTCTGCTGACTACTGACTACTGACTACTGACTTCTCCAATCACACCTCGCTCCGCGTAATCCGACTCGCCAAATACGCCCCCGTCCCCGCCAGCGCCGCCGCCACCGTCAACACCGCAATCCCCGGCGCCGTCGAAAACAGCATCATCACCCCGCGCGTATCCACCAGCCCCATCAGCAGCAGCATGAACACCGGCGCCACCAGCAGCACCTTGATGTTCGTCCGCCCCTCCGACGTGTGCGCCTCCACCGTCCGCCGCATCTCCCGAATTTTCTCCAGGCTCTGCGAAATCCGCCCCAGCGTCGCCGACACATCCCCGCCCATCTCCCGATTCAGCAGCAGCGCCGTCGCAAACAAATTGAAGTTCGGCAAATCCAGCCGCGCCTTCGCGCTCCGCAGCACCACCTCCATGTCCGCCCCATACGCATACTGGTTCGCCATGATCTGGAATTCGCTCCGCACCGGCTCGGGCGCCTGCTCCGCCAGACGCGAAACACCCTGCACCAGCGTCAGCCCCGCACGCATCGAATTCGCCAGCGACGTGATCGCCTGCGGCAACTGTCCGTCAATCTGCTCCCGCCGCCGCCGCCACGCCCACCCAATCACCACCCGCGGCACAAGCAACGCCAGCAACCAGAACCCCACCGCAATCACCCCATTGGGAATCACCCACAACAAAATCCCCAGCAATACCGCAAACCCCGCGTAATACCCCGCCATCCACGCGCGCCCATCCCCCGGCTCCGGATCAAACCGCAGCAACACCCCACGCATCCACGCCACATCCCGCTCCCACTTCCCCACCATCCACCCCCGCAACCCCCACACCGCGCACGCCGCCGCCACCCCCCCCAACACCGCCACCGAAACCTCCTGCACCAACCCGGAAGAACCCATCACCAGCAACCCACAAAAACCTCAAAATCAACCCTCATTCAGTCCCGGCCGCCCCTCACTCCTTTCGTGCCTTTCGTGCCCTTCGTGGCCAATTCAAGTCGTCACCATTCGTGTCGATTTGTGTCCATTCGTGGAAAATTCACGTCGTCTTCGCCAATCCAAACCACGAATCCAGCCGCAAAAACCCGCGCTCCACCATCTCCCCCAGAAACCGCGGCAAATACCCCGTCGGCTTCAACACCGCATTCCCTCCGCCCATCTCCACCAGCCGCATGATGTCCCGCGTCTCCACCTCCCCGCTCACCGGATGCAGCCCGATCACCTCCGACACCTGCGACACCACCCGCCGCCCGTTCGGCAACCGCTCCTGCTGCACGATCAGATGCAGCGCCGACGCAATCTGCCGCCGCACCGCCGCCAGCGGTATATCCGCCCCCATCAGCACCATCGTCTCCAGCCGCGACAGCGCATCGCTCGTCGAATTCGCATGCAGCGTCGTCATGCTCCCCGCGTGCCCCGTGTTCATCGCCTGCAGCATGTCGATCGCCTCATCACCCCGGCACTCGCCCACGATAATCCGGTCCGGCCGCATGCGCAGCGCATTTCTCACCAGGTCCCGCGTCGTGTATTTCCCCTGCCCCTCCGCATTCGCCGGCTTCGTCTCCAGCGACACCACATGCTCCTGCTGCAACCTTAATTCCGCCGAATCCTCGATCGTCACCAGCCGCTCATGCCCCGGCACAAACCCCGACAGCACATTCAGCAGCGTCGTCTTCCCACTCCCCGTCCCCCCGCTCACCAGGATATTCGCCCGATTCTTCACGCACGCCGTCATCAGCGCCACCGCCGCCGGCGTCACCGATCCCCACCGCATCAAATCCTCCACCGTCACCCGGCTCTGCGGAAATTTCCGGATCGTGATGCACGCCCCCTTGATCGCCAGGGGCTCAATGATCGCATTCACCCGGCTCCCATCCCGCAGCCGCGCATCCACCAGCGGCTGCGAGCGATCAATCCGCCTCCCCAGCGGCGCCACAATCCGCTCAATGATCGACAAACACGCCTCCTCCGACGGAAACGCCTGCGCAATCTTGCTCACCCGCCCCCCACGCTCGATGTAAATCGTCCACGGATTCACCACCATGATCTCCGTGATCGACGGCGACCGCAGCAAATCCTCCAGCGGCCCCAATCCAAAAATAATGTCGTACAGCGTCTTCTTGATGTACGAAATAATCAGATACGCCCGCACATTCTCCAGCATCTCCTCCAGCACCCCCCCCTCTCCTCCCTCGCTCCCCGCCCGAAACCCCGCCTCCACCACGTGCTCCGGATTCGCCGGCAAAGGCTTCCCCGTGAAAATCCCCACCCGGTTCAGCACCCGCACCACCGCCTGCTCCACCGGCCCCTCCAGCTCCGCGTTCACCCCCAGCCCGTGCCACTCCGCCGCCACCCGTTCCTCCATCGTCATCCGCCGGATCACCCAGTCATTCACGCGCATCCGCAGCGCCTGCCGCGCCAGCACCCCCGTCAGCTCGCTGTCAAAAACCTCCCGCCGGAAATCCGTCAGCAGCAGATCATCGATGATCTTGTTCAATTGATCCGTGCGATTCTGCGAAATGTCCGTCGCCGTAATCGCCCCCAGCCGCAGATCCAATCGCCGCAGCACATTCGCATGCAACACGTTCAGCAGCTCCCCAACCCCCTCCGCTCCCCCCGCGCCGCCCGCCGCGGCCCCTTCCGCCTCCGCATCCTCCAGCGTCAGCAGAAACTCCATCACCCGCACGCTCGCCCCACCCCCTCCCTCACCCCCGCCCTTGAACACCGCCCGCTGCCCCGCCGCGATCTCCTTCCCATTCACCTCCACCGCGCTCGCCCCCGCCAGCACCTCGATCTCCCACCCGCCCTCCGCCCGCTCCACCCGCAGATGCTTTCCCGACACGAACCGCGATTCCAGCTTCACATCGCATCCCCCATCCCGCCCCACAACAAACCCGCCCGGCCCCTCAAACCCGAGCCACTGCCGATTCGTCAACGTATTCTGAACCACTACCCGCATCGCCGAGTCCCAAAACGCGTCACCCGTCTGATCACAAAATTCCCGCCCTTCCCATCAGCCGATCCGCGACATGCGCCGGTCACAACGCCCTTTCGCCCGCCAGCGCCACCAGCGCCGCGACCAGTTCATCCGGATCGACGGGTTTGGCGATGTGGCGGTTGAAACCCGCCGCCAGCGCCTTCCGCCGATCCTCATCCCGCACAAACGCCGTCAGCGCCGCGCTGCGCACCGCCGCGCTTCCCGTGGAAGCCTCCAGCGCGCGAATTTTCCGCATCAGGCTATACCCGTCTTCCTCCGCCATGCCAATATCGCATACCAGCAGGTCCGGCCGCGACTGCTTGAACGCCTCCAGCGCCTCCTGCGCACATCCCGCCGCATGAACCTCCGCGCCCCCCCGCGTCAGCAGGCTCACGATCGCACCGCGCGTCTCAGGATCGTCCTCCACCGCCAGAATCTTCAGCCCCCGCAAATCGCCGGCGCGCTCCCTCGATCCTCCCTCCCGATCTCCGCTCCCCCCGTCGCGCCGCCCCAGCGCCGGCAGCGGCAAAAGCACCGTGAACGTCGCGCCCCGGCCCGCCCCGCCGCTCTCCGCCCGGATCGTACCCCCATGCTGCTCCACCAGCCGCTTGCAGATCGCCAGCCCCAGCCCCAGCCCACCATGTATCCGCGTGCTCGACGCGTCCGCCTGCCGAAACGGCTCGAACACCTCCGGCAGAAACTCCGCCTCGATCCCCCGCCCCGTGTCGCTCACCTCTATCTGCACCTCGTCCCCCTGCCGCGATGCATGCATCTCCACCTTGCCCCCCTTCGGCGTGAATTTCACCGCGTTGTTCAGCAGGTTCCACACCACCTGCTGAAGCCGGTCCGGATCCACACTCACCGTCCCCAGATTCCTCGCCACCTTCGCCTTCAGCGCCACCCCCTTGGCCTCCGCCGTCGGGCGAATGGCCTCCACGCTCTCTTCCACCAGCCCCCCCAGATCGGTCGTCCTCATCTGCAGCCGCAGCTTCCCTGAGGTGATTCGCGCCGAGTCCAGCAGATCGTCGATCAATTGCTTCTGCGCCTCGGCGCTTCGCACCATCGCCTCCAGCCCGTCCACGAATTCCGGATGCCCTTGCGCCTGCCGGCGCAGCAGGTTCGAATAGATCAGGATCGCCGACAGCGGCGTTCGCAGTTCGTGGCTCAGCGTCGCCAGAAAATCGTCCTTCATCCGGTTCGCCGCCTCCGCCGCTTCCTTCGCCCCGCGCAACGCGCCATCCGACAAATCCTCGATGTCCGTCAGGTCGATGATGAATTCCACCCACCCCAGGCTCCCCTCCGCCCCTTCCAGCCGCGCAGGCGCCAGCAGCATCCGCCACCGCGATCCATCCTTCCGCACCATCTCCTTCTCGTACGGCGCTGTCTTGCCCCGCTCCGCCAGTTCCCGCGCCGCCCGACGCGTCAGCTCCTGGTATTCCGGCGGCGTCAGCGCCATCCAGTCCCCCACCCCGCGCAGCTCCTCCGCCGTATACCCGCTCATCCGCTCGAATGTCCCGTTCGCATCCGTGATCCGGCCCTGCGCGCTGAAAAACAGCACCCCCACCGCGTCCACATTCAGCATCCGCCGGAACCGCTCCTCGCTCGCCCGCAACGCCTCCTCCGACTTCCGCCGCTGCGTCACGTCGATGAACGTCACCACCACCCCATCGATCCGGTTGTCCCCCGTTCGGTAGGGCAGCACCCGCCGCATGTACCACCGCCCGTTTCGCGCCGGCAGCTCCCGCTCCACCGGCACCAGCCGCTCCAGCACCGCCGGCGCGTCCGCCATCAGCGTCGCATCGTCGAACTTCCACGCCAGGTCCTTCAGTGGCCGGCCAACATCGCTCGGGATTAGCTCCACCAGCTCCCGTGCCGCCGGCGTGTACCGCCGAATCCGAAACTGCGTGTCCAGAAAGATCACCGCGATGTCCGTGCTCGACAGCAGGCTCCCAAGGTCATTCGTCGTCCGCTCCAGCTCCTCCATCTTCGCCTGCAACTGGCTGTTCACCGTGCTCAATTCCTCGTTGAGCGACTGCAACTCCTCCTTGCTCGTCTCCAGTTCCTCGTTCGTGCTCTGAAGCTCCTCGTTGATGCTCGTCACCTCTTCGTGCGACGCCTTCATCTCCTCGTTCGACGTCTGCAACTCCTCGATCGTCGATTGCAGCTCGTCCCGCACCCGCGCCAGCTCCTCGTTCACTTCTCGGGCCTGTCCCTCCCCATCCCCCGTCGCCGCCGGCGGCGGATCCAAATACTGCTGGAAGCTCACCAGGTAATAGTTGCTCCCCGCCATCCCCTCCAGCGGCGCAGCCGTCACCTCCACCCGCCGCCGCTCCGTCCCCTCCCCGATCGTCCCGTTCCGCAGACGCACCAGCGCGTTCTCCGACATCGCCTTCTGCAATGCCGACCTCACCGTCCCCCTTATCTCCTCCCGCGCCAGCGCCAGCACCTCCCGCGTCGGCTCCCCCACCGGTTGATCCAGAAACACCTTCGTCTGACCATGGAAGTACACGATCTGCCCGCCCCGGTCCACCACCACCGCCGCCGGCGTGTACTGGTCCAGCAGCGTCTTCGTCGCCAGTTGCGATATCGACGCCCGCGGCGCACGCTGCAACTCATGTTCCGCCAGGCCCCCCGACAACTGCGCGGCCGCTCTTCGCGACATCGGCACCTGCGGTATCGGAAAATCCAGCGCCCCGTGACGCGATGGACCCATTCGCCGGTAAATCCGGTGAACCTTGTCCAGCGGCTCAAACAAATCCTCCGCACCCGTGATCGTCTCGCTCGTCCCCAGCACCAGCGCGCCCCCCTCCCGCAGCCCGAAATGCAACATCGTCAGTATCCGCCGCTGCGTCTCCCCCTCTATATAAATCAACAGATTCCGGCACGTGCATACGTCCAGACGGCTGAACGGCGGATCCTGCAGCACGTTCTGCGGCGCAAAAACCACCAGCTCCCGAAGCTCCTTCTTCACACGGTAAAACGAGTCGTCCTTGTCGAAAAACCGCGCCAGCCGCTCCGGCGTGATCTCGCTCTCAATCCCCCCCGGAAACGTCCCCGAACGCGCCTGGCCCAGCGACCGCTCCGCCGTGTCCGTCGCGAATATCTTGATGTCGAATCGCTTCCCCGCCTCCTCCGCCGCCTCCAGAAGCAGCATCCCTATCGTGTACGCCTCCTCTCCGCTGCTGCACGCCGTCACCCAGCACCGGATCGGACTGTCCTCCGGCTTCTCCGCCACCATCGGCTCTATCACCTTCTTCCGCAGCGACTCCCACACCTCCGCATCCCGGAAGAATCCCGTCACGTGGATCATCAGGTCGTCCGACAACGCCGTGATCTCGCTCGGCGTCTGCCGCAGATTCCTCACGTACTCCGACATCGTCCCGATCTGCATCAGGCTCATCCGCCTCTGAATCCGCCGGATCAGCGTCGGCTTCTTGTACACCGAAAAATCATGCCGCGTCCGCGCTCGCAATACCGCTATCACCTCCCCCAACGCACGCCGCTCCCGCTGCGCTATCACCTCCGCAGGCGCCTCCTCCCCCGTCGTGTACGGATGCCCCGCATAATTCTTGATCGCCCCAAACATCTCCTTCGGCTGCAATATCGCGTCCGCAAGATGGCTGTCTATCACGCTCCGCGGCATCGACGGATACTTCGCCGTCTGCGGATCCTCCGCTATGCAAAAACCACCCACCGCCTTGATCGATTCGCATCCCAGCGTCCCGTTGCTCCCCGTCCCGCTCAGCACCACCGCCACCGCTCGCTCCCGCTGCTCCTCCGCCAGGCTCTTGAAAAAATCATCGATCGGGCGCCTGTGCATCCGCTCCGCCGCGCTCTCCCCCAAATGCAGCCGGCCCTCCCGAATCGTCATCGTAAACCCAGGCCGAATCACGTACACGTGATTCGGCTTTACCTCCATCCCGTCCTCCACCTGCAGCACCGGCATCTTCGTCTGCTTCCCCAAAAGCTCCGCCAGCATCGACTGATGCTTCGGCGACAAATGCTGGATCAGCACGAACGCCATCCCGCTGTCCGCCTCGCACGCTTGCAAAAATTCCGTGTACGCCTCTAGGCCCCCCGCCGACGCTCCCACCCCCACCACCGGAAACGGCAGCCGCGGCCGCGCCTCAGCCCCCGTCGGCTCCGCCAGCCGATCCGGTCCCTCCTCCTGCACCGACTCCTCCGCACCGTCCCCGTTCCCCCCCGATTCCCTCTTGACCTGTTCAATGCCCATGTCTCGCCTGCCTTGTCGCCGCTGCCCACTCTACATTGTAGTTTTCACACCCCCCGCTTGTCGTCCGCTAAATCCGGCCCCTTATTACGGCTGGCTTCCCGCGGGTTCTGTCGCCGGAGGACACAACAACAACGTCACCGGCGCTCCCCCGGGCCCCACCGCACGCAAAATCGCCTCCGCCTCCGCCTCCGTCACCGCCAGCGTCACCGTCCGCGCATTCGTCCCCCCGTTCTCATACTGATCCGCCGCCGTCACCTGCTGCCGCGTCTTGCTCAAACTGTTCCCCACCGCTATCACCCGATACGCCTCCCCCTTCCCCACCAGCGTCGCCTCATACGCCGCCCCGCCCGCTCCCACCGCCACCGCCCCGCCCGGCCCCGCCGCCCCACCCGATGGCACCGCCCGCGACACCATCACCTTCACATAATCCCCCGGTATCACAATCCCCGGCGTCGCGGCGATCGTCAACGCACGATATGGATCCTTCAACTCCAAATCCCCCACGCCGGCGCCCAGGTCCGCCAGAAACACCGGCTGCCCCGCCAATATCCGCCGATTGATCCGCTGCCCCCGATACGCCCCGCGCCCCGACGCATCCAGCGTCAACGCCGCCAGCCGCGAAAATTTCGCCGGCACCTCCACCACCGATAAGTCCCGATCCGCATCCAGCGCCGTGTTCGGCCTCAAATCCCGCGCCGCCACCACGATCTTCACCTGCGGCCCACGATCCGCACCCGCCGCGTTGTTAATAAACGTAAACGCCAGCACTGTCGCCAGCACCCCCACCACCACCGCCGCCACCAGAAACATCCGCGACGCCTTCGTGTCCTGCACATGTCCTCCCGCGCAATCGCTCAACCCCACCCCGCGCCACCGCTTTGCTACATGCCCAACACCCGCCAATGTAACACAAACCCCCACCCGTGGCATGGGCGTCCCCGCCCATGTCCCCCCGCCCCCCAACCACCCTTGCTCACTTCCGGTTATCATTCCCCCAACCCTTCCGGAGAACCCCCATGAATCGCGTCCCCACCAGCGTCAAAGTCCTCAGCATCATCGGCCTCGTCTTTGGCGCTCTCGGCATCCTCGGCACCTGCTTCAACGCACTCATGCTCTTCACCTCTGTGATCCCCGCACCCGGTTACGACGAGCTCAAGAGCGACCAGATATACTTCGTCGTCACCATCATCGGCTCCGTCATCGGTCTTTTCATCGTCGTCCTCCTTATCGCCTCCTCGATCGGCAGCCTCCGCCTCATGCCCTGCGCGCGCATCGGCATGATCACTTATGCCATCCTCGCCGCACTCCAAACCCTCATCTTCACCGCCTTCAACGTCCTGTACGTCGTCCCCAAAATCAACGCCACCATGCCCCCGGGCTCCGCCGCCGGAGGCATGGCCGGTGGCATCGCCGGCGGCGCCTGCGCCCTCCTCTTCAACTTCGGCTGGGCAGGATGCATCCTCTTCTTCTTCACCCGACCCAACGTCATCAACGCCTTCCGCGGCATCTTCCCCGCCGACCCCACCGCCTTCCCCGTCCTCGATGCCTCGCAGCCCCCCGCAGACCCCTTCCCCTGACCCAACCCCCGCGACTCCCCTTCACCGCCCGGTTATCATGCTCCCATCTCCCGGGGGATCCCTCATGCCTCGCGTTCCCGCCTCCATCAAGGTCCTCTCCATCATCGGCATTGTCCTCTCCGCCCTCGGCTTCTGCGGAACCGCCTGGTCCACCTTCACCACCTTCGTCCCCATCGGCCCGCCCAACCCAGCACTCGATGACCTCAACCACCAGACACCCTACATCATCTACCTGATCGCCGGCGCCGTCGTCGCAACCCTCCTCAACCTCCTCCTCCTCGCCTCCTCCATCGGCAGCCTCCGCCTCTATCGCTGGGCACGCTACGGCATGATGGTCTACGCGCTCCTCGCCCTCCTCGATTTCCTTGTCAACGCCGTCATCACTCTCCTCTTTGTCTTCCCCAGGCTCGAACAAAGCTTCGATCAGGCCGACCCCAACGTCCAAACCATGCTCAAAATCTCCACCTTCGGCGGACTTGTCATTGCCCTCCTCCTCGCCCTCGCCTGGCTCCTCCTCGTCTTCATCTTCTTCAATCGCAAAGTCGCACGCGACGCCTTTAACGGCATCGCCGCCCCCGAACCCCCGCCAGACCCCTTCGCCAACCCCTGCTGATTTTCCACGATGCCCCGTCATTCCTCCCCATCGGCAACTTTGCTAAAGTGACGCCATGTCCGACTCTTCCGACATCTTCCAGAAAGTACGCGACGCCACCAACATCGTCGACATCATCGGCGAGCACGTCGCCCTCAAACGCGCCGGCAAGGAATTCAAAGGCCTCTGCCCCTTCCACGAAGACCACCGCCCCTCCATGGCCGTCGTCCCCCAAAAACAAATCTTCCACTGCTTCGTCTGCGGCACCGGCGGCGACGTCTTCAAGTTCGTCAAAGAATTCCACAAAATGTCCAACGGCGAAGCACTCCGCATGCTCGCCCAACGCGCCGGCATCAAACTCCCCGAACTGCCAAATGGCCGGGGTAAAGCCAGCGCCGAGGGGCGAAGTGCCCGTGAACGAATCGCCGCGACGAACGAATGGGCATGCAAGTTTTTTGAAAAATCGCTGCGATCACCGCAAGGGGGGGCCGGGCTGGATTATTTCTACTCGCGCGGCCTCACCGACGAAACCATCGCGCGCTTTCGGCTAGGGTGGTCCATGGGATGGACTGACATTCTCGCCGCCGCGTACCGCGACTCCATCACCCTCGCCGCCCTGCAGGAAGCAGGGCTTACAAAACAACGCATGAAAGACGGCTCGCCATATGCTCTGTTTCACGACCGCGTGATGTTCCCCATCATTGACGCAACTGGTGGCACAAGCGCCGGAGGAAGGATCATCGCGTTCGGCGGCCGCGTTCTTCAAGAAAAGCGGGACGAACAAGGCATAATTGTCGAACCAAAATACGTCAACAGCCCTGAAACCCTCCTCTTTAATAAATCTACCTCCCTCTTCGGCCTCAACTTCGCCCGACAGCACATCGTCCGCACTCGCACCGCCATCATCGTCGAAGGATACATGGACGTCATCGCCGCTCACCAGGCCGGCGTCAGCAACGTCATCGCCACCCTCGGCACCGCCCTCACCCCCGAACACACACGCACCCTCAAAAACTACGCCCAGACCGCCGTCCTCGTCTTCGATTCCGACGACGCCGGCCGCCGCGCCGCCGATCGCGCCATGGATGTCTTCGTCCACACCCCCATCGACGTCAAAATCACCAGCGTCCCCGACGGCAAAGACCCCTGCGACTTCTGCATGAAAAACGGCGGCGAAGCCTTTCAAAAGTTAGTGGATCAAGCCCAGGACGCTCTCACTTTCAAATGGACCCGCCTCGCCGCCGAAGTCCACGCCACCGACTCCATCACCGCCCGCCAGGATGCCATCACCGAATTCCTCCGCTTCGTCGCCGCCTCCCTCATGTCCCCCAGCGCCGAAAACATCGATCCCATCCGCCGCGGCCAGCTCCTCGTCAAAATCTCCTCCCTCGTCGGCATGTCCGTCGACGAAGTCACACAAACCCTCTTCCGCCTCTCCCGTCTCCGCCCTACGACCGGGGGTGGGGGGCCGGCTGGGACAGGCGACGGCGCTGGTAAGCTCCAAGCCCCAACCCCCGACGCCCCCTCCCGCTGGACCCCCGACGCCCTCGCCGACGCCGAATCCTGGCTCATCGGCTTCATCCTCCAATCCCCGCCCCTCTACGGCAACATCCGCGAGGAAATCGCCCTCGACCTCTTCACCAAATTCACCCTCCAGGCCGAACTCTTCATCGAGTATTTCGAAAACACCATCCTCGCCGACGCCACCCTCGCCGGCTTCTGCTCCTTCATCGAAGAACGCGAAAACGCCGACGCCGCCACCCACGCCGCCATCCTCTGGGAACGCCTCGCCGCCCACTGGATCGATCTCCCCGGCATCTCCGAAAACACCGCCAAGCTCGTCACCCTCCTCCGCCAGGAAGCCGGCCACACCCCCGACAAAGTCGTCGCCGATTGCTGCCAATTCCTCATCGACGCCGCCGAAGACCGCATGCGCCTCTTCAAACAAAGCGCCCTGCTCGGAGTCGCCGATCCCGACGCCGCCCTCGAACAGCACTTCCAGGACATTCGCGACATCGCCACCCGCAACACCCACAACAAAAACCGCCGCAACGTCGGCTACCACCCCACCGGCGGGGGGGCCGAAGTCCCCGCCTCCCTCAACGACCTCCGCCGCATCGCCCGCGCCAGCTAACCCCCCGTCCGGAGCTCACGCCCGTCCGGAGTTCACGCTTTAGCGTGCCGTCCCCCGCGCGCGCACAACTTGGCAAGCCGCAACAACATTCGCGCGAAAAAAATCCGACCCCAACCCCAATCCCCACAACCCCTTACCCAAATTTTCACCGGTCCCTGTGCGCACAAACTGGGCGCACCCTCCCTCTATAGCCACAAGGAGCGCGCCATGATCCACCCCCAACCCATTCTTCGCACCCTTCCTCCCCTTCACCCCTTCGTGCTCAACCCGAACCACCCAAACCCCCACGCGCTCGCAAAAACATTTGAGCGCCTTGAGCGCCTTGCCCTTCACCACTCCCAAGCCACGCAAACGCACGACCTTACAAAAACCAGCAAAAGTCAAAAAAATGAGCGCCTTGCCCCCCAAATGAGCGCCTTGCCTCCCCGAACCCCCCCGCCCTCCCCGCCCCCTCGGCACTCAGTCCCCAGCACTCAGCACTCGGTCCACTCCTCAGCGGGTGCATGTCCGTACTTGCAGTCTAAGCGGCGGCTGAATTCAGCCGGCCGCCGCCGACGGCGTGGCGGTGGGGACGGGGGAGATTCCAGTATTTTTCCGCGCGGCCGTCATCGCAGAGATACGCGGCGCGAATCTGCTGCATGGCTTCGACCATCGCCGGCAGCCAGAATTTCTCGCTGCCTTTGATCCGCTGATTGTATTGCTTGATCACCGATTCGACCGGGGCGCTGCTGATGGGAAG
>DASZTO010000068.1:0-9426 GCA_035548175.1 Phycisphaerae bacterium | reverse complement strand
TTGGCATTCCATGCCGCAGCTCCTTTTCAACGTTCCACGTCAAATTCAACCGGGCCGGTGAAGCTTCACGACCGCCAGTACCCTATGCTGCAACCCGCGTTCAGGCAAATATGGTGATTGGGCCATATGCGATTGCCCTGGATTCGGGGTGGATTTGGGTGGGGGGGGTGGGGGCGGTGGCGGGGGTGAGCGGGTAGAATGCGCGGCTCGTGAAGTTGGTTGAGCGCGTATTTTGGGTGATGTTATGGCGGTGATATCGGCGTTTCGGGGGGTGCGGTATGGGGCGGTGGATCAGACGGCGCTGGTGTCGCCGCCGTATGATGTGCTTTCCGGGGAGGACAAGGCGCGGTTGATCAATCGGGACGCGAGCAACATTGTGGCGGTGGATTTGCCGCACATTCCGCCGAAGGAGGCGGGGCCGGATGCGGTGTATGCGGCGGCGGGGGCGACGTTGAAGAACTGGATGGCGACGGGGATATTGAAACAGGATGAGAAGGAGGCGTTGTATGCGTATCAGCAGACATATAGCCACGGCGGAAAGTCGTACAAGCGGCGGGGATTTTTTTGCCGGGTGAGGCTGGAGGCGTTTGGGCCTGGGGGTACGATTCATCCGCACGAGCAGACATTTTCGGGGCCGAAGGAAGATCGGCTGAAGCTGATGCGGGCGACGGGGGCGAATTTGTCGCCGGTGTTCGGGCTGTATGATGATCCGAGCAATGATGTGACGGATTTGCTGTTCGAGGCGGTGCATATCAGCGAGCCGGTGGCGCGCGCGGAGTTGCCGAGCCAGGACGGCAAGAGCGTGGTGTTGTCGGAGTTGTGGGCGGTGACGGATGGGGCGGTGATCGAAGACATCAAGAAGATGATGGGGGCGAAGCATCTGTATATTGCGGACGGGCATCACCGGTATACGACGTGCTTGAATTATCGCAAGGAAGTGGCGGATGCGCGCGGAGGGGCGATCGATCCGAACGAGGGGGTGGATCAGTGTTTATTCTGTCTGATTGCGATGCAGGATCCGGGTCTGATCATTTTGCCGACGCATCGGGTGGTGGCGGCGGCGGGGCTGCGGGATTTTTACCTGGAGGGATTCCGGGAGGAGGCGGAGAAGTTCGGGCAGATCATGGAGACGAAGTTTCGGGGGGATTCGCTGGAGCGGCTGGAGCATGAGTTGCCGGGATATGGGGCGCATGCCATGGGGGTGTACGATCCGATCGAGGACACGGCGGTGGTGTTTCGGCCGAGCGGTGAGGATCCGCTGGGGGTGTTCAGCGATGGGCATTTGACGGGGAAATCGGCGGCATGGCGGCAGTTGGACGTGGCGATCCTGCAGCACCTGGTGTTCGAGCGGATCGTGGGGCCGGCGTTTGGGAAGAAGGATGTGGGGATGACGTGGGCGTTTCCGCACGAGGCGCACGAGGTGGCGGCGCTGTGTCGGAGCGGGGATTACCGGGTGGGATTTTTGTTGCAGCCGACGCCGCTGGAGGCGGTGCGGGATTTGTGCAATGCGGGGGAACTGATGCCGCAGAAGAGCACGTTTTTTTATCCAAAGCTAGCGACGGGGATGGTGATGAATGTGTTGGATGAGTAGTCAGGAGACGGTAGTCAGAAGACAGTAGTCAGTAGTCAGTAGTCAGAAGACGGGGGTCAGGGGGGGGTGAGGTCGTGCATGAGGAGGTTGAGGCGGTCGATGTTGACGGGTTTGGTGAGGTGGCCGTTGAAGCCGGCGTCGAGGCATTGGCGGACGTCTTCTTCCATGCCGAAGCCGGAGAGGGCGATGGCGGGGATGTTGGAGCGTTTGCGGATTTCCCGGATGAGGTCGAGACCGGTGCCGTCGGGGAGACCGACATCGCTGGCGAGGAGGTCGAAGGGGGCGTGGGCGAGGCGCTCGAGGGCGTCGGTGACGGAGCCGACGGTTTCGACCTGGTGGCCGAGGGTGGCGATGAGTCGGCCCATGACGCGAGCGGTGTCGGGGTGATCTTCGACGAGGAGGATGCGGAGTGATCGGCGGGCGGGGTTTGCGGGGGAGGGCTGATCGGGGCGGTCGTTGCGGGCGGGAGAGGAGATGACGGGGAGTTCGAGGGAGAAGGTGGCGCCGAGTCCTTCGCCGAGGCTGTGGGCGCTGACGGAACCGCCGTGGAGTTCGACGAGCGCCTTGGTAATGGCGAGGCCGAGTCCCAGGCCGCCGAAGCGTCGGGTGACGTTATGGCCGCCCTGCTCGAAGGCGGTGAAGAGGCGAAGCGCCTGTTCGGGAGAGAAACCGATGCCCGAGTCGCGGATTTCAATGAGGAGGCGTTGGGAGTCGGGCGTGTCGGCGGCGGAATTGAGGGCGGGGCGATTGGAGGTGTGGATGGCGATGCGGCCGCGATCGGGGGTGAACTTGGCGGCGTTTTTGATGAGGTTCCAGAGCATCTGCTGGAGGCGGGCGTAATCGGCGCGGAGGTGGTGGTGGGGGGCGTCCAGGTGAAGCTCGAGCTGGAGGTGTTTTTCCTGGATGTCGGCGCGGAAGAGGTCGAGGACGGCGCGGATGGCGGCGTGGGCGTCGACGGTTTCCAGGCTGAGTTGCAGCTTGCCCTTGGAGACGCGGGTGAGGTCGAGCAGGTCGTCGATGAGGCGGGCTTCGAGCTCGATGTTCCGGCGGATGATGGCGGCGTCGGGGCGGAGGCTGTCGGGGAGATCGGCGGCGGCTTCGAGCATCTGCGCTGCGGCCAGCACGGGGGTGAGGGGCGTGCGCAGCTCATGGGAGAGCATGGCGAGGAAGCGGTCCTTGGCGTGGTTGGCCCGTTCGGCTTCGAGGCGGGCGTGCTGTTCGGCGGCGAGGAGGCGTTCGCGTTCTTCGAGAAGCTCGCGGGTGTCGTGGACGTCGGTGCAGGTGCCGAACCATTTGAGGATGCGGCCTTCGAGGTCTTTGACGGGGACTCCGCGGACTTTGAACCAGCGGTAGGCGCCGTCGTGGCGTCGGATGCGGTATTCGAGGTCGTAGGGGGCGCGTCCGGCGACGGCGTCGCTCCAGGCTTTGGCGGTGCGCTGGCGGTCATCGGGGTGGATGACGGTGTCGATCCATTTGAGCTGGAGCTGCTGGTCCTGGGGCATGCCGGTGTAATCGAGCCACTGCTTCGAGAGGAAATCGCAGTCGCCGTTGGGCAGGCAGGTCCAGACAAGTTGGGGGAGGGCCTCGGCGAGGGTGCGGTAGTGCTCTTCGCGCTCGCGGAGGAGTTCGGCCTGCGCTGCCTGGCGTCGGTCGCGGGCCTGGGCAAGGGCGCGTTCGACGGCTTCGGGAAGGTAGTCGAGGTATTCGCCGGCCTTGGGGATAACGTCGGAGATGCCCGCGCGAAGCGCCTCGATGATTTTGGATTCATCGGAGAAGCCGGTGACGAGGATGGCGGGGATGGCGTTTGCGGAGGGATGGTTGGCGCGGGCGTTGCGGAAGAAGTCGAGGCCCGTCTGGGAGTTGTTGAGCTGATAATCGAGGACGAGGAGATCGGGCGCGGCGGCGCCGGTATTGGCGACGAGGCTCCAGGCGGCGTCCGCGGAGGAGGCCGCCGAGACGCGGTAACCGGCGCGTTCGAGGGCTTTGCGGGCGAGCCGGAGGATGCCCTCATCATCATCGAGCAGCAGGACGTGGGCGGACTCGGGCATCAGGATTTGCTCCCGCCGCCCCCTGGGCCATTGGGGGGAAGCTTGACGACCTGGAGGAAGAAACCGAGGCGTCGGATGGCTTCGATGAAGGCGTCGTATTCGACGGGCTTGGTGATGTAGACGTTGCAACCGAGCTGGTAGCAGCGTTCGATTTCGCGGGGGTCGTCGGTGGTGGTGAGCATGATGACGGGGAGGGAGGCGGTTTTGGGGTCGGCCTTGAGCTGGCGGAGGACCTCGATGCCGTCGACGCGGGGCATTTTGATATCCAGGAGGACGACGCAGGGCTCGGAGGGGGGGCAGGGCTGGGCGGCGCGGAAATGGTCGAGCGCTTCCTGGCCGTCCTTGAGGCGGATGAAGCCGTTGGCGAGTCCGGCGCGGCGGAGGTTTCGTTCGACGAGGGTGGCGTGGCCGTCGTCGTCTTCGATGAGAATGATGCTGACGGATTGGGGGTTGGCCATGGGAGATCACTCCGGAGAGGCAGCGGCGGGTTCAGGCGCGAGGAGTGCCGCGGGGTTCCAGGCGGGCAATGATACAAAAAAGGTGGTGCCGACGCCCTCTGTGGATTGGACCCAGGTTTTTCCGCCGTGGCGTTCGACGACGCGGCGTACGAGTGCCAGGCCGATGCCTTCACCTTTGGCGGCATCGCCATGGAGGCGCTGGAAGGCGCGGAACATTTTATCCATGTAAGCGGCGGGAATGCCCATGCCGTTGTCCTTGACATAGTAGGTATGAAATCCGTCATAGTGATCGGAGGCGCCGATTTCAATCTGACCGGGACGGGATTTATCGAGGTAGTTGACGGCGTTTCCGACGAGGTTGCCGAAGACTTGTTCGATGGCGGTGGGGTCACCGAGGGACGGGGGCAGGTCGCGGACATCGACAATGACGGCCCGTTCGCGGATGGTGGATTGCATGGCGTCGACCACGCGCCGGACGATGGCGGCGACATCGACTTCCTGCCGGCGGTACTCGACGCGGCCGGCGCGGCTGAGGCGCAGCAGCGCGTCGATGATGCCCGCGGCGCGGCCGACGGCGGTCTGGAGGTAGTGGAGAGCTTCGCCGACGTCGCGGTCGATCAGGGTGAGGATGCGCTTTTTCTGTTCCGGGGGAAGGTCCGACCGATCGATTTCCTGGCGCACGTCCTGGCAGGCCAGGCGGAGTTCCTTGCCGAAGCCCTGCAGGTTCACCAGCGGCGAGCGCAGGTCGTGCGAGACGCTGTAGATGAACATTTCGTTGTCGCGGGTCTGGACACGCAGGGATTCGTTGGCGTCGGCGAGTTCCCTGGCCCGGCTTTCCAGGGTCTGTTTGAAGGAGGCTTCCGTGCGGGCGGCGTCGGCCAGACGCAGGGCGGTCTGGTGGAGGACTTCGTCAAGGTCGGCGATTTCGTCGGTGCCGGCGACGGGGGGTGCGAGCGGGTGGTTCTCGGCGAGATTGCGGGCGTTGCTGGTGAGGGTGGCGAGTCGGCCGGCGATGCCGCGGCTGAAGAGGAAGACCGAGAGCGCCCCGGCGATGAGCGAGCCGATGCCGGCGATGAGGAGGGATGCCTGGAGCTGGAACCGGGCATCGGCGGCGGCGCGGGTGCGCTGGATGTCGAGCGTTTGCTCATCGGCGAGGAAGTCGTGGAGGTCGGCCTCCAGTGAGCGCAGGGTTCGGCGGCCGGTGGGATCGAGCATGGCGGCGATGGCCGTGGCCTGGTCGGGAGCGGCGGCGATGACGGCGTCGTACCAGGTGTGGAAGCGGTCGATGAGCTGTTCCATGTCGGCGACGCGCTGGACCTGCGGGGGGTTGTCGGAGACGAGGTTTTTGAGGTCTTCCGCGCTCTGGGTGAGCTGGGTCCAGAGATCCGGGCCGCCAAGGCGCGAGTCGTCGTTGGCCAGGACCATATCACGGAGGGCCACATCCTGGCGGAGGACGGCGCGGACGAGCTCGGACCCGGCGACACGCACGCGCATGGTGTGGTCTTTCCAGGCGTCGGCGCTGGCGGCGTCGCGCTCGGCCTTGAAAAGAAAGCCGATGAGGATGAGCTCGAACAGGGTGGGAACGGCGATCAGCAGGAGGCCTTTGATCAGGAGTTTCATATCGTGGGGACTCCTCAAGCGGTGCGGCGGGTGTGGAAGCGAAGGGGCAGTATCGATGAGGGTGGATGGTAGAACGGGAGGGGTCGGGGATCAACGCGGAAGCGGCATCGGCGTCCCCGCCGATGAGCGGTGGGTGGGGCGGCGAGGGAGGGTGGTGAGTTCGTTGCCGGCGCAGATCGCTTGCGGGGGGCCGCCATGGGCGAGATGCCCATGCCACCGTCTATTTGCCGGCCCAGCGGACACAGGCGTTGAGGAGCGGCGGAGCGGCGCGGAGGAGTGCGGCGGCGGGGCGTGCGAGCGCGGGGCGCATGATGAGATTTGCGAACAGGCCGGCGGCGGCGCGGCGGGGTTTGAAGAAGCGCGGCCAGGCGCGGGCGTAGGCGTCGCCGGCGGCGTCGGTGAGGCCGTGCTGGGCGATGGCGTCGGCGAGGAGGATCGCCGAGCGGAGGGCGAGCGTGATGCCTTCGCCGACCAGGGCGTGGACTTCGCCGGCGGCGTTGCCGAGGAAGAAGCGGCCATCGCGGTAGATGCTGCGGACGCCGGGCGACAGCGGGCCGGTGGAGAGCCAGGGGTCGGCCTGGCGGCAGCCGTTGAGCAGGCGTGAGAAGGCGGGGTTTTCGGAGCGGAGGGCGGCGAGCTGGGCGTCGGGGCTGCGGCCGAGGCGTGTGAGGCGGTCTTTGCGGAGGACGAAGGCGAGGGATGCGTGGTTGCTGCTGTGGACGAGGCCGGCGTAGATGCCCGGGGCGCCGGCGATGGCGATAGTGTTGCGGGGCAGGTCGCAATCGGCGAGGTGGGTTTTGAAGCAGAGGTAGGGGGCGGCGGTTGTGGCGGGTTTTGTGGCGGTCGGGGAGAGGTCGCCGCGCTGGGCGAGGCCGTGCGCGAGGGCGACGGTTTTGCTGCGGAGGGTTTGGCCGTCGCGCGCGGTGGCGGCAAAACCGGTGCGGAGCGAGCCAGTGACGGCAGTGATGTGGCAGGGTTGGAAGATGGCGGCGCCGGCGTGGCGGGCGTGTTCAAGGAGGAGGTGATCGAGCGTGGCGCGGGAGATGGCGCGGGCGTGGTTTCCCAGGGGATCGGGGGGAAGGGGGGCGGTGACGTGGCTGTGGCCGGCGCAGGCGAGGACGCGGGTGATGGGCGGGCCGGCGAGGTGGTCGAATTCGTCGAGAACGCCGAGATGGTGGAGGAGGGGGCGGGCGCGCGGGCCGAGGAATTCGCCGCAGACTTTTTCGCGGGGGAAGGCTTTGGAGTCGCAGAGGGCGACGCGGAGGCCCCGGCGTGCGAGGAGGAGGGCGGCGGCGGAGCCTGCGGGACCGGCGCCGATGATGAGGATGTCGTGGGTCATGTCGGGACATGATAGGAGCGATGCGCCGGTGCGAGGAAACGAGGCTGAGAGGGCGGCGTGTTTGTCGATGGGGAAGCGCCGGGGGTTTCCGATTCAGCAGGCGCCGTTGCCGGGCATGGATGGCATGGCGGCGCGCGCGAAGTGTCGCCGCAGGGCGCGCAGGCGTTTTTTTGTTTCCCACCGGAAGATGGCGCCCATCAGGGGATGGAGCAGCCAGCGGAGCCACGAGGGGCGGGCGAGGAAGTGATAGGTGTATTGGATGGAGGAGGTGTTGTGGGGGAGGTTTTTGTGGCGGATGGAGGCGGCGAAGGAGTGGAAGAACAGGGGGCGGTTGAGGAGTTTGACGGCGGCGATGGTGCCGGGGGTGAAGGCGATGTAGCGGGTTTTGAGGGCGAGGCCGCCGAGATACCAGCGGCCGGTGCAGAGGGAGGTGGCGTTTAGCTGGGCGTGCGTGAAGTTGTCGCAGAGGCGGGCGTCCTTGAGGAGGGTGTCCCATTCAAGGCGGCGGTCGTAGTCGTGGAGGAGCTGGAAGACAGCGGCGCTGGAGGCGGGGATGATGTCGCTGACGGAGCCGTGGGGCATGGGGGTGGGTCCGCGGTGGTTATGCGGCGTCTCGGGAAGATTGAGGGAGCGGGTGAACTTCGGGTTGGGTGACCAGGAGCAGGTCCAGCATGCTAAAGCTTTCATCCTGCTGGTGAACCACGACGGTTCGGCCCGACGGCGACCGCGACAGGAACTCGCGATGGTCAACCCGGAACGACCGGCCATCACCCATATCGATGGTGAAGGGTCGGAACGCGAGAGCACCATGAACATTTTTGAGTTGTTCAACTGTCATGGCCGTATCATACCGGAGCGGGGGTCGGCATTCACTGGAGCCTCACATGGCTTTTCCCCGGCGAGGGTGAAGCGGGAGGCCCAGTGGGGGTGGTAGCGGAGCCAGGGGGCGTTGGCGGATGTGGCCCAGGATTCGACGGTGGGGCGCGTCCAGGCTTTTTTTACCGAGAGGCGCGCGTCGTGTTTGTCGATGGGGCTGGCGAAGAGGGTGAGGGCGTGGATGGCGATGCGGGCGAAGCGGGAGCGGAGGAGGTCGTTGACGATGATGCCGCGGCGGGCGACGCGGAGCATTTCGGCGAGGGCGCGGGGGATGAGGGAGTCGGGGAGGTGGTGGAAGAACATCGAGCTGAGGACGTAATCGATCGAGCGGTCGGGGAAGGGCAGGGCGAGGGCGTCGCCGCGGATCAGGTGTAAGTCCTGAGTGCTTGGTCCTGAGTGCTGAGCTTTTTTGATGTGGGCGGCGGCGAGGTGCAGGGTGATGGGGTGGTTGTCGAGGGCGAAGATGTGGACCGGGTGGTGGCGGCGGCGGGCCCATTTCAGGATGGCCAGGGGGATGTCGGCGCTGCCGGTGGCGATGTCGAGGAGCGTGATGGCGGAGCTGGGGGGCCATTTTTGGGACCAGCGGCGGAGGTGGTGAAGGATGGCATGGGAGCCGCCGAGGTAACGGTTGACGCGGCGTATAAAGCGAAGGGAGGCGGCGAGTTGCGCGGGGTCGACGGCGGGGTCGTCCATCCATTCGGGGGCGGTGGGTCGCATCGGGGCATCGTAAGAGGAGAGCCGCGCGGAGTAAAATGGGGGAAATAGCGGGGGCAGATGGCGAGAATTTGGGGAAATGTGAAAAGTTTTGGAAATACTTTGCAAAAGTTTTCGGCAATGGTATTCTTGTGGCATTCCTTGCGCAAAAGTGTGCAGTATTGGGCGTTTTTGGCGGCGGAGTGTGAGCGCATGAGTGCAGCAGTAGCGGGCATGGACCGGCGGAAGGTGGAAGAGCTGGTGCGGCAGGCGCTGCGGTCGCAGTTGTCCGCGCGCGGCTCGGGCGGCGTGGGCGTTCCCGACGTGGTCAAGGCGACGCACTCCAATGCGGGCCCGAACCCGTTGATGGTGAACGTTTCCGCCCGCCACATGCATGTGACGCAGGAAGACCTGGAAGTGCTCTTTGGGCCGGGATCGAAGCTGACGAAGCTGAAGGATCTATATCAGGAGGGGGAATTCGCCAGCGAGCAGATCGTGAACATCATCGGGCCCAAGAACCGAATGATTCCGGGCGTGCGGATTCTGGGAGGGATTCGCAAGTTCACGCAGATCGAGCTGTCGTACACCGACGGCATTTTCATGGGGATCGATTTGCCGCTGCGGATTTCGGGGGACATCAAGGGGAGCGCGGGGTGCGTGGTGGTGGGGCCGCACGGGGCGTTGAACTTGCGGGAGGGCGTAATTCGTGCGGCCCGGCACGTGCATATGTCAGAAGCGGACATGAAGCATTTCGGGGTGAAAGATGGGGATGTGATGAAGTTGCGAATTGACGGGCCGTGC
>DASZTO010000067.1:0-60873 GCA_035548175.1 Phycisphaerae bacterium | reverse complement strand
GTCAACAGCATGATCAAACGAAATCTTGGCTCGGCGTGTCGTGCACGGACGCCCGTCGGACGAAAGAAAGATATGCTGCTGCGAGCCATCACTCACAATGTCATGATTTTGGCGAATCTATGAGGGTTGAGACAGAGCAGGGTCACTTCTTATTGTTGCCGTCGAGGGTGTAGGTCTGGCCCATGAAGCGGAGTTTGCCGAGGTCTTCGCCCTGGCGGGTGATCGGGGCGCGGTCGAGGGAGATGCGATCAAATTCGAGGAGGGTGCCCTTGGCCTGTTCGAGGCGCATGATGGCGAGGTTGTAATTGACCATGGCCTGGACGAGGTTTTGCTCGGCCTGGGCGAGCTGGGACTGGGCGTCGAGCTTGAGCTGAAGGAACTCGGGGGTGAGGGCGACGATGAGTTCTTTCTGGGTGATGGCCTGGAGCTCGCGGGCGGCGGCGACGCGGGCGCGTTCGCGCATCAGGATTTGCTGGTAGCTCGAGAGCATGTCGCGGAGCTGGAGTTTGACGTCCAGGACGACGGTCTGAGCGACGCGAACAAGCTGGGTGATGGCCTGCTGGCGTTCGATTTTGCGGCGGTTGAACTCGGCTTCGCCCTGGCGGTCGCCGAGAGCGAACTGCACCTGGACGCCGGCGCGGAAATCGAGGAACTGGCCGAAGGGGTTGAATTCGGAAGAAAAGGCGCGGTCGAAGGCTTTGTCGAGGCCGGTGGTCTGGACGGACCCGGTGAAATCGACCTTGGGGAGCATGTCGTTTTTGGCGACGCGGACGACGATGTCGGCCTTTTCGATCTGGAGGCGGGCTTCCTGGATTTCGGTGCGGTGTTCGAGGGCGGTGGCGATGGCGTCGGCGGCGGAGAAGGCGATGGGCTCGGCGGTGGGGCGATCGGTGGGGTTGATCAGGACGTTGTCCTGGAGATTGAGCTGGGGGTCGTTGAGGAGGTTTTTGAGGCGATCGGACTGGCTGCGCAACTGTGCGAAGGCGGCGATCAATTCTGCGCGGCGTTGCTCGACGGCGGCGATGGACTGGCTGACGGCGATGGCGTCGGCGTCGATGTTCTTGCGGGCGTCGACGCGGGCGTAGGTGGATTCCGAGGCGGCGAGGAGCCGCTGCTGGATTTCGACGGAGGCCTTGGCGAGCACGAGGTTGTGGTAGGCCTCTTCGACATTGGCGACTTCGGTGATGACGGTGCGGCGGAAGGTTTCCAGGGCGATGCGGCGATCGCGCTGGGCGAGGTAGATGTTGGCGAGGTTGACGTCAGCGCCGAAGCCTCGGAAGAGGGGCTGTGTGACCTGGAGGTTGACGCTGGTGGTGTAGGAGGTTTTGAGTGCGGGGGCGATGCTGCCGAAGCCGTTGTAGATGTCGCGGTAGGTGCTGTCAAAGGCGGCCTGGACGGTGGCGCCGGTGGGCAGGAGGCGTTTGATGCCGATCTGATTGTCCCAGTTCTGGCCGTTGAGGACGAATCCGGATTCGATGAGGGGCTCGTCGATATTGGACCATTGGGACTGGGCGAAGACGACGGGGTCAAAGGCGGCCTCTGCCTCGATGATCTGGTCTTCTTTGATGCCGGGGTTGTAGCTGTCGACGCGGACGTCGAGGCTGTTGCGCATGGCGCGGGCGATGGCATCCTGGAGGGAGAGATTGAACTGGGTTTCGGGCTCATTAAGGGCGGC
This sequence comes from Phycisphaerae bacterium, assembly GCA_035548175.1. Lineage (GTDB taxonomy): Bacteria > Planctomycetota > Phycisphaerae > WQYP01 > WQYP01 > CALCHA01. The sequence goes on along the minus strand of DASZTO010000067.1, from coordinate 59,198 downwards.
GGCGGCGAGGCCGACGGAATCGGTCTGGGCATTGGCGGCGCCGAGGGGTTCGGTGGTGACGGGGCCGGGGGTGGCGACGTTGGCGCCGTTGGGTTGTTCGGGGGTGGGGCTGCCGGCGGGAGCGACGGGGACGACGGTTCCGGGCGTGGAGGGAATGGCGGGCTGGGTGGCGGCGGCGTCGACGGGGACGACAGCGGTTCCGCCAACGGGGGTTCCGCCGGTTTCCTGAGCGAGAAGGCGGCGTTCCTGGGCGGCATCCTGGGAGAGCGCGTCGGGGCCGTTATCGAGGGTGACGACGGGTGCGGGGCCCGGGCTATCGACGCGTGCCATGGGCTCGGGGGGGAGTTCCTGGAGGGCGCCTGGGATGGTGGGGAAGGTGGCGGCATCGCCGCGGTAATTTCCCTGAGCGATGGCTTTGGCGATGATGAGGTCGGTGTTGTGCGCGGAGCCGAGGGTGTCGTTGTTGGAGAGCGCCGAGGTGCACCCCCAGAGTCCCGCGCAGGCGGCCGCCGCCGCTCCGGAGAGGGCGAGGGACAAGACGAAACGGGCAGGTCTTGCGCGGGAGATGCGATACGTCATGCAAGGTCCTCGATAGTGATACGGCGTGAGAGGGAAGGTTCGGTGTGAATCCATCAGGGGACGCTGATCAAAGTTGAAGCGGCGGATTATAGGTCATCCTGGCAGCCAGTCCAAGATGCGGGGTGGCTGGAGGAGTTGGGAGTTGCGCGGGGTGGGCGCAAACCGCCGGATTTCGTTGACCTTGCGGCGGGTTTTGTGTCAAATGAGTTGCCTCGCCCATCGAGATCGAAGGACCGATGCTCTACAAGACCCTGCACTGGTACATATTCCGGGAGCTGCTGCGGATATTTTTCCTGACCGTCAGCGCGCTGACAACGCTGCTGGCGTTCGGGGGCATGTTCAAGCCCTTCACGAAGCAGGGGGTGGAGATCAGCCAGTTGCTGTTGATCATGATGAACCTGATGCCGGCGATGCTGGCGTACGCGATACCGATCGCGGCGCTGTTTGCGGCGGTGCTGGTGTACTGGCGGATTGCGACGGACAACGAGATCACGGCATGCCGGGCGGGGGGCATTTCATTCATCGCGGTGGTGCTGCCGGCGTTTTTCCTGGGGGCGGTGGTTTCGGCGACGGACTGGGGGTTTGTGAATTACGTGGTGCCGCACTTTCTGGAGGCGACGGAGCGGGCGATTCGGCGGGACTCGGGGGCGCTGCTGGTGTCGCAGATATCGCGGCAGGAGAAGTTTGAGTACAACAATTTTGTGATCTATGCGGATTCGGCGCACCAGGAGCCGACGAACCAGCCGGATACGAGCCGGGTGGTGCTGGAGGGGATGGCGGCGGCGCAGCTGAAGAATGGCAAGCCGCAGTATCTGGTGATCGCCCGCGAAGCGGTGGCGACGCTTCGGGACAAGCCGGATGCGGGGGCGACGGAGGTGCTTTGCGAGCTATCGAACGCGGCGGCGTTCGAGCCCAACACGTTCCAGAAGATCACGGGATCGGTGGATGTATTTCCGCTGGATGGGCGGCCGGTGACGATCGCCTCGCTTTTGCGGGCGAAGCCGAAGTATTACAACCGGCAGGCGTTGAAGGAGCTGCTGGACGATCCCTATCCGTTTCCGGATGTGGCGAAATACCTGAGCGATATCGACGAGCGGTTCAGCGACGAGGTGATTGCGGAGCGGCTGTACAACGCCTGGCGGGAGAGCGCCTCGAGCGGGGCGCGGCCGCTGGAACTGAACGCGGCATCGATCGCGTCGGATACGGTGACGCATTACCGGCTGTATGCCCCGGCGGCGGTGCTGTCGCCGGACCGGGTTTTGACATTCACGGCGACGGCCAAGGCGCCGATTCGGGTGGAGCAGTATGAGAAGAACGTGCTGCAGAGCACCTACACGTGCGAGGCGGCGGACCTGCTGCTGACGCAGGATCCGTTTGTGGACACGGGCACGTCGGCGAAGCTGCAACTGCGTGAGAACGTGATGCGGCGGGACAACGTGCTGAAGATCGGGCCGAATGCGACGGGCACGGTGGTGATCTCGAACATCCAGCTTCCGCCGAACATCCGGGATGTAACGCTGCCGGCGCCGGGGCATCTGCTGGAGCTTGCGGGGACGAGCGGGTCGCCGATTCTCAATGGGCTGCACGCGAAGGCGTACGACGCGATATCGACGCTGACGCGGACGATCAGTTCGGAGTTCAACAGCCGGAATTCATTTTCGCTGTCGTGCCTGACGCTGGTGCTGCTGGGCGCGGCGCTGGGGATTCAGCTTCGCGGGCGGAACCCGCTGGCGGTGTTCGTGGTGGGATTCGTTCCGGCGATCATTCTGGTGCTGCTGATCACGGCGGGGCAGCAACTGGCGGAAAGCAGCAACAGTCATGCGAGCGCGGGCATCATGTTGATCTGGGCGGGCAACGTGTTTTTGCTGGCCCTGGTGGCGGGAGTTTATGCGGTGCTGCTGCGACACTGACCCGCGCCGTTCGCGCGTTGCTGGAGAACTATGCGGCTGCTCGACCGTTACATCATCCGAAGCTTCATTGTGAATTACCTGCTGGCCCTGGGGGTGATGGTCGGCATGTACATCCTTCTGGACTTGATCGTCAACTTCGACAACTTCACGAAAGCGGCGCAGGTTGCGGCGACACAGGCCTCAACCTCGGCGGGGAATGCGACGTTCGACGTGATCTGGGACATCGTGGATTACTACGCGTTTCAGTCGCTGGTGATTTTCCAGCTGGTCTCGGGGGCGATTCCGCTGCTGGCGGCCGGATTCACGATGGTGCGGATGACGCGACACCACGAGCTGACGGCGATGCTGGCGTCCGGGGTGTCGCTGTATCGGGTGGCGGCGCCGATCATCCTGGTGTCGGTGGGCTTCGGGGTGCTGTCGGCGGCGAACCAGGAGTTCCTGATTTCGCAGCCCTATGTGGTGCAGAAGCTTTTGCGGAAGCATGACGAGGTCAACCAGGTCAACTCGCACGAGGAGCCGGTGTATTTCGTGCGCGACGAGGACAATTCGCTGATCACGGCGGCGAGTTACGACCCGGTGAAGAAGCAGCTCACGGATGTGCGGGTGATCCAGCGGGAGAAGGACGGTTCGCCGCACGGGCGGATCATGGCGGACACGGCGACGTGGGAGGTGCCTCCGGGAGGCACGTCGGAAGCGTGGGTGATGCGCAACGCGTTGCAGATCGAGGATCGGCCGGGGGCGGATCCGGCGCACCAGGTGGCGTCCAAGGAGCCGCTGCTGGTGTATCACACGCCGCTGACGCCGCGGCAACTGGACCTGGTGGCGTCGCGGAAGGCGGTGGATTTTCTCTCGTCGCGGCAGGTGTGGGACCTGGCGCAGAGCAGCCCGCCGATCAATCAGCCGCCGCTGTACAAGATCATGTATCTCCGCCTGACGCAGCCGCTGATGAACATCATCATGCTGCTGATCGGGATTCCATTCCTGCTGACGCGCGAGCCAAACCGGCTGATTTACAACATGTTTTATTGCGTGGGGGTGTCGGCGGTGGTGTTTGCGGCGACGTTTGTGATCTTTCAGATGGGGGGCACGACGCTGGATCCGCTGCTGTCGGCGTGGCTGCCGGTGCTGATATTCACGCCGGTGGCGGCGGTGATGCTGGATTTCATCCGGACGTGACGGGGAGGAGAAAGGGGGGAGCGGCAATTGCTGTCGAGCGGGGGACCCGCCTTTACTTTACCGGTTCGGTAGCGGGCTGGCTGGCGGGCTGCGTGGCGGCGGGATAGCTGGTGGCGGTCAGGTGCTCGATGAGCTGGCTGGTGGGCTGGAAAGTCCAGGCCGGCTGCTGGCCGTCCCAGACAGCTTTCCATGCGGTGGCACCTTGGCCGGAGCCTTTCCAGAGGCGCAGTGTGCGGTTGACGGTCTTGCCGAGCTGGGGGCCGGCGGTGGGTTTATTCAGGGCGGCCTGGAGTTCGGCGGACATGGTGGCCGGAGCGCTTGCAGCCTGGGTGGCGGGCGACTGGGCGGCCTGGGAAGCCGGCTGGGAGGCGGGGGTGGGGGCGGGCGTTTCGACGGACGTCACCTGGACGACGACATCGGGGGAGCCCTGGACGGTGGCGTCGGCGGCGAGGTATTTGGCGGCATTGAGGGGGGTGAAGTCGGCAAGGAGGGAGGTGATCTTGGTGTCGTCGGCGATTTCCGTTTGCGTGCCGTTGACGACTTTCCAGGTGGTTCCTTCGCGGCGGAGGGTGAGGGGTTTGCCGCCGTTGGCGCCGCCGCCGCTGATGGCGATTTCGCGGATGTCGTCGGAAAGGAGCCGCTGCACGGCGTGATCGCGGAGCGCCAGGGCGTCGGGGGTGATCCCGGTGAGCGCATCGGTTTTCACGAGGTAGACGGTGGGCTCGCCCTGGAGCATGACGGGCGTGAGTTTTTCGGGCTCCGGCTTGCCGATGAGGAGCACCTCATGGCGGGTCTGCGCGGGCAGTGTGATCTCGATTTTGGCCTGTGGGGGCTCAAGGCCGATGGACTTGAGGTCGCCGGCGGCATCGGAGAACTTGCTGGCGCGGAGGTTTTTCAATTCGGAGACGAGCGTTCCGATGGTGGCGGAATCACCGGGCAGGTCTTTCACCGCCGGAGCGCCGCCGTGCATCGTCCAGTCATCGTTTGCGCGATGCAGGACGAGCGCCGGGGTGTCGCCCTGGTTGATGGAAATGTCGGTTGCGTCGCTGACGTTGCCGGGAATCACGACGGGATCGCGCAGGTCGGAAAGTTCCTGGTTGATTTTGCTGAAGGTATCGGAGGAGAGAGTGAACACGTCGCTGGAGCCGGCGAGGGTGGCGTAGACGGATTTTTTATTGGTGGGATCGGTGTAGTAGCCGAGTTCCAGGGTGACGGCGGTGGTGGCGGGGCTGGTGGCAGCGGCGGTGGCGGGTGCGGTGGCGGGGGCCGTTGCGGCGGCTTTTTCGGCCACTTCGGCGGTGACGCTCACCATCGGAGGATTGAGGCCGGTGGCCAGGTTGGTTTTCTTCAACTGCGTAAAGCCGGCGGCGCGAATGGCCTTGAGCTCATTGACAATTCCATCGACGACGGATTCGTTTGCGCGCGAGGTGATGGGGCCGGTGATGACCCATTTGCCGTCCGATTTGGCGAGGGTGACGGTCTGGTCGCGGTGCTTGACGATCAACTTCTGGATGTCGTCGGTTTGCACGGTCTTGACGAGTTTGGAGCGGAACTCCTGGGGGTCCTTATCGAGAGGCTCAGCGGGGTCTTTGTCGAGCAGATAAATGGTTTTGGCGGAATCGAGGGTGGCATAGACGCCGCCCACGGCGCGCTTGCCGACGAAGAGGGTGTGCTCCTGGCCTTTGTCGTCGGTGAACTTGATGACCTGGCGGGGTTTGGCGGTGCCGGTCGCATCGGCGGACTTCGGTCCGGAGGCGGCGGGCTCGAACTTGTCGGTATAGGTGAGGTCCTTGAGATCGTCGGTGACGGGGGAGACGGAATACTCGTCGACGGGGGCGTCGACGGGCTGGGTCATGCGCCAGATGTTGTCGGCGCCCTTGGCGAAGGCGACCTGGACCTGTCCGTCGCTGTCATATTCAAGGCTCTTGATGCCGGTGGGAGCTGGGGAGATGACCAGCTTCTGTTCAGAGGAGGTGTTGTCGGGATGCTTGTCGCGCCAGGTTTCATAGCCGAAGAACCCTGCCGCCAGCAGGACAAGCAACACCACCAACGTGATCGTCAACCGAAAGTTCATATCAGCCCCAACATCACATTTTTTTTTTAATTGCCGCGTCGCACGAGGTGCGTCATACGTGCGCCACTCACCGCCGGCGAACTGCCCAGACCACACCGCCGGCTAAGAGGGCGAGGGCGGGGATACCGAGATAAATCATCCAATGCATGAAGGTCATGGTGCCGGGGCCGATCGGACCGATGCGCATGGCCACGCCGGCCTTGGCGCTGACGGCGATCATATTTTCATAGCCGGCGAGCCAGAGGACGGAATTGTCGACGAGTTCGGCATTTCCGGGGTAGACGTAGATTTGCATGACCTCATTGCCGACGCGCGCCAGGCCCTGCTGATTGACGAGTCGATCGGCGCCGAGGGTGCTGCTGCCGATGACCACGAGCCGCTGCTCTTTGGCTTTGTCGCCGGAGTCCTTGACGGAGGCGGCGGCGAGCCCGATGGGAGGCAGGAGGTCCGTTCCTTTGTTGAAGGTGGCATTCTCGGAGAAATTGGTTTCGCCCCAGTGGTCGGCATCGTTGGGGGTCTGAACGAGTTCGTGAACGTTGACATCTTTGGGGAGGGTGGAGTCGACGGTGACGGAGGTGGGAGCACCTTCCATGCCGCCGGTGGGCGATTGGAGCGCCTCGAAGACGGTCTGAAGGGCGGCCAGGGGTTTGGTGATCTCGTGTTGTTCAAACCGGGTGACGGAGATGACGGGGATGACCTGGGATTGTCCTTCGGTGGAGTAATTCCAGACGGCCATGTATTTGGGCTGGACGAGGATGCCGAAGGATTTGGCGACGTCGTCAAAGGCGTAAGTATCACCGCCCGGGGACATGCCCATGAGGGGGTTGCCGCCGGTGGCGTCGGCCAGGAGGAGGGCATTTCCGCCGGCGGCGATGTGGGCGTGGAGGGCATCGATGAGCGGCTTGGGATCGGGCATCGCCCCGCTCATCATCTGCTGGGCGCTGGGGGGGCTGGGCGGAAAGACGATCCACACGACGCCCTTGCCTTGCGCCGGCGGGTTGGGTGAGGGGGGGGGCTGATCGGGCGAGGTCGGCGGGCCGGGGGGCGACCACTCCATGACATCGAAGTTGAGATCTTTGAGGCGGCTGGTGATTTCGGTCCAACTGTCGGGGTCGCCGCTGGTGGTGATGTTCCGCGGAGTGGAGGTGACGAAGACGACCTTGACCTTGTCGGGACGCGCCATGCTCACGAGGGCGGAGCTGACGGCCTGTTCGCCGTCGAATTCCTCGGTCCCGGACGCCTGGGGGTTCTGCTGGTCAGCCGGGGAGGGCTTGAAGATGTCATAATCGGTGAGCACTTTGGCGGAAGAGGGTCCGAGGACGACGATCGTATTGGGCTGGGCGCTGGCGAGGACATCTTCGACGCTGAGCGGCTTGAGCTTGTTGAGTCGATCGATATAGGCGGAGAGTTCGTCGGCGACGGCCTTGTACTTGCCGGCGGCCTTGGCGAAATAGTCGGCGATTGCCGGAGGGAACGCCTGTTTAGTCTGCGCCGGGGTCGCGAGGACGTTGAGCGTCGACTGGATTTGACCCAGCGGATCTTTGAGGGCGGTGACCAGGGAGCCCCAACGGGGTACGGTGGAATCGGTCTCGCGCTTGACCGCTTTGTCCATCTTGGTGAGTTCGTCGGGGATTTCGGTGCTCATCGCGCTGTAAAGCTCGACGGCGACCTGGGCGGCCTGCTGGTTGGTTCCCTGTTGCTGCGCGAGCGCGCTCATGTTGGGCGCTTCATCCTTGGCGAGATCTGCGACATCTTTGGATACCTTTGGGTAATCGGCGATCGCATCCTGATAGGGCTTCAATTCGCCGGCATAGCGCGACATCACCTTTTGGGCGAGGGCATCGCGAGATTGCGCGGCTTCGTCGTCCACGGTGATGTTCCGGCAGCGGCGGGCATAGTCGTTGACCAGGTCGTCGACACGCTGGGCATGCTCTGCCGACCGGGGATCTTCATCGGCACGGAACAGGTCGACGAGGACGTACTGCTTTTTGTCCTGGTCGATTTCGGCAAGCAGCTTTTTCGTTGAATCGCTGAGCGAGTAAATTCCGCCGCTGGTGATGTCCCAGTGCCTGGTGTATTTGGCCGAGGCGTAGAGGGCGATGGCGATGATGGTCACGCCGATGGCCACGAGGACGGCGAGGTTGGTGCCGTAAAGCCAGTGCCGGCTGGTCGCGTCCGGCGTCTCTTCCACATATTGCGTCATCTCAGGTCACCCGCAAATCAGTCATGTTCCCACCCCGGCATCTGTCCGTTCGAGCACGTTCGCGGCGGAGGCGGGGCCTCATCGCCACTTGCGGCTTTCCACAATCAGGTAAGTCAGAAACAGGAACAGCAGCGTGAAACCGAGGAAATAGACGAGGTGCTCGGTATCCACGACGCCGCGCGAAAAATCGGAAATGTGCGCCCAGACACCCAGGTAGTTGACGGGGGCCCGGAGGGGAACGAACCACCACTGCTTGGGGATGAGGGTGGAAAGGCCGCTGGCGAAGGTAAGGAATCCCAGCACGAGCATCGTCGCGAGGTAGGCGACGATCTGGTCCTGGGTGCAGGTGGAGAAGAAGAGGCCGATGGAGACGAACATCATTCCGAGCAGGAGGAGGCCCAGGTAAGCGGAGAAGGTCTGGCCCCAGTCGGGGCGGCCCCAGAACACCAGGAGTGCGACGTAGATGAGCGTCGAGGCCAGGAGGATGACATAGAAGAGCATGGCGCCGAGGTATTTACCGAGGACCAGATCGAGCTCTGTGATGGGGCTGGTGCGCAGCATTTCGATGCGGCCGGAGCGGTATTCGTCGGCGAGGAGGGACATGGTGATTCCCGGCACGATGAAAAACAGGCCGAAGCGGAGGTACTCGACGAGTTGGCGGACCTCCGACACCTGTCCGGGCACGAAGACGAGGCTCCCGAACAGGAAGCCGGTGACCAGGAGAAACAAAAAGAGCACGAAATAGGCGATGGGGGAATAAAACAACGCTCCCACCTCTCGCCGCGCTATCACATAGACCCGTCCCATCGTCACCTCACCAACCCGTTTTCTGTTGTGTGCAATATGGATTCTTGATTCCAGCCCATCACGCCGCGAGCGCTCCGCCGGGGTCCGTGATCTGCACGAAGAACTCTTCGAGGCTGGCCCCTTCGGTGCGCAGTTCCCGCAGACTCCAGCCGCGCTGGCTGACGGTAGCGGCGATCTGCTCGCGGAGCTCGGCGGTCATGCGCCCGCGCACGTTGAAGCGGCCCACGCCGCCGCTTCCGGCGCCCTGGAGCAGATCGACCTTTTCGACGCCCGGCAGCGTTTTGAGCGCCGCCTGGACCTGTTCGGCCGGCCCACGCACTTCCACGCGAATGCCGGCGCCGGCGCGGTTCTTCAATTCCTCAGGCGTGCCCTGGGCGACGATCCGCCCCTGGGCCACGATGATGACCCGCTGACACACCATTTCCACTTCCTGGAGAATGTGGGTGCAGAGCATGACCGTGTGATCACCGCCGAGCTCGGCGATCAATTTGCGAGCTTCGCGAATCTGCGAGGGATCGAGACCCACGGTGGGCTCATCGAGCACCAGCACGCCGGGGTTGTGGAGCATGGCATCGGCGATGCCGACGCGCTGACGATATCCCTTGGAGAGCGTGCCCACGAGGCTGCGCAGGCGGTCGGTAAGCCAGCAGCGGGCGGCGACTTCGGCCACGCGTTTTCGCCGGGCGTCCCGTGCCATGCCGTGGAGGCGGGCTTTGAAATCGAGGTATTCTCCGACGCGCATCTCGGTGTAGAGCGGCGTCGATTCGGGCAGATAACCGATGTGCTTGCGCACCTGGAGCGATTCCCGGAACACATCATGGCCCGCGACCGAGGCGCGGCCGCTGGTGGGAGGCATGTAACAGGTGAGCATGCGGATGGTGGTGGTCTTGCCGGCGCCATTGGGTCCCAGGAAGCCCACGATCTGGCCCCGCGGCACTTCGAAGGAGATCCCCTTGACCGCCAGGAAGCTTCCGTAGGCCTTGGTCAGGTTCTCCACGACAATGTCCGCACCGCCCCCGCTTCCGCTTCCGGCCGCGCCCCCGGCGCCCCCCGTCCGCGGCTTCGACTCTACCGTCGCCATCCTGCCTCCACGCTATCAAGCAAAGACCCGTGGAAATACTCCCCGCCCCCGCGCCTGTCAAGTAGGACGCTTCGTGTTCGCCCGATCTAACGGAAAGTTTTAAACGAATCGCCCAGCGGGTGTTCTGCGTCGCCCCGCGCCGAAGCCCGTCGGCCCACGGTCGCCGGTGGTGCTTACATGGGGCGTTCGCTCACCCGCATCAGGGGACCTCGATGGTGAAGTTCGCGCTGACTTTCTCAGGCGCCAGGCAGCTCGTTCCGCTGCATGGCTGGGCCAGCACGGTGGCGCGCATGGGATACTTTCCGGGTTTGACGCCCGCCGCGCCGCCGCCGAGCGTGCAGACACCGGCCATTCGGACGGTGGCTTCATACGCGTGATCGCCTTGGCCGCCGTCGCCTGCGGGATAGCGCCACTCCTGTTTGGCCAATGGCAGCTCGCCGCGCACGCGCGCGACGGTGGCGAAGGCTTCGCGGTCGGTGGGATGGTGCGGTTGAACGTGATAGCCCGGGGCGACGGTGAGCTCGAGGTTCACCTCGAACTTGCCATCCGCGACCGGTCCGGCATGAACCTGGAGGGCCAGGACCTTGCTGCCGCCGCCGGCGCCGTGGCCGACGTCGACGAGGGCTGGGCGTACGGGGGGGGTGTCGCGCCATCCGCCGGGGCCACGGGTGCGCGCTTCGGCGTCTTCGACGAGCGCGTGAAGGATGGTGGGGAAATAATCGGGTCGGCGGGCGATGGTTGCGGCGAAGGCGCTGACGGCGCGCAGGGCGGTATCGCGGTATTGCTCCCGTCCCGATTCCGCCGCCAGCCGGAGCAGCGCCCGGATCGCGAGGCCATTGGCGGAAGGGGTGGCATTGTCGGCGGCGTTTTTCATCCGGGCAAAAAGCGTCTCGTGTTTGCGTGAAGTGAAGAAAAACCCGCCGCGCTCGTGATCCTCGAAATGCTTCACCATCACATCGGCCAACTCAAGCGCGCGCTTGCGGGCCATCGTTCCGGGAAGGCTGGTGGGCGAGGTGGACTCGATCAAATCCATCATGCCGTTGAGGAGGAAGGCATGATCTTCGAGAAAACCATCGGTATGCGCGCTGCCGGAGGCGACGAGCCCGAGCTTGGTATTGCGGGTTTCGACTGAGGTATTTTTTCCGCGCGACACGCGCAGCAAACGCCGGCCTCCTTCCATGTGCTCGGTCAGCAGAAACCCCATTCCGCGATGCGCCGCCTCGAGATAGCGGGGCTCACGGAGGAGGCGTCCGCAGATCGCCAGCGCGGAGATCAACAGGCCGTTCCAGCTTGTGAGCACCTTGTCATCGAGTCCGGGAGGGATGCGCTTCGCCCGCCACTCGCGCATTTTCACGAGCAGCCCATCGATCCGCCCGCGCAGCTCGTCCACGCTCACGCCGCGCTCGTCGGCCAGGGTTTCCACGCTGCGCACGACGCTGAGGACGGTACCTCCCGGCACCGGCGATTCATGCCAATTGCCGGCCTCGGTTACGCCCAGATGCTCAGTCATGAGCGCCGCGTCGTCGGCGTCGCCGAGCGCCGCCCGCACGTCCGCGAGGGTCCAGACGTAAAACTTTCCCTCCGCTCCCTCGGAGTCGGCATCCAGCGTCGAGTAAAACTCGCCGCGGCCTCCGGTCATCTCGCGCAGCCAGAAATCCAGCGTCTGCCGGGCCACGCGCGCGTAGTCGGCGCGTCCGAAATGCGCCGCCGCCAGGCCGTAGACGGCCGCGAGCTGCGCGTTGTCGTAGAGCATTTTTTCGAAATGGGGGACGAGCCACTGCTCGTCGGTGGAGTAGCGTGCAAAGGCGCCGCCGACGTGATCGTAGATGCCGCCGTTCATCATGGAATCGAGCGTGCGGGTGAGCATCATTTCGACCGCCGCGACTTCTTCCTGCGACAACTGCGCGGCGTTGGGATGGCGCAGCATGGTGAGCCAGAGTGCGAGAGCCTGGTGCGGCGGAAATTTCGGCGCTCCGCCGAGGCCGCCATGCGCCTCATCGAAGCGATCGGCGAATTCTTCGAGCGCTTTGATGATCCATGCCCCGGACTCGATCTGCCCGGGACCGGCGCCGCCACCCTCATCGGCGTGCGTCCGGACGGCCTGGGCCACGCGCTCGGCCTGCTCGAGCAGCTCGGCGCGCCGATTCGCCCATGCCTCGGCCAGCGCGTTTTCCAGGCGGACGAAGCCCGGCCGGCCGTAACCATCCTCCGGCGGGAAATAGGTGCCCGCGTAGAAAGGTTTCAATTCCGGCGTCAGCCAGACGCTCATCGGCCAGCCGCCGCTGCCGGACATGAGCTGCGTCGCCAGCATGTATACATCATCGACATCGGGACGCTCCTCGCGGTCCACTTTGATGTTCACGAAATGCGCGTTCATCACATCGGCGATCGCGGCCTTCTCAAACACCTCCCGCTCCATCACGTGACACCAGTGGCAGGCGGAGTATCCGATGGACAGAAAAATGGGCTTGCCCTCGGTCCGCGCGCGGGAAAACGCCTCCTCGCCCCAGGGGTACCACTCCACGGGATTGTGCGCGTGCTGCAACAGATAAGGACTGGTCGACTCGATGAGCTTGTTGGCGTGGCTCGCGTCCGTCCCTTCTCCCTCGCCTCCCTGCGTTTCAAACCCACGGCCCATCGCCACCCTCGCAAAAGCCACACATCACTCGCGCTACCGATCCTATCCCGCGCGAGTCGATTCGCAAAATGCGGCTGGGGGGCTGGCTCTACGCGGGTGGCGGCTTGGAGGGACGGCGCTTTAGCGCTCGGCGGATGCTTTGCGCGGCTGTTCAGCCAGAAGCTGTTGCAGGCCGGCGAGTTGTTTGGCGGCGGCGGAGCCTTCCACGGCGCGGACGGCGATTTCCTGGACCTGGGCGTAGGCCTTTTCGGTCTGGGCGAGGAGGGAGTTGAGGCGCTGGGCCTGGTCGTGGACAATCTGCTCGAGGGAGGCGATGCGGGTGGTGAGGACGTTTTTTTCGCCGGCGTGATCGCGTTTGAGGAGTTCTTCGCGGGAGGTGGATTCCTGGGTGAGGCGGGCGGTGGTGTCTTTGACGGCGCGGGCGACGGCGGCGTCGAGGTCTTTGGGGAACGCTTCGGCTTTGGCGCGAAGGGCGGCGAGTTCCTGTTCGCGTGAGGCGAGCGCCTGTTCGCGCTGGGCGAAGTCCTTTTCGAGGGCGGCCTTTTTCTCGGCAAGCTCCTTTTCCTGTTTGGCGGTCTGATCGGCAAAGGCGTCGCGGGCCTGCTGCTGCTCGCGGGTGAAGGCGTAGAGGTATTCGGTTTTCTCGCGTTCGCGGCGCTTGGTTTCGGCGGCGTCGCGTTCCTTGATTTCAGCCTCGCGCTGCTTTCGTTCCTGTTCCCAGAGGCTTCGTGTCTGCTCAATTTCCTGCTCGAGGTTTTCGCGCTCGGCGGTCAGCTCGGCTTCGAGGGCGGTCTTCTTGTTTTCATGTGCCTCGAAGAGGGCGGTGAGCGTGGTGGCGGCGCGCTGGATGTCGTAGATTTCCTTGAGTTCCTGCTCTTTGGCCGCGATGGCGCGCTGGAACTGCATATAGCGGGCGACCTGTTCTTCAAGGCGGTCGGACATGGTCGCGAGGGTTTTGGAGACGGTGGCTTTGAGCTCGCCGATGGACTCGACGACGCCGCGGGTGGAGATTTCTTCGGCAATTGCGACGGCGGCGGCGACGGCCCTTGCTTCCGTTTTTTCATCGGGGCGGGCGGCGGCTTCACGCCGTTCGGCGACGCGGGGCTCGGCTTCGGCGAGGGCGTCGAGCATCTGCTGGCGAGGGGCGCGTTTTTTGGCGGCGGATTTTTCAGCCATGGGCGAGCTCCGGTTTGCGGGATGTGGATGGAGGGAAAGATACGGCGGAGGGGAGCGGGCGGCAAATGAATTCAGTGGGGGAACGGCGGTGGTGGAGGGTTATTTCACCTTGGTGACGGGTTGATTGGGGTGGGCCGGATTGGGGATAAGTCGCTGATTTGCGCAATCGGCGAGGAGGTCGAGTTTTTCGAGCACGGTTTGGCCGATGAGAACTTCGTCGGCGAGCACCAGGGCTTCTTCGAGCGTGTCTCGGTGGAGGCATTCGATGACGAGCGGTTCGGTGACGCCGACGGATTCCTTTCGACCGTCCGCGTATTCGTTGACACGCTGGCCGCGGATTTCGAGGCCGAGTTCCTGGACGATCTGCGGTGGCAGGACGGAACGGACGGCGCCGGTATCTACGAGAGCTTCGAGTTGGGTGCTGCGGACCTGGTCGGGGGGCAGCTTTCCGCGGCGGGCGAGCATTTCGTCCAAGGCGTTGGTCAACGTTACTTTTGCGCGGATTTCGCGCATCGATGGTTCTCCTCGCAGGGTCGGATTCTGTGCTCGGAGGGAGCGACCGTTTGCATGGTAACAATGTCGGGGGGCGGGATGGAATGCCGTCACACGCGGAGGGGAAGGGAGCGGAGCGGGGTGTGGGTGAGGGTGGTGAGGGCGTTGGTGATGGCGGGGGCGACGCAGATGAGGGGGGTTTCGCCGGCGCCGGCGCTGGGGATGTCTTTGCGGTCGAGGAGGTGGACGTCGATGTGGGGGAGGTCAGAGAAGCGGGGGACGCGGTATTTGGCGAAGGCGGCGTTTTCGATGTGGCCGTTGGTGAAGCGGATTTGTTCCCAGAAGGTGGGGCCGAGGCCCTGGGTGATGGCGCCCTGGACTTGCTGGGTGAGGCCGAGGGGATTGACGATGGCGCCGCATTCGAAGGATTGGACGATGCGGTGAACGGTGATGGTGTTTTTGTCGAGGGAGACTTCCGCGCAGGCGGCGACGTAGGAGCCTTTTTCGGTGCCGCAGGCGAGACCGGCGGCGTGGCCTTCGGGAAGTTTGCGGCCCCAGTTGAATTTGTCGGCGGCGGTCTGGAGGACGTCGCGGAGGCGGGAGTCGTCGAGGTGCTTGAGGCGGAAGTCGAGGGGATCGGCGGAAGCGAGAGCGGCGAGTTCGTTCATGGCGCATTCGCGGGCGAAGTTGTTGGCGGTGGCGGCGAGTCCGCGGTAGGAGCCGTGGCGGAGGGGCGGGGCGGAGGTGACGTATTGGGAGCGTTTGCTGGGGATGGCGTAGGGGGAATCGATGCCGGAATTTCCGGAGTTGATGTTGACGAAGAACCAGGAGGCGATTTTGCCGGCGGGGGTGAGGGCGGCGGAGATATCGATGACGGCGGCGGGACGGAAGTAGGCGAACGTGAATTCCTCGGCGCGGCTCCAGCGAAGCATGACGGGTTTACCGGCGGCCTTGGCGAGGCGAGCGGCTTCGACGGCGCATTCCCCCGTGTGTTTGCCGCCGAAACCACCGCCGAAGTCCGGAACGATCAGGTGGACATCGTCATCGGAAATGGAAAACGCGCGGGCGAGCTCGGAGCGGACGCTGAAGGGGTTTTGCGTGGCCGTCCAGACGGTGAGCTTGTTTCCGTTCCATTCGGCGACGGCGGTGCGCGGTTCGAGGGGGGCGTGCTGGATGTAGGGAGTGAAGTAGGACTGCTGGAAGGCGATGTTCGGGGACTGAATGGGGAAGGGATTCGTGGGGACGCCGCCGCGCACGCCGGCGCGGAGATCGGCGGCGAGGGTCTCGCTGGAGTTGGTGGGCGGCGCGGACCATTTGGCGGCGGGGGCGAGGGCGGCGATGGCGTTGTCGGCGGCGAAAGTGGTGGGGGCGACGATGCCGGCAAAATCGTTTTCGTGGACGAGCGTGACGCCGTCGAGCGGGGTGGGCGCGTCGAGCGAGGTAAGGGTTGTGCCGACGGCGGGCGGGCGGAGGATTTTGCCGTAGAGCATGCCGGGGCGCGTGATGTCGGTGGGGAAGGTATGGCGGCCGGTGACCATGTCGCGCTGATCGTGGCGGAAGGCGGGGGCGCCCATGACCTTCCAGTCTTTGACGGGCGTGATGGTGACGTTGCGCGGGACTTGCGACAAGGCCTGGGCGGCTTGCTCGGAAGCGGCGAGATCGCCCAAGGAAGTTTCGCGGTGGCTGGCGGCGTGGAGGATTTTGCCGTCACGGATGTCGAGCTCGGCTGCGGGGACACTCCAGGCGCGCGACGCGAGCTCGAGGAGCGCGAGGCGCGCGGCGGCGGCGGCGGCGCGGATGACGGGGATCGTGCGCGGGGTGGTCTGGCTCCCGAAAGTCCCGCCGTCGTTGGGGCAGAGGGTCGTGTCGCAGAGGAGGACGGTGACCTGGCCGGGATGGAGGCGGAGTTCTTCGGCGGCGGCCTGGCCGATTTCGGCGCGGGCGCCCTGGCCGCATTCGACTTTGCCGGAGAGGACGGTGACGCTGCCGTCGTGGGCGATGTGGATGCGTGCGGAGATGGGGACGGGAGCGCCGCCGAAAGCGCCGCCCCCGCGGCCGCCGCGCCGGCCCTGAAAGCCGCTCTCGGCCTGGCCGAAAAGCCGCGTCTCCGTAACGGTGATCAGCAGACCGGCGCCCAGGGCCTGAAGGAATCCCCGTCGGGTGGTGCGAAGCGGGACGGTCATTGGGCACCTCCGTTGCCGGCGGCACGTTTGATGGCGGCGATGATTTTCACATATCCGCAGCAGCGGCACAGATGGCGGCTCATGAATTCCGTGATCTGTTGCTCGGTGGGGTGCGGATTATGGGCCAACAAGGCCACGGCGCCCAAAATCATGCCGCTCGTGCAGTAGCCGCACTGGTAGGCGCCTTCATCAAGAAACGCCTGCTGCACCGGATGAAGCTTGTCACCGACAGCGAGCCCCTCGACGGTTTGGATCTGCTGGCCGTCGGCTTCGGAGATGGCCATGCGGCAGGAGTAGGTGCGTTCACCGTTGACCAGGACGGTGCACGCGGCGCACTGGCCCTCGCCGCAGCCAAAGCGCGTGCCGTGGAGACCGAGGTCTTCTCGCAGCACGCCGATGAGGGGCCGATCGGGGTCGCTCGTGACGGTCTGGGGTTTCCCATTGAGGGTGAAGGAGATTTGCTGGTTCAAGGCGAGCTCCTTTTCGCCGAAGGAATGAACGGAGGTGGGTGTCGGCGGCGGTGCTTCCGATAAGTAGAACGCAGAAGCGCGGCGGCGATGGCAGCGAAGTCTGATAAGCGGAAATTTTCTCGATTGTACCCAAGTTGCCCGGTGTTTCGCACGAAAAAGTCAAGGAGGCACTTTTGTGGCCCGCACCTGTGGATGACCCTCTATGTTCCCTTGGAGCGGCAGAAATGAGCATGCGACGACCCGTTGACACCAAAGGGTTCACGCTGGTGGAAATCCTGATCGTGGTCATCATCCTGGGCATCCTGGCCGCGATTGTGATTCCCCAGTTCTCGAACGCCAGCGGCGACGCCCGCAACAGCAACCTGCAGACGACGCTCGCCTCGGTGCGCAACCAGATCGAAGTCTTCAAGGGACAACATAACGATCAGCCCCCGCAGTTGACCGGCATGTGGACGCTCATGACCGGCCGCTCCGACACCACCGAAACGGCCATCGCCAATCCCACGGGCACCCGGTTCGGCCCTTACCTGCTGTCGGCGGCGATCAATCCGCTGAACAACCTCACCAACGTGACCTCCGCCGCGGTCGACACCAACGCCGGCTGGTATTACCAGCCCAACGGCATCGGATTCACGTTCATGGCGCGCAACATCGACGGGTCGATCAACAACAACTATTGAACACTGCTCGCGGCGGCTGCCGGCGAGAAACGGATTCCTTCCTACCTCCCCCACCACGCCCCGCGGACATCTGACAAGGTGTCCGCGGGTTCTTTCTTTTTGCACGGATCGGTAACGCGCCAGGCGGCGAGTGCGGAGCGGGCCCAAACGCACGTTTCGGGGTCTCTTGTGTCGATTCGGCATTCCTGCGAAACTGCCCGCGCTATGCCTACGAAAGAACATACGGCGCCGTCGCTCGCGGTGACCATCGGAAAAATGCGGCTTCAGAATCCGTTGATGACGGCCTCCGGCACCTGCGGATACGCCAACGAATATGGCGATTTCACCGACCTCACTCGGCTGGGCGCCTTCGTCACCAAGGCCATCTCCAAAACGCCGCGCAAGGGCAATGAGGCCTATCGCATCGTCGAAACACGCGCGGGAATGCTCAATGCCATCGGTCTGGCCAATATCGGCCTGGACGTTTTCCTGCGCGACAAAATCCCCATCCTCAAACAGATGGGAATCCCCGTCATCGTCAACGTGCCCGGGTGGTCCACCGAAGATTACGTCGACGTCGCCGCCCGGCTCAACGATGAGGAGACCGTCGGCGGAATCGAACTCAACGTCTCCTGCCCGAACGTCAAGAACGGCCTGTCGTTCGGGACCGACCCGGCCCGGCTCTTCGAGCTGGTATCGGCGGTGAAAAAAGTCACCACCCGCGCGGAACTCATCGTGAAACTCTCGCCGAATGTGGCGGATGTGGCGGTGACGGCCAAGGCGGCTGTCGACGGGGGCGCCACCTGCCTCTCCCTGGTCAACACCTTCACCGCGATGTCCATCGACATCGACAACGCACGCCCGATGCTGGCCAACGGGACCGGCGGGCTGTCGGGACCGGCCATCAAGCCGATCGCGGTCTTCATGACCCACCGCGTTTACACCCAGGTGGCCAAGGCGCACAACATCCCGATCATCGGCATGGGGGGCATCCAGCGCTGGCAGGATGCCGTGGAATTTTTGCTGGCCGGCGCGACGGGATTGGCCGTGGGCACGGCGCTGTTCCTCGACCCCAACATCCCGCTGCAGATCCTCGACGGGTTGAAGAATTTCCTGTCGCGCAAGGGAAAAAAAGACGTGCGGGACATCATCGGGGGATTGCAGGCGCCGGCGGCGCATGATTGAACGCGAGCGGCGTCATTCCATGTGGAAGACTTCGCGCAGCGGCACGGCTACCGGCGAGTTGTCGGGGTGGGAATCCATGATGTCCTTCATATAGGCCCACCATTTTTTCACGATCGCCGTCTGCGGCAGGTCGGCGGCGGTGTTGTCATCGGCGAGTCTCTGAAATGCAAAAAGGTTGCCCGTGCGCTCGTCGAGAAAAATCGAGTAATCCGACACGCCCGCGGCGCGCAGTTCCGCGGCCAGCTCGGGCCAGATGTCGTCGTGACGCTTCTTGTATTCCGCTTCGTAACCGGGCTTGAGCTTCATCACAAAGGCGTTGCGTTTCATGGCGGCTCCTCGGGCGGCAAATCACGGCACATGATGCTGGCGAGGTGCGGCAAGATCAACCGTTTCACGAAGGGACGGCCGGGGGTAGACTATCCACGCGCCACAGGATCGCTGAACGACCACCATCGAGGGGCCACCTCATGACCATGACGCCTGCACCGGGACCTCGGAAATCCCTGGGAGGAAAGTGGCTGTTGATCGGGGGGCTCGGATGTCTGGGCCTCCTGCTGCTGGGAGGCTGCATCCTCGCGGGAGTGCTGGGATTTTTATGGAGCCGCGCGCCGACCAGTAGCGTCGAACTCGACGAACCGGTGCAGACGCTGCCGCCCGTGGACAGCGCGGACAGGCCCGTCGCGGGAGCGCCGGCGGAAAGCGTCGCTTACACGCCCGACCGCAGCCAGCTCAACGCGAATCTGCAACAGAAGTATGTGCCCTTCACCTTCACCATTCCCGCGGGATGGCGGGTCGTGGAGCGCGGCGATCAGCCTGACGCATCGAATTTTGTGAAGGTTGAAAAGCAGGACGACACGCAGTCAACCGTCGGGAATTTCGCGGTGGGGTGGATGTCGGGCGCTGGATCCCTGGATCGCGACAAGCAGCTGTACTCCACGCTGAGCGATCAGATGGAGCAGCAATTCACCCAGGGGTTTCAAAATTTTACGAAGACCGGCGCGGGCCCCGTGACCATCAACGGCTACGACGGCTACCAGTTGTTGTTCCGCGCCAAGGTGGACGACAACGGTGAGACGATCCCGCTCTGCGGGCGGATGATCATGATCTCCGGCGGCAACGTGGGCCAGCAGAACGGCGTGACGCTGTTGATGCTGGCGACGGACAAGAGCGCCATCACCAATCCGGCGGACATCGGCGCCTCGGGCGACTATGCGACGTTGCTCAATTCGTTCACGCTGGTGCGCTGACGGGCGTCGCCAAAAGAACCGCGGCCGACGTATGCGTCGGCCGCGGGGGGGAGATCGGAACCTGCCAGCCGGAGGATCAACCACCCAGAAGCTTGAGCACGCTCTGCGGCGTCTGGTTGGCGGTGGCCAGGACGCTGGTGCCGGCCTGCACGAGGATCTGGTTGCGCGTGAGGTTGGCGGTTTCCTGCGCGAAATCGGTGTCTTCGATGGTCGACTCGCTGGAGCTCACATTTTCCATGGCGACCTGCAGCGAATTGATGTTGGTCTGCAGCGTGTTCTGCTCGAACGCCCCCAGCCGGCCGCGCAGTTCCGATACCTGGTTGATCGCCGCATCGATGATCCGCGATGCTCGGCCCGGGTCTTTGCTGAGGTTCGCCGAGCCGCCCGTGGTCACGTCGGTCAGGTAGCCATCGGACGCGTCGCCGAGCCGGCTGGCTGAAACCGAATCGATGGCGATGCTGACCTGCTGGTTGGACTGGACCTGCGGTCCAAGCTGGAAGAGGGCTCCGCCGCCGGTGATGGTGAAGGATTTCGTGCCGGTGCCCAGGCCCGCATCGATGTTCATGGACATCGTCAGAGCGGGCGTGTTGACGCTGATGTTCAGTCCGTTGCCGATGGCGGCGGCGCCGTTGACGCTGGCGGTAACGTCGCGGCCGGTGGCGCGATTTTCCGCGGCGCCCTGGGCGTCCGTGGTGACAAAGGCGGAGGAATCGCCCAGGACCGATACCGAGATGAATTGCTTGGAGCCGTAGCCCAGGGTGGTGAAGGTGATGCCGCTGGAGGCGTTGGTGGCCGAGGTCATCGCGGCGGAAACGCCGGTCGAATCGCTGACGCGATTGATGGCGAAGGCGATCGCTGAAGCCTTGGTCCCGCTGACGAAACTCATCACCTGCACGCCCACCGAACCGGCGATTTCGAGCGTGACGCTGGTGGCGATGGCGGAGGCGTTGAAACGCATCGTCGCCGGCTGGGCGGATTGCAGCACGTTGACCACCACGGGAATGGTGGCCTGCGTGCCGAAGGCGGCGCCGTAGATGTGCACGTCATGCAGGGCGCTGGTGGCCACGCCGCTGGTGATGTAACCCAGCGACCCGTTGAGAAGGTTCAGCCCGGCAAAGGAGGTGGAGTTGGAGATGCGGGTGATCGAGGCGATGGCGGAATCGACCTGAAGCTGGTTGGCGTCGATTTCATCCTGCGACATGCCGCCGGTATTGGCCGCCTGCACGACCAGGCCCTTGATCGACACCAGGAGGTTCGAGACCTCCGAGAGCGCCCCGTCGGCGGTGGTGATGACGTTGGTGGCCCGCGTGCCGTTGTCGATGGCCGTCGAGATGCCCTGAATCTCGCTCTTGAGCCGCTCGCTGGCGATGAGGCCCGCGGGGTCGTCGGCGCCGCTGTTGATCCGCATGCCGCTGGAGAGACGCTGCAGCGAGGTGTTCAGTGCGGCCTGGCTTTTGGCCAGATTGGTGTTGGCGACCAGCGACGAAACGTTTGTGTTGATGCGAGCCATGTCAATCCTCCCTGACTTTCTGGCTTTTGGGGCGTGGTCCCGGCGGCATCCTCTGCCGCCTCGCGCTTACGCGCCCGGGCCTTGCCCGAAGGGCGACGGATATTCTTTCTGGCCGATCCGTCAACGGCCTGTGTTGGCCATGCCGCGTCCGCGGCGTTTTACTCCGCGGCGTTTTACTTGGTTTACTGCGGGTTCCCGGGAGGCACGGCGCTCGTGCCGTTTCCCGGCGAGGGCGGGGCCTGTTCGGCCGGTCCGCCGGGCTTCCGCGGCGCGTCCACCGGGGACGCGCCGCCGGGTCGGGCGATGGAGTGGCCGGGCCTGGTGAGCGGCATGCTCCGCGGGCCCTTCTGCGGCCCCTTGGGCAGTTGGCCCAGGTCCTCCATCTTGACCTTCGAGGCCTCACGGTTCTCCCGCTGAATCGCCTCGTACACCTCCTTGCGGTGCACCGGGATCGTCGCGGGAGCGGTGATTCCCAACCTGACTTTGTCGCCGCGGATGTCCACAACCGTGATCTCGATGTCGTCGCCGATCATGATCGTTTCGTCGCGCTGTCGTGATAGTACCAGCATCTGTGGGCTCCTTCCCAACCCATGCCGCTTACTCCAAGTCACTCGGCATGGGGGTGTGTTGCAAGGGTCTCTCCGGACATGGCGAATCACAAATTCGCTGGGGAGCCAGACCGCATCATGGGTCATTGTAGCGCTCCGCTTCCGGGATTCCCTCGGCCGCCTCCTTGCGGCTCAGACGTATGTATTCACTTCTACAAAAAATTCGCCGGTTTCGGCTCAGCCGGTTCAGGCGGATCTGCTCACGTAGTTCGGGGCGACGCTCTTCTGAAGCTGCATGATCGGATGCCGCGTCTGGTATTTCTTCTCGCTGATCACCACCTGCGCGGCCACGCGCGTCGTGGCGTGGATGACCAGCGGACCCTGCAGGTTGGCGGTGAGCGTCTCCTGCACCTTGTTGACGATCACCAGCACGTTGGCTTCGCTGAGGTCCTGGAGCCCCAGCTCGGCCCGCGTTTCCTCCCGCAGAGGCACCTGGTAGTCCGGGACGAACAGCAGCGGATCCGTGACCACGAACGCCAGGTCGGCGCACCCCACCGACTGCAGCCAGTAAAAGGTGGCGTCGGGCTCGGGCTGGATGAGCACATAGTCCTTGTGCTGGGGGAAACCGAGAATCCCGCGGGGGAAGGAAATCATCCGTCCTTCGTCGACTTCCACGGTTCCGAACCGGCTGGTGTGAACAATCATGGGGAGCTCCTTGGCGATCGATGCATCCTGGCGGCTGCTTTCGTTACATCCCGAACGACCCTGTTGCGGGCGAGCCTTTGAACGTGCGCCGGACGATCGCTATCCGTTACACATTTTATCGACTGTTCATATCTAAAGACTTAAAAATTTGCATTGTAACTTGAAAATCCTTCGGGGGTTAGCTGGTGAGAAAGTCCAGCAGGCTGAGGTTTCTCGTGGTCTCCGCCGTCTGCAGCGCCGCCTGGTAGGAAGTCTGGAGCTGCTGGAACTTCGTGATGGTCGTGGTCATGTCCGTGTCCGACAGCAGCGACAGCGCCGATTGCAGGGCCGTATTCTCATTGGTCGCCGTGGTTTGCCGGGCGCTGATGTCCTGCTCGCGCGCCCCGATGATCCCGCGCGCCGTCGCCACCTGGGTGCTATTTTGCGAGAGCAGCGTGGCTGCGCGCTGGATGCCCGTGGTGTCGTTATTCAGTAGCGCGTTTCGCAGCATGATCAGCGAGCTGAACAGGCCGGTCGGCGAAATCGGATTCACATCCTGCCCGTTGAGAGTCGCAGACACGCTGCTGCCCGCGATCCCCAGGCCCGTCGCCGCGGCCGACCCGTTCGTCGCGGTGACCGCCAGCGCGCCCGACCCGGCCGACGCGTCGCTCAGGGAAATCCCGTTTCCGTTGGCGTTCAGCGACGCGGTGACTTTGTTCGCCGGGTTTCCGTTGCCGTCCGCATTGTTGATGGCGTTGAGCACGTCCTGAATCGTGGCCGCGCCCGAAACGTTCACCGAAAAGCTCGTCCCGTCGTGCCGGGTGATGCGGAAATCATCGGTCGAAAACGTGATGTCCGTGCCCGTCAGCGTGCCCCCGGTCCCCGTCTGAAAGATCCCCAGAAGACTGCCGTTGGCGTTGAAATTCGTGCCGCCGGTGACCGACAGGTTTCCCGCTCCTCCGGAGGTGTCGGTGAGCGTGATGCCGTTGCCCGTCCCGTTGAGAGTGGCGGTGACGGTCGTGTTGCCGCTCGCCGAGTTGATGGCGGCAATGAGCTGGCTGACCGACTTGACGCCGTCCAGCGTGACGTTGAAGGAAGTGCCATCCGTCCTGGTGATCACGATCTGACCGGTCGGACCCTGCATGGTGGCCGACGCGGTGCCGATGCCGGCGCCGCCGTTAAGGTCGGCGACCTTCGTCGAGGCGCTCATGCTGCGGATGCCCAGCGCGCTGGCCGTGCTGCCGCCGTTTTCGCCCACCGTCATGTTCGACCCGGAAACCGGATTGAGCAGGTTGATCCCGGTGCCCGCCGCGTTGATCGACGCCTGCACGTGCAGGTTGCCGTTGCCCGCATTGTTGATGGCGTTCAGCAGGTCGCCGACGGTGTTCAGGCCGGCGAGCGGGATGGTGGCCGATGTGCCGCCGTTGCTGATGACGATTCCCGAGGGGTCGATGCCCGCGCCGCCGTTGAGCGCCGAGAGCGGCGTCGTAACCGTGACTTTCGGCCCGACATTCGTGCCTGCCAGCGTGCCTGCCGCCGCGACCGTGCCGGAGATTCCCAGGTCCTTCGCGGTGGATCCGCCGGCCGCGTCGGCGATCGTGAGCGCCTGCGTGGAATCGCCGGTAACGGCGAATCCGCCTCCTGAAAGGCCGATGCTGGCGTCGGAGCCTGCGCCTGTCAGCGCCGCGTTGACGATGTTGACAACGTCGCCGGCGGTCGCCGCATGAGAAAGATCGGCCGTCACGCTCGTCGATCCGACCGTGATCGTCACGGGCCCCGTGCCGATCCCGTTGCCCACCGCGCCATTGAGATCGGCCAGACGCGTCGCACTGGTCAGGGCCGGGTTCAGCGATTGCGTGCTGGCGACCTGGGCGCTCAGGCCGCCAAATACCTGCCCCCCGTTGACCGTGTAATCGATCGTGGTCCCGTCCTCACCCAGCACCCCCTGCGAATCGGTCGAGCCGTTGTATTGATACCCCGCGCCGGCAGCGACGAACGCCGCGTTACCCGTGGCCGCTCCCGCGAACACCGATTGCCCCTGATACTGCGTATTGGCCAGGTTCAAAAGCTGGGTGATCATGCTGTCGACAACCTGAGCCTGCGACGCCCGTTCGTCGGAGGACGCCCCCGCTCCCACTTCGCTGCTGGCGATGCTGCTCGCCTGGTTGATCAGATCGGAAACGGTGCCCAGCGAGCCGTCCGCCTGGGCGAGGAATGAGTTTGCGAAATTGAGGTTCGACGAATACTGCGTGTTGCCCGCGAGTTGGCGGTTCAGTTGCATGATGCCGATCGCCGCCGTCGGATCGTCGCTCGCCAGCGTGAGCCGCTGCCCCGTCGAGAGCTGCTGCTGCACCTTCAGCAGGTCGCTCTGCGTGTTGTTGAGCGTGCCGGCAAGCAGCGTTCCG
Source organism: Phycisphaerae bacterium (assembly GCA_035548175.1). GTDB lineage: Bacteria > Planctomycetota > Phycisphaerae > WQYP01 > WQYP01 > CALCHA01. Next base: position 34,171 of record DASZTO010000067.1, on the reverse strand, counting down.
GTCATCTGCATGCTTACGCGGCCGATCTGAAGGGGCACAACGCTCATATCGCTTCACAATCCTAAAGAAAACTCAAGACCCGAATGTTTCACTGAATCAGCGTCAATACCGTTTGCATCATTTGATTCACGACATTGATGAAGCGAGCCGAACCTTCAAACGCCCGCTGATACTGCGTCAGGTTGATCGCCTCTTCATCCAGCGACACGCCGCTGATCGACTGCTGCTGGGCGTAAAGCGATTGGTAGATCGTCGTGGTGGCCGTGACGCTGTCCGAAGCCGTCTGCGTTTTGGCCGCAAGGTCCGCCGTATAGGCCGCATAAGCATCCTGCACGCTTTTCCCGCCGAGGCTCGCAACCGCCGCGCTGCCCGCTAACGCCAGCGCCTGGGCATTGCGATTCGAGCCCGCGACGTTGTCCCGACCCGTCGCCAGATGATCGGGATCGTTCGTCAGCACGCTGTTGACGGCGATGTCCGAGGCATTCTTCCCGCTGAAAAACGTGTTGACCCCCAGCGAGGCAAGCGCGCCGCTGGTGTCGTCGCCGAAGCCGAATGTCACATGCGGATCGCTGCTGGTGATCTGCAGGTGCCCCGCCGTGTCGACGCTGGCTGAGACCGTCCCGCCGCCCGCCGCCGTGATGCTCGCGGCCAGCGAGTTTAGCGTCGTCTGCGCGCCCTGGCCGGAAAGATTGACGGTGATCTGCTGCGTGGTCGTTTGCCCGCTGCCGTCGGTGATATACAAATTGAACGTTCCGTTGTTGGGCGGAAAGGCGATGCCCGTGGTGATGCTCGACGCGTTAAGCGCCGCCGTCGGATCGGTCACCTGGGTCGTTCCGGTCACGCTCGTGAAACCGGCCGATCCCTGGCCCTGCGTGTGAATCTGGTTCACCGCCTGAATCAGGCCGGCCGCGATCGAATCAATCTCGTTGAGCGCCGGCGTGACGTCCTGGCTCTGCGCCGTGAGCAACGCGCCCAGCGTTCCGCCGGAAGCGTTCATCGTGTCGCCATTGTCGGAAAATTGCAGTTGCTGCACGAGGTTCCCGCTCGCGTCCGTCGTGGTGCCGACCTGCACCCCCCGCGAAAGCGTCCCCTGAACCACCGGCATCCCTCCGACCAGTACGTTCAGGTTCCCGCCGCCCTGATCGATCACCTTGATGTCCATGATGCCCGCAAGCTGCGAAAGCGCCTGATCGCGCTGATCCAGCAAGGCGTTGGTCGCCCCGATTCCCGCCGTTCCCGTCGATGCAATCTGCTTATTCAGGTCCGCGATCTGAGTCACCAGCGTGTTCGCCTGCTGGGCGTTGCTCGTGACCTGCGCCGAAAGATTCGTGCCGATCGTCGACACCTGCCCCCGAAGCTGCTGAAGATAACCCGCGAGCGTCGAGCCGTTCTGAATCACCACCGCCCGCTGGCCTTCATCCGCGGGGTTATTGGCGAGCGTCGAAAAACTGTTGAAAAAGTCGGTCATCCGCGAAGCCAGGTCATTGTCGTTCAGCGCGCCGAAAGTCGTTTCAAGCTGGCTCAAAACCGTGTTCGACGTCTGGGCGGAGGCTTGGTCGCTGCTGGCGCCGCGCACCGATTCATTCAGCGCGGCGCTCACCTGCCGCTCGATCGACTGCACGCCCACGCCGTTGCCGGTGTATTGCCCGTTGCCGATGTCCGCCGGCCCGGTGGACGCCAGATCCACCACCTGCCGCGAGTAGCCGGCCGTGCCCGCGTTGGAGATGTTGTTCCCGGTGACCTGAAGCGCCGCTTGTTGCGCCGCCAGGCTGGATCCACCGGTATGTAAAGCTCCAAGCAAACTCACGCGATTGTCCTTCTTTTACTCTGTTCCAAAACGCTTTCGATACTTTGCAATTACGCTGTCACTTCCAGAAGATGTATGCCGGCCACCGCCGCCTTGCGCCCGTTCCGCATGTACAGCCCCGCGTGCTGCGCCATGCCCGTGACCACCTTCAGCACCCGTGATATCCCCTTCACCACGGCTTCCGACACCTTCGCGTTGATCCGCATGTGCCGCTCCACCTGTTCCACAACCGCTTTCAGTTCCGCGGCGACTATCAGCAACTGGCTCTTCGCCGGTTCCTGGCAGCGCCCGGCGATTTCCGATACCGAGAACTTCGCCGCCGCCTGCCCCATCCGCAGCGTTTCCTGCCGGAATCTCACCGCCAGGTCCGTCCGCTTCTTTTCCAGTTCCGTCCCGCGCTCGGTCTCCGCCTTCTCCTGTTCGCCCAGGCCGTTCAGGCGTTCCATGTCGTACGCCTGCATCGCCTGCCGCCGGCCCAGGGCAATCGCCAGCAGCCGGCGCTGCGACTCGAGCATCTCCCGCAGCAGATTGATAAGTTCTTGGGCCAGCTTATCCATGCTTATCCAATTTCGTGCTCTTGAGGGCCGCCATCGAACGCTTTTCAAGCCGCTTTGCCAGGACATGCGTAACGGCCATGTTCGGGCTATGCGCGAGGCGATCGGCGATCTGCATATCAAAAACCGGACCAAACGCTTTTTCGCCGTTCCCGCCCGAAAAAACGCTGTTCTCCGCCCACGGCGAGCGCCGAACCTGCTTCAGAATCGGCAAAATCAGCGCGTTCGCCACCAGCCCCCCGGCCGCATCCTCCGCCTTCTCATGCGCCTTCTTCCGCGCCGCCGCCTCCGCGGCTGTCATCGCCACCCCCTTCGCCTGCGACAGCGCCCCCGCAAATCCCCCGGACCCCTCCACGCCCACCGCCCCGCTCGCGCCGCCTCCTGCAAGGCTGGCCAATGCACTCGCCCCGCTCGACGCTCCCGCCCCCGCGCTGCCCTGCATAATCCCGGTGATGTCCATATCGCGATCCTCGCAAAAGTCCGCCAGCCTCCAGCCGGCGCCCAGCCCTCCCGCCTCTGACTATCACTCCACTTCCAGCCGCGCCCGCAGCACGTTTTTCTCCGCCAGCAGCTGCACGATCGAAATGCGGTCGTCGCCGCCCACTTTCATCATGTCGAAAGCGTCCATCAGGTCCTTCAGCTTCGTCGGTGTCCCGTCCTTGCCGATGGTAATCGTCATGCCCCCCTGGTTGATCGTCGTCGGCGCCAGCTCCACGCCCGCCGTGAACACGATCGTCTTGGTTTTCAAATTGATGCACACCTTCGCCGGCTCGCTGACATCCTCCAGCTGCTGCTCCAGCAGCCGCGAAATGAACGCCGTCGCATGCGCCCGTTCCGCCTTTGGAATCGTCACGTTCACGCTGGTCGCGTCTACTGCTATCGCCGCCGGCTGGCCGCCCGTCTGCGTCGAAACCTCATCCACGCTGTTGATCGTGTCCGCCACCGCGTTCGCCCGCTCCAGGCTCGCCGCCTCCGGGCGAAGCACCAGCGTGAACGTATCCCCCTTCACCTCCTCCGGCAGTACATCCTCGGTCATCACCGCCCCGCCCTTTATCACCCCGCCCGTCGGCACCGAATCGTCATCCACCAGCACCTGACCGCTCGCATACCCCAGAATCATCTTCACGTCCGTTCGCGGGGCCACCAGCGGCCCGATGAACAGGTGCCCCCCCTTCAAACTCTTCGCCGCCAGCGCCGACACCCGCACGTCCAGTCGATCGCCCGAGTTCACCCCATGCGCCGGCACCTTCACCGACAGCGACACGATCGCCACGTTGTTCGCGTTCTTCAGTTCCGTGTCCACCTGCACCGGATCCTGAAACCGCTTCAACATCTCGATGAGCGGCCGCATCGCCGGCTTGAAATCCCCGCCGTCGCCGGTTCCCTTCAACCCCACCACCAGGCCCATCCCCACCAGCTCATTGGGCTGATCATTCTTCAGCCGCACCACGTCCCCGATCTTCTCCGCGCGCGCCGCCCCGGCCATCATGCCCGCGGAAACGATCGCCGCCGCCATCATCCGTTGTGCAATCTTGCGTACCATCTCAAACCTCTTTCCAGTCGGGGGCTTCCTGCCCTTCAAACTTCCACGGCCTCGTGCCAAAAGCGCGCTCGGGCTATCCTCAGAATGGCGAGAACTTGTCGATGATCGAATTCAGCCACCCGCGCCGCGTCCCGTCCTTCACTTCCCCCTTCGTCTTGCGCTCCAGCGTCAAATTCGCCATCTGCGTGCTCAGGATCGTGTTGTCCGCCGCGATGTCCTCGGCCCGGCACACGCCCGTCAGCGTGTAATGCTGCACTTCCTGGTCCATCGAAATGTTCTTGATCGCCTCGATCACCAGCGTGCCATTGGGCTTCACGTCCACGATCGTCCCGCTTATCCGCAGGCTCGCTGAATCTGTCCGCGCCTGGCTCGCGTCGTTCTGCCGGTTGTTTTGATACTTGAACTTCACCTCCGGCAAATTGCTCGGATTCCCCACCGTCCCCACCGTTGGCACGCCGCTCTGCGACAGCGCCAGCTGGATGAACTGCTGCAACGCCGTGTCGAAATCCTGCTCCTTCTTGCTCGTCGCGTCGCCCGTCGTCGTGCTCGAGGCGTCCTCCCGCACCACCACCGTCACAATGTCATTCTTCTGATACTTGCGCGGCTTCGCCGGTTCCACCGCGATGAAGCTCACCGGCGCGCCGCCCATCGGCATGCCCTCGGCATCCACCTGCGGCGGCGTCTCCGCCCCTTGCCTGAACAAACTCCCCCGGATCGGTCCCGTCGGCGCAACCGTATACACCGGAACCTTCTGCCCCGGACGCGCCTCTCCGCCCCCCGTCGCCCCATCGTTCTGCGCCAACGCTCCGCTCGCCACGAGCCCCATCGCCGCCGCCATCATCATCGCTCTGCATTTCATTGCGCCACCTCACGAAGCTTTGCTTCTTCATCCGCCGACAGTGGCCCGCCCACCACCGCCAGCCGCTTGCCAATCAGTTCCGCCTGATACTGCTCGTTGTCTTTTTCGTTGAGCACCTTGATCATGCTGTGCAGCTTCCCGCCGTCGAGCGCTTTGGCCGGGCTCTTCACACGCAAGGCCGCCGAGACGAACACCACCGTGATCGCATCTCCACGCTCCGCCATCTCGCAGGCCTTGAAATCCCGCTGATCCAGCCGCGTTCCCGCCGCTATCGGCACCTTCGCCTCCAGCCCCACAACGTCCCCGGCTGTGTTGAATAGCGTCGGCATGTCACGATCCAGCAACACCTCCCGCTCCTCCACCGCTGTCGCTTGCACCACATCCCCCCGGGCCAGCGGCTGCGTGCTCACGATGACTTTCACCCTCCTCTGAACATCCGCCGACACCGTCAGCCGCTGCAGGCTTTTCTCCCCCTCCACCAGTTGCGCCTCGAACTGAATCGATCCCAGAAATGTCCGCGTCAGCGGCCGTATCAGCCAATTCCGCCCCGCGGGCAGAGGCTCGGCGACCAGGGGATTGATCGTTTCCACATCCACTTGCACGTCCTCAGCGCTGGCGCCCAGTTCCTTCACAACGCGCGACCGGATCATGTCAACGAGGCATGGACCCGCGGCGGTGGCGGCCGCTGCAATCGGGCTCGCCGGAGGGGATGCGGATTTCACCTTCGCCGCGGCGCCGCTCTTTTCGACCGCTGCCGGCGCCCCGGCCCCGGCCCCCATTGACGCCGGCGCCGCGGGCGCTCCCGCCCCAGCAATCTTCACCTCGCATGTCGCCGCGCCCGACATCTCCAGATCATTCGTCGCCGCCGCGCCCTGCTGCGAGATCACCGCCATCAGAATCGCTTCCGCTTTCACTTTCACCGGCCCCTGCACCCCGCTCAGAATCACCACGTCAGCCAGTCGCTCCCCCGCCACTCCTCCGCCTGACACCGTCGCCAATTCGCCCAGACGCACCTCCGCCCCGCGTTCCACCACCACGCTCCCGCGCAGCCTCACCACCTCCGCCGTCCCCGGAAGCGTCATTCCTCCCAGAACCCCCGCGACAATCACTGCAACCAAACCCCGCATCACACACGCTCACTTCCGTCTTCTGTCTACTCACTATTGACTACCACCCGCTACCCTCAATGCCGCAGATTATTCACCTGTTGCAGCATCTGATCCGCCGCCTGAATGCTCTGGCTGTTCAACTCGAACGTCCGCTGCGTCTTGATCAGGTTCACCAGCTCCGTCACCGGATCCACGTTGCTGCCCTCCACGCTCCCCTGCTGCAGAATCCCCACCCCGTTCTGTCCGGGATTCGTCAACTGCACCGGACCGCTTGCATCGCTCTGTTGAAACATGTTCCCGCCGACCTGCACCAGCCCTTGCGGATTCACAAAATGCGCCAGCTGGATCTGCGGCCCCTGCGTCGCCGTCGTCGCGCCCTGCTCCACATAGCTCACCCGCCCGTCCTTGCCGATCGTGATTCCCGTCGCGCCCGACGGTATGCTCACCGGCGGCTGCAACAGATAACCGTCGCCGCTGTTTAGAACCAGGTTCCCGTCCGGATTCACGAAGAACTTTCCTGTCCGCGTGTAAGCAAATCCATCGCCCTGGGTCGACAGCGTCTTCAACTGGAAAAACCCGTCGCCCTCGATCGCCACATCCAGCGGATTGCCCGTCTGCGTCAGCGTCCCCTGCGACATGTCCAGCTCCGTGCCGGAAATCCGCGTCCCGTAGCCCACCCCCAGCCCGATCGGACGGATGTCCCCATCCGTATTCTTCACCCCGGGCTCCTGGTAATATTGATAAAGCACATCTTCAAAATTCGCCCGGCTCCCCTTGAAACCGTCGTTATTCGCATTTGCTATATTATTCGATATAACATCCAACTGCGTGGACAACGCCTTCAATCCCGTCGCTGCCGAATTCATCGCAATATATGCCATCTGTTACGTCCTTCCGCTTCCGTGTCTCTTTGCCCATGACTTCCCGAATCTTCAGACTAACGATCCCGCCCCTCACGCCACCTTCCCGATCGTATTAACTTCCTGCAGCATCGTATCCTGAAACGAAATCATCTTGGCGTTCGCATCGAACGCCCGCTGCCCTTCCATCATGTTCACCATCTCCGCCATCGGATCGACCCCGCTTGTCTCGATCTGACCTTGCTTCACTGCCGTCTTCGCTGGAACATCCCGCAGCGCCTGCGGATCGTCCACCGCCAGCAGGTTGTCCCCAAGCTTCACCAGCTGCCGTGGATCGCTCACGTCCGCCAGCCCCAGCTTCCCCACCACCGCTCCCCCCTGCGAAATCGTCCCCATCCCATCGATCTTGATCTCCCCGGTCCCCTTGATCTGCACCGGGTTGCCATCCGCCCCCAGCACCGCCCGCCCGTCCAGCGTCACCAGATTCCCGTCATTGTTCACCACAAACCGCCCATCACGCGTCAGCAGCTTCTGCCCCGCCCCGGTTCCCTGCACCGTGAAAAAGCCATTCCCCACCAATGCCACATCCGTCGCGCTGCCCGTCTGCTTCAGCTCCCCCTGGCTCAAATCCACCGAGCTTCCTATCGTCACCCCGCCCCCCTCGTTCTCCATGATCGGCGCCCGATACGCCGCCATCAGCCCGTTTTCATGCACCTCGTTCAAACGCGACCGCATCACCGCCAGGTCCCGCTTGAACCCCGCCGTATCCGCATTCGCCATGTTGTTCGAAATCACCGCCTGCTTCGCCTCCTGCGCCTGCAGGCCCGCCGCCGAGAGATACAGTCCATACAACATGGGGGGCTCCTTCCTTGGCTCCGCCCGCACATCAGAAAATCCCGCCCGCGGCTCCGCCGCCGGCACGCTCCCCCCACCCCTCACTCCTCGCGCCATCCCTCGCTCGATGTCTCTTCCACCATCTTCATCAGCCGCTCCGCCTGGCTCCGTCCTACCCCTTCCAGGTGTTCCCGCAGCGCCAGCTCCGCCAGCTCCACGATCCTCTGCCCCACGCTCTCCAAATCCACACCCGCGGCAATTAATTTCATCTCAGGCTCCCTTGGCTCACTTCCCCCCATCGCAACCTCCATGCCACCCTCCAAATCCCGCCTTACGCCCGCAAAACCCGCCTCGCCTCGCCCACATCGCGCAACCCCCGCCGCGCACCAGGCGCAATTCCCGCCTCCCACGATCTCCCCTTACCTTGGGCTCCAATCGTCCCGTCTCCACGTCTTTTCATTCCCGTCTCTCCTGCTGACCGATAATCCCTCAATGCGCATCGCCTTCCTCACCTCCCAATTCCCCGGCATCCGCATGGGCGGCATCGGCTCCAACACCCTCGCCATCGCCCGCGGCCTCGCCGACATCGGCCACGACGTCCACCTCTTCACCTTCCACCTCCCCCCCGATCTCCTCGCCGCCCTCCCCCATAACATCACCTTCCATCCCACCCCCGACCTCGCCCAGCGCACCGCCGACTGCCAGGTTCCCCCCGAGCTCGCCGCCGCCGCGCAATCCGCCGGGCCATCCCTCCACTTCCTCATCCAAGGCGCACTGCTCGCCGATGCGTTGCTCGCCGCTCACGCCCAGTCCCCCTTCGACATCGTCGAAGCCCCCGACTACGAAGCCCTGATCCTCCCCCTGCTCTGGCGCCTCCACGCCGACGCCATCCCCAACCCCCCGGCAACCGTCACTCACATCCACTCCGGCTCCGCCATCAATCGCCGCGGCAATAACCTCCCCACCTCCCCCGATGACCTCGCCATCGACGCCCTCGAACAAGCCGCCATCATGAGCGCCGCCGCCGCCTGCTCCACCACCGCCGCCGTTGCGCGCGAATCCCGCATCTCCTTCCCCCTCGACCGCTCCATCGAGACCACCCACCTGGGCATCCCGCAGGTCGCCGCCTCCCACATCACCCCGCCCCCCGCCGACGGCCCCGTCCTCTTCGTCGGCCGCCTCGAATCCCTCAAAGGCGCCGATACCCTCACCCTCGCCGCCAACATCTTCCTTCAAGAATGCCCCGCCGCCACCCTCGAATTCGTCGGTCCCGACACCAACACCGCCCCCGCCCCCAACGGTGGGGGGGCTGCATCGATGCGCCAATGGATCGAGCACACCCTTCATTCCACCCTCCTCCCGCGCGTGCATTTCACCGGCGAACTTCCCCCGCCCGCTGTCGCCGACCGCATCCGCTCCGCCCGCTTCCTCTGCCTGCCCTCGAAATTCGAAAACTTCTCCAACGTCGCCGCGCAAGCCCTCTCGCTCGGCCGCACCGCCATCGTCTCCGCCGCCACCGGCCTCGAAGAAGTCATGGGCGATGCCGGCATCACCTTCGAAAAAGCCAACCCCACCGCTCTCGCAAGCGCCCTCATCCAACTATGGAATAACCCCGAAAAAATCGCCGCGCTCAGCGCCGCCGCCTGTACCCGCGCCACCACTGTTTTCCACCCGATGGCGATCGCCCGCCAACGCACCAGCTTCTACCAAACGGCTCGCACCGCCCCACCAACGGGCAATCGGCAATCCGCAATCGGCAATCCCCTCCTACACCCCCTCCTCCTCCTCACCCACACCCTCCTCAACATCCCCCTGAAATCCTCTCCCCTCACCCCCGGCGCACGCCTCGCCAACCTGTTGCACGCCATCTCCCCAGACAAGCCCCTCCACGTCGCCCTTTACGGCGCCGGCCGCCACTCCGCCAAACTCCTCGCCGAAAAGCACCGCTGGGAATCCAATGGCCACCGCGTCGCTGCCCTCATCGATGACCACCCCCGCTTCGCCCACGGCGGCACCCACCTCAACCTCCCCGTCCTCTCCCCCGCCTCCGCCCTCAACCAATCCCCGCCGCTCCCCATCGTCCTCTCCTCCGACACCTTCGAAGACCAACTCTGGCAAAAAACCGCCCCCTTCCGCCAAAAAGGCATCCCCACCCACCGCCTCTACGCCTGATCATCACGCGCTTCTCAAATATAAGCTGTCGCCCGATCCGCTATAATCGGGGCAAGTAAGGTGAAGCCATGGTCGCCATTCCTCTGCCGCTCGCTGAGATTCAGCAGTTCTGTCGCCGGCATTTCATACGCCGCCTCGCCCTCTTCGGCTCCGTTACGCGCCCGGATTTCCGGTCTGATTCAGACATCGACGTGCTGGTTGAATTCACGCCCGGCCACGCTCCCGGACTCGATCTCATCGACATTCAGGACGAACTCTCCACCCTCATGGGACAACCAAAAATCGACCTCGTCACCGAAAAATTCCTCAGCCCCCGAATCCGCAACGCGGTCCGTGATCAAGCCCTCGTGATTTATGAAGAATGACCAGGTCTACCTCGGCCACATGTACGACAACGCCTGCAAGGCTATCGAGAAGATGGCCAATAAGACCCGCGCTGATTTTGACGCCGACGACACGCTGCAACTCGCACTGGTTTACCTCATTCAGACGATCGGAGAATCAGCGCGGCGGGTCACTGAAGAAACCAAGTTGAAGCATCCCGAACTTCCGTTTCGACAGATCATTGGAATGCGCCACAAAGTCGTCCATGACTACATGGCCGTAGATTTGGACATCGTTTTTACCGTCGTGACAAGAGACCTTCCGCCGCTGGTCGAATCGCTCTCCAACATCATTTCGCTCGAGAACCGACCCCTCCGCGACGCCCCTGCCCCTCCCTCGTCCCAATTTTACGAGTCGAACCAATTGAACTAATTTTTCCCACCCCGTATACTGCCCCATTCCCCACACCGGGCCGGGGTCACAAGCGGCGTCTCACGCCCTCCTGCGAGCTCGTTTGCGGAAGCATCGGCCCCGTCGGCCCGCTTCCCGGTGTATAGACGGAGGCACTCCCGTGCCCAAGCTCAAGACCCACAAGGGCATCAAGAAACGCGTCAAGGTTACCGCCCGCGGCAAAGTTAAATTCCACAAGCACAACAAGGGCCACCTGCTCTCCAATAAGTCCGGCAACCGCCGCCGCCGTCTCCGCGGCACCACCACCATCACCGGGCCCTACGCCGACAAAATGATCGAACTCCTCGGCCCCGGCGCCCGCTGATCACAACGATTGCCGTTAACCTTCTGACTACTGACTTCTCACTTCTGACTACTAACCCCTGGAGTCCACCATGCCCCGCGTCCGCATCGGCGCTGCCCGCAAAAAACGTCATAAACGCCTCCTCGAACGTGCCAAAGGTTTCGTCGGAGGCCGCTCCAAACTCTACAAAACCGCGCACGAAACCCTCCTTCGCGCCGGCAACCACCGCTTCAACGACCGCAAGCTCAAAAAACGCGAATACCGCGCACTCTGGATCACCCGCCTCAACGCCGCCGCCACCATGCGCGGCCTGCGCTACTCGCAACTGATCAACGGCCTCCTCAAGGCCAACATCACCCTCAACCGCAAATCCCTGAGCGAAATCGCCATCGCCGATCCGGCCGCCTTCGACCAGATCGCCGCCAAAGCCAAGGAAGCTCTCAACATCAAGTGACGCCCCCAGGCTCCGCAAAACCCCGATCCGCAAAACGTAACGAGGCCCGGTTTCCCCCAGGGATTCCGGGCCTCTTGCTTGTCCCTGCGGTAGCGGCCGCCTCGCCACTCCCCCCGCCAGCCATCACACCACCGTCACCCGCGCCGCCCGCCCCCGCTCGGTCATCTCATACCGTGCCTGTTCCCCTTCCCCGCTCTCGGTCACCAGCTCATTATCCACCAGCTCCCCCAGCACCGCCTCCAACTCCGTCGAATTCAGCGTCGGAAACTCCCGCACCGCCCAGCGCACCTGAAACGAACCCCCCTCCATCACCCGGCAACGTCCCAGCACCCGCGCCGCAATGCTGCTCAAACTCACCGGCTTCACCTTCACCGGCGCCTGCTTCTTCACTCGTTTCGTCTGTGTCTGCGCCTGGCTCATCACATACTCCTGCCTGAACTTCGCAGGCCAACAGCCGCTCGACCGCCGGCCCGCGCCTATGGGCCGCATCAGGCACGCCGCCCGATGCTCAAATCCCCCCACCCTTTCACGCACTCACCGCGCCGCAGCGCGGCCATGCCGCTTCGACAACCGCCACGGCTTGCCGCCCCAGGGCTTCTTGCCCCCCGGCCTCGCTCCGCCATGCTCCGCCCGCTGAGGCTTCGCCGATGGATGCATCGGCCGACCGCTCGCTCCGCGATGCCCCGCCCCCGAACCGCCATGGTGTTCCGGCATCGGCTTGGCGTAATCAAACCCCTCCACCTTCACCCGCGGCAGCGCTTTGCCCAGCGCCCGCTGAATCAGCCGCAGGTGCCCCTCTTCATCCGCCGACACAAACGTAAACGCATCCCCCGTCGCCGCCGCCCGGCCCGTCCGACCGACGCGGTGGATGTAATCCTCCGCCAGCGGCGGACAATCCACGTTGATCACATGCGACACTTCCGCCACATCGATCCCGCGCGCCGCCACGTCCGTCGCCACCAGCACCCGCGTGTGCCCGCGCTTGAATCCCTCCAGCGCCCGTTGACGCTGCCCCTGGCTCCGATCCCCATGGATCGCCGCGCACGACACGTTCGCCGCCATCAGCGTCCGCGTCAGCCGGTCCGCCCGCGCCTTGGTCCGCACGAAACAAATAACCGATTCCAGCCCCGCATCCTCCAGCAGCCGCACCAGCAGCCCGCTCTTCAAATGATGGGGCACCGGATACACCGCCTGCGTGATGCCCGCCGCCGGGGCCGCCTTCACCGCCTTGTCGATCACCACCGGATCGCGCATGAATTCCTTCGACAAACTCCGGATTTCCCCAGGCATCGTCGCCGAAAAAAGCAGCGTCTGCCGCGCCGCGGGAACCCGGCTCAAAATGCGCCGGATGTCCGGAAGAAACCCCATGTCCAGCATCCGGTCCCCCTCATCCAGAATCACCACTTCCACCCCATCAAGCTTCGCATACGGCTGCCGAAGATGATCCAGCAGCCGCCCCGGCGTCGCCACCAGCACGTTCGCGCCGGTCCGAAATGCCCGGATCTGCGGGCCCATCGACGCGCCGCCGTAAATCGCCGCACTGCTGATCCCCGCCCCTCCCGCCAGTTTCACCACCTGCTCCTGAATCTGCACCGCCAGCTCCCGCGTCGGCGACAACACCAGCACCCGCGTCCCCAGCGCCCGCGCCCCTCCCGACAGCCCTTCCCGCGCCCGCAGCAGCCGATCCAGCGTCGGCAACAAAAACGCCGCCGTTTTCCCCGACCCCGTCGACGCGCTCGCCAGCACGTCCCGCCCCGTCAGTGCCGCCGGTATCGCGTCCGCCTGAATGGGCGTCGGCGTCGCCAGACCCATCCCTTCCACAGCGCGCAACAGCTCGGCATGCACTCCAAAATTCTCAAAACCCATACGTCTCCAACAGGAATCGCTGATCACTCACGACGGATGCAGCTTGGTTTTCCAGCAAAAGCAATCCACATGAATGACCATCGCGGGAAGGTAAGAGCAGCCACTATACCATCTTCGCCCCCGCAACCCACCAACAATTCCCCCGATTTCACGAATGAGGATGCCCACGCCTCAGCCGAGGCGCAGCCCCCCCCCCATCTCCCCCGCCCGGATGCGTGTACGCGCATCACTTTCGCGCCGCCGCCGCCCGCCCCCTATTCCCTTCGACAACCACGGCTGGACATCGCACCGCTCTTGCGCGTATAGTTGCCGCATGCAATCATTGACGAACACAACTAACAAGCCGCGCCCCATCCCGCCCATGCCGCGCGGTTCCGATCCCCGCGCCTGCGCCGCCGCACTCCTCTACACCGTCCCCGGACTTCTCTGGTACGTCCGCCGCCACATGCGCAGCCACCGCAAAGGCCTTTCCGTACCCCAGTTCCGCACCCTCGTCAAAGTCCAGCAATCCCCCGATATCTCCCTCTCCTGCGTCGCCGAACATCTCGACGCCTCCCTCCCCACCACCTCCCGCATCGTCGCCATCCTCGTCCAGAAAGGCTACCTCAAACGCACCGCCAGCACCCGCGACCGCCGCCAGATCACCCTCGCCGTCACCCGCCGCGGACGCTCCGTCGTCGACGCCGCCCGCGCCGCCTCCATCGCCCAGATGGAACTCGAATTCGCCTTCGTCAGCCCCGCCGATCGCGCCGCCGTCTCTCGCGCCATGGACATCCTCGCCCAGTTCGTCGCCAACGCTCGCTCCAATCGCGCCGCCCTCGTGAAACCCGACCACCCGCCGCGCCTCACCACGCGAAAACTTGCCAACGCCCTCCCCGCTCACGGATAAACCGCCATGTGGATCGTCAAACTCGCACTCCGACGCCCCTACACCTTCGTCGTCGCTTCCATGCTCGTGCTCATCCTCGGCCTCCTCTTCATCCTCGGGCCCACCTCCGTCGCCATGCCCACCGACATCTTCCCCGACATCGATATCCCCGTCATCGCCGTCGCTTTCAACTACGGCGGCATGTCCCCCAAGGATATGGAACTCCGCATCGTCGGGCCCTTCGAACGCATCCTCACCACCACCGTCTCCGATATCGAACACACCGAATCCCAGTCCCTCAACGGCATCGGCGTCATCAAAATCTACTTCCAGAAAAACGCCAAAATCGAACAGGCCATCGCTCAGGTCACCTCCATCTCCCAGACCGCCATCCGCTCCATGCCCCCAGGCACCCAGCCGCCGCTCCTCCTCCAATACAACGCCGCAGATGTCCCCATTATCCAGCTCTCCCTCTCCTCCGACACCATCCCCGAAAACCGCCTCTTCGACCTCGCCATCAACCAGCTCCGCCCCATGCTCATCACCATCCCAGGCCTCGAATCCCCCTACCCCTACGGCGGCAAACAACGCAACATCATCGTCGACCTCGACCCCGACAAACTTTACGCCCACGGCGTCTCCCCCTCCGACGTCTCCGCCGCCATCAATAACCAGAACCTCATCCTCCCCGCCGGCTCCATCAAGATCGGCGCCCAGGAATACCAGACCCACATCAACTCTTCCCCCGACACCGTCGCCGAGCTCGACAACCTCCCCATCAAATCCGCCGGAAACGCCACCACCTACATCCGCGACGTCGCCTCCGTCCGCGACGGTTTCGCCGTCCAGACCAACATCGTCCACACCAATGGCAAACGCGGCGTGCTCATCTCCATCCTCAAGCACGGCAACGCCTCCACCCTCTCCGTCGTCGACGCCGTCAAACAACGCCTCCCCGCCATCCGCCAGTCCCTCCCTCCCGACCTCAAAATCACCCCCATGTTCGATCAATCCGTCTTCGTCCGCGCCTCCGTCTTCGGCGTCGTCAAGGAAGGCGCCATCGCCGCTGTCCTCACCGCCCTCATGATCCTCCTCTTCCTGGGTTCCTGGCGCTCCACCCTCATCGTCATGGTCTCCATCCCCCTCTCCATCCTCGTCGCCATCATCATCCTCGCCCTCCTCGGCCACACCCTCAATGTCATGACCCTCGGCGGCATGGCCCTCGCCGTCGGCATCCTCGTCGACGACGCCACCGTCGCCATCGAGAACATCCACCGCAACCTCCACATGCGCAAAACCCTCATTCAGGCCATCCTCGACGGCTCCGCCCAGATCGCCGTCCCCGCCTTCGTCTCCACCCTCTGCATCTGCATCGTCTTCGTCCCCGTCGTCTTCATCACAGGCTCCGCCAAATACCTCTTCACCCCCCTCGCCGAAGCCGTCGTCTTCTCCATGCTCACCTCTTACGTCATCTCTCGAACCCTCGTCCCCACCATGATCAACTACCTCCTCCCCGCCGAGGTCGGCCGCTACGGCGGAGCCCAGGAAACCGGATACCCCACCCTCGATTACGCCCGCAAAAACCGCCGCGCCGCTCGCTGGCTCCTCCCCATCGCGCTCGGTTCGCTCATCCTCCTCGCCGCCGCCGTCGGCGCCTTCTCCTTCACCCCCGCCGGCCACCACCTCGGTCTCGCCGGCCTCAACAAATGGATCCTCGCCCACCGCCTCCCCCTCCTCGAATGGACCATGGCCGCGCTCGCCGCCATCTGCCTCCTCTGGCTTATCGCCGCGCTCCACGTTATCGAAATCGTCCACCGCGGCTTCAACTGGGTCTTCGAAAAGTTCCGCCGCATCTACGGCGGCTTCCTCGAATTCGCACTCGATCACCGCCTCTTCACCACCTCCGCTTTCGCACTCCTCGTCCTCATCTCACTGCCCCTCTTCTTCTTCGTCGGACAGGACTTCTTCCCCTCCGTCGACGCCGGCCAGCTCCGCCTCCACGTCCGCTGTCCCCCAGGCACACGCATCGAGGAAACCGAAAACCGCTTCGCTCGCGTCGAGGATGAAATCCGCAGCGTCATCCCCAAAAAGGACCTCGGCACCCTCCTCGACAATATGGGCATCCCCAACTCCTCCATCAACCTTTCCCTCTCCGACGGCTCCGTCATGTCCCCCGCCGACGGCGAAATCCTCATCTCCCTCAACGAAGGCCACCGCCCCACTGCCGGCTACATGCGCCTCCTCCGCAAAGACCTCGCCGCCAAATTCCCCGACCTCACCTTCTTCTTCGCCCCCTCCGATATCGTCACCCAGGTCCTCAACTTCGGCATCTCCGCCCCCGTCGATGTCCAGGTCGCAGGCCAGCGCGCCCACAACGATCAGGACGAAAAAATCGCCCGCGACATCCTCGCCGATCTCCGCCATGTCCCCGGCATCGTCGATCTCCGCATGGCCCAGGTCACCCGCACCCCCGATATCCGCGTCAACGTCGATCGCACCCTCGCCTCCCAGCTCGGCGTCACCCAGCGCGACGTCGCCTCCGACCTCCTCGTCTCACTCTCCTCCTCCAACCAGGTCGCCCCCAACTTCTGGCTCAATCCCGAAACCGGCATCAACTATTCCATCTACGTCCAGACTCCACAGTACCACATGAATACCCTCAACGATCTCGACAATACCCCCATCGTCCCCACAGGACTCACCGCCACCCCCGAGAATACCCAGCTCCTTTCCAACCTCGCCTACACCAGCCGCGGCTATTCGCCCACCAACATCACCCACTACAATCCCTCGCCCACCTATGATGTCCTTCTTGGCGTCCAGGGCACCGATCTCGGCTCCGCCGCCAAAGCCATCCGTGACATCGTCGCCAAGTATCAATCCAACCTTCCCCCGGGCACCAAAATCGTCCTCCGCGGACAGGTCCAATCCATGTCCGAATCCTTCACCGCCCTGGGCTTCGGCCTCATCTTCGCCGTACTCCTCGTCTACCTCCTCATGGTCATCAACTTCCAGTCCTGGCTCGATCCCCTCATCATCCTCATGGCCCTCCCTGGCGCCCTCGCCGGTATCCTCTGGATCCTCTGGGCCACCCAGACCACCATCTCCGTCCCCGCTCTCATGGGCGCCATCATGTCCATCGGCGTCGCCACCGCCAACTCCATTCTCTTGATCACCTTCGCCAACGATCAGCGCGATCTCGGGATGAACGCACGCCAGGCCGCCCTTGCCGCCGGCCTCACCCGCCTGCGCCCCGTCCTTATGACCGCCGCCGCCATGATCATCGGCATGCTCCCCATGGCTCTGGGCATGGGCGAGGGCGGTGAGCAGAACGCTCCCCTCGGCCGCGCCGTCATCGGCGGCCTCTCCATGGCCACCTTCGCCACCCTCTTCTTCGTCCCAGTCGTCTATTCCGCTCTCCGTACCAGGCCCCGCAAAGCGCCCCGCCACCAGGAGCTCCTCGCATGAACACCGCCCAATCCGTCGCCGCTCCCGAGGGCCCTCCCTCCTCACGCGCGGGCCAGCCCGCCCCGCGGTCCCCATCCGCTGCGCCCGCCGATGCACCCCCTCCCCCTCCCGCGCCCGAGCCCCACGACGACCACGACGGCATCCCCAAAAACCTCAAAAAACCCCACATCATCACCGTCCTCTTCGTCCTGCTCCTCTTCATCGCCCTCCTCGCCGGCCTCGCCGCCCTCGGCTGGTTCCCCCACCAGAAGGCAGAACAACAGGCCCAGGCAGACGCCACCGAAGCCGCCGAGCAAAATTTCGTCGTCGCCGTCGCCACCCCCAAGCTCGCCCAGGCCGAAAAGGACATCAAGCTCCCCGCCACCATCCGGCCCAACCAGGACACGCTGATCGTCCCCCGCACCACCGGCTATCTCGCCAAGCTCTACGTCGACATCCAGGACCACGTCAAGGAAGGCCAGCTCCTCGCCGAAATCTCCACTCCCGAAGTCGACGCCGAACTCCTCCAGGCCCGCGCCGCCCAGGTCCAGGCCGACGCCAACGTCACCAAGGCCCAGGCCGATCTCGACCTCGCCCAGCGCAACCTCGAACGCCTCCAGAACGTTCACACCGAAGTGACCAAACAGGAACTCGACACCAGCACCACCGCACGCGATCAGGCCGCCGCCGCCGTCGATCAGGCCAAGGCCAACGTCACCGCCGCCCAGGCCAACACCAAACGTCTCGAAGTCCTCCAGGGCTTCGAAAAAATCACCGCTCCCTTCGACGGCGTCATCACCGCCCGCAACTTCGACGTCGGCGCCCTGCTCACCGCAGGCCAGAACCGTGAGCTCTTCCGCATCCAGCAGTTCGGCACCCTCCGCGTATTCGTCAGCGTCCCCCAGGTCTACGCCACCAGCATCAAGACCGGACAGGACGCCTTCCTCACCGTCCGCAATTTCCCCGACAAAACTTTCAAGGGCACCGTCGCCCGCACCGCCGACGCCGTCGAGGCCGCCACCCGCACCATGCCCTTCGAGCTCCATTTCGATAATTCCGACGGCCTGCTGAAGCCCGGCATGTACGCCGAGGCTCGCGTCCCCCTCACTGCTCCCCCTCAAGCCCTCCTCGTCCCCGTCAGCGCCATGCTCTTCAACGCCAATGGCACGCAGGTCGCCATCGTCAAAAACAGCCGCGTCCATTTCCAGGACGTCACCGTCGGCAACGACCTGGGCACCGCCATCGAAGTCCTCCAGGGCCTCACTCCACAGGACCAGGTCATCACCAACCCCGGCGAACGCCTCGCCGAAGGCGTCCAGGTCAATCCCACCAATACCGATGCTCCCGCGACCGCCCCAGCCAGGTGATCCCGGCGCCGCGCTTCCGGCCGGCACCGCCAGGGCCTGTTATTCCTCGCTCGCCGACGCAATCCGCGACTTCGGCCGCTCGTACGGGCTTTCCAGAGAGTACGGACTGGTCGAATGCGGCGCCGCCCACCTCACCGCGTTGGCGATCACGCGCCGCACCTCCGGCTGAAAAAACGTCGGAAACATTTCGTGCCCGGGCCGGAAATACACCACCCGCCCCTTCCCCCGCCGCCACGTGCAGCACGACCGAAACACGTTCCCTCCCTCGAACCACGAAATCATCACCAGCTCATCCGGCGTCGGCACATCGAAAAACTCGCTGTACATCTCTTCCCGGGGAATCTCAAAAACCGCCGGCAGCCCGTCCGCGATCGCGTGCCCCGGATCCACCACGTACACCCGCTCCAGTTCCCCAACATCCCGCCACTTGAGCCCGCACCCCGTTCCCATCAACCGCTTGAATACCTTCGAATAATGCGCCGAATGCAACGCAATCAGCCCCATCCCCTCCAGCACCCGCTTGTGCACCCGCTCCACCACCTCGTCGCTCACCGACGCATGCACCTTGTGCGCCCACCACGTCAGCACATCCGTCTCCGCCAGCGCCTCCTCCGTCAGCCCATGTTCCGGCTCATCCAGCGTCGCCGTGCGTATCACCGTCTCCGGCGGAAGCATCTCCCGCAGACCGTCCGCGATCGCCGCCTGTATCCCCTCCGGATACACCTTGCCCACCGCCGCGCTCTCGCGCTCGTGGCGATACTCGTTCCAAATGGTCACCCGCAACGGCGAAAACATGGCGAAACTCCCGGACTCACAAGCGTGCGAAGTATAGGCATCGGCCTCCGCGTTACCAACATCCCGTCCCCGCTCCAGGGATGAGCTCCTCCCATCACACCCGATAAGCCATCGACCACATCACGAAGCCCAGCGCGATCAGCACCACGTAAATCAGCACCACGACGATCGCGAAAATCGCCATGAATTTCCAGAAAGACTTCTGCGCACGGAGCGCTCGCTCCAGCGCGCGCGATTCCCGCAGCTTGCCGAACCGACGCGCATTGCTCGCATACTGCGAAAGAAATACCGCGGGAATCACATACAACACCGCCACCGTAAAGCTCACGCACACATACGCCGCCCCGTGGGCCGAGCTTCCCATCGCCGCTTCCCCCGTCTCCAGCAGCAGCGGCGCTACCACCATCAGCCCCGCCGCCAGAAACATCAGCACCGACATGATCCGCGCATAGGGCGACGTCTGAACCAGCATGTCGCACGCATAGCCCGTCATCACCGTCGGCCGTTCCCGAGGCACGTCGTAGTCCAGCGTGTTGCCCCCGCTGAACGGAAGACCCGCCACCCCCGCCGCCGCGCTCCACGTCGCGCCGTCCGACGACACTTCATCCGACGGCACAATCTTCGCCGCCGCACTCAGCGCCGCCAGCTCCTCCCACGTCAGCGGTCCAATCTGCCGCCCGCCCCGGCGGAAATACCACGTCGCGCCCGCGTTCTGATTGCTCATGTGGCTCCCACCCAACGAATTCCACCGATCGCCGCCGACGCCCCGCCGCGTCACACCATGTGCGCTCCCGAGAGCACACCCAGCATCACCGCCGCGACGATGATCAGCAGGTACAGTCCGATCACCACCAGCGCCGTGATCGCCGTGTATTTCCAGAATGATTTCTGGGCGCTCAGTCCCTTGTTCAGAAAGGCCGGTTCGTTGGTCCTGCCGAACAGCCGGAAATTCGTCGCGCATTGCGACAGGTAAATCGCCGGCGCCAGGTACAGGAGTCCCAGAAACATGTACACCAGCGCCGCCGCGGCCAGACCCGGATTGCCCTCGCTGATTCCGAAAATGCCCATCAGCAGCGCCGCGGCCAGCGCCAGTACCGCCACCAGCAGGATCAGCACCGACATGATCCGCACATACATCGCCATCCCCACGACCGTCTGCGCCGCGGAACCGCTGAGCATCGTCGGCCCCACCAGCCCCCCGCTGTAATTCAGCGCAACGCCCGCCCCCCCCGCCCCCGCGTGCATCGCCTGCACCGCCCCCGCCGGCTTCCACGTCGCCCGATCCTGCGACACCTCATCTTCCCCAGACAGCTTCGACGCCGACAGCAATGCCGTCAGCTCGTCCCACGTCAGCGGCCCCGCCTCCCTGTTTGCGCGGCGGAAATACCACCAGGTCGGGGCGGCTTCGCTCATGATGATTCCTTCCCAAAATACTCGAATCGCTGCCGCTTACACGCAAAACAGCGTCTGGTGCCGCGAGGCGCCGATCGACACGATCTTCACCCGCACCCCCACGTGATGCGCCAGCCGCTCGAGATAATTCCGCGCCGCCGCCGGCAACCCATCGAACGTCGTGATCCCATCCAGCGGCTCTTGCCAGCCCGGAACCGTCTCGTACACCGGCTGCGCAGCCTGCAGCGACAGCGCATCCGCAGGAAACCAATCGGTCGTTTCCCCCCCAATCCTGTAGTGCGTGCAGATTTTCAGCTCCTCAAACCCCGACAGCACGTCCAGCAGCATCACCGACAGCCCCGTCGCCCCCGATATTGCCGCCGTGTAACGAAGCGCCACCGCGTCCAGCCACCCGCAGCGCCGCGGCCGCCCGGTCGTCGTGCCATACTCGTGCCCGCGCTCCCGGATCCGCTTGCCCGTCTCGTTGTCCTGCTCCGTCGGGAATGGCCCCGCGCCCACGCGCGTCGAGTACGCCTTCACCACCCCGATCGTCGTGTCCACCGCCTTCCCGGGCAGTCCCGTTCCCACCGACAAGCCCGTCCCGCAATTCGACGACGTGACAAACGGAAACGTCCCGTGATCCAGGTCCAGCAGCACCGCGTTGGCGCCTTCAAACAGAATCCGCTTCCGCTCCTTCCATGCCGTGTGCAGCAGCCGCGTCGTGTCCGCCACGAACGGCCGTAGCTGCTCCCCGCACGAGCGATACTGCTCGAACATCGGCTCCCAGCGCAGCATCTGGTCCGGCCCCGCGCCGTAGAGCGCCTTGAAAATTGCGTTCTTCTGTTCCACGATCCGCGGCAACTTCTCCTTCAGTCGCCCGTCGTCCAGCAGATCAACAAGCCGAATCGCCGTCGAACGGTTCGCCTTGTCCGCATAGCACGGGCCAATGCCCCGCCCCGTCGTCCCGATCTTCGATCCGCCCGCCGCCGCTTCCCCAAGCTGGTCCTGCAGTTTGTGATAGGGAAACACGACGTGCGCGTTGGCGGAGATTTTCAGGTTCGTCTCGATCTTCACGCCCTGCGTGATCAGCGTGTCGATTTCCTCCAGCAGCTTCAGCGGATCGATCACCACGCCGTTGGCGATCACCGAGGTGCAATCCGGCCGCAGAATGCCCGAGGGGATCAGATGAAACGCATACTTTTTCTCCCGCCCGTTTTCCTGCACCTTCACCGTGTGTCCGGCATTCGATCCGCCGTTCCAGCGCACCGCGAAATCGAAATGCTCCGTGAGCAGATCGACAATCTTGCCCTTGCCCTCATCGCCCCACTGCAGGCCGACGATCGAGGTGTTGCCCAGGCTGGAAATCAGCGCGGGGTCGCACGGCGCAGGGGTGGAAACGGTCGCGTCAGACATCGGGGTACTTCCGGTAGGGGGGTTAAAAGCAAGAGTTTACCGAGATTTCCCCGGGGTGGCGAGGGCGGGCCGGGCGATGACGCCCAGGATCACGGACCGGGATGCGCCGGTGACCGACGGGAGGTTGGCGGGGCGGCTGTCGAGCGTGGCGGCGGCGAGGATGGCGAAACTGGCCGCTTCCTTCGCTTTGTTGGGCATGCCGAACTCGTCAATGCGGCGTATTTTGGGAGCTGTCGTGCCGATTTGCGCGGAGGCGAGCGCCGAAAATTCCTCCCCGAGCATCCGCACGAGCGTCGGATTGTCCGCGCCGCCGCCGCAAAGAATCACTTCGTCCGGAATTTCCGGAAGAAAGTGCAGGTACGCATCGGCGATCGACCAGGCGGTAAGACGCGCGAGGGTGTGGAGAAGATTTTCAATTGTCAATTTTCGATTTCCGATTTGGCCCATGAGACGCTTGGCGAACGGGAGACCGAAATCCTCGCGCCCCGTGGATTTCGGCGGGCGTCGGTCAAAAAACGGATGTGCCTGAAGCTCGCGGAAAAGTCTGGCGTCGAGCGAACCTTTTGCGGCGAGGCCGCCATTTTTGTCGAAGCGCTGTTTGCCTTTGGTACCGAGCGACACCGCCGCATCGAGAAGCATGTTGCCCGGACCGGTATCGAACGCGAGAACCCGGCGATTCTTTTCATCAAGCGGCGGAAGGTACGTCACATTCGCGATCCCGCCGACGTTTTGGACCGCGCGGGCGTGGCTGGGATGCGAAAGAAGCATGTCGTCGGCGAAGGGGACGAGCGGAGCGCCTTGGCCGCCGACGGCGACATCCGCGGGGCGAAAGTTGGCGACCGTCGTGATGCCGGTGAGTGTGGCGAGAACGGAAGGATCGCCGAGTTGCAGCGTCGAGCCGCCTCTCCCTTTTTGCGGCGGCAGGTGGCAGACGGTTTGTCCGTGGGAGGCGAGGGCGGTGATCTTTTTGCGGGGCGTGCGCGATGCGTTGAGAAGTTGTTCGACGGCGGCGGCGAATTCGTGGGCGACGAGGGTGTTGAGCTGGCAGAGTTCCTCCGTGGTGGTTTGCGCGGGGGCCATGACGGCGAGGAGGCGGTTGCGCAGTTTTTTGGGCCAGGGATGCTCGAGGTGGTGAAGGACTTTGGCGGCGTAGCGCTGGCGCGGACGGCGGGTGATTTCGACGAGGGCGGCGTCGACGGCGTCGACGGAGGTGCCTGACATGAGTCCGATGAAGAGCATCTGGGTCGCCCGAAGTCAGAAGTCAGTAGTGAGAGGTCAGGAACTTTTCCCACATGGTGGTGGTGGCGGCGAGGAGGATTTTGTCGTTGGCGTTGAGGTCGATTTCGGATTCGGCGGCGCGGGCGGTGGCGATGAGTTTGGGGACGAGGGCGTGGTCGAGGGCGCCGGTTTGGCCGGGGAGGAGGGTGGCGGAGGGGACGCCCAGGCCGTGGCGGAGGCGGTCGGCGAACCATTCGGCGGCGATGGTCATCATGAGGGCGATGCCATCGCGTTTGGCGCGGTCGGCGGAGGCGAGTTTGTCGTGGACGAGGTGGAGCTTGGAGTATTGGGCGGCGGCGCTGGCGATGACTTCGGCGACGGCGGAGGCGGATTGGCGGCCGGCGACGAGGTTGTCGAGAGCGGCGGCGAGGTCGCGGGTCCAGCCGAGGATGCCGCCGGGGGTGAAGGGCTGGGCGTTGTCGTCGTCGTCATCATCGGGGGCGTCGGTTTTGGCTTTGGCTTTGCGGTCGGCGGCTTTGGCGTTTTTTTCGTCGATGATGCGGATGTCGTCGGCCCATCGCAGGGCGCGGCCGAGGGAACCGCGGGCGAGGCGGGCGAGCAGGGCGGCGTCGTTGCTGGGGACGCCGGCGCCGATGAGGCCGGGGATGATGACGTCGGTGGGCAGCTCGCTGAAGGTGACGATCTGGGAGCGGGAGCGGATGGTGGAGAGGAGTTCCTGGGGGCTGGGGGTGATGAGGATGAGGTAGGTGTGGGGCGGGGGTTCTTCGAGGGTTTTGAGAAGTGCGTTCTGGGCGGGGAGTTCCATGAGTTCGGCTTCGTCGACGATGAAGAACTTGCCTTTGCCGCGGAAGGAGCGTTTGGCGATTTTGGCTTCTTTGTTTTCGGCGGGGTCGCCGGTGATTTCGCCGCGGATGACGTGGATGGAGAGGGTGGTGCCTTTGCTGGTGCCGGATTTGTCGTGGTAGCGGATGAGTTCCTTGGTGACGAGGTGGAGGTCGGGGTGAGAACCCCCCCCCTTGTTGTCGATGGCGCGGCAGGATTCGCAGGCGTCGCAGGGGAGGGTGAGGGGGAAGTCCGGCGGTAACATTGGAAAGGTGTCGCCGTTGGGTTGGCGGCGGGGGTGGTCGCAGAGGACGGTTTTGGCGAGTTGGATGGCGGCGCGCATTTTTCCGACGCCTGGGGGTCCGGCGAAGATCCAGGTGGCGGCGAGGCGGCCGGAGGCGAGGGAGCGTTGGAGCTGTGCGAGGGCGCGGGGTTGTCCGAGGACGGTGAGCATGGGGGGGATGGTAAATAGTAAATGGTAAATGGTAAATGGGGCTGGGGGAGCGGGGTTGGGCGGGGTGCGCGGGAAGGGAATGTGGGGTTTTGCTCGTAGATTTCGAGGTTTTTGCAAAAAACGTTGAGTTTTTGCCGTTGTGTCTTTTGCGGATTGAGGTTTTTGTGCTTGTGTATGAGGTTTTTGCGGGAATTCGACACAGGGTTCCCCCCCGCCCGGCGACGACGGAAACACGAAGCCGTGAAGGGGTGAAGGACGACGAAGGGGGAGGGGTTCAATTGGGGTATGGGTTCAATGGGTTCAATTGGGGGAGGGGGTTTCATGGCGCAGTGCTCCTCTTTGTCTATAGAAGGGAGTTGCGCCCAGTTTGTGCGCACAGGGACGGGGGGGGGAATTTCGGTAAGAAGCTGGGGTTGTGGGGGTTGGGGGCGGGATTTTTGGGGTTGAATGCGCGCGGGGATTGCCAAGTTGTGCGCGCCGCGGGGTAGGGGCGCGCGAGGGCGGCGTGAGGGCTTGGGCGGGGCGGGGCGAGGGTGGCTGCGCCGGCGAGAGGCCTTGGCGATCCCCCTGCATCCCCCCTGACGACTCCCCTGGGCCCCCCTAGGTTTTTGCGGGGTTTATAGAGATGAGGATGTGCGATTGCGGTCAATTTTGTGCGGCTCGGAAAATCTTAGGAAAAGGTTTTGCGTTTGTGGCTGAGGCGGGGTAGAAGGCGTGGCGGAGAAGAACGGCGCGTGGGTTTGCCGCGGCGGTCCTTTCTTTTTGTGCTTGTCGTGAACAAGTGAATCAGGTGTTGATGGGAGGTGTCGGGGTGGTTGCGGAGGCCGGTGCGCGCGGAGGCGCGACGGTGCCGCATTCGGGGCATTTGTCGGGACTGGAGCGGAGGTCGTAGCCGCAGTGGAGGCAGAGTCCGTGCTTTTTACGCCGACAGATAACTCTCCGTCGTCGCCACCAAAGGGCCGGTTGGATAAGAAAGAGGGCTATTGGAAGCCAGATGGGCACGGTGATCGCCTGAACGGACATCGCAGCGTACCCGCGTCCCACCGGAGGCTCGCTACCCCAGGCGAATCGGAAGCCATAATGGCTAAATTCTGTCAATTCATGCCCAGGTGCGAGGGGCCGAGGCAAGCTCTCGCCGGGATAATAGGGATATTTTGCGTATGGAGTCCAAGCGATGTGGGGCGGCTGCCACGGGTTTGGATAGGGTGGTATATTTTCAAATTCTCTGCTCGTGTCGTGCGCCAGCATAATCCCCCCGCAGCACAAAACCATGTCGTAGCGGCCTACATGGATTTCTCCGTGGCCGACTGGGTGGACGAAAACGCATGTGATCATCTCGTTGTGGGACCACGTTCTGATCCACTCTTCCGAAAGAGTGAGGGCCGCGATAAGCGACAGCATTGGAATGTATGCAACGATTTTGCGTGGGAAGAGGATCGGCAAGGCCAGCAGCAAAATGCCCACGATTGCCAGGACTATTTGCCACCAGAAGGGAAAGTCGATCTGGAACATGGACGCCGTCCGCAGGAGATAACGATACAGGTTCGCCAGATTCTCACGATACTCACTAGCTGAAAGATTTTGCAAACTAATTTCTGATTTTTGAAAGGCAGGGTCATGCGGTTTATAAATCGCCGAAACAAGAGCATCATTAGGCCTGTACGTCATCTTCGTTCTATCGCAGGGAATCGGCTAATGCTCGATTCGCTGGAGTCCAGGGTCTTATTCAGTACCGTAGCGGTCACATGGACAGGCGGAGATCTGGCCCATAGCGCTAATTGGTCCGACGCGCTCAACTGGGAAGATGTAAACCATAACCACGTTGCCCCCATCAGCGACGCGACGCATTTTTACGAGGTGACGTTCAACACGAATGCGAGCCTCGTGTTGGACCAGAACGTGGACATCAGTTCGCTCAATGTGGTGGGCAACGCAGCGGTGACGATTGATGCGATCAACACGACGTTGAACGTCAAGCCGTCCGATCTCCCCAACGATAAGCAGGCGGAGAACGTTTATCTGACGCTGGCCAATGGGGCGACGGCCAAGCTGACGCTGGTGTGCAACGGGACCAGCCAGAACAGGGGAACGATCAATGCCAAGAACTTCTATGTGGCGGGGGATGCTGGCGGGCATGGCATCCTGTCGGTGCAATACGCCACTATAGTGAACCTCACGGGCAATCTGGATACGCAAAGCCATCAGACGGATATAGAAGATTTTGGGAGCATTTCCGCGGCGAACGCGTATATGCTTGGCGTGACGACTCCCACGACAGGCGATCCACGAATTTCGAATTTGACATTCACCAACGGGACATTTGCTGTGGGCAACAGCGGCGTTATGCGGGTTGGAGGTGTAGGCCGCGTCAATCTCACGGCGACAACCTCGACGATTACCACGGGGGAACTGAATGTCGATACGACATCGATGATGGATGTGAGCGGTGGGACGGTGACCGCGCAGGGGCGTGTGAATATTGGAGCATCGAATGATCAAACGCCAACAATGGTCGAGGGGCCAGGCGCACAGCTTAAGTTGCACGATGGAGCCGTATTTACGGCGAATAGAGCCACCGCGGGCATCTTTGTGCTCAACAGTGGGCAGGACGCCATTCTTAGCGTGACTTCCGGCGCGCACTTTAGTGTATGGCGGCTTAATATTCTTTCAGGCGATTCGGGAAGCACGCAGTATCCGCCGCAGGGGCCGGTGGCGACTTTTTCTGGAAGCGGCACTGTCATCAACGTCACTGAGGATGCGAACATTGGCTCTGGGCTAACGGTGAATGGAGTATACGTTCCAGCGGGAAAAGTTGTCGAAAATGACAGCGCTGAGGTGCACGTTGGTGGGCTGACGGACGTATGGTCCGGCAATCAGGATGCGTATCCGGAACTTAGTGTGAGCGATGCAACATGGGAGACGCAGAGTGCCAATTTCGGCTGGGAGGATGGCGGGCCGGGCTGGTATGCACGGGTTTGGATTACCAACGGAAGCGCTTTATTCAAGGTGGATGACGGCACATCGACGTTTCATGTTGGGCAAGGTCTTCCTGTAACGCTGGTGGTTGACGGAGGAACTCTCAATTCCGCCGCATCTATTGTTAAGGCGGTGAAGGCGGATATCTCCGGCACTGGCACCATTATTTCGCCGGCACATCCTGCCCCTGGCGTCATTGCGAAAAGCCCACACGCTGACTTCGTGCCCGGGGATGCGCTGGTGCGCGGATTGGATGGGGCACTTGGCGTGGATATCGCTTCGTCCGATCCGTTTGGTACTTTGACGATTGATAGCGATTTGGACGCCTCTTTGGGAATGACGCTGGATGCATATCTTGGTTCGGATCCAGGCGAGAGTTCCCAGCTTGCTGTGACGGGGACCGCGACGATTGCCGGTACTTTTGCGGCTTTTGCCGATCCGGACGATGCGCTTAGTTATCAGGTTGGCGACAGCTTTGTCGTTTTGACGGCTGGACACATTGTGGGGACTTTTGGTGATCTTCCGGAGGGGGAGGTGATTCGCAATCCGGATTTACCGGTGCTGGGGAATGGGCTGGCGTGGTATGCGCATTACACGGATACGCAGCTTACGCTGACGGTGGGATTCCTGGTTCCGCTTTGGTCGGACACGTCGACGTCGGGCATCACCGGCTCGCCGGACCGGATTGATATTGGCGGCGCGTATGTGCAGATCGGCGGGCCCTACGGCACATTCTATGATATCTCCGACTACTCGACAGAAGAGGGATGGCCAACGTCGGAAGGTGACCGTCAGGACAATTTCGGATGGTTCCCGCTGTGGCAGACGACGTCTCCAGATGAGGATAGGCGCGATGACGGCCAGTTTGGTGTCCAACTGATCTCAGCGCCGATTGGTAACAAGCTTGCCGTTGCCATTATTAGTCCAGAGCTCGATGAGGGCGGCGATGGTTGGACTTTTGATAAGCGGGTGGTCGTTTTCTTTGGTGAAGCAACCTTATCGCCTGGTGCGTCGTCGATCACTGTAACCAGCGGCTTGTCTGCTTCGGATTTGGACACGTTGTTGAACAATTCTGACTTTAGCTCGCTAGTTAGTGCTTACTATGAAGATAGCGGACAGCCTTTTGTCGTTGCCGCGTATGGCGGCACCGTGAGCATGAACTTCACCAGTTACCCGCCGACGCTGACGCCATCATTTCAGGTGAACGATGGAAGCGCGCAGCGGTCGATGGTCAATTCGTTGACGGTGACGTTTAATCATCCTGTATATGCATCGGCCGACACGTTCGAGCTGACGCCGGACGTAGTAGGCGTACTAGGGGGGCCGAGTATGACCGTGACCAACCCATCGGGCGATTTGGAGACGTACGTTTTGACTTTTTCATGGGCTTTACCCGATGGAAGTTATGAGTTGACGGTAGATCCTAAGTATTTGGGGTGGGGTCAGGGTGATCCGAGCTATATCCTGACGGGCAGCTACACGTTCAACTTCACGGCACTGTTCGGCGATTCGAATGGCGACGGCGTGGTGGATTCGACGGACCTGGCGGCGTTTGTGCCGGCGTTTGGTTCGACGTCCTCGTCGCCGGCGTACGTGCCTTATTTTGATGTCAATGGCGATGGCGTGATTGATGATGTGGATATGGCGGCCTTTAGTCAGTCCTATGGTCCGATTGCCCCGACGGTGACCTCGTTGGCCCTGTTGCAGCCGCGGATTGCCGTGGGCTCGTCGGACGAGATCACTGGTATGCTGGCCGATCCGGTTCTGACGCAAAGCCACGATGTGAATATTGATTGGGGCGATGGAACCGACCCGACGGTGGTGCATCTGGATGCGGGCGTGATTACGTTTACGGTCGATCATGTTTATGCGGCGGCAGGTGCGAATGGCAGTACGTATGTGATTGAGGTGAGTCCGGGCGGTGGCGGGGGCGTGGCGACGGCGGCGGTTACGGTGGTGCAACCGAGCCTGGGCGTTATTGATTGGCAGATCAACGATGGGTCGGCGCAGCGGTCGATGATCACATCGTTGACGGTGGTGTTCAATCAGTCGGTGACGTTGGGTGATGGGGCGATCACGCTGGACCGGGACCCGATGGACGGGAGTGATCTGGTGCCGATGCCGATTGCGGTGAGCAATCCGAGCGGGGATGGGAAGACGTATGTAATCACGTTTACGGATTCGATGTATGAAGGCGGGTCGCTACCGGACGGGATCTACTACTTGACGGTTCACGGAGGGAACGTGACGAGCAATCTGACGGGGCGGACGGGGATACACGATCAGGAGATGGATTTTTATAGGTTGTTCGGGGATGTGAGCGGGGATGGGGGGGTGGATGATAGCGATCTTAATCTTGTGATCGGGGCGTGGGGCACCTCGGGCCCGACCGGCGACGTGAATGGAGACGGCACGGTAGATGGGATTGACCTAACAGACGTATATGACACGTGGGGGGATCATGTGTGATGGCGCATGGAAAGGGCCGAGCGTTTTGCTCGGCCCGGGGGGGAAGGAAGGTTCTTGCGGGGGGTTATTGCATGGTCATTCTGGTGGATTTGGCGCTGCGGGCGTAGATGCCGCCGAGGATGGGGAAGATGAGGCAGTGGGGGTGGCGGGGCGGCGGGCGAGGGGTTGGGTGTCGGGCATGGGGGAGGGATAACCGATGCGGGGGAAAATACAAAATGGGGATGCGGGCAGAGGGGCGGGCGATGATGTCACCACCGGGGCCGCGTGGGATGGGAGGCGAAAATCTTGCTGGTCGGGAGGGGTGAGGGTAGCGTGAAAGGTGCGGCGTTGCTGTGGCGAGGATTCCTCGAGGCGGAGTGTGGATATGGTGTGCGGTTGGGTTCGGCGTTGTGGGAATGGGGTGGTGGTGGGGGGGTGTGTGGCGGGGATGGTGGGGGTGGCGGGGGCGGTAATTGGGGAGGCGCGGGGGAGGGCGGAGATCAGTGGGTGTCAGTCGAATTTGCGGCAGTTGGCGGAGGGAATGCATGTGTATGCGGGGGAGAGTGAGGGATGGTTTCCGGTGGTGCCGGCGACGTCGGCGAGGGGGTACAACGTGCGGGTGGCGGGGGATGTGCCGGGGAAGGGGGAGGCGTTTTCCAACAATAATGTGCTGGCGGCGGAGTGGCTGCTGGTGGGTCAGGGGATGGTGAAGGATACGAAAATTTATATTTGTCCAAGTGATCCATTTGCGGGTGCGAATGCGGGCGGCGGGGCGGCGGCGGTTGAGGATGCGGCGGGGAAGGCGTATGGGTGCTTTGGGAGCGGGAAGCAGGTGAGTTATTCGATAAGGTATCCGTGGGCGGAATCGGCGGAGAAGCGGGTTGTGGCGGGGGGGTGGTGGCGGGCGCGGCAGGAAGGGGATGCGCAGGATGAGCCGGTGATGATGGACATGGCTCCGTATATGGGGACGAAAGCGGGCGCGGGGGAAGCGTATCCGAGGGGGCCGGCGGCGACGCAGGCGGCGGGCGAAGCGCTGGTGGTGGGCGGAGGGGATGAGGGGCCGGTGGAGAATTCGCCGAACCACGTGGGAACGGTGGCGGGGAGCGGGGAGAACGTTTTGTGCCTGGATGGGCATGTGGAATGGTGTGGGGAGCCGCGGATGGGGAAGGGCGGGGATAATTTCTGGTCTGAGGGGGTGGGGGGGAAGGAGGTGGTGGTGGAGGCGGGGGAGATTCCGGCGGCGCTGGCGGAGGGGAAGGGGGGGTTGGACATGGTGATGGTGCCGATGCGGTCGGCGAAGGGGGAGGTGAAGTAGGGGCTTGCGGCGGGCGTTGCGAGGGGCAACGTGTGGTTTCCGCGTACCGGTGCGCGGAGCCGAGATTTTGAAACGTTACGGAGGGAGTCGTGCCTGCGGGTGAGGAAACAACATTGGATTATGGGAAGAAACCGCGCAGGACTTTGCGGGTAGTTGTGGTAGTTCTGATGGGGGCTGTCGTGTTTGTCTATTTTGGGGGGTATGCCTATTTGAAGATCGATGGATATTTTGAGATTCGAACGTTGCCCTGGCGTGTTCATCAGAGGAATGTCCTTGACGTGCTTTATGAGCCGCTGGAGCCGATATGAGTTGAAGCGATTCAGGACCAGGGAGTGGGAAACTGGTTCAAAACCACGGAGAACACGGAGAGCACGGAGGCGGGTGGGATGGCGGTTGGCGGATGGTTTGCGGCGACTGGTGGACCGGCGGCCCGGTGGGCCGGCGCTACACGGGCGTCGGCGGCTCGGTGGGTTGGCGCTGCGCGGGGAGATTTTTTGGTGGGGGCGCGTTTCATGTGGGAGAGGGCGGCGCACGGTGGGTGTCGGCGGGGCGATTATTTGCGGGCTGGCAGTTCGTCGCCTTTGAGGGGTTTGCGGGAGGGGACCTTGGCGAGGATGTGTTTGAGGTCTTCGCGCTTTCCCTTGGCGGCGCGCGCCTGCAGGTAATCAATGCCTTCGAGGACGGACACCTTTTCGGCGACTGCGGAGGCGAGGAGCTGGTGGAGGGAAATGCCATCGCGCTTGGCGAGTTGCTTGGCTCGCTCGTGGATGGAGTCGGGAAGGCGGAAGGTGACACGAGTCATGACAGGGCTCCAATATTCCTGAGGAATTGTAGTGGAGTCACGACATCAATTCCAAAGGTGTCTGCGCCGGCGAAATCGCGGATATTGTGGGTGACAATCGTGCGGCAATTTGCGGTCACGGCGAGTTCGAGAAAGATCTCGTCCTTGGGATCACGGAGGGAAGGACGCCAGATGTAATGGATGTCGTGGAGCGTGGCGGCGGCGCAGAGGGCATTGAGCGCAAGCCCAATTTCCGTTTCAGAGAGGCGAAGGCGATGGGGTTGGCGTGCGAGCACATCGCGATATTCAAAGAAAACAGGGACGGAAAGGTGGATATTGACGCTACCATCGGCAATGTGATCGAGGAGAAGGAATGCGGCTCCATCACGCGAGCGCAGCGCGGCGTAAAGAACGTTGGAATCCAGAACGATATTTGGAACCAGGTGATGGCCTCCGAAAACATCCAGGGCGACCTATGCTATCAAATTCCACGGACTGCGTCTGGCGCTGATTTGAAATCGGCGCATGGAAAGGGCCGAGCGTTTTGCTCGGCCCGGGGGGGAAGGAAGGTTGTTGCGGGGGGTTATTGCATGGTCATTCTGGTGGATTTGGCGCTGCGGGCGTAGACGCCGCCGAGGATGGCGAAGATGAGGCCGCAGGCGAGGGCGATGAAGGAGCCCCAGGCGGCGCCGGTGAGGTTGGCGTGGGTGGGCTGGTTCATGGCGGGCTGGACGGTCATGCGGAGGGCGTCGGAGGCGATGAGGGTGCGGGCGAAACCGACGGCGGTGGTGGAGAGGAGGAGGAGGAGCGGGAGGGAGAGGGCCCATCCGAGGAAGCCGTGGACGGCGCCGGTGCGGAGTTCAGGGGCGGGAGAGAGGTAAGAGACGACGGCACCGCCGATGAAGTAGGCGATGATGGCGGTGACGACGGCCCAGATACCGGAACCCCAGCCGTAGGCACCGCCGGAGTATCCGGGGACGCCGCAGGCATAGGCGAGGGAGCTGGAGAGGACGAGGAGGGAGATGGCGGCGATGGCACCGGCGATGACGGCCCCCCACGCGAGCTGGGTTCTGCCGGTGAGCATGGGGGAGGCGACGAATTCGTGTTCATGGACGAGGTTTCGGTCGGGTGCGGCGACAGACTGCTGCGACGAAGCGCCGTCTGCAAGAGGATTGAAAGTAACCATAAAGCAACTCCTGGCGGGATACGCCTGAAAGGGAAAAGGAAAGCGGCTCGAGCACGGCTGGGTCGCCTGACGTTCATATGTGCGGGAGCCTTAGGATTCGTGAGGAAAAGGTGCAAGCGACGTTCCTGCGCGGGGGAGAAAGGGGGGGGAAAATGCAAGAAACATGCGGGACTGGGTGCGACCCCCTCGTTCCGCTTGTGGAAGGGTGTTCTGCGCTGGAGCGGTCGTGTTTTTTTTCGCGGTCCTCCTCCCGAGCATGCTCAGGGGCCTTGCGGCCCTTTCCTGAGCACGGCACACGGCGGGGGGGTGGACGGTTGCGAAAAATGCGGGGAAAAGCGGGTGAAAAGGGGGGAGGGGTGATGGTAAGATGCGGCGGTTTTGGCGGGGAAAATCGCGGAAGTGGAAGAGCTTGCAGAGGCGTCAGGGATGATTGTTGCGGGCATTGATGAGGCGGGGTATGGGCCGTTGCTGGGGCCGCTGGTGGTGTCGGCGGCGGGGTTTGAGTTGGCGGGGGTGGGGCTGGATGTGGGGG
>DASZTO010000066.1:0-4927 GCA_035548175.1 Phycisphaerae bacterium | reverse complement strand
AGCGCCCCCCCTCCCCGCGCGTCTCTCGCACCTCGCACTTGCATACTGATGACGCCCCAACGCGTCCGGAGTTCACACTTCAGTGTGCCGGGGCGAACGTCTCATCCCCCCCTTGCGAAGTTCACGCACAAACGCATCGTCATCCATCCGCGTCCATCCGCGGCCGCTCCGTCCCATCGCCGCTCTTCCGCCCGCCTCCGCCTCCGCGCGCACAACCTGGCAAACCCCGCGCGCATTCGCAGCCAAAAATTCCCTCCCCAACCAAAGCCCCGCGTCGAAAACATCCCCGCCGGGAACCTACACCCTCCGCATCCAATGCGACAACCTCGCGCAGCCCATCGGAACCCTCGCCTCAACGGAGCGCGACATCACCATCCCCGCCACCGCCGACAAAACCTTACGCTGGAAAACTCACCCTCACCACCCGGCAATGGAGGATCACTTCACCCTGTACGTCCCGACATCCACCACCGCCCCCGCCGGCGTGTAAAAATCGATGTTCACCTTCCGCGTATCCACAGACGTGATCACCACGCCATTGCACGCCGCCGAGCGAATGTAAGAAAGATCCCCCGCCCCCGGCCCCGCGCGATCCTCGTTGTGAATCTGCTGAAAGTGAAAGTGATATTGCGCAATTCCCAGCGGCGTATCCCGCACCAGCGCTTCCGGCGTCAGGTACGTGAAATTGCCATCCGTCAACGTCGGCGGATAAATCGTGGGCGTCAGAGCCGGCGGCGAACCCTCCGAAATTTTCAGCAACCCGCCGTGCTCCGTATTCGTATCCGCCAGATCGTCGATGCCCTGCTGATAAAGCGCCGGCAGCGCCGCGGGCAAGGTCGCCAGCAGCAACCGCAGCGTCAGCAAATCCCCGCGCGACAGCTTCGCCGCATTCGCCGCCAAGGTGTCCGTCACATCGTCGGGCGCCCCCGCGTAAGCCGGCGACCGATGCGTATGCGGAACCGCCGCCAGCGCCGCCGCCAGAACGTCCAGAAGTTGCTGCCGCGTCATCTTCAACCCCTCCGCATCCATCGCCGCCAGCACGGCCACGAAGCGCGGCGCCGCGACATAATCCGTCTGCCCGGCCAGCTCGTGATGCGCCGCGATCGCCCGCTCCACCATCCCCGCGTTCTCCGGCCGATGCAGCGTCTGCACCCACCGGCATTCGTTTTCTCCCAGCGGCAGCGTCCCAAACGCCGACGCCCACCATTGCACGTCCGTCACAAACGCCGCCGACGCATCCTGCCCCGGATTTAACTGCGCGACCCGCTTCACCACCTCATCCGCCGGCAGCAGCACCTCGAGCGAATCGAGCGCCGCGATCTGCACCGACGTGTCCGTCGAAGTGGCGAGCAGATCGTACAACGCGTCGACCGCCGGCTTGCCCGAGAGCGCCGTGATCGCCGGCAACTCCGGCCGATCGTTCGCATTGGCCGCCTCGCGTGGCGGGCCGGCCATCCGCGCCAGCGATCGCGCCAATGGATCCAGCAGCCGCGGATCGCCGAGCGCCGTGGCCGCCGCGCACGCATGGGCGAGCACCTCGCCGGTCATGCGGGGCAAATACAGAATCAGCGCATTGGCGCATCGCCCGGGATCCGCCGCCGCGAGTTGATCGATCGCATAATCGCGCATCGCATCGGAATGTCCCGGCGCATAAAGAATCTGCTCCAGCACCGCAAGACGCGCCGGATTGGTCTTGCTCGTCGCCGCCGCCAGCCGCTGGTCCGCCGCCTGGCGCGAGGCGTCCGGCGTGGAAGGACTGGCCAGGAGCGCCAGCAGCGCATCGGGATTTCGTCCCGTGGCCAGAGGCGCGTCGCTCTGCGGCGGGCCGGACGTGCAGGCCGGCACAAGCAGCAGCGGAACGAGCAGACAACAACCTGAACGCGGGCGGCGCATGGAACTCCTTCCTCGCAAGGAGCGATTGTA
This sequence comes from Phycisphaerae bacterium, assembly GCA_035548175.1. Taxonomy (GTDB): domain Bacteria; phylum Planctomycetota; class Phycisphaerae; order WQYP01; family WQYP01; genus CALCHA01. The sequence goes on along the minus strand of DASZTO010000066.1, from coordinate 3,004 downwards.
CCGGCACGCTGGAAGAAGGGCAGTCATGGCAAACAGTCATGGCAAATCCGCTTCCTCTCCCGCCGGCGCGAGCACGCATTGCATGTCGTCGCCGCCATCTTTCTGGAACACCTCCATCGCCCCGCTGCGGATGGCCACGCGCACATCCAGCGGCGACTTGAGCGTTTTGTCCGTGATCTGCTGCGCGATCTGATCGAACAGCTTCGCCAGATCCATCAGCACTTTGGTGTTGCGGGCACGCGCCTCCGCGGGCGGCGCCTGGACAGCGCCCACCAGCGTCATGCGCACGGTGACGGAATGATCGACGTCCAGCTTCCATACCCCTGCCTTCTTTTTGAACCGCAGCGGTTTGCCTGCCCAGATGCGCTCGTCGGAATCGGCGGAAAGCTTTTCCAGGGTGGCGGCGGGAATGGTGAGGGTGGCGCTGTCGCCGGTGATCGTTTGCTGGGCGAGGTCGGCGAAGTTCGCGAACATCTGGATGCCGATGCCGCCCAGGAGCGTGTAGCCCGGCGCATTGAGGCGCGCTTTGCCGGCGGACAGCAGGCGGCTCTGCGCCAGGGCCCAGGCGATGCAGCCGTCGAACTCGTCGGGCGGACGCTGGGGATCGACCAGCAGGCAGGCGTAGGCCTTTTCCTTGTCGCCGACGTTGAGCGCGGCGATGAAGGAACGCAACGTGTTTTTCGGCGTCGAACGGTCGAACGTGAGAGAAGGCGCAGGCGCTGACGTCGCCGCGGCGCTGGCCGCGGGCGCGAGCGCTACCGCGCGGACGGTCAACCACGTGCCGGTGGCGGCGATCGCAACGGCGGCAACGGAAGCGGCGACAAGTTTGGTTCTGGCGGCGGTCATCATGGCATGGCTCGCTTGGGCAAGAGTGACGGCAGACCCGCCGGAGCGGCAGGTGTGCAGGATTGCGATGGATAGATGCGGCGCGGGAAGCGCGGCGGCGCTGGCGTTGTGGGCGGCGAGGACGGTCGCGACGAGTGCCGCGCTCGATACGATCCCCCGGCGGGCGAAAAAGGCGCGGAGCTTTTCCACGCCGCGGTCGACGCGCTTGCGGGCCGCCTCTTCGGACAGGTGCAGCCCGGCGCCGACATCCTGCAGCGATTGCTCCTGCAGATAACGCCGGGCCACCGCCTCGCGCTCCTGCGGCTTCAGGCGGCCGAGGCCTTCATCCAGGAGCGCCAGCAGTTCGTCGCGCTCCCGGTCCCCCAGATCGGCGGTCTGCACGTCACGCATGGCGGCGGCCTCCTCACGTTTTTCCCGGCGTCCCTCGCGCTTGCGAATCGCGGCGCAGGTAAATCGCGCCGCGGTCAGCAGCCATCCCGACAAGCGCTCGGGCCGCACGGCGGCGGCTTTTTGGCTGAGCAGCACAAACACGGCCTGGGTCGCATCTTCCGCCAGGTGCCGATCCCGGAGTTGCCGCCAGCACGCCGCGTACACGAGGCGCAGGTAGCGCTCGATGATCGCGGCGAAAGCCGCTTCATCACGATCGCGGGCGTAAGCGAGAAGAAGGTCACGGTCAGCGGTCACGAGTTACTCCAAGTGGGACCGAATGAGCAGTGTCCGCCGGAGTGCGGGAGCGGACAAAATAATTGTGCTACACTGGAACCATGGAAGAAAAAACTGAGAAACGTGGATTTTCGAGTGTGCGCCCACGGCGGTTGCGCGGCATTCGGTTGCTGCGCGAGATGGTGGCGGGCACGCGGCTGGCGGCGCGGGATTTTGTGTGGCCGGTGTTCGTGCGATTGGGGCAGGGAATCCGTACGCCGATTGGGTCGATGCCGGGCGTGTTTCAGTATTCGCCGGAGGTGGCGGTCGAGGAATTGCGGCGGGCGGCGGATGAGGGGATCGGGGCGTTTCTGCTCTTTGGCATCACGGATGCGGACAAGAAGGATGCGACCGGGTCGCACTCGCATGATGAGAACAACGCGGTGTGCACGACGCTGCGCGCGGTGAAGGATGCGAAGCTGCCGCTGGTGGCGATCACCGATTTGTGCTACTGCGAGTACACGTCGCACGGGCATTGCGGGCGGCTGCGGGGGGATCAGTCGGGCGTGGATAACGATGAGACGGTGGCGGCGCTGGGGCATCAGGCGGCGCTGCATGCGCGGTGCGGGGCGGATGTGGTGGCGCCTTCCGCGGCGATGGATCACATGGTGGCGGCGATCCGCACGGCGCTGGATGCGGGGGCATACGAGGACACGGCGATTTTGTCCTATGCGGTGAAGTATGCGTCGGCGTTCTATGGGCCGTTTCGGGAGGCCGCGGAATCGCCGCCGCAGTTTGGGGATCGCAAGGGGTATCAGATGGATTTTCGGCGCGGGGAGGCGGAGGCGCTGCGCGAGGCGGCGCTGGATGTGGCGGAGGGGGCGGACCTGGTGATGGTGAAGCCGGGGGTGGCGTATCTGGATATTTTGCGGGCGGTGAGCGAAGCCTCGCCGGTACCGACGGCGGTGTACCAGGTGTCGGGCGAGTACGCGATGCTGAAGGCGGCGGCGGCGAACGGCTGGATCGACGAGCGGCAGGTGGTGGAGGAAACGATGCACGCGTTCAAGCGCGCGGGGGCGGCGTTTGTGGTGACGTACTATGCGCGCGAGTTGGCGCGCTGGGTGCGTTGAGGAGGCGGTAAGGCGGACGGCAAGCGGGTGCATCGTCGAACCTCTGAAGCGGCATGGCGTGGGGCGGTCGATAAAGGCGCGGACCGATCAGCGATCGGGCGGGCCGGCTAGGGGAGCATGGAGACGCGGGCTCTTTCGGCGGGCATGGTGGCGGGATTCCACTTGGACTTCTCGTGCGTCCACCAGTCTTTGATGGCCTGAATTTCCTGGGCCTTGTTTTTCTGGAATTGGGGGACGATGACCAGGGGCGGCAGGGCATCCTGGGGAATCAGGCGATGGAGGGTGGCGTAGGCGACATAACTGACGCGGTGTTGGGAGTCGTCTTTGTCGAGGGCCTGGATGAGGTAGGGGATGCTGGAGGCGTCGGCGATCGGGCGCAGGGCCAT
>DASZTO010000065.1:0-33483 GCA_035548175.1 Phycisphaerae bacterium | reverse complement strand
GTCAACAGCATGATCAAACGAAATCTTGGCTCGGCGTGTCGTGCACGGACGCCCGTCGGACGAAAGAAAGATATGCTGCTGCGAGCCATCACTCACAATGTCATGATTTTGGCGAATCTATGAGGGTTGAGACAGAGCAGGTCAGGAACCATTTCTCCGCCCCTAATGCCTCAGGCCGGGCCGTCGCCATCGTTCCTTGCCCGCCGCCCCTACCCCTAATCACCGCCACAGCCACAAAATCGCTTCCCCGCACGCCGCGCCCTGCATCGTCTCGCATCCCTGAAAACTCCCGCGCCCCATCCTTTCCATCGCCATAACTCCTCCCCCCCACCCGCCCCATCCACAAAAATTCTCCCCCCTCCCCCGCGGCAATCTCTAGCTAGCTTCCGGCCTGCCGGCCATCACGCCGCGCCACAACACGACTCTCCAACCGCACCGGCCCCCAATAGCCCAACCCCGCAAAATGCCCTCGGACGCACCATTTTTTCCTTGAATGTAAGGCTTCTGTTCGGTATAATGCCTACCGCTCGACCGGGAGAAAGAACATGCCAACCGTCCCCTCATATCCCCTCACCGCCGTCTGCCCCCGCCTCCCCCATCCGGACCGCCCCGCCCCCACCCCCGCGCAACGCCTCTCCCGCCCCTCCCGCAAAAACTTGGCGCTCTTGGCGCTCTGGCGACACGCCCCTCTCCAAATCCACACCGCCAAGCCGCCGCTCTGCATCGCCTCCCCGTCCCGCCCCGCAATGCACACAGCCTCCTACAATAACCCCACACGTCCCCACAGAGGCTCGCCATGCCACGGCACCCCGTCCCATCAGCTCCCCCCGCCGACCGCGCACCCGACCTCGAAGCCCGCACCCGGCAGATCGGCCGCGAACTCCTCGCCGCCTCCCGCGCCTCCCCCGACTCCGCACTCTCCAGAAAATTCTGGTCCGACAAACTCCTCGCCTTCGCCCTCCAGAACGACCGCTTCAAAAACGAACTCTTCCGCTTCATCGACGTCTTCCCCTCCCTCAAAACCCCAGCCGCCATCAACCAGCACCTCCACGAATACCTCCTCCGCCCCGACCTCGACCTACCCCCCGGCCTCGCCTTCGCCCTCAACGCCGGCAACCTCCTCAAATCCGCCCAGGCCGCTGCCCTCACCGCCCAAGTCCAGTCCATGGCCAGAACCTTCATCGCCGGCCACTCCCTCGAAGATGCCCTCCCCACTCTCGCCGCCCGCTGGTCCCAATCCATCGCTTTCTCCGTCGACCTCCTCGGCGAAGCCGTCGTCTCCCACGCCGAAGCCGCCGCCTATCGCGCCCGTTACGACCACCTTCTCGACACCCTCCCCGCCGCCGTCGCACAGTGGCCCGCCAACCCCATCCTCGACACCGACCACCTCGGCCCCATCCCCCGCGCAAACCTCTCCATCAAAATCTCCGCCCTCGACGGCCACGTCACCCCCATCGACACCGACACCCCCGGCGGATCCCTCGACCGCCTCACCGACGCCCTCGCCCCGCTCCTCCAAAAAGCCGCCCGCAACAACGTCTTCATCAACTTCGACATGGAATCCCACGCCCTCCACGACCTCACCCTCCGCCTCTTCAAACGCTGCTGCGAACGCTTCGACTTCCCCGCCGGCCTCGCCCTGCAATCCTACCTCCGCTCCATCCACGAAGACGCCGCCGACCTCATCGCCTGGTCCCGCTCCATCAACCGCCGCGTCACCATCCGCCTCATCAAAGGCGCCTATTGGGACTACGAAACCATCCATGCCCAGATGATGAACTGGCCCGTCCCCGTCTGGCCGCGAAAGGAAATCACCGATGCCGCCTTCGAAAATGCCGCCGATCTCTTCCTGCAGAATACGCCGCGACGCCCCGGCGACGGCGGCATCACCCTCGCCGTCGGAACCCACAACACCCGCTCCGTCGCCCGCACCCTCGCCCTCCTCGAAGCCCACAATCTCCCGCCCAACGCCATCGAATTCCAGGCCCTCCGCGGAATGGCCGACGATCTCAAACTCGCCCTCGCCGCCCGCCATCTCCGCATCCGCGAGTACGTCCCCGTTGGCGAGCTCATCCCCGGCATGGCCTACCTCGTCCGCCGCCTCCTCGAAAACACCTCCAACACCGGCTGGCTGCACGCCGACACCTCCCGCGCCCCCGACGACGTTCTGCTCGCCTCGCCGCACATCGACGAACCCGCGCCCGCCACGCCGCGCGAACCCCCCGCCTTCCAGAACGAACCCCTCCGCAACTTCTCCCTCCCCGAAGTCCGCGCCGCCTTCGCCAACGCCCTCGCTCGCTCGCGCCTCCAGACGATCGAAAACACCACCACCCTCGATTCCGCCGACACCATGGTGCAAAGCGCCGCCGACGCCTACCCCGCCTGGCGCGACACGCCCGTCGACACCCGCGCCGCCCTCATCGAAAAGGCCGCCGCCCGCATCGCCGAAAACCGCGACGCCCTCGCCGCCCTCATCATCCAGGAATCCCACAAAACCTGGCCCGAAGCCGACGCCGACGTCTGCGAAGCCATCGACTTCTGCCGCTACTACGCCCTCCACGCCAGTCTCCTCCAGAACCCCCACCCCACCGGCCCCGCCCTCACCGGCGAACGCAACGACCTCCGCCACCTCCCCCGCGGCCCCACCGCCGTCATCGCCCCCTGGAATTTCCCCCTCTCCATCGCCACCGGAATGACCGTCGCCGCCCTCGTCACCGGCAACCCCGTCATCCTCAAACCCGCCGAGCAAACCCCCGCCATCGCCGCCGTGCTCGTCCACCACCTCCACGCCGCCGGCATTCCCAAAAACGTCCTCCACTTCTGCCCCGCCCCCGGCGAAACCGTCGGCGCCGCCCTCGTCCGCCACCCCCTCATCACCACCATCGCCTTCACCGGCTCCAAATCCGTCGGCCTCGATATCCTCCGCGCCGCCGCCGACACACCGCCCAACGCCCCCTTCATCAAACGCGTCGTCTGCGAAATGGGCGGCAAAAACGCCATGATCGTCGACGACTCCGCCGACATCGACGACGCCGTCCTCGCCGTCCGCCACTCCGCCTTCTCCTACGCCGGTCAGAAATGCTCCGCCGGCTCCCGCCTCATCCTCCTCGACGCCATCCACGACGCCTTCCTCACCCGCCTCATCGAAGCCACCCGCGCCCTCATCCTCGGCGACCCCCAAAATCCCTCCACCGACCTCGGCCCCGTCATCGACGCCGAAGCCGCAAAAAAAATCCGCCACTACATCGACATCGGCCAACAAGAAGCCACCCTCGCCTACCCCAATAATTGCCCATTGCCCATTGCCGGTTGCCAATCGGAGCTGAATCCCAATCGGCAATTGGCAATCGACAATGGGCAATTCATCCCTCCTCACCTCTTCACCAACGTCCCCCCCGAATCCCGCCTCGCCACCGACGAAATCTTCGGCCCCGTCCTCGCCGTCCTCCGCGCCAAAGATTTCCCCCACGCCCTCCGCCTCGCCAACCTCTCCGCCTACAAGCTCACCGGCGGCCTCTTCTCCCGCACCCCCTCCCACATCGCCGCCGCCCGCACCCACTTCCTCGTCGGCAACCTTTACATCAACCGCTCCATCACCGGCGCGCTCGTCGAACGCCAACCCTTCGGCGGCTTCGGCCTCTCCGGCACCGGCTCCAAAGCCGGCGGCCCCCACTACCTCCTCCACTTCACAGATCCCCAGGCCATCTCCGAATCCACCCTCCGCCACGGCTTCGCCCCGGAGGTGCCTTCCGATGACTGAATCAGCTTGCCCCCCCCAATATCCTTCACGGCACCACCGGCGTCGTCCGCACCGCCGCCTCCGGCGCCGTCACCTCCTCACCCACCACTTTCCCCATATAGCCCGGCAACTCGACCCCGCCGATGTCCTTCATCACCTGCATCATCGGCGGCATCATCCGCGCCATGTTCTGGATGAACCCCGCCGTGTTCGAGTGCCCGTTCCCGTTACCGTTGCCGTTCGTCGCCGCGCCGCCTTCCCACACCACCACCTTGTCGAACTTGATGTTCGCAATCGCCGCCGCCGACGTCTCCGCCAGCTTGTCGATGTGTTCGAGCATCAGCAGTTGATACGCCTGATCCGCCCCGCCGCAGGCCGCGATGATCTGCTTCAAGCCCTCGCCCTTCTTGGCCAGGATCTCATACTGCCCGCGCGCCTCGGCTTCGAGGCGTGCAAAGATCGCCGACGCCTCGCCCTCGGCCTCGACGCGCCGCTTTTCCGCCGCCGCCTGCGCGTCCACGATCATCTTCGCCTTCTCCGCCTTGGCGGGCGCTTCGAGGGCCGCCCGCCGCTCCGCCTCCACCCGCTCGGCTTCCGCCAGCGCCGCCTTCGCGAGCGCCCGGTTCTGCGCTTCCTGCACCGCCGCGTCCGCTTCGCGCTTCCGCGTTTCGCCAAGCTGGAACGCCTCCGCCTGCTTCACCTGCAGCTGCGCCTGCGCCGCCACCACCATCGCCTGCGCCTTGGATTCGCCATCGATCGCCTTGGCGTTCGCCTCCGCAATCGCCACACGCATCGCCTGTTCGGCATCCTTCACCTTCGCATCGCGCTCGAATGCCGCCGCCTGTTCGGCAATCTTCTTCTCCTTGTCCAGGTCCGCCAGCTTGACCGCCTCGTCCCGCAGCGCAGTCTGCTCGCCGATCTTCTGGTCGCGATCCAGCTCCGCAATCTTCACCGCCTGCTCGCGCTGCGCATCGCGCAATCCGATCGCCTTGAGCTGCTGCGCCTGCGCCACCTGGATCGCCTTCTCGCGCTCCGCATCCGAAACGCCGATCGCCCCCATTTTTTCCTGCCCCGCCACATCCACCAGCGCCTGCTGCACCGCCTGCGCCGCCGCCTTCTTGCCCACCGCCACGATGTACCCGGACTCATCATCAATGTCCGTGATGTTCACGTTGAGCAGCACCAGCCCCAGCTTCCGCAATTCCGGCTCCAGCGACGCCTGGATGTTCTTCAGAAACTGCTCGCGGTGCCGCGCGATGTCCTCGATCCGCATCGACGCCACCACCTCGCGCAACTGCCCGAAGATAATGTGCTCCACCCGCGCCTGCAGCTTGTTTAAATCCAGCCCCAGCAATCGCACCGCGGCATTCTGCATCAGCTCCGGCTCAGTCCCGATCGCAATCGTAAACACGCTCGGCACGTTCACCCGGATGTTCTCGATCGACAACGCCCCCTTCAGCGGTATCTCAATCTGCATCGGCTCCAGCGTCAGGTACGCGTAGTCCTGCACCAGCGGCATGATGAACGCCGCGCCCCCGTGAATGCACCGCGCCGGCGCCCCCTTCCCCGCCTTCCCGTAAATCACCAGCACCTTGTTGCTGGGACACCGTTTGTAGCGCCCCACGAACATGCTCATCAAAAAGAAGAACATGAGCGCGACCACCGCCGCCAGCGCCCCCAGCCACTCCGTCGCCGTCAGGTCCGCCGCCAGCACACCGCTCAATACATGCCCGTTCATCGCTGCTCCTTCCTAAGTCCCCACCCTGCTGAACACGCCTCTTCACGCAACTTTCGCCGGCGCCAGGTCCGACAAATATTTCTTCCCAGACACCACCTCGACCACCCCGTTCTCCTGCACCCCCACCACCATCACCGGCTCGCCGCGCTCCATCGGCCGCTCTTCATAACTCACCGCCCCGAATTCCATCGTCCGCCCCCGCACGGTCACCATCACCTTCCCCAACCCCGTCTGGCTCGCCGGGATGCTCAAATACACCTCGCCCAGCGCCCCCACGGCCTGCTCCATCTGCATGGTGCCATCCTGATCCATGTTCACCATTGCCGTGAGGATCCCCGCCACCACCATCATCATCGCGAGACCCGCCCCCAATGCAATCCCGACGACCGCCGGCGCCGCCAGGCCGCCCGCATTCGCGGCCAGCCCCGCCAATCCCAGCACCGTCAATCCCGCCACCAGCCCCTGAAAATTCACGATGCTGTGCAGCCAGATCCACGCCAGCGAATCCCCGCCCGATCCCGCGCTGCCGTGGTGGCGATGCCCCGGCTGAGTGCGCGCCGCAGCCACCGCCGCCGCCGCCTTCGCCTGGGCAGTCGCATGCGCCGGTGTAACCCCCCGCGGCAGCCCGTGCGCCGGTCCCTTCACCACCGGACCCTTTGCGGCCGGCGCCGCGTTCACCTTGCTTCCGCTTGACCGATGCCCCGCCGCGCGCCACCGCCCCGCTCCCCTGCCCGCTCCGCGCGCTCCACGATGCCCCCACGACCGGCCCCCGCTGTGCCGACCCACGTGCGGGCCATGGTGCACCCCCAGCGCCAAAGCGCTCAACAACGCCTGCACCACCACCAGCGCCCCGCCCCCGGCCGCACAGATCACTAAAAACATCCGTAACATCCCAACGTCCCTTTCTGGGAGCGTGCCCCGTCGACGCCTCCATTATTGAGTACGCTCCCCCCCCACTCAACCCTTTTCTCCCACCTATTACGCGACATTTCCGCCCCCATCACGCAGCTTCCCCAACCGCCCTTCCACCGGCCATTTACCATTCACCCCGCCGCCCGTACCATGCCGCCCCATGCCCGCTTCCTGCGTCATCTTCGATTTCGACGGCGTTATCGCCGATACCGAATCCCTCCACCTCGCCGCCTATAACGGCACCCTCGCGCGGCATGCGGCCGACATCGGCGGCCCCCTCGAAATCCCCCGCCACGCTTACTTCGGAAAATACATCGTCTTTGGCGACACCGAAGGCTTCTTTCACATGCTGCGCGACCACGGACGCCCCACCGATCCCGCCCTCATCGACCGCCTCGCCGCCGCCAAGCACGAACTCTTCGAAACCAGCCTCACCTCCGGCCACCCCTTCGAGCCGCTGCCCGGCGTGCGCGACACGCTCGCATTTCTCGAATCCCACAACGTCCCCCGCGCCATCTGCTCCGGCGCCCGCCGCGGCGAAATCATCGATCTCCTCGATGCCTTCCAGCTCCGCCACCATTTCGACGTCCTCGTCTCCATCGAAGACGTCCGCCGCGGGAAGCCCGACCCGGAAGGTTACAACCTCGCCTTCGACAAGCTCAACCTGGAATATGATGCCGAGCTCGACAAAGAAAAATCCCTCGTGATCGAAGACTCCGCCGGCGGTTGCGCCGCCGCCCAGGCCGCCGGCCTGCGCGTCCTCGCCGTCGCCACCTCCCTCCCGCTGGAAGAAGTCCGCCGGTGCGCCACCTTCGCCCTTCCCGACCTGTCCCATCTCACCCCCATCCACCTGGCCGAGTGGCTACACCTGCACGCGTAGCCGACCCGCGCGTTCACTCCACTCGTAGCCGGTCGGGAGATTTCCAGATTTGCTTGAACCTGTTTCCCTCCCGGCGCACTACACCTTCCAACAGCTCGCAGAAACCTCGTATGTTGGAGAATGCCAATGCATTCGTTTTGCCGATCCGCACTCGTGGCGCTCTTACCCGTTGCCCTTGCAGGTTGCGGGGATCGCATCGCCACTCGCCAAATCTTCATCACCCAGCAGGGAATGGCCGTCACTCAATGGGACATCCCGATCGCCCTGGACACCAGTCACGTGCCCGACGCCTCCGTCGAACGCACTGATTCGCGCGACGCGGACGGAAACCCTGTGACCCACCTCACGTTCAGCACCGGCCAGCCCATCAAGCTCGTGCTCGTCCCCGCCACCTCACCCTGATCGCTGAACCGCCGCTACATCTGACGAGACCTGTTGGTAACCTGCGGACAAACTCATGATCCCTCGCCGCACGCCTTGAGTAACATCAACCCGCCAGGTCTTAGGTTTGGCCCTCTCCTTGATCTTTCAGTCGGCGCCGTGCCAGGTATTCTTCCGGCGACATCGCAGGAATGCTGCCTTTCGAGTAATCCTTCACGTTCCGGGTCACGACGAAATCCGCCTTGCCCAGCACCGCACTGTAATACTGGATCGCATCCTCGAAGTCAGAAAATCCACCGCTGATCGCCTGCTTCAATACTTGATCGTCTAACGCCACGACGGCGAACACATCACGCAGGGTCTGCAGCACGGTATAAGCCTTTGCGATGCCGCCCCACTTCCGCACCAGATAAAATGTATTATTGAAGCTGATTGCCGACACCAATCCTTTCGCCTCACCGTTTTCGCAAAGGGACCAGACTTCCTCGGAAGGCTCATAATATGGGCGACGCTCCGTCAACACGTCCAACAGCACGTTCGTATCCAGCAAAATTACATCATCTTCAGAAACCATACTTTTCCGACAATGCGTCCTCTAAAAGTTCCCGATATGATTTTTCTTTCGGCACACGAATGATGCCCGATACCTTCCGCGCCAAGCGCCCCATCCGCTTCCTCGGAGCGCGCTTCGCCGATGCCGCCCGCACGAACGTCGCGAACAGTTCCGACACGCTTGTCCCCCGCCGCGCCGCCAGTTCCTTCGCCGCCTTTACGACCTCTGGATCGGCGCTCAACGTCAATTTCGTCGCCATACGCACTCTCCTCATACGTATGCAATTTACCATACGCTACGTACGCTACAAAAGCCCTTTTGCTCCAGGCCATCGCCGAGGGGTGCCCCACGATGTCCTCACGGCGTATGCACCTTGTCGGGCGTCTTGGCTCCCTGGCCGCTGCCCCGGCCGTTGGCCGCCTCCGCATGGCCCCCATGCTCGCCGGGCGTGACCGTGAGTTCGTCCGTATCCGCCGCCGCGAACGCCGCCTGCAGTTCCTTGTGGGTCCGCGCCGAGCGGAAGAACGGAATCCGGTCCAGCACGTTCTCCTGAATCCATTCGAGGTACAGATAAATCACCGGCGTCACGAACAGCGTGATGAGCTGCGCGAACAGCAAGCCGCCCACGATCACCAGGCCCAGCGGCCGGCGCGAATCGGGGTCCGCGCCCGTGCCGATCACCAGCGGAACCGCCCCCATCACCGCCGCCGCCGTCGTCATGATGATCGGCCGGAACCGGTCCATCGACGCGTCATGAATGGCCTGCTTGGCAGGCTGGCCCTCGCCGACGCGCTGAATCGCAAAGTCCACGATCATAATGCCGTTCTTCTTCACGATCCCCATCAGCATGAACATGCCCACGAACGCATACAAGGTCGCTTCCGCGGGCGCAAAGCTCGCAATGTGGTGGCTGCCCAGAAGCCACGCCCCGCCCAGGTTCCACAGCGTCAGCGTCCCGAGCCCGCCAAACAGCGCCACCGGCAGCGTCGAGAGCACCGTGATCGGGTGCAGGTACGATTCATACAGAATCCCCAGCACCACATACATGATGAACACCGCCAGCAGCATGAGGCCGATCAGCGCCGGCACCGTCTGCCGGAACGTCTCCGCCTCGCCCTGCAGAAATCCATGCACCGTCGGCGGCAGCACTTCCTTCGCCGAATCCTGGATGTATTTCGTCGCGTCGCCAATGTTGGCGCCCGGCGCCAAGCCGTAACTGATCGTCACGGCCGTGAACTGGTTGATGTGGTTCACCGCCTGAAGCCCCAGGTCCTCCTTCCAGGTCGCCACCGCCTTCAGCGGCACCAGCCGCTGGCCGTCATCCGACCGCACGTACAGCAAATCCAGATCCGAAGGCTGGGACCGATCCGCGTCCGGCGCTTCCAGAACCACCTGATATTGGTCGTTCGCATCCTTGATCAAATAGATGTAATTCTCCGAATACGCCGCCCGCAGCAGCGACACGATCCGCTGCGCCGATACGCCGTAGTACGACGCCTGATCGCGCAGAACGTTGATCTCCAGTTGCGGCGTCGAATGCTGATAATCCGAGCTGAAAAACAGGAACATCGACCCCTGTTTCGCCGCGAACTTCCCCATCATCCGCTGCGCCGCCGTATATACTTCCTGCGGATTCGTCCCCGACAGCGAAAAAGAGTACTTCCCCGCGAGTTGTGAAGCACCGCCCACCGAAATCTGCAGGACCGGCTGCGGTCCAAACAGCGGCATCACCCCGGGTATCTGCGACGCCGCCCCGATCAACTGCCCGTTCACCGCGTCGATCGGCGCACGCTGATCCCGCGGCACCAGAAACGCAATCACCAGCCCATCCGACGATGCCAGAAACTGGCTGTTGCCCGTCATCGTGAACGTCGTTCCCACCGCCGGATTCGACTGCAGCACCTTCTCGATCTCCCCCTGATACGCCCGCATCTGCTCCGGCGACGATCCCTCCTGCGCCCGCATCAACCCGAGAATGAATCCCGAATCCCCCACCGGCAAAAACGCTTTCGGAACAATCTGGAAGAGATACACCGTCCCCGCCAGGCACACCACGAACACCACGATCGAGATCACGTGAAACCGCAGAAAGAACCACAGCACCCGCCCATACACCGCCAGCACGCGCTTCTCGACCGAGCCGATCAGCCGCTCCGCAATCGTCTTTTTCGATCCCGGCCCGCGCCCCCGCAGCAGCCGGGAGCACATCAGCGGCGTGATCGTCAGCGATACCAGCCCCGAAGCAAGGATCGCGATGATGATCGTCACCGCGAACTCGTTGAAAATCCGCCCGATCAGCCCGGGCATGAAGACCATCGGGATGAACACCGTCGACAGCGACAGCGTCATCGACACGATCGTGAACGAGATTTCCCGCGCCGAATGCAGCGTCGCCGTCAGCGCGCTCTCCCCGTGCTCCATCCGCCGAACCGTGTTCTCCAGGAACACGATCGCGTCATCCACCAGAAACCCGATCGCCAGCGTCAACGCCAGAAGCGACAGGTTGTCGATCGAATACCCCAGCACCCGCATCGCGATGAACGTCAAAAACAGCGACAGCGGCAACGCCACCACCGGAATCAACGTGTCGGACACCCGCCCCAGGAACGCGAAAATGACCAGCACCACCAGCACGAACGCCAGGTACAGCGTTCCCGTCGCATCCTGCACCGAATGCACGATCGTCTGCGAACGGTCATACACCGGAATGATGTGGATCGAGCCCGGCAAATCCGACAGAATCGCCGGCACCAGTTCCTTCACCGATTTCGCCACCGCCACCGCGTTCGCCCCCGCCTGGCGCGATACCGCCAGGATCAGCGTCGCGCTGGGCACTTCCGTCCCGCGCTGCCAGAACCGCATCGAAATCCGCTCGTCCTGCACCGAATCCGTCGCGGTCGCCACATCCTTCAGATAGATCGGCGTGCCCCCCTTCACCCCCACGATCAGCTTGTTGTAGTCCGCGGCGTTGGTCACCTGCGTGTCCGGATTGAGCAGGAACGACCGCGTCGGCCCGTCGATCTGCCCCGCGCCCGAGTAGGGCGTCGCGCTCTGCACCGCCGCCGACAAATCCGACAGCGTCATGTCCCGCGCCGCCAGCTCCGACGGATCCGCCTTGATCCGCACCGCCGACTTTGTCCCGAAAATGTCGCACTTGGACACCCCCGGCAGCGTCGCGATCCGCTGCTGCACGTCCAGCGACGCGTAGTCATACAACCGCGCCGCCGTCACCGAGCTGCTGGTCATCGCGATGTACATAATCGGCTGGTCGTTCGGATTCGTCTTGGAGAACGTCGGCGGCGAGGGCAGGTCCACCGGCAGCGATCCCCCCGCCGCCGAAATCGCCGTCTGCACGTCCGTCGCAGCCGCATCGATCGATTTGGTCAGATTGAACTGCAGCGTGATCGAGCAGTTGCCCTGCGTGGATTTGGAGGTGACCAGGTCCAGGCCGGGGATTTGCATGAACTGCTTTTCCAGCGGCGTCGCGATATTCGCGGCCACCGTTTCCGGCGACGCCCCCGGATAAGACGCCCGCACCTGGATGACGGGGTAATCGACGGCCGGCAGGTCGTTCACCGGCATCGCGTAATAAGCCATGATCCCGAAGAGGATCGCCGCCAGCGTCAGCAGCACCGTCAGCACCGGCCGCCGCACAAAGGGCTCAGAGATGCTCTTCATCACTCACCCCCCCCCGCCGGGGCGCTCGTCGTCGCCGGCGTCGCCGCGCCCGCCGTCCCGCTCTCCTGCGTCGATGGCCCCCCCACCGGCACCGACGGCACCCCTTCCACCGGCGCCACCACTCGCACCTCGCCCCCCGGCGTCACTGACAGTTGCCCCGTCTGCACCACCCGATCCCCCGCCTTCAACCCCTTCTCCACCACCACCATCGCCCCCTGCCGCTGGCCCATCTGGATCGGCACCTGTTCCGCCTTCGAATCCGCGCTCAGCACGTACACATACGGCCCCTGCTGGCCCATCTGCGTGCACTGATACGGTATCAGCACGGCGCCCTTGAGCGTCCGCAGCACCAGGCGCACGTTCACGAACTGCCCCGGCCACAGGAATTTGTCCTCGTTCTTCAGCGTCGCCTGCACGCGCAGCCGCCCCGCCCCCGGCTGGATCGACGTGTCCAAAAACGTCAGCGGCCCGCTCCGCACTTCGCTCGGATTCTGCGGCACCGTCACCTGCACCTGCAGCGTCCCCTCATCCGACAGCTTCCGCACTTCCGGGAAATCCCGCTCCGTCACCGTGAAATCCACATACAACGGCTGCAACCGCTGCACCGTCAGGATCGACGTCTGATTGGCGTTCACCACGTTCCCCACATCCACCAGCCGCTGCCCCGCCCGGCCGTCGATCGGCGAATCGATGTAGCAGAATGAGAGATTCAGCTTCGCCGTATCCAGGTCCGCCTGGTTGACCGCCACATCCGCCACCGCCGTATCCAGCGCCGCCTTCTTCGTGTCCAGATCTTCCTGCGACGCCGCATGCACCGAAAACGCCTGCTGCAATCGCCGGTAATCCGCCTCCGCAAGCTCCTTCTGCGCCAGCGCGTGCTGCACGTTCGCTTCCGCCTGCTTCACCTTCGCCTCATACGGCCGCGGATCGATCGTGAACAGGTGCTGCCCCTTGCTCACCATCGCCCCATCCTGAAACAGCCGCTCCGTGATCTGCCCCTCCACCTGCGGCGTGATGTTCACCAGCTCGCTGGCCGCCGTGTGCCCGATCTCGTCGATGTACTGCGGAACGTCCTGCTGAATCGCCGTCGCCACCGTCACCGGCGGAGGCGGACGCGTCGCCTGCTGCTGCGGCGCGCCCTTCTGGCACGCAGACATCGCCGCCCCCGCCCACAACATCACCATCCACTTCGCGCGCACTTGCAAGCCTGGCTCCTTCTGGGGCTCTCTTCTTCGCCGGGTCCCCTTACAATAGCCGCCCCCCACCTCGCCCGGCAAGGGCGCTAACAATTGCATCATGCAAATGTCGTCCGCTGATCGATTTTCACGCCCCCCCCCCTTCACCCGCATCACCCCTCACCCTTCCGTCCGAAGAAGCCGGTGCGCCCGCACATACGCCACGTTCAGCCGCCGCGGACCCCCCGTATCAAACAGCACCTCCACCTCCTCACCGTCATACCCCATCACCAGCCCCGGCCCAAACGTCTCATGCACCACCCGCGTCTTCTCCGCAAACGGCCGCGACTCCCCGCTCATCGCCCCCTTCGCCTCCTCCAACGCCTCCGCTCGCGCGCTGATTCCCGCGGCGCAATTATCGCACGCCGTGCATGTCGTCCCCGCCGGCTCCCCGAAATAGGTCAGCACGTACGCCCGCCGGCACCGCCGCGTCATCGCATAATCCCGCACCAGCTCCATCCGCGCCACCCGCGCCGCACGATGCTGCTCCTGCTCCTCCACCACCGCCTCGACCAATTCCTCCGCATCCTCCGTATTCCCCGCTTTCACTTTCCCGGTCGCTGTCACCTCCACGCCGCCCGCCGCCGCCAGATGCGCCAAGGTGCTGACCACCTTCCGCTTCCCCAGCTCCGTCTCCTCCGCCAACGTGCTCACATCCAACGCCCCCGCGCTGCCCGTCCTTGCTGCCTCTTCCACCGCCTCCACCACCTTCTCCACCTCCGCTTTCTTCACCCGCCCCGGCGTCGAGATCGCCTTGCGCAAGCCCAAATCCTCCTCCCGAAACAGCATCACCGCCCGCGCCGGCTTCCCATCCCGCCCCGCACGCCCGATCTCCTGGTAATACGAATCCAGCGAATCCGGCGGATAATAATGCACCACCAGCCGCACGTCCGCCTTGTCCACTCCCATCCCAAACGCATTCGTCGCCACGATCACCTCCGCCTGGCGATCGCCCCCCATAAACGCATCCTGCGCCGCATCCCGCTCCTCGCGCTTCATCCCCCCGTGATACGCCAGTGCCGCGATCTCGTTTTTCCGCAGCGCCTCCGCCAGCTCCTCCGTCCCCTGATGCGTCGCCGCATACACGATCGCCGGCAACGCCCCCTCCTGCCGCAGATGGAACAGCAGCCGATGGAACTTGATCATGTCATCCGGACATTCCTCGACCGCCAGAAAAATGTTCGGCCGATCAAACCCCGACACCAGCACCCGCGCATCGTTCATCCGCAGCGCCGCCACGATGTCCTGCCGCACCGCCGGCGTCGCCGTCGCCGTCAACGCCAGCACCGGCGCACGCTGCTTTGCCCGCCGCGGCTTTCCGCGCAGGCCCTCCATCATCGCCCCCAGCCGCGCATAGTCCGGCCGAAAATCATGCCCCCACTCCGACACGCAGTGCGCTTCATCCACCACCAGCAGCGTCGGCGGCCGCTCCTTCAAATGCCCATACGTCTCCTCATTGGCCATCTGCTCCGGCGACAGCAGCAGAAATTCCAGTTCCCCCGCCCGCAACTTCTCAAACACCTCCCGCCGTTCCCCCGCATGCAGCCGCGCATTAAGCACCGCCGCGTTCGGCAAATCCATCTCCGCGATCGCATCCACCTGGTCCTTCTGCAACGCGATCAACGGCGAAATCACCACCGTGTATCCCGGTATCACCACCCCCGCCAGCTGATAAATCGCGCTCTTCCCCGATCCCGTCGGCATGATCGACAGCACATCCCGCCCCCCCATCAGCAGCCGCACCGCCTCCTCCTGCATCGGCCGCAACTCCCGATACCCAAACCGCTCCCGCGCCACCTTGTGCAGATCCGGATTCCCCGCCTTTGACTGTCGCACCATGCCATCACCTCCGCACCCAGTCTGATGCAAACGCCGGGCGCAAGCGCCGCCCTCCGCTACAATCCTCACCCGTGAAAATCACCTTCCAGCGCACCGCCGCCGAGCCCCCTCAATCGCTCGCCGAAGATCTCAGGGCTATAATGCGCAGCGCCCGGCGCCATACAGGAAACTCCATGCTTCGCGCCTCCCTTGAAGCCGTCATCGTTGCCCTCAATGGTGCTGAGGTCCGCTACCTCGTCGTCGGAGGATTAGCCGTCAACGCCCACGGCTATCTTCGATCAACAGCCGATGTCGATCTGCTTATCCAGCTTGAACCGCAGAACATCGTTGCCGCCTTCCAAGCCCTCACACCTCTGGGCTACAAACCTCTCGTCCCCGTCACCGCTGCCGACTTTGCCGATCCAGCCAAACGCAATGCATGGATCACCGAAAAAGAGATGAAGGTGCTCAAGCTCCACAGCGACGCCCACCGCGAAACCCCCATTGATATCTTCGTGTCCGATCCTCTCGGATTCGATGATGCCGCCAGGCGGATGCAATGGTTTCCCCTGGGCGACGGCGTGCCCCTCCCCGTTTGCGGCTACGCCGACCTTGTCGCCCTCAAGCTGCAGGCTTCGCGACCCAAGGACCTGCTCGATCTGCAAAACCTCAAGCGCATCCGAGGCGAGCCATGAACCCACCTCCCCATCCCTTGATCGAACCCGTCATCCCCCTGCTGCCGGAAAATCCCGACCCCTGGGCCGCCGCCACATGGGAGGGCGCCGAACTCGCCACCCTGCGTGCCGCCGCCCGTCTTAGCTTTACCGAGAAGGTCGCCTGGCTGGAAGATGCCCATCGCCTCCACCTCCAATTCCAACAGGCCCGGCGGGAACAAGGCGTTCCCACCCTCTACCCCGACGGCCACATCGAAAGCTAAACCATGAACGCCCCCCCGCTCCCAACGCCGCCGCCGCAGATCGCCCCGCCCCTTCCCGCTTCGCTCAATGACCCCGATTTCGCCCGCGGGCCCGACTCCATTTCGCTGCGCTTCACCCCCACCGCGGACGACTTCCACCACGTCGCCCGTGATCGCCGCCGCATCAGGCTGCGCCGCGCCGCTCCCATGCTCATCCTCCTCGCCGCCGCCCTCCTCTGGCTCATCGGCGACAGTGCCGCCTCCGTCGACACCCGCATCTTCACCATGCCCTGGCCCAAATCCATCAACGACGCCGTCACCGCACTGGTCTTCGCCGGCGCCGCCACCAGCGGCATCTGGATCCCCGCCCTCGCCCTCTGCGTCATGATCATTGTCGTCCGCCGCTGGGTTCGCACCGCCGCCATCCGCGGCCTCGCGCGCTGGACCGCCCAGGAGCAGGTCGAAATCCACGCCTCCCCCGCAGGCCTCGACCTCCGCACCGCACTCTCCCACCACCACTACCCCTGGTCCGCCTTCTTCCGCTTCAACCAAACCCCCACCAGCCTCCTCTTCTGGCTCAACGCCCTCCTGCCCGTACCCATCCCGCGCCGCGGCAACGACCCCGCCGCGCTCGACGCCCTCGCCGCCTGGTGGCGACAGCACCACGCCGACGCCCCGCCCCCACCGCTTCCCCTGACCGCCGCTCCCGGAGACTACGAGCTCATCTTCGAAGTCACCCGCAGCGACTACGCGCGCGCCCTGCGCCTCCATCCGACCGTCCGGTCCCGCCGTCAATTCATCTGGATCGCCATGGCCTGCCTCTGTGCCTACTCCGTCGTCAGTTGGACCGTCCAACTGATCCTCATCGTCGCCAATGGCCAGCCCTTCCCCTCGCCGCTCACGCCCGAAGGTCTCGCTTTCCACCTTCAACTTCTCACAGGACTGCTTGTCCTTGCCCTCCCCCCCGTCGCCAAACTCTTTACGACCTGGCTGGGGTGGCGCATCGTCGGACCACGATTCGCCGGACGCCATTTCTGCCTCCTCTCCGATCGCGGCATCACCTGCCGCGCCCCAGCCTCCTGGAACCACTTCGAATGGAAAACCTTCTCCCAGGCCTTCTGGGGACCGCAGATCATCATCCTCGCCATGGTCGACGGCCTCATGGTGATGCTCCCCACCCGCGCCATCCCTCCCCAGCACCGCGAATCCGTCGACCAGCTCATTCGCAACCACGTCGGCGAAGGCATACCGGCATTCCCCATCACGCCGCGCTAGACCTTCCGCACCCGCGCTTTGGGACCGCCGACCTTTTTCGCTAACATACGGCCCATGCTCCACCCACTCCACATCGGCCCGCTGCCGCTGGCCACCAACCTCCTCCTCGCGCCCATCGCCGGCTATTGCGACGTCTCCTTCCGACTCGTCGCCCGCTCCTTCGGCGGCGTCGGCCTCGCCTGCACCGACCTCCTCTGCCCCGAAGGCGTCCTCCGCGAAAATAAACGCTCCATGGAACTCGCCGCCACCTGCCCCGAAGATTCCCCCCTCTGCATGCAGCTCTACGGCGGAAATGTCGACCGCCTCTGCGAAGCCGCCATGTGGGCTGAGGACAAGGGCGCACACGTCATCGACATCAACATGGGCTGCCCCGTCGACAAAATCACCAAGAAGGATGGCGGCTCCAAACTCCTCTGCAATCCCGACCATACCCTGCGCATGGTCGAAAAAGTCAAGTCCTGCCTGCGCCGCACGCCGCTTACCTGCAAGCTCCGCCTGGGATGGAACGATCAATCCATCGTCGCCCCCTACCTCGCCGCCCGCCTCGAAGAGCAGGGCGTCGCCCTCATCACCATCCACGGTCGCACCACCGAAATGAAATTCACCGGAACCGCCCGGCTCGACGGCATCGCGCAGGTCGTCGCCGCGGTGAAGAACATCCCCGTCATCGGCAATGGCGACATCAAGTCACCCCACGACGCCGCCCGCATGATCGCCATCACAAAGTGCGCCGGAGTCATGATCGGCCGCGGGGCCCTGGTGCGCCCGTGGATTTTCCGCGACACCCACGCCTTCCTCACCACCGGCATCATCCCCCCGGAGCCCTCCATCCCCGAAAAGTGCGCCATGATCCGCCGCCACTTCTACAACCTCTGCCGCTTCCGCAACGAGCGCGTCGCCGTCCTGGAGTTCCGCAAACGCATCAGCTGGTACGCCAAAACCATGAACCCCTGCCGCCCCCTGAAAGACCCGATGCGCGAGATCAATTCGCCGGCGGACTTCGAGCATGTTGTTGCGGGATTTCTGGAATGGCGGGAGGGATATGACGCGGCGGTCCGCGCGGGGCGGATCGCGCCCCTCGTCGAAGAAAACGCCCAGGAAGCCGCCTGAGGGCTTTCCCGCTTGAACGCTTGGCGAGTCGCGCCATAATACCGGCACGGGTTCACGGAAGGGCGTGCATGACGTTGCAAGAAAATTACCAGAAGGTTCGGGAGACGATCGCCGCGGCGGCTGCGAAGGTGCGGCGAAATCCCGGCGATGTGATGCTCGTCGCGGTGACCAAAAACGCATCGCCCGAGCAGAACAAGCAGCTCATCGAACTGGGCCACCTCGACTTCGGCGAATCGCGCGTGCAGCAGTTGCAGCAACGCGCCGCCCAGCTCGATGAATGGCTGGCGCGACAGCAGAACCGGTCCGACAAACACTTGCCCCCCGCGGGCTATGCCGCCGACGGAGCCATTCGCTGGCACATGATCGGCCATCTCCAGCGCAACAAGGTCCGCCCCGTCCTGCCCATCGTCCGCATGATCCACTCCGTGGATTCCCTCCGGCTCGCCGAGGAGATTCAGGATGAAGCGGAACGCCTGCCCGCGACGGGAGCGGCCGGGCCTGGGCTTGGGGGGGGGGCCGGCAACGGGCGCTCCAAGCCGGTGCAGATTCTGCTCGAGGTGAACGTCGCCGGCGAGTCGACGAAGTTCGGCGTCGCCGTGGGCGCCGCGCTGCATCTGGCCGAGCAGATCGACACCCTGGACGACGTGCATCTCGTCGGCCTCATGGGCATGGCGCCCCACGAAGCCGACAACGAAAAAACACGCCCAGTCTTCGCCCGCCTGCGCGAATTGTTTGAAGAAATCAGATTCCGAAAGATCGGCGGCGAAAAATTCCGCCACCTGTCGATGGGAATGTCGAACGATTACCCCATCGCCATCGAAGAAGGGGCCACCATCGTGCGCATCGGCACCGCCCTCTTCGGCCCGGAGCGGTGACCGGAGATACTCACGACCACGCGCTGCGCACCGGGTCGCGTTGGGGAGCAAGGGGTTCCGCGTCCTCAGCGGGGGGAAGTTCGGGCAGTTCCTGGTGAAGAGGCAGAACGCGAGCGCCGTCCGACAGCCGCGCGATCCCGTGGGATTTGTCGTAAGCCCACATCGCGTCGCTGATGACGGCGGGCTGCACCTCGAAAGAGAGCGCGTCCTCGACCGTCAGATAGCGCACCGGATCGTTCGGCCGTTCGACTTCAAGCGTGATGTTGTATTGGCCGCCGTAGAGGCCCAGGCGCGGCAGCCGGAATTCGAGGCGCACGTCGCCATGCATCGTGAAGGGGGGAATGCCTTCCTCCACGGAGCACAGCGAGGAAACCTTCACGCCCGACTCATCGAACACGCGCAGGATCAGTGCGGCGTGCGCCAGCGGCCGCTGGGCGCGCACGTGTGCAAGGAGCGTGTACTCCCGGTTGAAGACCGGGCGATCGGTCGGAGCGCCCGTCTCGGTGTCCACGAAAATCAGGTCCACGAACGCCAGGCCATGTTGATTGAATGTATGCACCACCTCCGCCTTCTGGCGTGCGGCGCTGTAGAGGTCGAGCACGGTATCGGCCGTCCCGGTTTTGACCACGCGCCCTTCCTTGAGATACACCGCGTGCGTGCAAAGCTGCCGCACCGCCGCCATGTTGTGCGAGACGAACAGCACGGTGCGCCCTTCGCCGCGCGACACTTCCTTCATCTTGCCGAGACACTTTTTCTGGAATTCCGCGTCGCCCACCGAGAGAACCTCGTCGACGATCAGGATTTGCGGGTTGAGGTGCGCCGCCACGGCGAACGCCAGACGGATGGCCATGCCCGACGAATAGCGTTTGGCAGGCACGTCCAGGAATTTTTCCACGCCCGAGAAATCGACAATCGCATCGAACTGCCGCTGAATTTCCTTCCGTCGCATGCCCAGGATCGAGCCGTTGAGATACACATTTTCGCGGCCCGTGAGTTCCGGGTGAAAGCCCGTGCCCACCTCCAGCAGCGAACCCACCCGTCCGTAGAGATCGATGCAGCCCTCGGTGGGCTCGGTGATCTGCGAGAGAATTTTCAGCAGCGTGGACTTCCCCGCGCCGTTGCGCCCGATGACCCCCACCACGTCGCCCTGGTGAACGTCGAAGGAGACATCCCGCAGCGCCCAGAACGTTTCGCGGTCGATGCGGCGGAACGGATGGCGCGCTTTCTGAAGCAGCTTTTCGGCCAGCGTCGATGGGCGCGATCCGCGATGCACGATCGTGTAGCGCTTCGATATCCCGCGCACCGAGATGGCCAGGTCGCTAGATGACATCGGCGAAATCCCTTTCCATCCGGCGGAAAACCAGCACCCCGACCAGCAGCGCCCCGAACGACGCCGCCAGGGCATACGCGAACGTCCACATCGGCGGGAACGGCGTGCCCAGAATGCTCCACTTCCATGCAGAGAGCAGTCCCGCCAGCGGATTGAGGTAATAGACCTTTCCCAGGTTCCCGCCCACGGCCCGGGCCGCCGGGTAGAACGTCGGGCTGATGAACATCAGGAACGGCAGGATCACCGGCAGCACATAGGCCACGTCCCGGTACTGCACGCTCAACGCCGCCGCCCACATCCCCAGCCCCAGCGACAGCGCGAATACCGCCAGCATCACCGCCGGCGCCAGAAGCAGCGGCCAGCCGACGGGCTGCTGATCCAGCAGCATCACGATCACCAGCATCGCCATCGACACGGTGAGGTCGACGAAAAAACTCACCGCCCCGCTGAAGGGCAGCAGCAGCCGCGGAAAATAAACCTTCGACACCAGCGACGAATTGCTGACCAGAATCGGATAAAGTCGCGACAGGATGCCCGAGAACAGGTTCCACACGACCAGCCCGGTAAAGGCGTAAAGGAAATATTTCACCGGCTGGTGAGTGTACATCGATTCATCGGCCTGCATCCCCGCCATGCCGCTGATCAACCGCGAAAAAATCAGCGCCCCCAGCAGCGGCTGCAAAAGCACCCACACGACGCCCAGCGCCGTTTGCTTATAGCGCAGCTTCACGTCGCGTTCGATCAGCGACCGGCACAGATCGCGAAACAGCCAGAGTTCGCGGAGGTTGACCCCGATCAAGCCCCGTTTGGGTTGAATCGTCAGGTAGGGCTTCGCGGGCCGCAGCGCGGGTTTGGCAGGCGCCGAGAGGAGGATGTCCGTGGAGCTGGTCATGGAGGTCCGGCCGATAATCGCACCTGTCGCGCCCCCAAAGGAAGCCCCCGGTGCGCTCGTGGGTATTACGCAGTCAACAATGTCCCGGATGCCCCCGCAGTTACATCGGACGGATTGCCGCCGGGACGTTGACATCAGGATGTGAAATCGCGACGCAGAAGATGGGGCGGGCGGGCGCGGATCCGGCGGTCACGGCCGCGTGCCGGGGGAGGGGGCGCTGCCCGAGGGGGGGAGCGTGACCTTTTTCTGGAGTTCGGCGGCCATGGTTTTGCCTGTCAGCGCGTCCGTAAACGTCGCCCGGAACAGCACATCCGGCTGCGTGGGCGGATCGGTCCAGGGGCAATTGAAGGCAAAATGGTTGGTGCCCAGCCCGCCGTACCAGTGCGCTTTCATTTCCGCGGGGGTGAACTTCCACACGCCCAAGCGGCGGGGAGCGGCCGGCGGCGAGGAAAGCTGCAACGCCTCGATCGTCAGGTCGCCCGTGGCCGGCAGCGAATACTTCCCGTCGGTGAGAGTGCGGATGAAGACGCGGAAGCAGGTCAGTCCCTTGGCCTCATCGGGACGCCAGGAATTCGTCTGCGACTGTATCTCCAGCTGCGTCGCCGTGATCAGCTCATTCAGCCGCTGGTCCGACAGCGTCTGAAGCGGCGGCTGATTCCCTTGGAGACGCTGGCGAAGGTTGTCAATCGTCGCCTGTCGGTTCCCCAGCTCGACCTGGTCCTGCTTCAGCTGCTTCTGCTGATCGATGGTCTGTTGACGCAGCCGGTTCGTGACGGCGTTCCAGTCCGGACCGCAGCCCGCGATACACGCCAGCAGAACTCCCATCGTCAGGAATCGCCGCATCGTCGCCATTTCCCCGGGCACGCGATCACTGGTCCGCCGATTCGGTCTCGCCCCCATCGCCCGGCGGGGCCAGATCGCCGCCTTTGCCGCCGGAACCCATCGGCATGCGCTCGAGCTTCTTATCCACCACGCCATATTTGACCGCCTCATCGGCCTCCAGCCACAGATTGCGATCGCAATCCTTGTGCACCTTTTCAATCGCCTGCCCCGTGTATTCCGACATCAGCTCGTACATCCGCTGCCGCAGCCGCAGCATTTCCTTCGCTTCGATCGACAAGTCCGTCGCCGTCCCCTGCATCACTCCGCCGATCAGCGGCTGGTGCAGCATGATCCGCGAATTGGGCAACGCATAACGCTTCCCCTTCGTCCCCGACGCCAGCAGCCACGCGCCCATCGACGCCGCCAACCCCAGGCAGGTCGTCGACACATCACACCGCAAAAACCGCATCGTGTCATGGATCGCCAGCCCCGCCGTCACGCTCCCCCCGGGCGAATTGATGTAAAAATTGATGTCGTTCTTCGAATCCTCGTTCGAAAGAAACAAAAGCTGCGCAATGATGACATTGGCCTCGTTGTCGTCCACCCCCCCCGCAAACATGATGATCCGATCCTTCAGCAGACGCGAGAAAATGTCGTAGGACCGCTCGCCGCGGCCGGATTTTTCAACCACGATCGGCACCAGGTTGCCGGTGGGATGATTGAGCATTTCATCGCGGACTCGCAAGGGATTATCGAAAAGAGATGCCATGCCAATTTCACTCCTCTGGGGGATAGGTCGCGTAAGCGTAGCGAGGCTTGGAAAGGAAGGCAACGCGCGCACTCAGGCAGACCAAACAAGGACATCCCCATGTGTCCGCCTCGCCAACGAGCAGCGCTGCCTCCGATGCGCGCGTCCCGTAACCCTTGTGTCGCGCGTCTGTGTCGCGCGTCCGATAAATGTGGCCCCGCCAGTAGTGGCTTCCGCCGAAATTCGGCCTTTGGTCGGGGCGTGGCACCAAACACGTAAATATTTTCAAAATAATGAGATACACGCTTAACCTCCCCGCTGAACCGCCCGATGCACCCAGTGATGAATTTTTCAGCAAAAACGTCAGATAACCCTTGCGACTCGCTCCACCTTATCGATATGCTGAGTGTTCATCAGGGACGATACTTTTTGGCGGAGGCTACCATGGCAGCTTTAGAACTGCGCACCAAACCCCTTGACCCAACCCAACGGCAGGCATCCACCTTGCGGCAGGCCACCGGCGCCCCGGTGATCAGCATCAGCGTGCCCTCGCGCCGCTCCAGCGGCAGCGACGCCGACATGATGTACGCCTGGTCCATCGGCACCACCCGCGCGGCCCAGACCCATGCCGCCCCGCGCGAGCAGGTCGATTGCCCACCGGAAGTCTACATCGGATAATCGCTTAGCGATTGTCCCTCGGCCACCCGTTGTTGAACTCGCATCGGACGCTCCCTCCGCGTTCCCCTGCGGGTTCTGTTGTTTTTGCGTCCGCCGGCATCACCCCAACATCTGCCCCCATCCGCCAACCTTTTCCCCCCGCGCCAGCCGATAGCTTCCGGTGGCAAGCAGCTTTCCGCTTTTCGCGGCCATCCCAATTCCCACCGCTCTCGTAGGGGCAATTGACGCCCCGTGCGCCCGGCCAGCCGCCGTCCCTCCCGCCTCACACATTTTCGGGAGATGGGTTCCCCGCGGAGTTGAAACGAAATGACCCGAGCGGTCGCACAACCTGAATCCGCACCCCCGTGCCCCCCCCTTCCCTCCCCCTCGAACGCCCCCGCTGCATCCGGAACGCCCGGACCTGCCGCAGCCTCCCCGCCCTCCGAGACCCGCAAAATCCACTACACCCTCCGACCCATTTACCGCGTGCCCCGCCCCCTCTGGTGGCCTGCGATGCTCCTTGCCGTCGTCCTCGCCGGCGTCTTCTACTGGACCATCGGCCAGATGTGGCAGCGCTGGAATAACTCCCACGGCTATTACTCCCACGGCCCGCTCGTCCTGCCGATTTCCATCGCCATCGCCTGGCTCATCATCCGCAAGCGCGGCCTGCCCCTCCAGTCCACCCCCTCCTCCCGCCGCGCCGGCCTCGCGCTGCTGCTGGGCGCGCTCGCTATTCACCTCCTCTCCATGTATCCCCGCGTCACCTTCCTCTCCGGCTTCATGATCCCCCCCGCCATCGCCGGCTGCATGCTCTATCTCGGCGGCTGGCCCATGCTCAAACGCCTCTGGTTCCCCGTCGCCTTCCTCGCCTTCATGGTGCCCCTCCCCGATGTCACCATCAGCGACATCAACTTCCGCCTTAAAATCTTCGCCGCCCATGCCGCCACCTCCATCGTCGACGCCTCCGGCGTCTCCGCCTATGTCCGCGGATCCGACATCTTCACCGAGGGCGGCGTACGCCTCACCGTCGAAGACGCCTGCTCCGGACTCCGTTCCCTCATCAGCCTGCTGGCCTTCTCCACCCTCTTTACTTACATCTGCAAGCTCCGCGGATACAAACGACTCCTCCTTTTCCTCTCCGCCGTCCCCGTCGCCGTCGCCGCCAACATCGTCCGCATCGTCGTGCTCACCCTGGTCGCCCACGGCTACGGCGTGAAACTCGCCACCCCCGGCGGCTGGGTCCATGACTTCATGGGCTTCGCCGTCTTCATCATCGCCTTCTGCTTCATGTTCCTCTTGGAAGAACTCATCGACCTCCTCCCCGGCGCCCACTCCGCCCCCAGCCTCCTCTTCAACTCCCCCACCCCCAAATAGCCCCCCCTGATAACTACTGACTTCTGACTACTGACTTCTGACTTCTGACTACTGACCACTGACTACTCGCCCGTCCCTCACTCCTCATCCCGCTCAAACTCCTTGTCCTTGTTCGCCATCTGCGCCTTGAGCCGCATGATGATCGACGAGTGCATCTGGCTGACGCGCGATTCCGAAAGGTCCAGCGTCGCGCCGATTTCTTTCATCGTCATTTCTTCATAGTAATACAGAATCAGGATCAGCCGCTCCGCCCGCGTCAGCCCCTTGGTGATCAGGCTCTTCAAATCGCGCCGCTGGATCTCGTCCGTCGGATCGGTCGTGCGCCGATCCTCCAGCACGTCGATCTCCCGCACATCCTTGTTCCCGTCCGTCTCGAACCACTTCCGCGACAGCGACACCTGCGTCACCGCCACCGCATCCTTCATCACCTTCTCCCGCTCCGGGGCCGAGAGTCCCAGCCGCTTGTTGATTTCCTCCTCCGACGGCGTACGCCCCAGCTCCATCTCCAACTGCTTCGTGATCTGGTCCAGCTTGTGCGAACGCGCCCGAACCAGCCGGGGCACCCAGTCCATTGACCGCAGTTCATCCAGGATCGCCCCGCGAATGCGCGGCGCACAGTACGTTTCGAATTTCACCCCCCGGTCCAGATCGAAGCTCTCGATCGCGTCCTTCAGACCGAAAATCCCCGCCTGCATCAGATCGTCCAGCTCCACCTCGTCCGGCAGCTTCTGGTAAATCCGCTCCGCGTTGTACTTCACCATCGGCAGGTATTCCATCATCAGCAGGTTCCGAAGCTCTTCGCTCCGCTGCTTCTTGAAGGAACGCCACACATCGTTGATGTCTTGTTGGATTGCCGCTGTCGTGGTGTGCGTCTTCGCCATACCGGTCGCTCCTTGACCTGAATCGGGGCGTCCTGTGCTCCCTGAGAGGGGGAGAGGGAGTCGGGCGCCCGTCGCCTTCCATCGTGGCCAATCCGTGGCACGCGTTATAGGAACCGATACTTCTTATTCTGCCGTCCACCGGGGGAAATGCAATGATTCTTTCTGACTTTTTTGGGGACAACCTGTGGATTATTTCGCCGCAACGCTGCCACCGACCGCCGCGCCCATCACGCCTGCCGGTTGCGCCGATTCTGCCGCCTGCGCCGCCTCCGCCTCGGCTTCGGCCAGCGCCTGATCCGCCGCCGCCACCCGCTTGGCCAGTTTGTCCGCATGCTCCGCCGCCACCTGCCCCCCGATCATCCCGATCCCATACCCCACCAGATAGCACACGCCTCCCCACATCATCCCGCGCACCAGGATCGACTCCACCGGATTGTTCGCCATCAGCCCCGCAAACACGCTCAGCACAAACCCGATCACCCCGAACGACCCCCCGATAAACGGTCCCAACTTCATCGCACGCATCCTTGCTTCCGCGAGTGGTCATCAGTTAGTGGTCAGTAGTCAGCAGCAACGACGCCGCCGGGGCGTCGCTCAAATTCCCACCACATCCATTCGTGCAAATTCGTGTACATTCGTGGACAATTTCCGTACCGTCCTTCGTCTTTTTCGTGCCTTTCGTGGCCAATTTACGTCGGTCGAGTCTAACGCCACCACGCCGCCAGCCGCGCGAAAAATCCAGGCCGCGCCGCCGGTCCGCTCCCGCCCGCCGCTTCCACGTGATGATCCATCCGGTTCGCCCACGCCTGCACGCACGCCGCCGCCGCCGAATGCGGATACTGCACCACGAACGGCGCCCGCTTCCGCACCGCCTGCCCCACCGCCGGATCCAGCACCACATACCCCGAAAACGCCACATCCACCTTCAAAAACTGCCGCGCCACCTGCGCGATGCGGTCAAACACCTGCTTGGCCTCATCGCGGTTCCGCGCCATGTTTACCATCACGCTGATTTTCCCCGCAGTCCCGCACCGCACCAGCACCTTCATCACCGCATACGCATCCGTGATCGCCGTGGGCTCCGGCGTCGTCACCACCACCACATGATCCGCCGTGCTCGTAAAAGAGAGCACGTTCCGCCCGATCCCCGCGCCCGTATCAATAATGAGCACATCGGCCGTGTCCGAAAGCAAATCCAAATCCGCCACGATCCGCCGCCGATCCCCCTCCGTCAGGTCCGCCATCTTCGCCAGCCCCGACGCCCCGGGAATCAGTGAAAATCCCGCCGGCACCGGCGTGATCACCTCCGCCACCCCGCGCTGCCCCGCCACCATGTGCGCCAAATTAAACCGCGGCTGCACGTTGCACAGGATGTCCGCGTTCGCCAGACCCAAATCCGCGTCCAGCAGCACCACCCGCCGCCGCATCGCCGCCAGCGTCGCCGCCAGGTTCACCGACAAATTCGTCTTGCCCACACCCCCCTTCCCCGACGTGATCGCTATCGTCTGCGCCCGCCCACTCGCCCGTTGCACCACCTCGCGCAACCCGCTGGCCTGATCCATCACCGTCATATTACGTCCAGAAGTCAGTAGTCAGTAGTCAGAAGTCAGTACAACCCGCTGTCCTGTCAGAAGAACAACAACGACAAGAGGCTGCGCGGAGAAAAACGTGCGGCGCTGACGGCCGCGCTATAACTCCGAAGCATCCTGCCCACCTCGTCTAGCTCTGCAAGGAGCTCTCCAGTATCGGCGAAACCGAGGTCCCGTGCCAAGAGCAGATAATACCGGCTTTCTTCCAGGGACCCCTCTGCGATGTTATAAAAGCGCACTTTGTCCGCTTTGCCGCGCCGGCTGAACCCTTCCGCGATGTTCGCCGGGACCGATACCATCGAGCGACGAAGCTGCGACGTGAGACCGAAAATCTCCTCGCGCGGAAAACTCGCCGTCAACCGATAAACCCCCAGCACCGCCTGGTGCGCCTTCCGCCACACGCCCAATTCCTGAAAACTCGCCGCACCCATTCCACATCCCTCTACTTATTAAGGTCCACCAATACCGTCTGCTGACTACTGCCTTCCGTCTACCGTCTTCTGACTACTGACTACTGACTACTGACTACTGACTACTGACTTCTGACTTCTGACTACTCCCCCTCACACTTTCTCGCCGAGGATCAATCTCGCCAGTCGCCGAGGCTGACCCGCCTCGATGTTGTCCGGTACGTCCTGGCCAGTGGTCAGATAGGACAACGCCCGGCTGGCCCTCCGAGCGACGTTCAATAGTACGCCAAACGATACCGCCTCATCCAGCTTTGTAAAGATGATCTGGTCCACCCGCACCTTCGAAAACTGCTCCAGCGCCGCTTCCATGTTCTCCTGGTGCGTCGTGCTCGATAGCACCAGGTGCACCTCCGTCGGCTTGGCCGCCGCGATAAACCCGCTCAGCTCATTGAGTTTCAGTTGATCCGTCGGCGAACGCCCCGCCGTGTCGATCAGAATCGTGTCGCAATCCGCCATCTCCTTCATCGCCGCCACCAGCTCCCCCGGCGTCAGCACTACCTTCAGCGGCACCCCGATGATGTTCGCGTACGTCCGCAACTGATCCACCGCCGCGATCCGGTACGTGTCGATCGTGATCAGCCCCACCTTCTGCCGCTGCCTCAATTTGAACGCCGCCGCCAGCTTCGCGATCGTCGTCGTCTTGCCCACGCCCGTCGGCCCGATCAGGCAAATGCTCCGACACCCCGCGCCCACCATCGGCCGCGCCACGCTGCCGCCCAGATTCGCCGGCAGCATCGCCTCCAGCTTCTGCATCAGCCGCTCTTTCACCAGCGCCCCATTCCCCAACTGCTCCGCCCCCAGCTCCGCCCGCACATCATCCACCACCCGCATCGCGATCTCATCGCTCACCTGCTGCTCGATCAGTTGCCGATACAGCACGCCGAGTTGCGCCGGCAAATCCGCCCGTCCCCCGCCGTTGCCCGCCGTCCGCTGCAGCAAGCTCTCCACCATCGTCCGCAGCGACGCAATCTCGTTGCGTATCTCAAACGCCGGCTCCCGCGCCAGCGTCGCCGCCATCTGCCGCGTTTCGCTGTTCACGCCGCCGGCATTTCCGATGCCTCCGCCCGCCGAGCCCCCGCTCCGTGTCGCGATGTCCCCGCCAGTGAGCCGGCTCTTCGCATACACCACCTTCAGCGGATTCCCCCCCCCGCGCTCCGCCACCGCCACGCCCCCCCCGCTCGATTCCTCTTCATCCCGATTGCGACTCGCCGCCGCCACCCGCCCCGCGCTCGACGCCTTCTTCCGCACGCTCACATCCACCCCCGCCGTGATCTCCACCACCGTCCTGGCGCCCACGCCCATGATGCCCCCGCGCTTGAAGCTCCGCGTGTGCAGAATCACCGCGCCCGACCCGAGCTCCGCCTTCACCTTCGCCAGGGCATCCCCGATCGAACCACCCTGAAACGTCTTCACATTCATCCATTCACTCCCACGGTGCCCACGGAATCCACGTTCACGCCTTTGACGATCTCGTTATATGACAGCACCGCCACCGCCGGCAGCGACGCTTCAATCAGCTTCCTCACATGCGCCCGCACCTGTGGCGAGCACAGCACCACCCCCATGTGTCCCTGCTGCATCAGCTTGTTCACGTTCGCCGCGATCGCCTCCGCGATCTGCCGGGCGATCTGCGCCGGCAGCGTCAAAAAGCTCCCGCGCTCGTTGCGCTCGATGTACCCGTTGAGCGTGTCTTCCAGCGCCGGATCCAGCGTCACGCAATGAATCGTCGCGCTCTCATCCCGGTACTGCCCGCAGATCGTCCGCGCCAACCCATGCCGCACCGCCTCGGTCAGCACTTCCAAGTCCTTCGTCTTGCCCGCCCACTCCCCAAGGCTTTCCAGGATCGTCTCCAAATCCCGGATCGGCACCCGCTCCCGCAACAGATTCTGCAGCACCTTCTGCAGTTCCCCCGGCTTGATCTGCCCCGGCACAACCTCCTCCACCAGCGCCGGCGCCTTCTCCTTCAACTGCTTCAACAGCGCCGCCACCTCCTCCCGCGTCACCAGCTCCGCCGCGTGGTTCTTCACCACCTCCGTGATGTGCGTCGCCAGTACCCCGCTCGCCTCCACCACCGTGTAATTCATCAACTCCGCCTGCGACCGCTGCGCTTCGCTGATCCACCACGCCGGCAATCCAAATGCCGGCTCACGCGTCTCGATCCCGTGCAGCTTCCCGCTCGCCGCCCCGGAATCCATCGCCAAATACTGCCCCGGATGCACCGACCCCGCCGCAAGCACATTGCCCCGCAGCTTGATCTGGTACCCCGTCGCGTCCAACTGCATGTTGTCTCGAATCCGAATCGGCGGCACCACCACCCCGAACTCAATCGCAATCTGCCGGCGAATCAGCGAAATCCGCTCCAGCAAATCCCCGCCCTTGGTCGTGTCCACCAGCTGCACCAGGCCATACCCCACCTCCAGCTCCATCGGATCCACCGTCAACAGCGACTCGATCTTGTCCGGCTTCTTCGCCGCCGTCGCCGCCGCCTTCTCGTTCTTCGCCAGCGTCTCCTTCGCCGCCTTCTGGTTCCGCGTCATCACCCACGAAATCGTCCCCAGGCACAACGCCAGCACCCACAGCGGTATCATCGGCATCCCGGTGAAACTCATCACCACCAGGAACCCCGCCACCACCATCAACGCGCTCGAACGCCCCGACAACTGCCCGATGAACTCCTCCCCCAGGTTCTCCTTCGACGCCGACCGCGTCACCAGCAACCCCGCGCCCAGCGATATAATCAACGCCGGCACCTGCGACACCAGCCCGTCCCCGATCGTCAAACTCGTGAACGTCTTCATGCACCCCAGGATGTCCCAGTGGTACTGCAGCATCCCGATCGCAATCCCCCCCACAATATTGATCAGCACGATGATGATCCCCGCGATCGCATCCCCCCGCACGAACTTGCTGGCCCCGTCCATCGCCCCGTAGAACTCCGCCTCCCGCGCAATCTCCGAGCGCCGCTTCCGCGCCTCATCCTCCTTGATGATCCCCGCGTTCAAATCCGCGTCGATCGCCATCTGCTTGCCCGGCATGGCGTCCAACGTGAACCGCGCCGCCACTTCCGAAATACGCGTGGCGCCCTTGGTGATCACCACGAACTGTATCACGATCAATATGATGAAGATGATGATCCCCACCACCATCTGCTGCTGCGCCCCCGTCCCGCCGCCCGTCACGAACGTCGAAAACGCATGGATCACGCTCCCCGCCGCATACCCCGCCGATTCCACGGTGTTCGCCCGGTCCCCCGCCGTCAGGATCAGCCGCGTCGACGCCACGTTCAGCACCAGCCGCAGCAGCGTCGTCCCCAGCAAAAGCGATGGAAA
Organism: Phycisphaerae bacterium; assembly: GCA_035548175.1. GTDB lineage: Bacteria > Planctomycetota > Phycisphaerae > WQYP01 > WQYP01 > CALCHA01. The sequence continues at coordinate 2,281 of DASZTO010000065.1, read as the reverse complement.
AATCGACAAGTCCAGCGGTGAGTTCACGAACATCACGCTTACCAGCACGATCGCCGCGATCGACAGGTTCATCACCAGCAGCAGGTCCAGCACCTGCGTCGGCAGCGGCACCAGCAGCACCATGATCATCGCGATGAATCCCGCCGGCACGATCAACCCGCGGTACTTGTGAATCGCCGTGAATATCGGATTGCTCAGGATCGCCCCGCCGCCCGCCAGCGCGCCGCCCCGAGCGCCTGCCCCGCCCGCGCCCGACCGAACTGCAGCAGCCCCTGCCATTGACGACTCCATCCGTCTACATCACCGAAGCATCCTGCTTCAGCTCCCGCCTCCCACCCCACACACGCGCCGGCCGACGCCGGCGTTCACGGACATGAATGAATCCGCACATCCTAACGCCGCGCCGCGCGCACGCAACCTATTTCTCGTACGCCTACGCCTTTTTGTTCACAAATTCCGCGCAACTTCCGCACTCCCGTCCCCACCGCGCAATTTCTGCTCCCTGGGAACGATTTCACACCCCGTCCGTTTCACTCCTCCGGCCACACCTCCGCCAGCCGAATCCGCAGGTCCTCGAACGGTGGCAGCGCCACCACCCCTTGCCCGCGCCCCGTTACTTTCAACACCAATTCCTTCCCCACCAATGAATATGCCTCCACCGTTCGCTCCACTGGATCAAAAATCCAGTAGTGCTTTACCCCATGCTGTTCAAATAACCGGAATTTGTCCCCCCTGTCCACGCGCTCCGTTCCCGGCGACAGCACTTCTACACACAGATCAGGAGCGCCCTTGACTGCTTTCTCCCCAACCAGTTTTCTCCGCTTCGCCGAGATGAATCCCAGGGCCGGTCTACGCGTGTTCCACACATCAAATACCGTATCCGTATCCAACAGCAGCCGCCCAAGCTTCTTACGCTTGATGTAGGGCCTGAGAATCGCGATCAGCGCTACTAACACATCTGAATGCCGCGGATTCGGACTCGGACTCATCATGATCTCCCCATGCGCCAACTCCAGCTTCACCCCAGGCGGATCCTCCCCCATCATCAAAAACTGCTCCGACGTCATCCGCACGCTACTCAACGCCGACATACCGCACCTCAGCAAATCACCTCCCCCATTATAACCGTCCTTCCATTTTACTCCCCCCTCTTTCGAGTCCTTCCTATGACCCGCGCCCCGTCTTCTCCCATAACAAGATTTTCAGATCACAACTTTCGTGTTCTTCGTGCCTTTCGTGGCCACTTTACGTCGTCGTCGTCGCGGGGGCGGGGGGGGGGGACCGCCCTCTCCTTCCTCCGTGCCCTCCGTGTGCTCCGTGGTTAACCTCGGTCGCGGCCCCGCCGCGCCATGCCTTCGTACAAATCTATTCGTGTCAATTCGTGATCATTTGTGGTTCGTCCCGCCCCCCCCTCACCGGCACCGCACCAGCCCCCCGCGCTCCACCCCCAGCCTCCCCAGGTGCGGCTCCACTTCCATCAACCACCGCGTCCCATCCCCATAGTACCCCGCCGTCGGCCGCAGCCCCTCCACCCGCCCGCACCACCACGCATTGAACGAATGCATGCACAATTCACGCAAATATTTGCAAATCATGCTCGCCAGCGCCGTCGCAAAAAACCCCCGATCCCCCTTCTCCCGAAAATACACCACCGTCACCTTCTCCCCGCGCACCATCCCGTCCGCCCCCGTCACCGCCTCGCGCAGCACATACCCGCTCGACTTCGCCGACTCCGCCACCACCTTCAGCTTCGCCTCCGGAAACCACCGCATCAGCATCTCGCGGTAAAAATCCCGCCCCCCCTGCTTATCGATCCCCACGAACAACCCGCGCTCCCCAAACGCATGATGCAGATGATGCAGATGATCCAGCGTCACCGACACCGCCGCCGTCGCCTTGTTCTGCGTCTGCCCCACCAGCCGATTGAAAATCCCCTCGCTCACCACGCGCGTCCGCATGCACGCCACCCTCACCCCCGCCGCCGCCAGCGCCCCCGCCACCATGTTCCTCGCAATCCCCAGGTCCCCCTCCTCCGCCATCCACGGCACCCGCGCCCCCTGCCCGCCCTCCCCATACCACGGATGCTCCCCCAACCCATGCTCACAACACCCCAACAGCTCCACCAACCCCCGCGCCGTCATCCCCCCCTCGTACCGCGCGCTTCCAGCCCGCATATCCGCCACAGCCGGTCCCCCCTCTCGCACGTCCATCCCCCCCCCGTCGCCCGCCCCGCCCCCGTCTTGCGTTGTGAGTTTTGCGTTTTGCGTTTGCAAAAAAAACG
>DASZTO010000064.1:0-53882 GCA_035548175.1 Phycisphaerae bacterium | reverse complement strand
CATCCACTCCCCCTCCCCCGCTTCCCCGGCTACACTCCCGGCATGTCCGAAAAGCTCCACGTCGCGCGCTCCTCCGCCCTCGCCGGAGGCACCCTCGCCGTCCTCAAACTCTCCATCGGCTTCCTCTCCGGCTCCCTCGCGCTCATCTCTGAAGGCTTCCACTCCACCCTCGACTTCGGCGTCACCCTCGTCACCTGGTTCTCCGTCAAAACCGCTGACGTGCCCGCGGACCGCGAACATCACTACGGCCACGGCAAAATCGAAAACCTCACCGCCTTCGCACAGGCCATCCTCCTCATCGTCACCGGCTTCTTCATCCTCAAGGAAGCCTACTCCCGGCTCGTCGCACCGCCCGACGCCTCACACCCGCTCTTCGACAAAGGCTGGTACGCCGCGATCGCCGTCGTCGTCATCTCCCTCATCGTGGATGTCTCCCGCTCCCGCGCCCTGGCCAAGGCCGCCAAAAAATTCCAGAGCCAGGCCCTCGAAGCCGACGCCATTCACTTCGGCACCGAACTGCTCTCGTCCGCCGCCGTCCTCGCCGGCCTCCTCACCGTCCGCATCGGAGGCCCGCGCCTCGCCTTTGCCGATCCCCTCGCGGCCATGTTCGTCGCCGGCATCATGATCTTCACCGCGCTCCGCCTTGGCCGCCGCGCCGCGGACGTCCTCATCGACCGCGCCCCCGAAGGAATCGAAACCCAGATGCGACTGCTCATCCGCACGGTGCCGGGCGTCCAGGAAGTCACCCGCGTCCGCGCCCGCCAGTCCGGCGCCAACACCTTCGTCGACGCCACCATCACCGTCGACCCCGCCATCGGCCTTTCCGCCGGGCACCAGATCTCCGACAACGTCGAGCACCGCGTGACCGAGAAATTCCCCAACGTCGACATCCTCGTCCACGTCGAGCCCGGTCAGGAAGCGCCCGACCACGCCGCCGTCATCCGCCAGCTCGCCGACGCCGCCAAAATCCGCATCCACGCCATCCGCATCCGCGACATCCACGGCGGCCTCTACATCAACTTCCACGCCGAGTTCCCCCCGCAAACCACCCTGGCCGAAGCCCACCGCCAGATATCCCTGCTCGAAGACGCGATCCAGCAGCGCATCGCCGGCATCGCCGAAATCGAAAGCCACCTGGAACCAGCGCCGACCTGAATGGCCACAGACGTAAATGGCCACGAAAAATACAAAAGACACGAACCGGGAATTGTGCACAAATGGACACAAATGCGCACAAATGGTCGTCGCCGGCCGGACGCGCACCAACCCCAGGGGATGCGCCATTTGTTCTTTATTGGGGAGTTGTAACGAGAGGGCTTATCGATGTTGACACAATGCATTTGTGCGCATTTGTGTGAATTTGTGGACGGGTCTTCCCCGTTTCGTGTCTGTCGTGTTTTTCGTAGCCATTTACGGGGCCGGCGCACTCGCTGCGCTTGGCATCAGCGATGCCGCCCCCGTTGGCGCGGGCGGATCATCATCCTGGCCAAGATCGAGAATCCGTTGCGGACCATACGGAACCTCCGGCAACGCCGCCAGCTCCGCCTTCAGTTTCGCCGCCTCCGCATAAAACGGCTGGAGCGACTGCGCCGCCTGATCCCGCTGCGCCTGCAGCGTCGCCTTTTGCCCCGCCAGCGTCTGCAGCTGCGACGCATAAAGTCCCCGCTGCGCCTCGAAATCCGTCCCCTGAAAATTCCCCCGCGTCGTGCCCACATTGGTCATGTTCAACGACTGCAGGTTGGTCACCGTCTGGTCATACTGCTGCTGCACCGATGCAAGCTGCTGATCCAGGTGATCCAGCGACTGCTTCGCCACCGCGAACTGCGCATCCAGCTGCGCCATCTTCGTCTGGATCTGCTGCCGATCGTTCCCCACCTTCGACTTCACCTCCGTCGGCACCCAGGTGCTCCCAAAGCGGTACAGGCCCCGCTTGGCCATCTCCGTTTCCATGTCGGCCTCCGCCGCCCCATACACGCGCGCCAGATTCTTATAAACGTCATTTTCCTTCGATCCGGTATACGCCCCCATCGCCGCCACCGCGTTGTCCAGCACCTGCCGATTCCCCGGCTTGGCTTCGATCGCCCTGGCGTAGAAATTCATCGCCTCCGCCACGTTGTGCTGGTCCGACGAAATCACGCCCAGATCGTTGAGGGCGATCACGTTCGAGGGATCCACGCTCGCCAGTTTGGTGAGCGCCGCCCGCGCCTTGGCCAGATCGTTCAGCCGATATGACGCCAGCCCCGACACCGCCAGCGCCACCGGATTCTCAGCGTGCGCCTCCAGAATCGACGCCGCCGCCTTGCGCGCGTCGTCCAGCCGCCCCGCCTTGTAGGCCGTCAACGCCGGTTCCGCCTCCTTCTCCCACCCCTGCTGCTTCTCCTGCATCATGTCGGGCGTCATCCACTCGCCGCGAAATTTCACCGCCCCCTTGCCCACCAGTTTCTGGTGCGCATCCAGCGACGCCTTCGCCTCCGCGGATGCCGGCGCATCCGGATACTTCGCGAGGAAATCCTGCTCCAGCTTCACCACCCCCTCCAGCGACGGCGCCTTGGCGGCCAGCGCCTGCACCCGTTTCCACTCGGACGCTGCTGCCTCGGCGGGCGTCAGCGAATCGGTCAGGGTCACCTTGGCGATCGCCGACGGGCTGACCGACACCGTTTTGCCGTCGCTGGTCTTGATGACCATCTGGGCGCCGACGCGCTGCATCGTGCCGGTGTACTTATGTCCGTCCGTTGTTTCGATGACGTCCCCCAGCGCCCTGTGCCCGGCGATGTCTCCCGCGATCCCGGTCCCCCCCGCCAGCACACACGCCGCCACAACCGCCCAAGCCCGTCGCCGCATACAGCCTCCTCGCACGCTACCCCTATTGTATGCAGACACCCCATTGCGCCCCGGTTAGCATGCATCCGAAAAATTTCGCGGACTTGAAACAATCTTTGAGCCGCATCCCTGCCGTCCCGTCGCCCCCCCTCGCCTCGGCTCAGCCCTTCATTCCAGTTTTACGAATATTTTTTCATTTGCTACCGGTCCCCCGTCCGACTATCATGATGGGCCCTCCCACAACAGGGAGCGCTACAACCAGGATGCTTACGTGAAGCTGCTCATCGATATTCACTAAGCCCATGCCGAGGGTTTCTGCCCCACGCATGGGCGAAACATCGGCACGGTGCGATTGAATGCCACAATCGAGAGCCGATGCCCGCGAGAAACGCCCGCCGGTCACAGGGTGCCAACAGGACCCGACGCCGGCAGAAAAGGACGCTTCTGGCGGGCTCTTCGTTTTAACGACCCGGCCGATGAAATCCCCCCAAAAAATTCTGACTACTGACTTCTGACTACTGACTTCTTGCTTCTGCCAAGGAACCCACATGGCCCGCGACCTTAACAAATTCCGCAACATCGGCATCGCCGCCCACATCGACGCCGGCAAAACCACCGTCTCCGAACGTATCCTCTTCTACACCGGCAAAACCCACAAAGTCGGCGAGGTCCACGAAGGCACCGCCGTCATGGACCACCTCCAGGAAGAACAGGAACGCGGCATCACCATCACCTCCGCCGCCACCACCTGCCCCTGGTTCCTCCACGGCGCCGGTAACACCCGCCTCACCGACGACAACTACACCATCAACCTGATCGATACCCCCGGCCACGTCGATTTCACCGTCGAAGTCGAGCGCTCCCTGCGCGTGCTTGACGGCGCCGTCGCCGTCTTCGACGGCCGTGAAGGCGTCGAGGCCCAATCCGAAACCGTCTGGCGTCAGGCCACCAAGTACAACGTTCCCCGCCTGTGCTTCGTCAATAAGATGGACAAGGTGGGCGCGGACTTCGAGTTCGTCGTCGGCACCATTCGCGACCGCCTGGGGGCGAATCCCGTCCCGATTCAGCTTCCCATCGGCGCTGCCGAGACTTTCCGCGGCGTGATCGACCTCGTCGAGCTCAAGGCCTATGAATGGGACGAGGAGACCAAGGGCGAGGAATGGCGCGAGATTCCCATCCCGGATGATATGAAAGCCAAGGTCGATCAGGCCCGCACCTACATGATCGAAAAGGCCGCCGAGTGCGATGACAGCCTGACCGAGAAGTTCCTCAACGGCGAAGAACTCTCGGTCGAGGAAATCCGCCACGGTCTGCGCAAGGGCACGATTGCCATCCAGATCAACCCCGTCCTTTGCGGATCGGCGCTGAAGTACAAAGGCGTGCAGCTCCTGCTCAACGCCGTCGTGTTCTATCTCCCCAGCCCGCTGGACAAGCCCGCCATCAAGGGCCACGACCCGCGCAAGAAGGACGCCGAACTCGTCCGCAAGGCCGACATCAATGAGCCATTCTGCGGCATCGTGTTCAAGATCGTCTCCGACCAGCACGGCGACCTGACCTACCTGCGCGTCTACTCCGGCAAGCTCGACGCCGGCGCCCGCATCATCAACTCCACGCGCGACAAGCGGGAAATCGCCAGCCGCATCTGGGAAATGCACGCCGCCGACCGCAAGCCCCGCGACTACGCCGAGGCCGGCGACATCGTCGGCATCGTGGGCTTCAAGCACGGTCTCACCGGCGACACCGTGTGCGATCCGGATCACCCGATCGTGCTGGAAAAGATGGAATTCCCCGAGCCCGTCATCAGCATGTCGATCGAGCCCAAGAGTTCGAACGACAAGAACAAGCTCGGCGAAGCGCTCACCGTGCTGCGCCGCGAAGACCCGACCTTCCGCTCCAACTTCGACCAGGAAACCGGCCAGACCATCATCCACGGCATGGGCGAGTTGCACCTGGAAATCATCGCCAACAAGCTCAAGCGCGACATGAAGGTGGACGTCGTCGTCGGCAAGCCGAAGGTGGCGTACAAGGAAACCATCACCGCGAAGGCCGAGGCCCAGGGCAAACACGTCAAGCAGACTGGCGGCCGCGGTCAGTACGGCGACGCCTGGATCCGCATCGAGCCCTATCAGCCGGTGGAAGGCGATGACTCCGAGGACACCATTCTCGTGCTCGATGAGATCAAGGGCGGAACGATTCCGAAGGAATACATTCCGTCCGTGGAGTACGGCTGTCGGCAGGCCGCCAAGACCGGCGTGCTGGGCGGATATCCGCTGATCAACGTGAAGGTCGAAATCTTCGACGGCAGCTATCACGACGTGGACTCGAGCCAGATCGCGTTCGAACAGGCGGGCATCCTCGCCATGCAGTCCGCGGTGAAGAAGGCCAAGCCCTGCCTGCTGGAGCCGATCATGAAGCTGCAGGTGGTGACGCCGATCGAGTTCGCCGGCCCGGTGCAGGGCGACATCTCCAGCCGCCGCGCGATGATCGAGAACGCCGAGCAGCGCGGCAACACGCAGGTCATCGACGCGACCGTGCCGCTGGCCAGCATGTTCGGCTACTCGACGATCCTCCGCTCGCTGACCCAGGGCCGTGCGACCTACACGATGGAGCCGCACAGCTACGCCCAGGTGCCCAGCAACGTGCAGCAGGAAATCCTCGCGGCGCAGAAGTGACCCTCCCCCGCGTGGCACGGGCGTCCCGCCCGTGTTCGTCTTATCAACTCCCCGGGCCCGCCCCTCAAAAGGCGGGCCTCTTTTTTTCCTCGAACCGCCTCTCTGTCCGCGGTACGCTCCTCCCAAATAGGAGTCATTCATGTCCGACCTCGTCTACGTCGGCTTCCACTCCCAAGTCGTCGCGCTCAACGCCAGCAACGGCCAGATGGTCTGGGATTGGAAAGCCCATACCGGCTCCGGCTACGTCACGCTGTTGCTCGACAACGAGCGTCTCTACGTCTCGGTCAACGGCTACACCTATTGCCTGAACGCCCGCACCGGGAAAGAACTGTGGTTCAACGCCCTGCGCGGCTATGGCGTCGGCGTGGTGTCGCTCGCCTCCACCACCGCCTCCGTATCCAACATCCTCGCCGCCGCCGCCCAGGAAGCCGAAGAAGCCACCACCAGCGCCGCTGCAGCGCACGCGTAAGCCCAGCCTGTGGGATGGGCCGAAGTTCCCCATCTTCCCACCCCGCTTCACTCCGCGAGCCAACGCCCTCTAAAATCGCCCAAAATGGTCAAAAAAACCTTGTCCGCACGCCTGTCCGGCGGTACATAGAAGTCGGCGGAGTTCAGCTTCTCTCTCCTCTCGCGAGGCAACTCCATGAAAACCTTCCTGCTCGTGGCCTTAGGTATCTTCACGCTGGCTTCCTCGGTGCGCGCCGCTTCCTCCCAGCTCGCCGATTGGACCTTTGAAACCAACCCTCCGACCACCGCTGGACCCTACGCGGCGGATTCCGGCAGCGGCAACGCCAGTGCGTCTCATGCGAGTTCCTCAACCTCTTACACGAACCCCCAGGGAAATGGGTCCAATGAATCGTATAGCGCTGATCATTGGGTCATCGGTGATTATTTCCAGTTTCAGACGTCGTCCCTCGGTTATAACAACATTGATCTGTCCTTCGACCAGTTAAGCAGTGCGACCGGGCCGCTCAATTTTGAGGTCTTGTACAGCACAGATAACATCACCTACCTCGCGACGGGCGATACTTATACGGTCAATAACTCCTCAGTGTCCGCCGACAATTGGACCTCCACCCCGAAATCCGTGGACCATTACGATTTTGATCTTACCTCCATTTCTGCGCTCAATAACGCAGCCACTATTTATTTTCGGCTGCAGGACACCTCGACAACATCCGCAAGTGGGTTTACTGTCGGAACGGCTGGAACCGATCGGGTCGATAACGTCATCATCGCCGCCGACGCGCTTCCCGCGGCTCCCGTCCCTGACGCTCTGTGGGCCAGCCTCGCTTTGCTTCCCCTCGTCACGCTCCGCAAATTCCTCTCGGCGCGCATGCCCGCCTGATACGGCTACCCGCGGGTTCGTCACCCACCGCAGGTTCGCACACTTTTTTCTGTCACGCTTGACGCTCGCCCTGTTTTACTTCCCCACGCGCTTCCGTTAAAACATGCGTCATCGACCCCAACCCGGTTGAGGTTTCCGAATGACGGACAATCGCCGCAACTGAACGCCCCGCCCCATCAGAGTTGCCTCTGATCCCGTGCGGCGCGTCCCGTTGCGGCGAAATCTTTTTTTGCATCCCGTTCTCCTGACTTCTGACTACTGGACCACCCCATGCTCAAACGCTCCCATCCCTGCGGCGAACTTCGCTCCTCCCACGTCGGCCAGACCGTCACACTCGCCGGATGGGTCAACGCCTACCGCGATCATGGCGGCGTTGCGTTCATCGACCTCCGCGATCGCACCGGCATCACGCAGATCGTCTTTCACCCCGACCACGCCCAGGCCCACGAGGTTGGCCGCGCGCTGCGCAACGAGGATGTCGTCGCCATCACCGGCGCCGTGCGCCCGCGGGAAGAAGGCAAGAAGAACCCCAAGATGCCCACGGGCGAGATCGAAATCTCCGTCACCGCCGCCGAACTCATCAACAAGTCCGATGCCCCGCCCTTCACGCCGTCGCAGCGCGAACCGGTTTCTGAAGACACGCGCCTCAAGTATCGTTACCTCGACATCCGCCGGCGCGAGATGACCGACGCCCTCATCACCCGCCACCGCATCACCAAGATCATGCGCGACTACTGCGACGAGCATGGCTTTCTCGAAATCGAAACGCCGATCCTCTACAAATCCACGCCCGAGGGGGCGCGCGAATTCCTCGTTCCGTCGCGCCTGCACGCCGGCTCGTTCTACGCCCTGCCGCAGTCTCCGCAGCTTTTCAAACAGGTGCTCATGGTCGGCGGCCTCGAACGCTACATGCAGATCGCCCGATGCTTCCGCGATGAAGACCTCCGGGCCGATCGCCAGCCCGAGTTCACGCAGCTCGATCTCGAAATGTCCTTCGTCGATATCGATGATGTCATCACCCTCATCACCGGCCTCATCAAGCGGCTGTGGAAGGAAGTCCTCAACATCGAGATTCCCGAAATCCCCCGCATGTGCTATGCCGAGGCCATGGGTCGCTTCGGCATCGACCGCCCCGATACGCGTTACGGCCTCGAGCTCAAGGACGTTTCCGACTGGGCCAAAACGACCGACGCCACCGTCTTCAAGACGGCTGTCGAAGCGGGCGGCGCGGTGAACCTCATCTCCGTTCCCGGCGGCGGCACGTCATTGACGCGCAAAGCCCTCGACGCTCTCACCGAGGAAGCGAAGAAATTCGGCGCCAAAGGCCTCGCGTATCTGAAGCTCGGCGGCGATGCCGGCGCCGGCAAAATGTCCGGCCCCGTCGCCAAGTTCATCTCCGACGAAAAACAGGCCGAACTGCGCAAGCTCGCCGGCGCCAATGACGGCGACGTGATCCTCTTCTGCGCCGACAAGCTCGATGTCTGCCACCGCGTGCTTGGCGAACTCCGTCAGAAGATTGCCCGCGATCTCAACATGATTCCCGAGGGGAAATGGAACTTCCTCTGGGTTGTCAAATTCCCCAGCTTCGACTACGACGCGCAAACGCAGCGACATATTGCCAAGCACCACCCCTTCACCGCCCCCATGGATGAAGACCTGCCCCTCCTCGACACCGACCCCACGCGCGTCCACGCCAAGGCCTACGACATCGTCCTCAACGGCATCGAAATCGGCGGCGGCTCCATCCGTATCCACCAGAAAGACATCCAATCCAAAGTCTTCGGCCTGCTGGGCATCTCCCCCGAAGACGCCCAGAAAAAATTCGCCTTCCTCCTCGACGCCCTCCGCTTCGGCGCTCCTCCCCACGGCGGCATCGCCCTGGGCCTCGACCGCCTCGTCATGCTCATGCTCAACCGCCAATCCATCCGCGATGTCATCGCCTTCCCCAAAACCCAATCCGGCACCGACCTCATGACCGAAGCCCCCAGCCCCGTCACCACCCCCCAACTCCAGGACCTCTCCATCGCGACGATCGCGCCGCCGAAGGCTTAAGCGGGGCGTTCCACCAATCGAAAACTTCCGCGTGCTATAATGCGTTCCATGACCCCTTTTCTTGCACAGCACCAATCGGAAATTGCCGCTCTTTGCCGCCGTTTCGCCGTCAAGCGGCTGGATCTCTTCGGCTCCGCCGCTCGTGGAGAACTTACGCCTGCCAGCGATCTCGACTTCTTCGTCGAATTCCTCTCTTACGACTCGCCCACGATCGCCGATCAATGGTTCGGCCTTCAGGAGTCCCTAGAAAACGTCCTGGGCCGCCCAGTCGACCTGACGAGCGCTCGTACCGCCAGCAACCCTTACTTCCTGCAAGTCGCCAATCGCCACCGGATCCCCCTCTATGCGGCCTGAATCGCTCAAATACCTCGCCGACATGCGCGATGCCGCCGACCTCATCCGGGAGTTCACCGTCAATAAGACGCTTGAAGATCTCCGCGCCGATAAACTTCTTCGCGCGGGCATCTATCACGAATTCACGATCATCGGCGAAGCTTTGTCGCAACTTCGCGCCGGCGATCCAGCAACCGCTGCGCAGATTTCCGAGCACCACCGGATCATCGGATTCCGCAACCAGATCATCCATGGCTATGCCAAAATCGATGACGAAATCACCTGGCGGATCATCGAAACCAAGCTCCCGGTCCTTCGCGATGAACTCAAGCAACTCCTCGCCTGACTCGCCGCTGCCGCCAACCCCGGCGAAATATTCCCTCCGCGCCGCCGTCCTGCTATCAATCATTTCACCTCGGGGAACTTCTATGCAAACGCGCACAACCGCCGCCGCTCTCCTCACCGCCGCTGCCCTCCTCACCGTCTCCGCCTTCGCCGCCGATCCCGCTGCCCCCCCGCGCCAACCCTGGCAGGTCATCACCACCCCCACCGTCGCCGAAGCCGCCGCTTCCTTCGCCAAGCCCCCCGCCGAATACGGCGCCATTCACTGGGCCATCTGGAGCGTCGAATCCAAAGACCGCATCGCCGCCGATATCCAGCACGTCCACGACAACGGCGGCTCCGTCTACATGATCAACAATTCCCGCGGCCTCACCCCCAAATACTTCACCCCCGAATACCTCGACCTCGTCAAATTCGCCGTCCAACAATGCAAAGCCCTCGGCATGAAAGTCTGGATCGAAGGCGACGCCGGATACCCCGACGGTTTCGCCGGCGGCATGATCTCCCAGCAATTCCCCCAGCTCGGCATGCAAGGCATCATCCCCGACGCCCGCTACACCATCCCCGCAGGCCAATCCGTCACCATCCAACTCCCGCCCGACACCCTCGGCATCATCTCCACGCCCGAGCCCGCCGCCGAAGCGCAAACACTCGAACCCGCGCAAAATGCCACCGAAATCCCCATGCCCCCCGACGGTAATCTCAAATACACCTGCCCCAGCGGCGGCGGCTCCCTCGACGTCCACTTCGTCGGCTCCCTCGGCGATCCCCGCTTCTCCGTCGTCCCCGGCCAAACCCTCTCCCTCCCCGTCCCTCCCGGCACCCAACGCATCGAAGCCGCCCCACGCGCCCGCGGCCCCGCCGGCTCGCGCAACGAAAACGCCAGGCAGGAAGTCATCCCGCTCCCCGAAAACAACCAGCTCAAAATCACCGCCCCCGCCGACACCGCCCTCTCCCTCACCCTCGTCCGCCACGTCTACCGCTCCTCCCCCACGCGCTTCACCAACCGTGCCGACGGCACCAACGACAAAGACTCCCTCTACTCCCTCATCGATTACCTCGACCCCAACGCCACCGACACCTACCTCCACCTCATCTACGACCAATACGAAAAAATCGTCGGCGACGAATTCGGCAAAACCGTCCTCGGCTTCCGCGGCGATGAAACCGATTTCACCGGCTTCTCCCCTTGGACCCCCAAGCTCCTCGAAACCTTCAAGCAGCAAAAAGGCTACGACCTCACCCCCTGGATTCCCCAATTCTTCGAAGCCACCCCCAGCGAAGACGCCCGCCGCGCCAAGGCCGATTACTGGGATGTCTGGTCCGCCATGTTCCGCGACAACTTCTACAAACGCATGCAAGCCTGGTGCGAAAAGCGCGGCATGCAGTTCATGGTCCACCTCAACCACGAAGAACTCATGGTCAATCCCCGGGGGGGGGGCGGCGAAGACATGATCAAAAATGAAGGCTCCTTCTTCCGCGACATGCGCTACGTCGGCGTCCCCGGCGTCGACAACCTCAACCAGATCCGCCCCGGCATCGTCGCCGATTTCCCCAAGCTCGCCGCCTCCGCCGCCCACCTCTTCGGCCGACCGCTCGTCTGGGATGAAGAAGGCGGTTCCACCGGCCGCAGCGGCAAATTCGTCGTCGATTACCAGCTCGTCCGCGGCATCAATTTCATGAACATCCGCGGCATGCAATCCGCCCCCAACCCCAACGACCTCCAATCCCCCGGCGACGCCACCGGCCATTACGTCTCCCGCGCCCAGCACCTCCTCGCCCTCGGCACGCCCATCGCCAAAATCGCCCTCTTCCATGCCGACGATTCCTACTGGCTCGGCGGCCCCGAAGGCGTCGACGAAGACGCCACCCAACTCAAACTCACCACCGAACTTCTCGAACACCAGCGCGATTTCGACCACATCGACGCCGACACTTTGGGCGCCTCGCAAATCGTTGGCTCCCTGGGCGGCGGCGCTCTCGGTGCCGTCCTCACCAACGACTCCGGCAACGGCTACCAGGCCGTCATCGTCCCCTCCTGCACCGTCATCCAAAAACCCGTCCTCGAAAAACTCCAAACCTTCGCCAAATCCGGCGGCAAAGTCATTTTCATCGGCCACACCCCCACGCTCGTCGTCGACAAAACCTTCCTCCATCCCGAACCCGCCGCCCCCGATCTCTCCTTCGCCACCCTCCTCGAACCCACCCCCGAACTCACTGACAAAGTCCTCGCCGCCCTCCCCGCCCCCGACGTCAAACTCGACCAGCCCTGCCCCTCCATCAAATACATCCACCGCTCTCTTAAAGACGGAGATGTCTACTTCTTCTTCAACGAATCCGACCAACCCCAATCGCGCAACGTCACCCTCGCCGGCGCCGGCACCCCGCAACTCTGGGACCCCTCCATCGGCCAAATCGAACCGCTCGCCAATTTCTCCCACACCGCTGACTCCACCACCCTCCCCATCACCCTCCAGGGCCAGGAATCCCGCTTCATCGTCCTCTCCCCCCAGCCAAACCCCGCCGCGCAGGCCGCCGTTAAGATGACTCTCGATGGCGACTGGACCATCTCCCTCAACGACAAATCCCTCACCTCCCCCCTCAAATCCTGGCAAGACCTTTCCCTCGACGCCGGCGCCGCCCCCGTCCACTACCACAAAACCTTCACCCCGCCCGCCAACCTCCCGCCCAACGTCCCGCTCTTCCTCGACCTCGGCACCGTCAATGAAGTCGCCCGCGTCACCCTCAACGGCCACGCCCTTCCCCCGCGCTCCTGGGCCCCCTTCCAGTGGAACGTCACCCCCGATCTCAAGCCCGGCGAAAACACCCTCGACATCGACGTCCAGGTCCCCGCCACCGGCTTCGGTCGCGGCGGCTTCGGAGGCGGCGCAGCCGGCAATCGCGCCGGACGCGGCGCCCGTGGCAATCGCGCCGGCAACGCCCCCGCGCCCGCATCAGGCCGCGCACGCGGCCCCGCCACCCCCGCCACCCCCGCCCCCTCCGGCCTCCTCGGCCCCGTCACCATCACCACCCAATGACCCCGTCCTCCCGCTATACGCCGGCATCCTCCTGATCTTCTCCCGCCACGAAACCACCAGCGCCTTCCGCGGAATCTTCCCCCCCACCGCTCCCCCCCCGCATCCCCCCGATCCTCCCCGCCAGGCGCAGCGTCACACCGTAGCCTTGCGTGGCAACGCAGGGCCTCTGTGCGCTCCACCTGCAACGCCCCTACCCAGCCATATCACCGGTCACGCGTCTCACAGCGGCACCGCTCCGCCGTTCCGCCGCGCCGAACGTCTCCTTCCCCCTACCCGGTAAAAAAACATGCGCATCGCCCGCGCCGCACGCCCCCACACAACTCCATATAGGCCAATCTTATATAAAAATTCATACACCTGAAAATTGGCGCGGCTGTGCAGGTTCCCCCCCTCGTTTTCCCGGCTCGCTGCGGACTCGCCTCGCCCCCCCGGCACCCTTCGCGGGGCATCTCGCCCCCCCACCAAATTCCTTTTTTTCGCATCTCAAATTGGCACCCTCCCCAAACCGGGCGTACAATGTTCGGTTTGGCTGGCGGAACCGCCTTGGCGGGCCGCACACAAAAATCCCCCGCGCGCCCGACCGCCGGCAAGACCCTGCGGCCCGGCCGCGTTTATACGTTTCCGCGGGCATCGCCCGCCTCCGTCCGGACACGCCTTACGCCCGCACGAGTGGTCGTCATGCGACGACGGGCCTGTGCCTCGCCCCTTCCACGGGCGGCCAGTCGCCTCCTTCACTCACCTGCCCGCCTCAGGCCACCCCCGGACCAGCCCCGCTCCGCTCCCCAACCCAGCAGCGGTATCGGGCTTCCGCCAATAGGCTCTCTGGAGGTTTCGTGAGCAGTTCCGGCACGCAAGTTCAACCCCCCGCCACCGTCAACACCGTCCCGTTGGCAAAGGCAAACTCCAACCTCGCCCTCCTGGTCACCAAGGGCAAGGCCCAGGGATACCTCACCTACGAAGAGCTCAACGAGCTACTCCCCGACGACGCCATCGCCCCCGATCGCCTCGACGCCCTCATGCAGCAGTTCGACGAGCTGGGCATCGAGCTCCTCGACGAAACCGAGGGCAACAAGCACATCCCCGCGCCCACCCCCGATGAACCCGACGAAGCCATGATGCGCGAGGCCGAGGAAGAAATCGAAAAAATGGAGGAAGTCGACGCCGCCGAAGCCGGCTCCAAGCGCATCGACGACCCCGTCCGCATGTACCTCACGCAGATGGGTGAAATCCCCCTGCTCACCCGCGATGAGGAAATCCGCCTCGCCAAGAAAATCGAACTCACCCGCATGGCCTTCCGCCGCAAGGTCCTCGAGTCCGACTACTGCATCCAGTCCGCCGTCGACATCCTCGCCCAGGTCGAATCCGGCGAGCTGCCTTTCGACCGCACCATGCGCATCTCCACCGCCGAGATCGACGCCAAGAGCACCATCTCCAAGCGCATCCCCGAAAACCTCGCCACCGTCCGCAAGCTCCTCGAACAGAATCGCGCCGATTGGGCCAAATCGCGCGAGACCGGCACCTCCGACAACATGCGCGAAGAAATCAAACGCCGCATGCGCAACCGCCGCCGCAAGGCCGTCACCCTCCTCGAAGAGCTCTCCCTGCGCACCTCCAAGGTCATTCCCCTGATGAAAAAGCTCCAGTCCATCTGCAACAAGATGGTCGAGCTTCGCCACCGCCTCACCGAGCGCCCCTCCCGTGGCCGCGAGCTCTCCGAAGATGACCGCCAGGCCATGACCGAGGAATTTGAGGGCCTTCAGGAACTCGTCCTCGAAGACCCCGATTCGCTCGTCCGCCGCTGCCAGGCCATCCAGCTCGTCTTCAACGAATACGAAGACGCCAAACGCAAACTCTCCGGCGGCAACCTGCGCCTCGTCGTCTCCATCGCCAAAAAGTACCGCAACCGCGGCCTCTCCTTCCTCGACATCATCCAGGAAGGAAACACCGGCCTCATGCGCGCCGTCGATAAGTACGAATACCGCCGCGGCTACAAGTTCTCCACCTACGCCACGTGGTGGATCCGCCAGGCCATCACCCGCGCCATCGCCGATCATGCCCGGACGATTCGCATCCCGGTGCACATGATCGAAACGATGTCCAAGCTGCGCAACATCTCCAAGCGCCTCCTCCAGGAGCTTGGCCGCGAGCCGACGATCGAAGAAATCTCCAAGGAAGCCAAGATGCCCGTCGGCGAATGCCGCCGCGTGCTCAAGATTTCCCGCCACCCGATCTCCCTCGATCGCCCGGTCGGCGAATCCGAAGACAGCTACTTCGGCGATTTCATCGAAGACGAAGCCGCCGAGAACCCCGTCGAAACCGCCACCCAGGAAATGCTCCGCGAGCGCATCGACCAGGTCCTCAAGACGCTGACCTACCGTGAGCGCGAGATCATCAAGCTCCGCTACGGCATCGGCGACGGCTACACCTACACCCTCGAAGAAGTCGGCCGCATCTTCAAGGTCACCCGCGAACGCGTCCGCCAGGTCGAAGCCAAAGCCATCCGCAAACTCCAGCACCCGGTCCGCGCCCGCAAACTCGAAGGCTTCCTCGACGGCTCCATCTACGCCACCCTCGGCGCCATGCCCCCCGGCGACGTAGGCCTCCTCGACTCCGACGACCACGACCTCGACGACCTCCACGACCACACCGGCCACGAGGAATAACCCGTGGCACGGGCGTCCCGCCCGTGAGCGAAAATCATGTGCGCCCAATCGCACCCCGCCCCCTCCCCGCCCTCATCGGCGGGACGCCGATGCCACTCCGGCTTCATCCGCCGGCCTTGCCCAGGAAAAATGACAGGAGAAGGAGCGCCAGCACCCCCGCTGTGATCAGCGCGAACAGCTTGTCCTTCTCCACCAGAAACGCCACGATCGACACCGCCACGCGCATCACCGGCGTCGCAATCAACAAGAGCAGCCCCGCCACCACCACATCCTGCCCACGCCACTGTCGGACACCGCTGGCCACCTCCGCGATCGAATGCGGCGCCGCGGCGCCCGGCTTCGTCAGCGCCCCCAGGTCCTTCCCGTTCGAGAGGTACCCCGGATGGTGCACGAACGATAGAACCGTCCCCGCCACCACCACCAGCAAGCTCACCACCACCCCCACGCGCAGCAGCACGCTGATCACCAGCTCCACCTGATGCACCGTCTTGTCTTTCTCCTCCATCATCCGTTGCGCGTCGCTCATCCGTGCACGCCCTTCCACATCATCTCGATGCAAATCCACGCCAGCACGAACACGAAAGCCGTGCGGATCGCCTTGTTGGTCAGCTTTCCCAGCACGCGCGAGCCCGCCGTCGCCCCGACCAGGACCCCCGCCGCCACCGGCGCCGCGATAAACGGATCGATGTCTCCGCGGGCAAAGTACACTCCGGCCGACGCCGCCGCCGTCACCCCGATCATGAAATTGCTGGTCGCCGACGACACCTTGATCGGCAGACGCATCGCCAGGTCCATCGCCGGCACCTTCAAACTTCCCGAGCCAATCCCCAGCAACCCCGACACCACGCCCGCAACGTACATCAGCACCAGGCCGATCCCCGTATGCGTCACCCGGTACGGCACAACAACCTGCGCCTGCTCGTCGAAATACTCCGAATGCATGCCAAGCCGATCCGCCAACCGATCCGCCGGCACATTCATCCCCGCCTCGCCATGGCGTTTGCGAAACATCGCGAATGCCGAGTACGCCAGCACCAGCGAAAAAATGATATACAGCGCCCGCCCGCCAATAATCCCCGCGAGAAACGCCCCGCTGAGCGCGCCGGTGGTCGTCCCCAACTCCAGGAACATCGCCACGCGCATGTTGGCCAGGTGCTCCCGCACATACGCCGCCGCCGCCCCGCTGGAAGTCGCAATCACGCTGACGATCGACGCCCCGATGGCGTAGCGAATGTCCACACCCATCAACAACGTGAGCACCGGAATCACAATGATTCCGCCGCCTAAACCCAGGATCGATCCGGCAACGCCGGCAATGATCGACGCCCCGAACGTGGCAAGGGTGAACATCAACGGACTCACGATGCGTACGTCCTCATTGGCCGCCGTTCAAGCCGCGGAGCGTCTCGAGCAGGCGGGAGATGTTGTCGTAAGGGTGGGAACTTTTCATGGCGAACGCGAGGTTGCCGTCTTTGTCGGCGACGTAACATCCGTGGAAAACCGTGGCGTCCTTCCCGGCGCCGAAGACCAGCCCGTAGGCGCGGAAAACGATTTCGTCCGGGTCGGCGAGCAGCGGGAAGGGAAAATCGCCGAAAGCGTCGGCGGATTTTTTGAGATCGTCAAAGGTGTCGGGGCTGATCGCGACGACCTGCGTGCCGGCGGCGCGGATGGCGTCGAGTTGCGATTCGATGTCGCGCAAGCCGGCGACGCAGCGCGGACATTCGTAGCCGAGATAAAAGATGATCAGCACCGGGCCGCGCTTTTCGGCGTCGGCGAGGTGGAAATCGCCGCCGTGAATATCCGGCAGGGTGAAGTCCGGCGCTTTGTCCATGATGTCGGGACCGGCGGAAAAGGCGGCGGCGGTTTGGGAGGCGGGCGCTGGGTGCGGTGCGGCGCAGGCTGCCAGAAGCAGCGGAAGGGCGAGGATGGCGAGCGCACGCATGGCGAGTCTCCGAGGAAGGCGTGCATCCTAGGGACTAGCGCGGCAACGGGCAATCCGATTGCGTCGCGCTTGGCGGCGGCGGATACTGCCACGCATGACACGCCGAATTCACACGCTGGTCACCGCCGGACCGACGCGCGAAATGATCGACCAGGTACGCGATTGGGGAAACATTTTCTCCGGTCGGACGGGGCTCGACCTGGCGCTGGCGTTTCTGGAACTCGGGGATGTGACGCTGCTGACTTCCAACGAACAGCATGCGAAGGATTACGATGGGTTTTATGGAAAGGCGGGGATGATGGGGGTGGAGACGTTTCGGTCGCATGCGGACCTGCGGGAACTGCTGGCGGAGCGGATGACCGGCGAGGCGCGTGTGGACGTGGTGGCGATGACGGCGGCGGTGGCGGATTATGCGCCGGTGGGCAGTTTCGCGGTGATGTCTCGGACGCCGACGGGAGCGGGTGAGGAGGCGTGGGTGGTGCGGAATGTCGATGCGCCGAAGGTGAAGTCGAACCATGGGGAGATTGCGGTGCTGGGGCGGGCGACGGAGAAGTTGATCGATCTGTTTCGCGGGGTTTGGAAGTTTTCGGGGACGTTGATCAAGTTTAAACTCGAAGTTGGGCTCACCGATGAGGAACTGCTGGCCGTGGCGGCGGCGTCGCGGGTGGCGAGCGGGGCGGATCTCATGGTGGCCAATACGCTGGCGATGGCGCGGCCGGCCGATGGTGGGGAAGGGAGTGCGTATTTGATTGACGATTCGGGGGCGAGGCGGGTGGGGCGGGGGACGCTGGCGCGGGAGGTGGCAGAGTGGGTCAGTCGGCGTATTTGACGCTGCAGCCATAGGGTTTGGATTCGGTGACGGAAATGGGCTTGCCGGCGGTGAGTTCGGCGAGGGCTTTATCGACGTAGTTCACGCGGCCGGTGGGATTGGCACCGTTGGGGTCGTTGTCGATGCCGCCTTCGTACACGAGGGTGCCGTCCTTGCTGATGATGTACATATTGGGGGTGGTTTTGGCGCCGTACTCGTGGCCGACTTTGCCGGAGAAATCGTTGAGGATGGGGTAGGTGATGCCGAAGAGGTCGGCGGTTTTGGTGAGGTCGGCGGTGGTGTGGGTGTGGGTGGAATCGATGGCGAGGAAGACGACGTCTTTGTCGTGGTATTTCTTTTCGACGGAGGTGGTGAGCTTGGAATCGAGGACGCGGGTGTCGATGGGGCAGTCGTGGTTGATCCATTCGAGGACGACGATTTTGCCGGCGTAGTCGTGCAGGCTGATGGTTTTGCCGGCGGCGTCCGTGAGGGAGAAGTCGGGGGCTTTCTGGCCAACGGAGGCCTCCTGCTTGGGAGCGTCGGCGGCGAAGGCGGTGGCGGCGAGGGCAAGGAGCATGGGAAGGA
The DNA here is from genome assembly GCA_035548175.1 of Phycisphaerae bacterium. GTDB lineage: Bacteria > Planctomycetota > Phycisphaerae > WQYP01 > WQYP01 > CALCHA01. The sequence continues at coordinate 35,279 of DASZTO010000064.1, read as the reverse complement.
TCAGTTTGCGCATGGGAGTCTCCTTTGGGATTATTTTGCCTGGGTGGCGGGGGTGAGGTCAATGGGGGTGAAGAAGCCTTTGCGCTGGCCGTTGGCGGTGTAGGTGATGAGGAAGGGGACGTGGGCGGGGTCTTTTTGGGAGGGCATCATGTGGATGGTGAAGCTGAAGGTATCACCGGTGCGATCGCCTTTTCCCAGGTGAAGAATGCCGTCGGTGGTTTGGACTTTTTCGGAAGCTGGGAAGATGTCCGGCGCTGGCGCGGGCGCGGCATTGGTGGAGGGAGGGGTGGTCAGGTCGACGTGAATTTTCGCGTCGCCTTTTTTATCGCCGGGGGTGGCGCGGGCGGTGACCTGGATATTGTCGGGGGGGTTATCGGCGGGGATGAGGGATTGGGCCTTGGTGAATTCGTCGGTGTTGGCGGGAGTGGTGTGGTCGGCGAGGGGGATGGTGGTGTCGAGTTTTTTGCTGCCGGGGACGCATTCGGTTTGGCAGCAGAGCCAGGAGGCGTCGGCGGTGATGGTGGGGGGCGCGGAGGCCTTCGCGGCGGGATCGGGGGAGAGGCGGGCGAGGAGGAGGGTGGTGCCGGTGTAGCCGTAGCAGGTGATGGGGCCCGGGGAGGTGAAGCGTTCGGGGAGGGGCATTTCGAGGGGCTGGATTTTCCATCCTGGGGAGACGGACCATTTGACGGTGGTGGGGATGCCGGCATCGCCGGAGTTGCGGTTCCAGTAGATATGCCAGCCGTCGTGGGTGGTGAGTTTGAGGGCGACGAGGCAGGAGTCCCCCCCCCCGCCTGCCTTGAGGGCGGAGACGTTGGCGAGGAGTTCGGATGTGACGTCGGAATCGGCGGCGCGAGCGGTGGCGGCGGTGAGGGCGAGGGCGAGGGGGATGAGGGTTAGTGAGTGTCGCATGGGAGGCTCCTTCTTGTGTAGGAGGAACGGTTGGGGGAGGGGGTTGTTGCGGGGGGTCGGAGACCGAAGACAAGGAGACAAGGAGACGGGGCAAGGCGCTCATCGTTGGGGCAAGGCGCTCATTTTTTTGACTTTTGCTGGTTTTCATAAGGTGGGTGTTGCGCGGGGGTTTGGTAAATGGGGCAAGGGGGCGCGTGGGATGATGCCTTGTAACGTAAGGCTATGAGGCGGGAGGAGGGGTGGGGTTGCAGGTGGAGCGCACCGTGGGCCTTGCGTTGCCAGGCAAGGCCTAGGGCGCGGGGATGGTCGGGTTATAGCACGTTTGAAATGGATCTTTGTGGGGTCAGTAGACGACGGCGACGGCGTCTTCGATGGTTTGGACGACTTGTTGCATGGAGAAGGGTTTTTTGAGGAAGCCGTCGAAGCCTTCTTTCTGGAGGGATTGGCCTTCGTCGTCGGTGAGGTGTCCGGACATGGCGACGACCTTGGTCATCTGGAGGTCGGGGTTCATGCGGATGGCTTTGCAGACGTCGCGGCCGTTGATGTCGCCGAGGTTGATGTCGAGGAGGATGACGTGGGGCTTGATTTTTTCCGCGGCGATGCCGGCCTGGAAGCCGGTGGCGGCGGTCTGGACGTCGTAGGTGGCGTGCTGGCCAAGGAGATCGCGGAGCATGTCGACGATGTCGGCTTCGTCGTCGACGATGAGGACGCGGGTTTTGGTGAAGTGGAGCATGCCATCGAGGGGCATGTTGTTCTGGCGCATGAAGCGCATGAGCTGGGAGACGGGGATGCGGCGGTCTTTGGAGCCGGGGATGCGGTATCCGCGGAGTTGGCCCGAATCGAACCACTTGGTGACGGTGCGCGGCGCGACTTTGCAGATGCGTGCGACTTCGCCGGTGGTCAGGACTTCTTTGTTACGCGCCATGAATGCCTCGCTCTGGGTCTGTGTGGATCGGAAACCGGCGCGTTGCGCCGGTGGGCGTGGAGGGTGGACCGTTGCGGGTGCTCTCCCATGCACCTCCCCTTCATCGGTCAAAGGGGGTTGTGGGTTGAGCAATAAATAATGGACGGGCAGGGCTAAGAAAGGGGGGAGGAGCGGGGTGGAAGAGGTCGGAAAGCACGGGGAAATTGGGGTGCGGTGTGGCGTAAACCATGAGATGGGGTTGGGGGCGAGGGGGACAGGGGGATGGAGGGGGTTGGCGGGATGGGGCGTGCAGCTGCTTTGCCGACCCACCCAGACCCCCCATTTTGTAACGGATGGTCAGGCGGCGATATGAAAGGCCGAGAAATCCCACGGATTAAGTAGGAAATGCGTGGAGAAGGTTTGTGAAAGGGGGCAGGAGGTGCTACAGTGGCTGTTTCCGAATCTACCATCCTAGTAGGAATTCACCGGAAAGGCCGACCATGGCAGCGGAACACGGGTTTGAAGAAATCAACGGTAAGAAGCTCAACAAGGTGGAGGCGATCAAGCTGAGGAAGGACGGGGTGGACGTATGGGGGGACATTTTTGCGTATGGGGCGGCGGATGCGCCTGCGCTGCCTGAGGAGAAGGCGGCGGCGTTTCTGGCGTCGGGAGGGCGGGAGGAGGATTTGAAGGCGGCGGCGCGGCAGGCGGCGATACCGGAGGAGGATTTCGTGCGGATGCGCTGGTATGGGATTTACCAGCAGTTGCCGAACAATGGATATTTCATGATGCGGATTCGGATTCCCAATGGGATTCTGACGGCGGGGCAGTTGCGGGAGGTAGCGGCGATATCGCGGGAGCATTCGCGGGGTTTCGCGGACATCACGACGCGGCAGTGCTTTCAGTTGCACTGGAACACGATCACGGCGTTCACGGATATTTTGCCGCGGCTGGAGAAGGTGGGTCTGGGGAGCAAGTTTGCGTGCGGAGACACGCCGCGGAACGTGGTGGGGTGCCCGATGGCGGGGCTATTGCCGGCGGAGATTATCGATGCGAGTCCGGCGGTGAAGGCGGTGAACGAGATGTTCATGCAGGGGAACAAGGAGTTTTCGAATTTTCCGCGGAAGTTCAAGACGTCGCTGGCGGGGTGCCATTTGCATTGCCACCAGCCGCAGATCAATGACATCGGGGTGTTCGGGGTGGTGCGGAAGAATCCGCAGACGGGAGCGGAGGAGCGTGGATATGGGGTGTGCGTGGGCGGGGGGTTGTCGACGACGCCGCATATTGGTCCGAGTTTGCGGGTGTTCGTGCGGGAGGAGCAGTTGCCGGCGGTGTGCCGGGGGATTGCGCATATTTTCCGGGACCATGGGTATCGGGAGAAGCGGACGCGTGCGCGGATGAAGTTCCTGGTGGCGGACTGGGGGTGGGAGAAGTTCCGGCAGGTGCTGGAGGAGACGATTGGTTTTGCGTTGGAGCATGATGACGCGATCATCGGGCCGGTGCATGCGCCGCACACGGACCACATGGGGAGCGGTCCGCAGAAGCAGCCGGGGTTGAATTACGTGGGGATACCGATCGAGCGTGGTCGGGTGACGAGCGACCAGCTGGAGATCGTGGCGAATCTGACGGAGAAGTATGCGGCGAAGGGAAAGGGGCAGATTCGGCTGTCGAACAAGCAGAATCTGATTGTGGCGAATATTCCGACGGAGAATCTGGAGGGGCTGGTGAAGGAGCTGACGGATGCGGGGTTGCCGCCGCATGCACCGTTGTGGCGGACGAGCTTGATTTCGTGCACGGGGACGCAGTTCTGCAACCTGGCGATCGTGGAGACGAAGCAGCGGGCGCACGGGATTTTGAAGTATTTGGAGGAGGAGTGCGAGATCGATTCGCCGATCTTTTTGAGCGTGACGGGGTGCCCGAATTCGTGCGCGCAGTATCAGATTGCGGACATCGGGTTGATGGGGGTGGTGTGCAATTACAAGGGCGTGCGGCAGACGGAGGCGTACCAGATCATGCTGGGCGGTGCGCTGGGTGCGGATCCGAAGTTTGCGACGCTGACGATGAAAAAGGTGCCGGCGGATTTTGTGCACAAGGCGATCAAGCAGTTGGTGGATGCGTACAAGGCGAACCGGCTGGATGGTGAGGAAACGTTCCGGCAGTTTTTGAGTCGGCATACGCCGGAGCAGTTGACGGGGTGGTTGATGATACCGGAGATGGCGGATGTGAAGTAAGCTGTGGGCAGGGATAGCGCGAACGCTGTCCGGTGAAAGTGCGCGCAGCTGGCAGAATGGGGAGCGGTGCAAAATGACGATTGCAAGAGAAGCTGTTCATCGTTTCACACGGGAAGAATACTACCAGATGGTGGAGGCGGGGATATTTCAGGATAAGCGCGTGGAGCGGCTTGGCGGAGAGATTCTGGATATGGCGCCACAGAACCATCCCCATGCGTGGACCGTCGCGGTTTTGAATCAATTTTTGACACGGCACCTGCCGGAGGGCTTTTTCGTACGTTGCCAATCGCCGCTGGAGATCAGAGACGAACACGATCCGGAGCCGGACCTGGCGGTGATTGCGGGGAACATACGGGAACTGCGAAGCCATCCTCAGAGCGCGGCGCTGGTGATCGAAGTGGCAGACGACTCTCTGAGGCGCGATCGGCGCAAGGCGGCGATTTATGCGATGGCTCAGATTCCGGAGTATTGGATTGTGGACGTGCGCGGGCGCCAGATCGTGCAGTACACGCAACCGCGGGTTGTACAGGGGAGAGGGGCAGAGGGTCCGGAGGAGCGATTCGAGTACGCTGTTATTCGGGCGCTCAATGAGCCGGAGGTAATAGTAAGCGAGACCCTGGCGCTTCCAGCCAACCGTGTCGGCGATTTGCGACCGCCTTCGTAAACTATGGCGGTAATTTCCTGGTAAGGCGTGCTGTCAAAGAAGACCGGTGATGGTGATGGATTGGGAGGGGGTGTTGGCGCTGGTGGCGAGGGTGAGGGGGTCGAGGGCGTAGACGGTGATCTGGTAGGGACCGGGGAGGAGGTGGGGGAGAGGGATGGAGAAGTGGCCGTTGGCGTCGGAGGTGGCGGCGAGCGCGTCGATGCCGTTGATGGTGAGGATGAGGCGGGCGCTGGCCTGGGTGGCGGCGCCGGTGACGAGGGTGGGGGTGAGGGAGGTGATGGCGGTGGCGGCGGGGGAGAGATTTCCGACGAGGAGGGATTTGAGGAGGACGGGGGTGGAGGTGGAGGCGTCGAGGGCGTAGACGTCGATGCGGTGAGGGCCGGGGGTGAGGGAAAGAGATTGGTCGAAGCCGAAGTTTGCGTGGTGGAGGGTGGGGATGAGATCGGCGCGGGCGAGGTTGGCGGTGAAGGGCGTGCCGGGGGTGCCGTCGATATCGATGCGGACCTGGATGGGGTCGGCGGGAGTGGATGCGTCATAGGCCCAGCCGGCGATGTGGGTGGTGGCGGCGACGTCGATGTTGCCGATGGGGAGGGGATTGCCGGCGGGGCTGGTGATTCTGATGGTGCGTGTGCCGAGGAAGGCTTCGACGGCGTTGAGGTCGGGATCGACTGCCCAGACGGTGACGGTGTGGCTTCCGGCGGCGAGCTGCGGGAGAGTGATGGAGAAGCCGTGGTTGGTGGAGCCAACGTAGCTCTGGAGATCGGAGCGGGAGACGGAAGCGGTGACGAGTTGGGGGGCGTTGTTGTCGAGCTGATAGCGGATTTGGATGGGGGTCGCGCCGGCGTTGGCGTCGAAGGCCCAGCCGGCGAGGGTGTGGCCGTTGAAGAGGTCGAGGCTGCCGATGGGGGCGACGTTGGTGTTGACTTCTTTGGAGCCGAGGTAGGTGAGGGCGTGGGTGGAGGTGTCCTGGGCGAAGAGGTCGAGGCGGTGGAAGCCGGGGGCGAGGGGAGTGGGGAGGGTGAAGAGGAAGCCGTGGTTGGCGGAGCCGAAGGCTTTCTGGAGATCGGAGCGGGCGAGGCTTGCGGTGGGTGTGCCGACGGTGGTTGCATCGACATCGATGCGGAGGGTGACGGCGGTGGAGGGGGTGTCGAGGTCGAGGGCCCAGCCGGCGAGGGTGGTGGCGTTGAAGAGGTCGATGTTGCCGATGGGGGGTTGCGGTCCCTGGACGACGCCGCTGCCGATGAGCGCGGGGGGCAGTTGGGGCCCGGCGCCGGGGATGTCGATGGCGTAGACCTGGACGGTGTGGTTGCCGGCGGAGAGGTTGGAGAAGAGGGAGGAGGCGAAGGAGAAGCCGTGGCCGGGGGAGCCGAAGGCGGCGGCGAGGTCGTTGCGTGGGGTGGAGGCAGAGGTAGCGGCGGCGAACTTGCCGTCGATGAGGACGGCGACGGCGACTGGCTGGATGCCGGCGTTGTAATCGAAGGCCCACCCGGAGACGCCGGCCTTGGAGAGGGATTCGACATGACCGATGGGCTGTCGGTTGCCGACGAGAACTTCGAGTGCGCCGAAGGCGTTGAGGCGTTTGCCGGTGATGGTTTTTCCGGCGAGAGCGGGATCGGGGGTAGCGCCGTCGATGATGGCGTTTTGGATTTGCTGCATGGTGGCGTTGGGGGCGTAGGCTTTGAGGAGCGCGGCGGCGCCGGCGACCATGGGAGCGGAGAAGGAAGTGCCGGAGAACATGCCGTAGAATCCGCCGCGGACAGTGGTGAGGATGTCGACGCCGGGCGCTCCGAGTTCGACGCTGTTGGCGCCGTAGTCGGAGAAGGAGGCGAGGTTGTCCTGGTTGTCGGTGGCGGCGACGAGCATCATGTTGGAGGGGAGGAAACCGCCGGGGATGAGGGAATCGAAGTTGAGGCCGGAGTTGCCGGCGGCGGCGACGTAGAGGATGCCGTAGTTGGCGGTGGAGGCGATGGCGTTGATGTCGGCGATGGAGGGGAAGCCGAAGGAGACGTAGGAGGCGTTGATGGCGACGATGTTGACGCCGCGGGATTTGAGCATTTCGACGTAGGCGATGCCTTGCTGGAGGGCGGAGTCGCTGACGCCGGTGTCGGTGGCGACCTTGATGGGGAGGATGCTGACGTTCCAGTTGACGCCGGTGATGCCCAGGCCGTTGTTGCCCTGGGCGCCGATGACGCCGGCGACGAGGGTGCCGTGTCCGGTGAAGGAGGTGTCCTGGACGTTGTTGTTGTTGTCGACGAAGTTCCAGCCGTTGAGGTCGTCAACGAAGCCGTCGTGATCGTCGTCGAGGCCGTTGGCGGTTTCGGCGGGGTTGTGCCAGATGTTGTTGACGAGATCGGGCTGGGAGAGATCGACGCCGGTATCGAAGACGGCGACGACGACGTTTTTGCTGCCGGTGGAGAGGTTCCAGGCGTTGACGGCGCCGATGTCCGCGCCTGCTTTTCCGGCGGCGGGGCCGGAGGGATGGCTGGAGAGGGTCTGGCCGGTGTTGCGGAGATACCACTGGTCGGAGAATTTGGGGGAGGTGATGGTGGATTCGTTGGGCAGGAGTGCGAGCGGGGCGGTGGTCGCGGCGGCGGAAAGAAGCACGCGCTCTTCGAGGCGCTCGAGATCGCAGGGACAAAGGCGCTGGGGAAGGTGGCGGCGTTTCACGGGAGCCCTCCAGACAACAGCCGCTCGCCGGTGAGGGGCGAGGCGGGATCGAGAGATGGTAGGCAGCAGATGGGAGCCGTCGAGATAAAAAAAGGGAGCGATCTCAGGGCGAGGGCTGGGTCGCCTCCTGGGCGGCCTGGGCCTGTGCGGCATTGATGATTTCGCTGACGCGGCGGCGATCATCGGTCTCGTCGATGGAGACGCCGTCGGCGCTGATGGCGGCGGTGTAGAGCAGGCCGCGCTTCACGGTGCGGGAGGCGGCGGGCAGCAGGGTGAAGGTGATGCCCGGTGGTGGAGCGGATTTGGGAGGCTCGGCGTTTTTTTTGTCGTCGGGCAGAGCGCCCCACATGTAGTCCCAGAATTGCTGCTCGTCACGGGTGACGTAGTCCTTGTGGATGCGCACGGTGGCGGGGACGGTATCGCGCGGGGAGAAGGTGAAGTCGTCGGCGGAGGGCTCCGCGGCGCCAAAGAGGTGGTTGAAGAAGGCGAGATGGACGTTGCGGGCGGCGGCGAAGGGCTGGGGAAGGGTGGGGAGGAAATTGACGATCATGCCATCGACGTGGACGACGTTTCCGGGAATGGTGACGCGCCGGACGGGGAGCGGTTCGGAGCCTGCATCGAGGAGGCGGTATTCGCGGACGAGGAGGGAGGTTTCGATGACGTGGCCATCGTCATCGATTTTCTGCCAGTCGGCGACCATATCGGCGCGGCGGAAATGGCCGTCGAGGCGATGGAGCATGTCGGAGAAGCGTTGCTGCTCGAGTCCCAGGTCGCGTTGCTGGCGGGCGCTGCTGCGTGCGTTGGCGAGGAGGACGACGGCGAGCGCGACGACGATGCTGAGCGAGACGATGGTGAAGATGAGGCGTGTAAAGGCTTTCATGGCGACGCCCGGCAGGGGCGCATCGGGATGTATCGGTCAGAAGGCGCGGCGAGGATCATTTGAGGCGGCCCTTCCAGAGGGTCTGCATTTCGGCGACGGTGGTGGGCGTGAGCAGGGTCTGGTCGCTGGTGCGCATCATGAGGATTTTGCCGGATGCGTTGACCCACATGATGGTGCTGCCGGGGTCCATTTCGTCGGTGCATTTGATGGTGTCGGTGGGCTGTCCGTTGATGATGACCTTTTCGTGGCCGCGGACGGAGAGGGTGCGGAGGGCGAGTTTGCGGGTGGAGTTGTTGTAGACGACGAAGGACATTTCGGAGGGCTTGGAGAGATCGACGAGGCGGGGCCAGGTGTATTCGAGGACTTTGGGCAGGGCGGCGGGGGCGGCGGGCGGGACGTCGACGTCGATGCCGCGGTTTGCGCTGCTGAGGGGCTGCGTGGGATCGCCGGTCCAGGTGACGTGCATGTGGAACTGCGGATCGGGGAGTGGGGCGGGTAGCTGGTCGGCGGAGACGCCCTTGGCGATGAGGTCGTCGCGTTCTTTTTTGAGGCGTGCGCGTTCGTCGGCGGGGACGTTGGCGCCGGACATATCGAGGACGCCGGCCTCGCGAATCCAGAAGGCCATGCCCTCGGCGGGGTTTTTGGGATTGAGGGTGTTGGTGGTGGTGAGGTTGTCCCAGACGCTGTGGAAGGGTTGTTCGACGCCGCTGGGCGTTTTTTTGTAGGCCCAGAAGGCGTAATTGTGGCCGAAGACGGAGAGGATTTTGGGATCGTCGGGAGGGAAGGAGCGGGAATCGATGGAGATGAAGAAGCCGTAGAGGCCGTCGACGGAGGATTTCTGGTCGTTGGGAGGGGTTTCGAATTCTGAGAACTGGACGTAGCCGTAATCCTTGCCGCCGATGCGTGTACGGAAAAGCTGGGGCTGATTGAGCATTTTGGCGCGGAGCTCGTCGGCGGAGCGCTGGGCGAGCCAGGTTTTTCCGGCGGCGACGGCGAGTTCGCGGCGTTTGAGAACGGTGGTGGGGTCCATGACCTCGAAGGAGCCGATCATGGCGTCGAAGGTGCGGGTGGCTTCGTCGCGGTCCTTGAGTGGGGAGAAGAGGGTGAGGACGATGTATTCAGCGGGCCCGGCTTGGACGAGAAGCTGCTGGCGGAGGATGGCGAGCTGGACGGGCTGTCCGCCGGGCTGGGCGGAAGCGGCGGTGCCGACCATGCTGGCGGTGAGGCGGCCGGCGGGGTTGCCGTCGAAGGTGGATTTGCGGGAATCGAGTATTTGCACGGCGCTGAAGGTTTTGGAGAGGTCGCCGGCGGCGAGCTGGAGGTATTGATCGAGGGGCGTGGGGTCTTTGAGGACGATGCGTTGGATGCTGCCCCCCCACTGCTTCTGGTCCTGGACGAAGCTGACGAGTTCGAGGCCGGCGCGGGCGACCATGCGGGAGCCGGCGGGGGGACAGATTTCGATGCCGGCGCGTTCGTCCTTATAGAGCGGACCGAGGAGTCCGGCGGCGTTGTCGCGCGCGGGGTCGAGGATGGTGTCGTCGATGGGGGTGGCGCCGGGGGGAGTCTGGGGAGCGGCGGCCTGGGCCAGGGCGCGATGGGCCCCGAGGCAAAGGGGAAGTGCCGCAAGGAGCGGGAGGAGCGGGGCTGGGGATCGGAAGGGGGACTGCATGCCGGCCTCATTTCGGTTGGGAAGGGGAGGAAGGATGGACGACGACGCCGATGCGGACGGAGCGGGTCGCGAGCCTGTCGAAGATAATGGAGTCCTGATCGGGTTGAGGGTCGGGTCCGCTGTAAGAAAAGGCGACGACCTGGTCCCCTGCCTGGGTGACGCGGAGCCAGGCGGCGGAATTTTCACCGAAGCGGCCGTCGACTTCGAGAGCGGGTCGTCCGTCGAGGAGGCCATCGGAGAGGATTTCGGGGCTGTCGGTGAAGAGCCGCTCGAAGAGGGCGGTGGCGAGATTGCGAAGTTCCGCGGTGGAGGCCTCGTCGGAGGGGAATTTGAAGAGGGCGACCTGGCGGGGGAGGTTGTTTTCGAGTCCTTCGCGGGAGATCACGAGTCCGGAGACAGCGTCAAAATCGTGGGTGGGGGTGGAGAAATTGGGAGGCAATGCGGCGGAGACGAGGACGGTGTCGTGGCGGCGGGAGATGAGCAGTTGCGCGAAGCCCAGGGAGGCGAGGAACATCGCCAGGAGGACGGCGAGCAGGAGGGCGCGCCGGGCGGGAGAGAGAGGCCGGACGTCGAGCGGCATGGAAGGTCCGAGAAAAAACGCGAGAGGGGTATTGTGTCAGGAGTTGGCGGCGTAAAGCAAGCTTGGGGATTGCCCATTGCCAATTGCCCATTGCCGATTGTGGAGGGGGTCGCCGCCGGTCGAGCTGCCGGCAATTGGCCATTGGCAATGGGCAATTGGACAATCGGCAATGGTATTACGATCCGTAGACCTCGGGGATGACTTTGCGGGTTTCGTCACGGAGGTAGGAGAGGATTTGCTGAGAGTGCTCGAAGCTCATGACGCGGCGGGCGACTTTCTGGCAATCGTTGAGATCGATGGAGCGGATGACTTTTTTGACTTCGGGAATGGAGTGGGGGGTGATGGAAAAGGTGCGCAGGCCCATGCCGATGAGGAGCATGGTGAACTCGATATCCGCGCCGAGCTCGCCGCAGAGGGAGACGGAGATGTTGGCGCGGTTGCCGACGCGGACGACGTTGCGGATGAGGGCGAGGACGGCGGGGTGTGCGCCGGTGTAGAGGCCTGCGACTTTCTGGTTGCCGCGGTCGACGGCGAGGGTGTACTGGATGAGGTCGTTGGTGCCGATGGAAAAGAAGTCGCATTCCTTGGCGTAGGTGGAGGCCATGAGGGCGGCGGAGGGGACTTCGATCATCATGCCGACGGGGAGGTAGGGGTTGTAGGGAATGCCGGCCTCATCGAGTTCTTCCATGACGTCTTTGAGGACCATTTTGGCCTGGCGCAATTCCATGGGGGTGGTGATCATGGGGAACATGATGCGCACGTCGCCCAGGACGCTGGCGCGGAGGATGGCGCGCAGCTGGACCTTGAACATGTCGAGGTTGGCGAGGCAGAGGCGGATGGAGCGGCAACCGAGGAAGGGGTTGTCTTCCGCGTCGCGTTCCTGCCAGGGAGAGTATTTGTCGGCGCCCAGGTCGAGGGTGCGGATGACGATGGGACGTCCGCCGAGCTTGCGGATGGCTTCGGCATAGGCGGCGTAATGGTCGTCCTCGGTGGGCTCTTTTTCGGAGGCGAGGTAGAGGAATTCGGTGCGGTAAAGGCCAATGCCGGTGGCGCCCTTGGCGAGGGTGTTTTCGACCTCGTGGGGGAACTCGATGTTGCCCATGAGGGTGATTTCGGTGCCGTCCTTGGTTTTGGCGGGCAGGTCGCGGAGGCGTTTGAGGGAGTCTTCGAACTGGATCTGCTTGGCTTCGTAGCGGCGGTGTTCGTCGAGGGTGGCTTCGTCGGGGTTGATGATGACGACGCCGGAGTGTCCGTTGACGATGAGGGTGTCGCCGGAGGTGATTTCGTGGGTGATATTTTCGAGGCCGACGATGGCGGGGATGCCCATGGAGTTGGCGATGATGGCGGTGTGGCTGGTGCGTCCGCCGGCGTCGATGCAGATGGCGCGGACCTTGGCGCGGTCGAGGGAGGCGGTCTGGGAGGGGGTGAGGTCGTGGGCGACGAGGGCGACGGCTTCGGTGACGTCGGCGAGGCGGACGCGGTCTCGTCCCTGGAGCTTGTTGATGAGGCGTTTTTCGATGTCGTAGATATCTTTGACGCGCTCGCGGAAGTAGAGGTCTTTCTGCTTGAGGAACTGCTTGGAGAATTCGCGGAGCGAGCGGGAGACGGCGTATTCGGCGGTGAAGCGGTTTTTCTCGATGCCCTGGTAGAAGGTGTCGAGGAGGGTGGGGTCGTCGAGCAGGCCGAGGTGGAAGTTGAAGATAGCGCCGGTGTCGGGGCCGATGTCGCGTGCGGTCTGGTCGCGGAGGGCGCGGATGTCGGCGCGGGAGGCGGCGAGGGCTTCGGAAAGGCGGGTGCGTTCGGCTTCGATCTGTGCGGCGGGGATGGCGCGGCGGCCGATGCGCAGGTCTTCATCCGACAGGAGCAACGCCTGGCAGACCACCACGCCTGAAGAGACGCCGATGCCTTTTTTGATTTCCATGAAACGGCAAGGACTTTCCGCTGCGAGGCTCGCCGAGCGAACACGAAAGCCCGGCGTACGGCGGATTGCCGGCGGCGGGTCGAGACGGTCAGGGGGCGTCGGAGCACCATCGGGGGGCGGGTCTCACGAAGAAAGCCGCACCGCGATGGGACACAGGATAGCGAACCTTCACAGAAGAATAAAGACGGTGGGAAGGGTGCGGCTTTGTGAAAAGATTCGCGGAGAGGCGCGGGGGAGCTTGTCGGAGGTGGGAGCAGGCCATACACTTACGAGACTATGAGTGAAACGCCCCCCTCCGCGCCCAATCCCTTCACGCCTCCACCCGCCGGTCAGAATGCCGGGCCATCGAGCGAGCACGGATCGTCCGGGCATCCACCGCGTCGACGGCGGCGGCGCGGGGGGCGGAATCGGAATCGCAATCGCAACAACGCCCAGCATGGCGGTCCCTCGCAGCCGCGGCCACCCGCGCGCTACGAGGATGAGCCGGAGGATCCGTGGGCGACGCAGCACCAGGCTGAGCATTCGGAAGGCGGGACGCAGGATGCTGCGCCCCCCCCACCGCCGCTGCACCACGACCGGATCGATTTACCGGAGGCGTTTCGGGTGCTGGGGCTGGAGGCGGCGCTGCTGCATGCGTTGGCGGACATAGGGTTCGAGACGCCGTCGGAGATACAGGAGAAGTTGATACCGATCGCGCTGACGGGGGCGGACGTTCTGGGGCAGGCGCGTACGGGGACGGGGAAGACGGCGGCGTTTGGGTTGCCGATTTTGCAGAAGCTGGACCTGTCGCAGCCGTTCCAGGCGCTGATCATTGTGCCGACGCGTGAGCTGGCGGTGCAGGTGGATGCGGAGATGCGCCGGTTTGCGAAGCACAAGCCGGTGCGTTTTGCGCTGGCGTATGGGGGGACGAAGCTGTCGGGGCAGATCAAACACATGGGGCATCAGCCGCACGTGGTGGTGGGGACGCCGGGGCGGCTCATGGATTTGCAGGAGCGCGGGGCGCTGGTACTCGACAAGATGCGGTTCGTGGTCTGCGACGAAGTGGACCGGATGTTCGACATCGGGTTCCGGGACGACATCCGCAAAATTTTGTCGATGTGCACGACGCCGCACCAGACGATGTTCGTGTCGGCGACGATTTCCGAAGAGATCGAGCGGATGGTCTCGAGACACATGAAGGATCCGCAGCGGGTGTTCACGTCGTCGAAGGAAGAGCAGCTGACGAATCCGGAGGCGACGCAGTATTACGTGGGCGTTGAGCCGTGGGACAAACAGCGGGCGTTGAAGATGCTGATGCGGCAGGAGAAGCCGGAGCTGGCGATCATTTTCTGCCGGACGAAGCGGAGCGTGGACAAGGTGGCGGCGGGGTTGACGCATGATGGGATAGCGGCGTCGGCGATTCACGGGGACCTGATGCAGAACAAGCGCGAGCGGGTGATGCGCGGGTTCAAGACGGGGAAGATTCACGTGCTGGTGGCGACGGACCTGGCGTCGCGCGGGATCGACGTGCACGAGATCACGCACGTGGTGAATTACGACATTCCAGAGGATCCGGAGGTATACGTGCACCGGGTGGGGCGCACGGCGCGCATGGGGGCGACGGGGCGGGCGTTCACGTTCGTTTCCAAGGGGCAGGGGCAGCTTCAGACGGAGATAGAGAAGCTGATCAACAATTTGATGGAAGAATACCGGATCGAGGGGTTCGCGGCGTCGAAGGAGCCGAACAACCGGCGGCGCGACGAGCAGGAGGAGGGAGGCGGCGGTCAGGCACCGTCGGCGGCTGGAAATGCCGGGACGCCGGCTGCGGTTCCGGCGTCACCGCCGGTGCAGGAGGGGTACATGCCGACGGGATTCGCGAATGTAGCGCCGGCGAATCCGGAGCAGCGGAGCGTGCGTCCGCTGACGGGTCGTTTTCCGACGAAGCGTCGGCGGTAGGGTTGTTGCCGTTGCGCGCGTGGATCGCGGTCTCCCTGGCGGGACCTTTTTCCGGGAAGTCGATGTGAGACGCCGCTATCGCCCGCCGCTGCTGGAAGCGTTGGAGCCGCGCACGCTTTTGGCGGCGAACACGGTGATCGATTTGCTGGGGTTGTACACGCCGCAGGCGGTCAGCGCCGCCGGGACGCAGGCGCGACTGATCAGCAGAATCGAAAACGCCGTGGCCGTTTCCAACCAGGTGCTGGCGAACAGCCAGATCCCGGTGACCATCCGGCTGGCGGGGATCACGCTGGAGAATTACACCGAGTCGGGCGACCTGGGGACGGACCTGACGCGGCTGGAAAACGCATCCGACGGCTACATGGACAACGTCGAAGCCTTGCGCAACTGGCTGGGCGCCGACCTGGTGACGCTGTTCACTTCCGGAGGCTCGCCGGCGGGTGGCGGGGAGGAGACGATCGGGATCAGCGCGCAGCTTTACGTGCCGACGGGTCGGGGGGCCAGCGATATTGCGTACTCGGTGGTATCGCAAGCGACGGCAGGCGCGCCGGATTACACGCTGATTCATGAACTGGGCCACAACCTGGGGGCGACGCATGCGGTGGGCGACCCCACGGATACCGGCGCCGCGGATTACGCGCATGGGTATCGGTTCACGGGGATCGATGGGGTTCTGTATCACGATGTGATGGCGTACGATCCCGGGCAGGAAATTCCTTATTTTTCGAATCCGCGGATCACTTATCAGGGCGTTCCGGAAGGCAACGCGGCGACGGCGGACGCGGCGCGGGTGATCACGGAAGACGCTCCGCTGGTCGCCGCCTATCTCGCGCCGCAGGTGGTGGGCGCTCTGGACGTGCACGCGGGGGGCTACGTCGGCGGGTGGGCGTATGATGCGAGCGTGCCCACCGGCGCGGCGAAAGTCATCGTGTATGTGGATGGCAAACCCACTGTCTTGACCGCCGGGGAAACCCGGACCGACCTGCTGGACACGCTGGGCACGGACGCGCACGGGTTTTCTCTGAGCCTCAGCGGCGGCACGCACCACGTCGTTGCGTACGCCCAGGGCGCCACCGGCCAGGTCACCTATCTGGGCGCGGTGACCGTGGTGGATCAGCTTCCGGTTGGGCGGCTGGAACTGGCGAACGCCACGACGGTCGCGGGGTGGGCTTTTGACCCGGACACGACCGCTCCGATCCGGGTGAATCTCGTGCTGGACGGCCAGACCAGCGGCCAGCCATTCATGTCCACGATCGCCTCCACGTTTCGCAGCGATCTTCAGCACGCGCTGGGCGGCAGCGGGGCGTTCGGGTTCAGTTTCACCTTTCCGACGAACATCGGCCGGGGCATTCACCGCATCGACGTGTACGCGGTGGATAACCTGGGCCGGCAGGTGACGCTGCTGGGCTCGCGCCTGGTGGACACGAACCAGTTGGCGGTGGGGTACGTGGACATCCTGAACGCCACGACGCTGGCGGGGTGGGCGCTCGATCCGGACGATCCGAGCATGCCGGTGGATATCCGCTACACGATCGATCAGAACGCGCCGGAGCGTGTGACGGCGTCGGTGGATCGGCCCGATCTTTCATCGCGCTACAGCACGACGACGCATGGTTTTGCCATCGCCTTGCCGCAGCTTAGCGCCGGTCCGCATCTGGTGACGGTGTACGCGATCGACAACAACAACCGGGCGTTCACGCTGCTGGCGCAGCGCGTGATCGTGGACGCGCCGGCGCCGGGGCGGCATTTGCCGCTGGGCTCGCTGGACATTGCGACGTCGTCGCGCATCGCGGGCTGGGTCTACGATGCCGACGCGGGGGCGCATCCGATCATGGCGCGCGTCGACATTGACGGCGTGGCGGGGACGCCTTTTCTGGCGAGCGCGAGCCGCTCGGACCTGGTGCGTCTGTATGGCACGGACCAACTGGGCTTCGACCTGAGAAATCTCGGGCTTTCGTCGGGGATCCACCACATCAGCGTGTACGCGATCGACAGCGTGACGAGCCTGCCGGTGCTGATCGCCAGCCGGATCATCAACGACAGCCTGAATTTCGGCGCCGTGACCCAGTTTTACGCGGGGATGATCAGCGGCTGGGCGTACGCGCAGGCGGAGGATCTGGCGGGGGCGCTGATCCGCGTCGATGTCGATGGGATGTCCGACTATCTGGTGGTGGCGGACCTGTCCTCGCCGAGCGTTGCGGGCGCCTTGGGTCGGCCTGATCTTGGTTTCACGTTTTCGATCGATTACACGCCGGGGCTGCACCAGGTGGCTGTGTACATGCTGGATCCGGGAACGGACGCACCGATCCTGATTCACGCCGGTCCGATTCTGGTGCCGCACTGATTGGCGGGGACGAAGGGGAAAAAAAGAACCCGTCACCGTTCCGGATGTCCCCAGACGAAGCCGTGGGGACACGCGGGAACGGTGACGGGTTGCTATGTGGAAACTCGGGCCTGTGGCCTGAGATTATCGTCCCCCGCCCCGGCCATCCCCCGCGCCCGCCGACTGACAATCCCCATTCCCCGGGCGCCGGGATGAACGGCCGGCAAGTCCCGCCCCCCAACGCGCCGCCGGCCCGATGAACATGGCGCAGCCAAACCCGAGCAGCAGGCTGATGGCCATGGCCTTCCATGGGTGCTCGCGCACTTTCCGCAACAGGTCCTCGTGGAGTCCCTGGGGTCCTTCGGCGGCGTACCAGGACATCTGCTGCGGGAAATATTGCTCGACGTAGGGTTCGCTGGGTTCCCACTGGGGCATGGGAGATTGTTCGGGTTCCAGGGGAAGGTTGCGAACCATGAGCGTCGCTCCGCGTGAACATCCGGACATCTTGCGAAGGCCGTGCCAGTGGGCAGCTGCGACACTTTTTCGCGGAAGTATTGCGTTGCGCGGGGGCGGCACCTATTCTCACCGGACATGAATTGTGCATACGTGGCGATGGGTTCGAACAAGGGGCGGCGGCAGGCGGCGTTGCGGCGAGCGCTGGAGCGGATGGCGGGGCTGCCCGGGACGCGGATCGTGGGGGTGGCGGATTTCCGGGAGACCGATCCGGTGGCGGCGCCGGCGGGCTCGCCGAAGTTCATCAACGGGGCGGTGGCGCTGGAGACCGAGTTGGGACCGCGGGAGTTGCTCGAAGCGCTGCTGAGGATCGAAAGCGAGCTGGGGCGGGACCGGAGCGGCGAGCCGAAAAATGGGCCGCGGACGATCGATCTGGACCTGCTGCTGTACGGGGATTTGGTGGTTCACGAGCCGGGGCTGGAGTTGCCGCACCCTCGGATGCAGGAGCGGGAATTCGTGCTGGGGCCGCTGGCGCAGATCGCTGGGGAGGTACGGCATCCGGTGTTGCAGGCGACGATTTCGGAGCTGCTGGGGCGGCTGCAAGTTGCTTTGCGGACGGGTGTTGCGTAAAAGGATCAGAGACTTATTGCAAGGAATCCGGCGAACGATGGATGTGCTTCACACGGTGCGGGAGGTGCGGGCGTGGCGCGGTGAGCGGGCGGGGCGGGGCGACGGGCAACGGGTGCCCTTCGTGCCGACCATGGGGGCGCTGCATGAAGGGCATGCGTCGCTGGTGCGGCGGGCGGCGGCGATGGTGGAGGGAGGGACGGTGGCGGCATCGATTTTCGTGAACCCGACGCAGTTCGGCCCGAACGAGGATTTCACGAAGTATCCGCGCACGCTGGAGGGTGACCTGAAGATTCTCAAGGCGGAGGGGTGCGGGATGGTGTTTGTGCCCTCGGCGGAGGAAATGTACGGTTCCCCCCCTATCGATACCGCCGCGGCAGTCACCGTGGATCCCGGGCCACTGGGGATGGTGCTGGAGGGGGCGATCCGGCCGGGGCATTTCCGGGGGGTGTGCACGGTGGTGCTGAAGCTGCTGAACATCGTGTCGCCGACGCATCTGCTGCTGGGGCAGAAGGATTTTCAGCAGCAGGCGATTCTGCGGCGGATGTGCGGGCACCTGAATGTGCCGGTGGAAGTGGTGACGTGTCCGACGGTGCGGGAAGGGGACGGGCTGGCGATGAGCAGCAGGAATCGGTATTTGAGCGGGGATGAGCGTGCGCGGGCGGTGGGGTTGTGGGAGGCGCTTTCGGCGGCGCAGCAGGCGTATGGGGAGGGCGAGCGGGATGGGTCGGCGCTGGCGAAAGTGATGCGGCAACGGTTGGGCGCGCGTGGGGTGGAGGTGCAGTATGCGGTGATCGCGGATGCGGGCAGTTTGGCGCTTTTTGAGGGGCCGATCGGGCGCGCCGCGGTGGCGCTGATTGCGGCGAAAGTGGGGAGCACGCGGCTGATCGACAATCTGCCGCTGGGGGATGGCGGGTAATTGCGATTTGCGCCGATATTCTTTTCACGCAACCGGCCGTCGGCGGCAACGTTGTTTTAGAATTGCACTTTTCTGGAGCGGGCATGAAGCGACTATTGGCGGCGATGATGATTGCGGGCATTGCCGGTTGTGCGTCCGGGGGCGTCAAGCGGACGGCGTCGACCCAGCCGGCGATGGCCAAAGCCACCGTGAAGGCCCACAAGATCGACCCGCGCTCCATCGCCACCGGCCCGAGCACCGCGGTGAAATACGCGACCAGCATCATCAGCCCGGCGGTGGTGCGGCTGGACGTGGTGACGGAAACGTTTTCGCAGGGCCAGGCGCGCAGCAGCCGGGCGATCGGCAGCGGCGTGATCATCGACGCCCAGGGGCACATTCTGACGAACTTCCACGTCGCAGGCCGGGCCAAGCGTATCGATGTGACGCTCTCGAACCTGGAGCATGTGCGCGGGAAGCTGGTGGGCTCAGACCACTGGACGGACCTGGCGCTGGTGCAGCTGGACCTCGACGCCATGAAGAAGCGCGGGCTGAGCTTCTCCTATGCGCCCATGGGCAACAGCAGCGACGTGCAGCTCGGCCAGCCGGTGATGGCGGTGGGCACGCCCTATGGCCTGTCGCGCACGGTGACGGCGGGCATCGTTTCGAACACCGACCGCTTTTTTGATGAGACCACCATCGAGGGCTACGAAACCGGCTGGTTCAACAACTGGATTCAGACGGATGCGGCCATCAACCCCGGCAACTCCGGCGGGCCGCTGATCAACCTGCGGGGCGAAGTGATCGGCATCAACACGCGCGGGGTGAGCGAGGGCAACAACCTGGGCTTTGCGATTCCCATCGACACGGCCAAGGAAGTGATCGGGAAGCTGCTGAAGGATGGCAAGGTGGTCCGCAGCTACACGGGCATCACGCTTCAGCCGCTGCAGGACCTCGAGACATTTTACGACATCAAGGCGGATGAGGGGGTGCTGATCGCCAGCGTGGAGCAGGATTCGCCGGCCTCGCGCGCGGGGCTGAAGGCGGAGGACATCCTGCTGGCGGTCAACGGGATTCCGGTGAACGTGCGGTTTCCGGAGCAGCTGGCGTACGTGCGCAAGCTGATCAGCGATTATCCGGTGGGCAGCACGCTGAAATTCACGGTCTTGCGCAGCGGGAGCTCGGCGACGACATCCGCGACGACGGCCGCGACGACGGCTCCGACCACCGCCGCGGGGCGCGGGCCGGAGGTCACCGTGAGCCTCACCACCGAGAAACTCGAGAGCGTGGTGACCGAAGAGCAATCGATCGCGGCGTGGGGATTGAGCGTGCGCGACCTGACCAGGGCGTATCTGCGCGAGCAGCGGATTCCCTATACGCAGGGGGTGCTGGTGACGGGAACGCGTCCGGGCAGCCCGGCGGAACGTGCGCAGATTCAGCCGGACGACATCATTCTGCGTGTCGGCAACAAGCCGGTGACCAGCACGGAGGAGCTGCAGGCGGCGGTGGATGCGTGGCAGAAATCGCCCAAGACGATCGAGGTGGATGTGCGGCGCGATCGCGGCGAATTGATCCGGATTATCAAGCCGGAATCGGACTGAGCGGTCGGGAACGACGAAAAGACGAAAGACCAACTTATTGAACCTTTTTGTTTGGAGAGAGCGGATGCCCACGAAGTTCAAGGCGGGGATGGGAATGATGCTGGCGGCGGCGGTGGCGGCGTCGGGCGGGGGCGTGCGCAGCGCCCGCGCGGCGGTCGATCTGCAGGCCAAAGCCGACGAGGTGGTCAAGAGCATGGTGGCGGTGGAATACACGCTGCGCAACGAAAACGCCTCGCAGGAGGAATCGGGGCTGGGGCTGGTGGTCAGCAAGGATGGCGTGATCCTGATCTCCGGCAGCCTGATTCCCGAATCGCTGCCCAAGGAGTGGATCAAGGACATGAAGGTGCGCGTGCCGGGCAAGGATTTCGCAAGCGTGCCGGCGAAATTGCTGGGGCGCACGCGCGACCGTCTGTTCGCCTACATGAAGACGACCGAGCCGATCGACGCGTCGGTTTTCGAGCCCGGCGAGATGGCGGACGTGAAGCTGGGGCAGCAGGTGTTCAGCCCGTCGATGGCCAGCAAGAACGGCGGGTATGAGACGATGGTCGGCGTGACGCGCGTGAAGGCGATGCTGCACCTGTCGCATGTGATTGTGGGCACCAATTCGTTCGGCCTGACGCGCGGAACGGCGCCGGTGTATGACCTGGACTCGGGCGCGTGCGTGGGCATCGCCATGCCGGCCACGGGGGACACCATGCTCATGCGCGACGGCTCGGGCGTGCGGCGCATCGATCTGATTGACGAAGACCAGACCAGCCTGTTCCTGCCGCGGGAAGAGGTGGATTATCTGTTCAAGAACATTCCCACGAAGCCGTTCGAGGAAAAGCGCGCGTGGCTGGCGGTGGACGAAGTGACGGGGCTGGAGGAGGACGTGCGCGAGGGCAAGGGCATCAAGCAGCCGGCGGGCGTGATGATCGGGGCGGTGATTCCCGGCGAGGCGGCGGACAAGGCGGGCCTGAAGCCGCGGGACATCGTGCTGACGATCGACGGCAAGCAATTCAGCAAGAGCCCGGTGCCGGAGCTGATGGTGACGCAATTCATGGGGATTCTCGACCGTCACAAGCCGGGCGACACGGTGACGCTGGGCGTGCTGCGCGATGGGCAGAAGATGGACATCCCGGTGACGCTGGGCGAGTTCCCGAAGATGGGCTCGGAAATGCCCTACGTGTTCGCATCCAAGGTGGGCGTGGTGACGCGCGACCTGGTGTTCACGGACCTGTACGCCCGGCGGCTGCCCAACGACACCAAGGGCGTGGTGGTGGCGCTGGTGAAGAACGGTTCGCCGGCGGCATTGGGCACGACGCCGCTGCGGGCGGGCATGCTGATCACCAAGGTGGACGATCAAACCGTCAACGACGAAAAGCAGTTCACCGACGTGGTGGACAAGGAAACGGCGAAACCGGACCTCAAGGAAATGGTGTTCTCGGTGATCCTGCCGACCGGCGACACGCAGGTGTGCCGGGTGGATTTGACGAAGTGATCGGAAGAATCAGCAAGCCAAGCATCAGGAAACCAGGAGACTCAAATCGCGCAGGAAAGAAGCACCCGCGGGGCGTTCCCCACGGGTGCTTCTTCTGTTTTCCGCGTTCTTGATTCCGGATTCTTCGTCAGTACTGCCGCGACGCCACCGCTTCCTTCGCATTGCTGCTGTCGAACAGCTCTTCCTTCGAGTAGGTCACCTTCGGCACGCTCTCGCCCTTGGCGACTTTCTCGGCGGCGTCAAAAAGGGCCGGACCCAGGAGCGGTTTGCACTCGACGGTGCAATTGGCGTCGCCATCGGCAATCGCCTGCACCATCGCTTTTTCGCCATCGACCGACACCACGAGGATGTCTTTGCCGGGCTTTTTGCCGGCTTCCTTGATGGCCTGGATCGCGCCCAGCGCCATGTCGTCATTGTGCGCGAACACGGCGGTCATGCCTTTCAGGTCGGGATTCTTGAGGAACGCCTCCATCACCTGCTTGCCCTTGGCGGTGTCGAACTCGCCGCTCTTGGAGGCGATCACCTTCATGTCGGGATACTTCGAGATGGCTTCCTCGAAGCCTTTCTTGCGGTCGACCGCGGCGGCGGAGCCGGTCTGGCCTTCGATCTCGACGATCTGGGCTTTGCCGTCGGTCTTTTTCGCCAGCCATGCGCCC
The DNA here is from genome assembly GCA_035548175.1 of Phycisphaerae bacterium. GTDB lineage: Bacteria > Planctomycetota > Phycisphaerae > WQYP01 > WQYP01 > CALCHA01. The sequence continues at coordinate 12,884 of DASZTO010000064.1, read as the reverse complement.
ACGCGCTGGCCTTCCTCATCGAAGTTCGAGCCGATGAAGCAGACGTACATGTCCGGGTTGGAGTCGATGGCGCGGTCGGCGATGATCACGGGGATATTGGCCGACTTGGCGGCCTTCAGGCTGGGGTCCCAGCCGAAGTTCTGCAGCGGATCGAGGATGATCACGTCGACGCCTTCGGAGATGAGCGTGTTCATGGCGGCGCGCTGCTTGTCGACGTCGCCTTCGCCGGAGATGAAATCGAGCTTGATGCCGCGTTTCTCGGCTTCGCTCTTGACCGAATTGGTGTTGGCGGCGCGCCAGGCGGATTCGGCGCCGGTCTGGATGAAGCCGACGGTGAGCGGCTTGCCGCCGGTGTTGGCCGTCCCGGTGGCCGGCCCGGTGCCGGCGGCGTTTCCGCCGGAAGATTCATTATTGCCGCAGGCGGCCAGAGCCAGCGCCGCGATCAGGACGCCCGCCGTCCGCAAAAACAGGTTCTTTGGCATGTCCGGTTTCCTCCGAAAGAGAGCTGTGCGGGAAGTGTAACGCGGCGCCGCCTGAGTGACGAGTCCCCCGACCACGGGTCTTCCGCCCAGCGCGGGTCAGTGCGCCGTCCCCGTCCCCTGGGCGCCGGCATGGGCGATGGCCTGCATGATGTTCGCCTCGGTCACGTCCGCGCCGGAAAGCTCCGCGACCTTATGCCGATCACGCAGCACCACCACGCGCTGACAGGACCGGGCGACTTCCTCAAGCTCCGAGGAGATGAAAATCACAGCGAGGCCCTTTTGGCGCAGGTCGTCCACGTAGCGGGCGATTTCGAATTTCGCCCCGATGTCGATGCCGCGCGTGGGCTCATCCAGAATGAGCAGCGACGGGTTGGCGGCCAGCCAGCGCGCCAGGATCGCCTTCTGCTGGTTTCCGCCGGAGAGAAAGCGGATGGGCGTCTCGGCGGAGGCGGTCTTGATGCCCAGGGCCTTGATGAAGCGGGCGGTGATTTCCCGCTGTTCCGCCGGTCGAATGCGCCGCAGCCAGCCGCGCCGCGTCTGCAGCACCAGGATGATGTTCTCGCGCACGGAAAGATCGGGCACGATGCCGGCGAGTTTGCGGTCCTCGGGGATGAAACCCATGCCGCGCGCGATGGCCGCCTTGGGCGAGCGGATGCGCGCCTCCTCTCCACCAATCCGCAACGTGCCGGAATCATAGCGATCCGCTCCGAACAGCAGCCGCACAAATTCCGTGCGGCCCGATCCGAGCAATCCCGCCAGGCCCACGGTTTCGCCGGCCTTCACGGAAAAATCCATCGGGTGAATCGTTCCGCTGCGGCCGACCTGCGCCGCTTCGAGCACCGTGGGCGCATTCGCCGGCGCGGCCGCTGTCGGCGTCACGCCGCCCGAGACCTTCGACGCATGCTCCACCTCGCGGCCCATCATGCGCGCGATCAGTTCCAGCCGGGGCAGCGCCGCCGCTTCATATTCCCCCACCAGCCTGCCGTTGCGCAGCACCGTGATGCGGTTCGACACCGCGTATACCTGATCCATGAAGTGCGTCACGAAGACGATCCCCATTCCCTCGCTCGCCAGTCGGCGCATGATGCCAAAGAGGCCTTTCACCTCGCCCTCATCGAGCGACGAGGTGGGCTCATCGAGGATCAGCACCTTGGCCGAGACATCCACGGCGCGGGCGATCGCCACCATCTGCTGAATCGCGATCGAGTAGGAATTCAGCGGGCGGGACACGTCCAGATGCTCCAGCCCCAATCGCGCCAGCGCCGCGTGCGCCCGCTTCTTTGTGGAGAACCAGTTGATCAGCCCGATCGCCCCGGGCTGGCGGCCAAGGAACAGATTTTCCGCCACCGACAACTGCGGGATCAGGTTCACCTCTTGATACACCGTGGAAATACCCAGGTGCTGCGCGGCCAGCGGCGAGCCTGGCGACACCGGCTGGCCATGGAGGCGGATGACGCCGGCATCGCGCGCGTAGACCCCGGTGAGCACCTTGATGAGCGTGGATTTGCCGGCCCCGTTCTCGCCCATCAGCGCGTGGATGTCGCCGGCGCGCAAGGTGAAATCGACGCCGTCGAGCGCCCGCGTGCCGGTGAATTGCTTGGTGATGCCGCGCAACTCGAGGAGGACCTGGCTGGTGGATGCGGAGGGTGCGTTGCTCATGGGGGCGTTCCGAAGCGCTTGCCGATGCTTCTAAATAGTGATAAGTAGGTGGGCCGTCAAATCGAGCGATCGCCGCATTTGGATGCAGGTTCACCGCGCATGACCTTCCCCGGCCCCGCCACTCCCCCTCCGCCGCCGCCGCAACCGCCGATTCCTTCGCAAACCACGCCCGCGCTGGCCGGCGACGCGCGAACCTCGCTGCTGACGCGCCTGCGTTCCTTGCCCCTGCTCTGGCCGATCGTCGCGCTGCTGGTGCTGCTGCTGGTCGATCTGATCCACTCGCCGGCGTTCTTCCACATTCGATTGATCAACACCGCCGCCGCCGGAGAGGCCGCGCACTGGCAGTTCTTCGGCAGCCCGATCGACATTCTCAACCGCGGCGCTCCGGTGATGCTCATGGCGCTGGGCATGGCCATGGTGATCGGCACCGGGGGCATCGATCTTTCCGTCGGCGCGGTGATGGCCATCTCCGGCGCGATTGCCGCCGCCATGCTCGTGCCCAACCAGACCGCTTTCATCGGCATGACGCCCAAGGGCACCGCCGCCGCGATCCTCCTGGGCCTGTTGCTCGCCGGGCTCGCCGGCGTGTGGAACGGAGTGCTGGTGGCGATTTTCCGCGTGCAACCGATCGTCGCCACGCTGGTGCTCATGGTCGCCGGCCGCGGCATCGCGCAGCTCATCACGCGCGATCTTCAGCCTGCCATCCCCGAAAGCACCTGGCCGGCCTTCGCCTACCTCGGCCGCGGAACCTTGTTCTGGCTGCCCGTGCCGGTGACGGTGGTCACCCTTGTGGCCATCGCCACTATCCTGATCACGCGGCTCACGGCGCTGGGCCTGTTCATCGAATCGATCGGCAACAATCCCGTCGCCTCCGCATATGCCGGCGTTCCCGCACGCCTCGTCACCATCCTCGCCTACACCTTCAGCGGCCTGTGCGCCGGCCTCGCCGGCCTCATCCAGTCCTCCAACGTCATGAGCGCCGATCCCAACAAGACCGGCCTCAACCGGGAGCTCGACGCCATCCTCGCCGTCGCCGTCGGCGGCACCGCCCTCACCGGCGGACGCTTCTCGCTCATCGGCGCGCTGCTGGGCGCGCTGATCATGCAGACGCTCGACACCACCATCCTCACCTCCAGCCTGCCCTCTGAAACCACGATGGTCGTCGAGGCCATCGTCGTCATCGCCATCTGCCTGCTGCAATCCGAGAAGCTGCGGTCCCTTGTCGTGCGTGCGTTCAGCGTCCTATGGCCGAGGGCGACCGCGTGAAACAGGCCTTGCGCATCCTCCGCTCGCCGCTGCTCTCAACCGCCCTCGTGCTGCTGCTGTTGATCCTCTTCGGCTGGATCAAGTATCCGGGCTTTGGCTCGGCGTTCACCTTCGTCACGCTGATCCAGGACCATTCGCATCTGGGCATCGTCGCCGTCGGCGTCACGCTCGTGATCCTCTCGGGCGGCATCGATCTTTCCGTCGGCGCGGCGATCGGCCTGGGCACCGTGGTCATGGCTGTCATGATGCAGCACCATTATTCCGTCGGCCTCGCCATCGCAGCCACGATCCTTCTGCTGACCGTCGGCGGCGCCCTCCAGGGACTCATCGTTCACGGATTCACCGTGCCGCCCTTTCTCATCACCCTCGGCGGCATGTTCCTCTACCGCGGCTGCGCGCTGCTCATCACCACCGACCAGATCCCCGTCCGCAATCCCGGCTTCGACGCGATCAGCAACATCTCCTATCGCTTCCTCCCGTGGATGCATTTCAAACCCACGCCCTCCGTCTCCCTGCAGGGCATTCTGCTCGTCGCCGTGTTGATCGTCGCCGGAGTGATGCTGCGCTGGACGCGCTTCGGGCGAAACATTTACGCCGTCGGCGGCAGCGAAAGTTCCGCGCTGCTCATGGGCCTGCCCGTCGCCCGCACCAAAATCGCCGTCTATGCCTGGAGCGGCCTGTGCGCCGGCATCGCGAGCCTCTCGGCGCTCGTCGGACAACCCGCCGGCGCGGCCCTGCGCGCGCAGGGCCTCGAGCTCGATGCGATCGCCGTCGCCGTCATCGGCGGCACCCTGCTCACCGGCGGCGTCGGCTCCGCCACCGGCACCTTCATGGGCCTCGTGATCTACGGCGTCATTGAAAAAATCGTCAGCTTCCAGGGCGCTCTTCCCGCCTGGACACGCATCACCGTCGGAGCGCTCCTGCTCGCCTTCATCCTCCTCCAGCAGTGGCTTCGCCGATTCGCCACACGCGACGCCGCCGCCTAAAGCGCCGCCTCCAGCGCCCGCAGTTCCTGCCGCAATTCCCCGGGCAACCGCTCCCCGAACAGCGCATAGTGCTGCTCGATGGAGGGGATCTCCGCCCGCCACGCCTCCGCGTCGAACGCCAGCAGCGCCTGCATGTCCGCATCCGACACGGGCAGGCCCACGCGATCGATGCCCTGCATCGTGGGCAGGTAACCGATCGGCGTGCGCACCGCCCCGGGCGCATCTGCCGGCTGGTCCGTCCGCTCGAACACCCACTTGAGCACCCGCGAATTCTCCCCATACCCCGGCCACAAAAAGCGCCCGCCGCTCGCTCCGCCCTCCTTGCGAAACCAGTTCACGAAGAAAATCCGCGGCATCTGCGCCGCGTTCGGCGAGAGCGTTTGCATGCGCAGCCAGTGCGCGAAGTAGTCGCCCATGTGGTAGCCGCAGAACGGCAACATCGCCATCGGATCGCGGCGCAGCGTGCCGGTCTTGCCCGCCGCCGCCGCCGTCGTTTCCGACGCCATGATCGATCCCAGAAACACGCCCTGCCGCCACGAGAGCGCTTCGGTCACCAGCGGCACCGTCGAGGCGCGCCGCCCGCCGAAGAGAATCGCCGAGATCGGCACGCCCGCGGGATTTTCAAACTCCGGGGCGATCACCGGGCATTGTTTCGCCGGCACCGTGAAGCGGGCGTTGGGGTGGGCCGCTTTTCGCCGCGATCTGGGCGTCCACGGACGGCGCATCCAGTCCACCAGCTCCGCCGGCGGCGGCTTCGTCAAATCCTCCCACCACACGTCGCCATCCGGCGTCATCGCCACGTTCGTGAACAGTGTGTTGCGCGTGATCGTCTTCATCGCATTGGGATTCGACGCATAGGAGGTGCCCGGCGCCACGCCGAAGAAGCCCGCCTCCGGATTGATCGCGTGCAACCTCCCATCGCCATTGGCCGGCGCCTCGGGCGAGAATTTCATCCACGCGATATCGTCGCCGATCGTCTCGACCTTCCATCCCACCAGCGTCGGCTCGAGCATCGCCAGATTCGTCTTGCCGCACGCGGACGGAAACGCTCCCGCGATGAATTTCGACCGCCCTTCCGGGTTGGTCAGCTTCAGGATCAGCATGTGCTCCGCCATCCAGCCTTCATCGCGCGCCTGCACCGATGCGATCCGCAGCGCGTGACACTTCTTCCCGAGCAGCGCATTGCCCCCATATCCGGACCCATACGACCAGATTTCGCGCGTCTCCGGAAAGTGGCAAATGTACTTGTGATCCTTGTTGCACGGCCAGGGCACATCCGGCGTGATCTCATCCAGCGGACATCCCACCGAGTGCAGCCCGCGCACAAACCGCGCCGAATCTCCCAGCACCTCCAGCACGCGCGTGCCCACCCGCGTCATCACCTGCATGGACGCCGCCACATACGGCGAATCCGTCAGCTCCACCCCGATGTTCGCGATCGGCGACCCGATCGGCCCCATCGAGTAGGGAATCACATACATCGTCCGCCCGCGCATCGCCCCCTTGAACAGACCGGTGAGCTTTTCCTTCATCGCCGCCGGATCCGCCCAATTATTCGTCGGCCCCGCCTCCTCGCGCGTCGCCGCGCAAATAAACGTAAACTGCTCGACCCGTGCCACATCGTTCGGGTCGGAGCGCGCAAAAAAGGAGTTCGGCCGCTTCTCCGGATTCAGCGGGATGAGCGTCCCCGTCTCCACCATCAGATGCGTCAGGTGCTCGTACTCCTCCGCCGCCCCCGTGCAGACATGCACGTTCTCCGGCATCGCCAGTGTCGCGGCCTGCTCGATAAACCCGTTCAATGCGGCGTTCGGTGTCATGCCCGGGAGTGTCCTCGCATCCGCCGGGATTTGCAATTTCCGCTTGTGAATATGCTACTTCCGCGGCACGGCGCCGATCTACCCGTTTTGATTTTTCAATATCATCGCCCCATCGGCGGCAACTTCTGCGCCGGAATCGCGTTCAGGGAAGTGGAGTGGTTTGTGAGGAGGTGCTGTGTGTGGAAGGGTGCACTGACACTGGGCGTCGTGTTGGGATTGGCGGGGGGTTGCTTCGGGCAGACCAGGTGGGACGGCATCGCGAAAGGTTTGTCGAGCGCGGATTTCTCGGATCGAGAGGCGTCGGCCAAGACGCTGGAAAAAGCCACCTGGCGCGATTTGCCGGAGTTGCGCGCCACCGCTGCCGGGGCGATCGATGCCGAGGTGAAGGCGCGGTTCGAGCTGCGGGTGGAGGAGCTGGAACTCGAGAGCATGGTGCATCCGCCGCCGATGTCGCTCGGCGTGGAAGGCGCCAATTTGAAAACCCTGTCCGGCGTGCTTTCCGAGGTCACCGGCACGCCGTGGACGCCCTGGACCAGCGGTCCGCAAGGCGGCCCCTGGACGGAACACGCCGTGGAAAAGCCCTTCTGGGAGGTGTTTTCCGATCTGGAAAAGCAAAGCATGCTGCATGTGCAGAACGGCGACGGCGGCATCCTCGTGGCGGCAGGTCCAGAGCGGACGGGCGGCACCGGGCCCATCCAGGGCGACTGGACGGAGAAGGTGGTGGGAGATTTCCTGTTCCACGTCGGCATGGGCCGGCAACGGCAGGCGAACGGGCCGGGGGAGCTGTTGTCCTTCGGCATGCGTGGCGATCCGCGCATGCGGCTGGTACGGTGGGACTTCCCGGAGATTCTTTCGATTGTCGACGACCAGGGGAACGTGCTGTACAACGCGGCCCCGAGACGCGCCAGCATGGGCCGAGTGGAAAACATGCCGGAGTTCAATACGGCGATCGCCTTTCCGCCGCCGGCGGGCAAGAACCGCAAGGTGACGATTACCGGGCAGATGCGGGTGCTGGAGGCGACGGCCATGGAGAAAGCGGAGGCGACGCTGACAGAAAAGGAAAGCGCGCCAGTGGCCGCCGGCGGAAGGGCGTGGGGGCTTTGGGCGGTGTCGCCGGTGCGGGATGAGGGCTGGGCGATCAATGTGATAGCCAAGGCCGGGGGCAGCGTTCCCTACGCGTACGTGCCGCTGGCGGTGAAGGTGGTGGACGCGGACGGAATGACCGTCTGGAGCGGGGTGGTGGACCGGCAAATCAGCGTCCGGGCGCATCCCGTCGGCGCCAAGGCGCCGCTGAAGGCCGAGTTGACGGCGGCGACGGCGGTGAAGGAGGAGGTGGTGAAGTTCGAATTCAAGGATGTCTCCGTTCCCGATGCGGGTGCTCCTCTCAGGTGATTTCGAGAAGGACATCCGGGTGGCGATGGTGTGACGCCGCCCGATTGCCGCGTGAAGGTTATTGGGTTGTCAAAGAGTTGCGGGCAGGGGTTTAACCTTGGGGGCCGCGGGAGCGTTTGGGGCCGCGGCGGACTTTTTTTTGCTGGGGGGTCATGGGTTTGCGGGGGGAGTCGCCGAGGCCGTCGGCGCCGGCGATGCGGGTGGCCATGGCGGTCGACAAGGCGGCGGTGAGGTCGCCTTCGGCGGCGGCTTCGGCGGCGCCGGGGGCGGGATCGATATGCTGGGCGGCTTTGGCTTTGACTTCCTTGATTTTGTCGCGGAGTTCGGCGGCTTTTTCGAATTCGAGGTTGTTGGCGGCGGAGAGCATTTCTTCTTCGAGGATGCGCAGCATTTCGTTGGCGTCGTAGTCGGATTCGCTGGCGGCGACCATTTCGCGGGCGATGCGGCGGGCCTTGAGTTCCACGTCGATGCCGTGGCGGATCGCCTTGACGATCGTCTGCGGCGTGATGCCGTGCTCGGCGTTGTAGGCCTGCTGAATAGTGCGGCGGCGGTTGGTTTCGTCGATGGCGCGCTGCATGCTGGGGGTGACGGAGTCGGCGTAGAGGTAGACCTGGGCGCCGACGTTTCTGGCGCAGCGGCCGATCATCTGGATGAGAGAGGTTTCGCTGCGGAGAAAGCCCTGTTTGTCGGCGTCGAGGATGGCGACCATGGAGACTTCGGGAAGGTCGAGGCCTTCGCGGAGGAGGTTGACGCCGATGAGGACGTCGAAGGTGCCTTCGCGGAGTTCGCGCAGGATTTCGACGCGGTCGAAGGTTTGGATTTCGGAGTGCAGGTACTTGGAACGGAGGCCGGCTTCGCCCATGTAGTGGGCGAGGTCTTCGGCGAGGCGTTTGGTGAGTGTCGTCACGAGGACGCGTTCGCCTTTGGCAGCGCGTTTTTGGGATTCGGTGATGAGGTCCTGGACCTGGCCGGTGGCGGGGCGGACTTCGATCTGGGGATCGATGAGGCCGGTGGGACGGATGACCTGTTCGACGACTTCGCCGCCTGTGAGGGAGAGCTCGAATTTGCCGGGGGTGGCGGAGACGAAGAGGACCTGGTTCCACATGCCCATGAATTCTTCGAAGCGCATGGGGCGGTTGTCGAGGGCGGAGGGGAGGCGAAAGCCGTGGTCGACGAGGGTTTCCTTGCGGTGGCGGTCGCCGGCATACATGGCGTTGAGCTGGGGGATGGTGACGTGGGATTCGTCGATGATGAGGAGGTAATCCTTGGGGAAATAATCGACGAGGGTGTTGGGTTTGGCGCCTGGGGGAGAGCCGGCGAGGTGGCGGGAATAGTTTTCGATGCCGGAGCACATGCCGGTTTCCTGGAGCATTTCGACATCGTATTTGGTGCGGGCGAGGAGGCGCTGGGCTTCGAGGAGCTTGCCCTGCATGCGGAGTTCCTTGACGCGCTGATCGAGCTCGGCCTTGATGTCGTTGATGGCGCGGGCGAGGTTGTTTTCGTCGGTCACGTAATGCTTGGCGGGGAAGATGAAGATTTGTTTTTCCTCAGTGAGGAGCTCGCCGGTGAGGGGGTTGATGTGCCAGATGTTTTCGACATCGTCGCCGAAGAGCTCAACGCGGAAGGCGGTGGTTTCGTAGGCGGGGAAGATTTCGACGACATCGCCGCGGACGCGGAAGGTGCCACGCTTGAATTCGATATCGTTGCGGTCGTACTGGAGGTCGATGAGGGCGCGCAGCAAATCTTCGCGGTTGAAGGGGACGCCCTTGGTGATGGAGACGACTTTCTTTTTGTATTCCTCGGGGGAACCGAGACCAAAGATGCAGGAGACGGAGGCGACGACCATGACATCGCGGCGGGACATGAGGGAGGTGGTGGTGGCGAGGCGGAGGCGGTCGAGATCGTCGTTGCGGGCGGCATCTTTTTCGATGTAGATGTCGCGCTGGGGGATGTAGGCTTCGGGCTGGTAGTAGTCGTAATAGGATACGAAATATTCGACCGCGTTGTGCGGGAAGAACTGCTTCATCTCGGCATAGAGCTGCGCGGCCAGCGTCTTGTTCGGCGCAAGGATAAGGGCGGGGCGCTGCACCGCTTCGATCACCTTCGCCATCGTGAATGTCTTGCCGGAGCCGGTGACGCCGAGAAGCACCTGGTCGCGTTCGTTCTCGCGGATGCCGCCGACCAGTTCCTTGATCGCGGTCGGCTGATCGCCGGCCGGTTCGTACTCGCTTACGAGCTGGAACTTGATGCCGCCTTCGGATTTTTCCGGACGCACCGGGCGGTGCGGGACGAAGCCGGCAAGTTCCGCCCCCGTCGCGCCATGCAGCGGCAGATTACCGATGGGCGTAATTGTTTGATTGTCGGCTCCGCCGACGGCCAGCGCGTCATCGTTCTCCGGCGGACCGGGATCGTAGGCGGTTCCCGCAGGCTCGACCGCGAACTTGTCCGCCGCCGCGCGGAATTTCGCCGCGTTTTCGGACAGGCCTTTCCGCCCGCGTTTGGGAACCATGCCGTTGTTATGCGCCATGTCGCCAATATAAGGAGTCGCCCTCGCTTTTGCAGCCCGCCTCCTGCCAGACTGCTGACAGCAGGGTGGCAGGAGGCACAATGAGCATCCGGCCCTTGGCTCTGTCGGTTTGGTGGTACAGTCATGTCCGGATCGGGAGGGTATTCCTATGAGAATTGCGGTGCTTGCCGGCGCGTTGTTTGTCGCCTCCGTGCTTCCCGCGGCCGCGCAACTGTCGCCACAGCAGATGTCAACGCCGGCGATCGAGCGCAGCGAGTACGGTGCGGGCAACGGTTCGCACGATCCGAGCACACCCAGTTCCGCCATCGCGGCGGAACGCAAGAGGCTGAACGCGAACGATCCAGAGGGAATCGCGGAAGATCTGCGCCTCAACGGCAAATGCGACAAGGCAGTTCCGATCTTCCGCCGTCTTGCAGAGCGCGGTACGGACTATGCGATATCGCAGTTCAATCTCGGCCTGTGCCTGTTCGATCTCGCCAAGGCGGAGCACGATGCCACGCAGGCTGCCGCCCTGAACAAGGAAGGCGCGCAGTGGGTGCTGCAGGCGGCGAACGCCGGCTTCGGCAAGGCGCAGACCATGGCGGTCGTGCTCTATCTCGACGGGCTGGGCGTCGCGGCCGATCCGGTCGAAGCCGGGAAATGGGCCTACATTTTCCACGATAACGGCTCGCGCCTGGTACTGGGGCTGCCGGACATCTCCGCCGATACGCGAAGCCGGCTGGATGCCGTGCTCACGGGCGACAAACGCAGAGAGGCGCACGCCCGCGCCGACGGATGGTCTCAGACGAGCGAGCGTACCGATCAATAACGCGCCAACCGTTGCGACGATATAACATTCTTGGGCGCGCAGCCGCGTGCCGGGTTGTGATAGAACGCGTTTGCGCGACGGGAGGATGCGGCATGAGAAACCTTGTCGGAGTTGTATCGGTGCTGATCGTCGCGACACTTTCCGCGCCGGTCTTCGCGCAGAGCAATGACGACGTCGATCCGCGCATCACCGCCTACAAGAACCACAACGATCCGGAATACATCGCCGAGCGGCTGAGACTTCAGGGCAAGTGCGACGAGGCGGTTCCCATATTCCGGCAGATCGTGGCGCAGCAATACGGCTATCACGAAACCCAGTTCCATCTCGCCGGCTGTCTGTTCATGCTTGCCAAGGCGGAGCACGATCCGGCAAAGGCGCGCGCCCTCAATGCCGAAGCGGCCGGGCTGATCGTGCACGCCGCCAACGACAACATATCGAAGGCGCAAGCCCTGGCGGTGCAGCTCTATCTGGACGGCACCGGCGTTGCCGCCGATCCGGTCGAGGCCGCGAAGTGGGCATACGTCTTCCACGATAACGGCAACCGGCTCGCACTCGGCCAGCCCGATCTCGATGCGGACCTGCGCACGAAGCTCGAGGGCGGTTTGACCGCCGACCAGCGCCGGAAAGCGCACGCGCTTGCGAATGCGTGGACGCCGTCGGGCGATCGCTCGGAGTAGGCGATCCGATGAGACCGGCCGGATATGCCGTTGTGTTTCTGCTGGGGGCACATGCTGTGTCCGCGGCGCCGGTGGTGATCCGCGATCACGATCATTTGGCGCTGGCGCCGAAGGGTGAGCGGATGGCCAATGTCGAAGCGAGCGATCCCGGCAATCTGGCCGACAGTCCGCACAGCGTCGTGGTCGTGCGCGATGCAAGCGGAAAAGTTCAGGCGGCCTACGATCCATGCAGAGCCTGCCAATACGCCGACACGGCTTGGTCGCCTTCGGGTGATGCGCTCGCGTTTATCGCAACCGATCGCAAGAGGGGCACGGCGACGCTTTACGCCGTGGAAAAGAAGACGCCGCGCGCGCTTGCGGTCATCAAGGGCATTGCCAACACCGTGCGCTATTCGCCCGACGGCGCACGTATCGCGCTGCTGGCGACTATCGGCGCGCGGAAATTGACCGGCGCGGTGGAAGCCGGCGCGGCGCTGGTCGGCGAGATCGGCGAGAGCAACGACGAACAGCGCATCGGCATCGTTTCCGCGAAGGGCGGTGCGTTGAGGCTCGTCTCGCCGGCCGATACTTACATCTACGAGTATGACTGGACGCCGGATGGCAAAGGCTTCGCCGTCACCTCGGCGAAGGGCAACGGCGACAACAACTGGTGGATCGCCACGCTGGACTATGTCGACGGCGCGACGGGTGCCATGCGCCGGATCGCAGCGCCGAAGATGCAGATCGAACTGCCGCGCGTGTCGCCGGATGGAAAGACCGTCGCTTTCATCGGCGGCCTCATGAGCGACTGGCAGTCCATCGGCGGCGATATCTACGTCGTTCCACTCGCAGGCGGCGAGCCGCGTGACATCAGGCCGGATTTTGCCGGCTCGTTCCGAAGCCTGGACTGGCGCGGCAGCAGGCTGATGACCGGCGCGCAGATCGGAGGGCTCTATTCCGTCGCGCTTTACGATCCGCAGACGGGACAGCTTCAACCGCCAGATTTCTTCTTCCGGCCGATGTCGGTGCGATCGCAGGGCGTGAACAGTTCTGTCGTCTCGAGCGCCGACGGCAAGACCGTCGCGATGATCGCGGAGGATTTCAATCACGCCTATGAAATCTTCGCCGGCGGGACGTCCGGTCTGGTGCCGATCACGCATGACAACAGCCGTCTTGCCCAGAATGTCGCGGTGCAAAATGTCGGCTGGACCAACGAAGGCTTTCATCTGCAAGGCTGGCTGGTCGGGCCCAAGCAAACCCAGCCGGGCACGAAATATCCCATGGTCGTCAT
>DASZTO010000063.1:0-53797 GCA_035548175.1 Phycisphaerae bacterium | reverse complement strand
GAAGCCGTAGTTCTGACCGATGTCTTCCATGGGTTTGACATCATCGCTCTTGACGGCCTTGGCGTCGTTGAGGTGGGAGAGGAGCGGGGCGTCGCGTTTGAGGGAGAAGGCGGGGATCGTGATGATTTTCGGATCGGGCGGTATTGGCGGGAGCGTTGTATTGCGGGCTTTGGCGAGGAGATCGCGGAGGGCTTTGTATTTGGGGGTGGTGCGGCCGAGTTCGTCGACGGGGGCGTCGTAGTCGTAGGTGGTTTGCATGGGTCGGCCGGCGTTGGAGCCGGCGGAGAAGCCGAAGTTGGTGCCGCCGTCGAAGCCGTAGTAGCACCAGGAGACTTCGGGGTGGCTGATGAGGAATTGGGTATCGGAGACTTGTTGCTGTGTGGATACGCGCATGAGTTTGCCGCCCCAGAGGTCGAACCAGCCGGTGTAGACTTCGGGGGAGAAGACGGGCATTTGGCCGTTGACGGCCTGGGCCTGGCCGATGCGCTGGGGGACGACGGATTTGAAGCCGTTGTATCCGCGGAGGACGCCGGGGATGGAGTTGTGGTCGTCCCAGACGTTTCCGGAGTGGTCGCAGGTCATGAGCTGGCCATCGAAGCCGTCTTTGACGAAGAGGTCGTGGAGGTGGCGGAGGTAGGGATCGATGCGGCCGTATTCGTTTTCGAACTGGGTCATGAGGATGGGGCCGCCGTGGTTGATTTGGAGGTCGGCGACTTGTTTGCCGAGCTGTTGGAGATAGATGTCGCAGAAGTTGAGGAATTTGGGGTCGTCGGCGCGGATTTTCATATCGTGATATTTGAGGAGCCAGGCGGGGAAGCCGCCGAATTCGATCTCCGCGCAGACGTAGGGGCCGACGCGGAGGATGACCCACATGTGGTGCTTCTGGCAGAGCTGGACGAAACGGCGGACGTCGGTTTGGCCTTCGAAGGTGAACTTGCCTTCTTCGGGTTCGATCTGGTTCCAATAGAGGTAGGGGGCGACGGCGTTGAGGCCCATGGCGTGGGCTTTTTCGATGCGGTCTTCCCATTGGTCGGCGGGGATGCGGCCGAGATCGAGTTCGCCGGCGATGAGGCGGAAGGGTTGGCCGTCGATTTTGAATTGGTGGTCGGTGAGTTGGAGTTGGTGGGATTTGCCGTCGGGGGCGGGGTCGGCGGCGCGGGCGAGCGAGGGGGTGGTGGCGAGGAGGGCGGCGGCGGTGAGGAGGGCGGGTGTGGAGAGGCGGGCGGGCATGGGGGCTCCTTTGCGCGTTGGGTGTTTTGGGGATTAACGGAGTTGGGGGGGTGGGGCTTTCATGGAAAGAGGGGAGGCGTGAGATGGCGGTGGAGAGGTGTCAATCGGAGGATTCGAGGGTGCGCAGGTCGGCGAGGTCTTTGTCGCGGGCGCTGGCGCGTTTGTTTTGGATGAGGAATTCTTTGCTGATGAAATGGACGGGAACGCCGTCGAGTTGGGCGCGGACGCGCGAGGGCCAGGCGTCTTCGAAGCGCACTCCGGAAATGCCGGTGACGAGATCGATGCGATTTGGTGGGAAACCCAATTGGACGACGTAATCGGGGCGGAGAAAGTCGTCGATGGAGACGCCGATGCCGCCGAAGCCGAAGGACTCGATGACGCGCATCGTTGCGGCGGCGTTGGCGGGGTTGACGGCGACGAAGAAGTCGATGTCGCCGGTGAAGCGAGGCTTGCCATGGAAGCCGACCGCGTAGCCGCCGACGATCAGGTATTCAACATTCGCGGAGTTTAACAATTCGACAAACTCGCGCAGGTCTTTGTCCAAGTTCATGCGGCTTTTTGCCTCGCTCGATGAGGGTGAGGAGGATTTGCAGGCGTTGCTGGGGGGTCAGGCTGCGGTAGTAGGCGTCATCGGCGGCGTCGGCCGAGGCGTGGGATTCAAATTTCTGCACGACTTTTTGCATGCGTGCATTATACCTTAGCGGGGGGATCGCCGAGCAGTTTAATGTAGAAGGTGCGGCGGCGGGGGCCGTCGAATTCACAGAAGTAGATACCTTGCCAAGTGCCCAGGAGGGGTCGGGATTCGTGGATGATGAGGGTGATGGAGGGGCCGGTGAGGATGGTTTTGAGGTGGGAATCGGAGTTGCCTTCGTTGTGCTTATAGAAGGGTTCGTGCTGGGGGATGAGGGCGGAGAGTTTGTGGGTGAGGTCGGATTTGACGTCGGGGTCGGCGTTTTCGTTGATGGAGACGGCGGCGGTGGTGTGGGGGACGTAGACGACGCAGAGGCCTTCGGGGATGGCGGATTTTTGGACGGCTTGGAGGATTTGGGGGGTGATGTCGAGGATTTGGTTGCGGGTGTGGGTTTGGAGGTGGTGTTCGGTGAGCATGGGGGGGGCTCCGGTGAGGGTGGGTTTGGGGCAGGGTAGCCGAAATGCCGGGAGGGGGAGGGAAAAATCGGAAAAATTGGTGCGAGTGGTTGAATTGGGAGTGGCAGTTCAGCGGGAGCGCGGCGCGGCCTGCGGGCCGAACATCGGCGGGACGCCAGTGCCACAATGCGAATTTTTTTTGACTTTGGTAAAGGGCGATCAATAATTCTGGTGAGTTCCCGGGGGGCGCCTCGGGAGTGAAGGTCCCGGCGGCGGACCCCTGGCAGGGAGCATGTGAACGACGCATGCGAGGGCCAGGGCTATCCGTGGCGGCTGGGGAGTACGATTTGCAAAGGAGGTGATCCGTGGTCAACAGTCGTAAGGTTTCGCTGCGCTAAGCAGCCTGTACGCACTGCTTCGCGTACAGCGAAGCCACAAACGTGGACCGCCCCGCGGGCTTTAGGCTTGCGGGGCGGTTCTTTTTTTTTGCGCAGATTGGTCCGACTGCTATGCCATGGCGCGCGGGGTTTTTCATTGGGAAGCGGGTGGAAACGGCATTAGGATATGCCCGACAGTGAATGATGATGGGAGCGACGGCGATGAAGAAGATCGTGGGAGCATGGGCGGTGGGGTTGATGGTGAGCGGGCTGGCGATGATGGGGGCTGGGGCGGGAGATGGAGGAAAGGGGGCGGGGGACGTGAAGGCGACGTTGTTGCGCGAGGGGTTGTCAGGCGACGTGGTGAATCGGGTGATGGCGATCATTCCGGCGGAGACGGCGACTTCGGTGGGGGGTGATCTGGAGAAGCTGACAGCGGGCCAGCGGAAGGAGATGGATGCGTTTGTGAAGATGTTCAGCGCTGATCTGGCGAAGGATGACACGCGTGATTACTGGTTCGCGTACTGCTTCGTTACGGGGATTCAGCGGGCGGCGGCGGGGGAAGCGGTGGATGCGGCGGCGCAGGCGGATCAGAAGAAGTTCGCGGCGGACGTGGCGGCGGAGATGCATGACAAGCTGCTGGAGGTGTTGCCGCCGGGGGAGCGGGCGGCGTGGAAGGGGCAGATCGACAAGGGGATGGATGCGGTGGAGAAGCAGATCGAAGCGCGGGTGGCGGAGTTAAGCGGGGAGACGTTTTGCCCTGCGTTCAAGGCGGCTCTTACGGAGCGCGTCAAGAACCGGGTGACGAAGATGCTGGAGGAGAGCGGGCCGTACCCGAAGTATGGCGACAGTCTGTTCGGCAAGAGCGTGGATGATAGTTACCAGGCACGGCTGGATGCGTTCTTCCGGAATGCTCCGGAGGGCGTACTGTATTGGATGTTTGAAAATGATATGTGGGCGGGGTTCGATCCGAATCCGTTCTGGGGATATATGACCTTCAGCACCAATTCGACGGATGGACATTGGCCGGTGCAGGTCGAAGCGAAGCCGAATACCTATTTGAACCAGGCGAGAGGGTTCAAAGGTCCGGGGTGAGGGGGCGGAGCAAGGGGGCGGTTCAGGATGACGCGCAGGCGGTGAGGAGTTCGTGGGGGGCGCCGATGTCGGCGGTGAGGATTTTGCCGGTGAAGGGTTTGGCGTTGGGGAAACCGGTTTTGAGGCCGCACATGGAGAGGGTTTCGGCGGCGTGGATGACGTCTTCGGGGGCGCCGTTGGCGGCGGGGGCGCCGGTGTCGGGGTCGAGGCCGGAGGGGAGGTCGATGGCGAGGATTTTTTTGCGGGAGGCGTTCATGGCGCGGATGACTTCGGAGGGGAGGCCTTCGACTTTGCCGGAGAGGCCGGTGCCGAAGAGGGCGTCGATGAGGAGGACGTCGGGCGGGGCTTCGACGAGGGCGTCGCGGAGTTCGGCGTGGCCGGGGGTGAGGACTTCGACGCCGCCGGTGAGTTTCATGCGATCGAGGATGGCGAGGTTGGTGGCGGCGGCGTCTTTGTATTTGTCGCGCGGGGCGAGGAGGAGGACGGTGAGGTGGACGCCGGCGTTGTGGAGGTGGCGTGCGGCGACGAAGCCATCGCTGCCGTTGTTGCCGGGTCCGGCGACGACGATGGCGTGTTTTTCCCTGGGCGCGGCGAGCATTTTGAGGGCGGCATCGGCGACGGCGCGGCCGGCGTTTTCCATGAGGGCGATGATGGGGATGCCGAAGTCTTCGACGGCGCGGCGGTCGACCTGGGCGAGGCCGGCCTTGGTGAAGGTGAGGGTGGGTTGCATCTGCGCCTCCTGCATTTGAGGGGCGTGGTCAGTCAGTGCCGCCGGCGCGGCGGGGGGCGTCGGTGATGGGGAATTCTTTGGAGTCGGTGCGGGCGGTTTTGAGGTAGTCGTTGATTGTGGCGACTATATCAGGGTGGTCGGCGGCGATGTTTTTGGTCTCGCCGATGTCGGTGTTCAGATCGTACAATTCCATGGGGCCGGTGAAACTATGCTTGACGGCTTTCCAGGCGGTGCCGTCGGGGGCGTTGTAGCGGACGGCCTGTTCGAAGCCGCGCTCGTGGAATTCCCAGTATAAAAACTCGTGTTCTTTCTGCTGGGCGTGGTGGCCGAGGAGTTCGGGGAGGAAGGAGATGCCATCGGTATTGGCGGGGACTTTGCAGCCGGTGAGATCGCCCATGGTTGCAAAGAAATCCCAGAAGGCTATTGGGAGGTGGGAGACGGTTCCGGGTTTGATATGTCCGGGCCAGTCGGCCATGAGGGGTACCCGGATACCGCCCTCATACATATCGCGTTTGACGCCGCGGAGGGGTCCGGAGGAATCAAAGAAGGCGGCCTTGGTGTTACCTTCTTCCTGGGCGCCGTTGTCGGAGGCGAAGATAACGAGCGTATTGCGTAGAACGCCGGCTTTTTGCAGACCGGCCATGACTTTGCCGACGGAGTCGTCGAGGCGTCCGACGAGGGCGGCGTATTGTTTCTCGGGGAGGGGCCAGTCTTTGTCCTTATAGATGCCGAGGCTGGGGACTTCATTTTCGTGGGCTTCGCCGTTGGCGTGAGGCTCGGTGTAGGCGAGATACATAAAGAAAGGCTGGCCGCCTGGATGCTGTTTTGCGAGGAAGGCGTCAGTCTCCTGATCGAACAAATCTCCCACATAGACTTTCTTGACGGAGGCGACGCCCTGGCCATAACGGCCTTCGTTTGGCACGACATTGGGGAGCGTGACCTTCTGTTCGTTTCTATAGACGAAGGTGGGATAATAGTTGTGGGCGTGGGTTTGATCGATGAAGCCGAAGAAGTAATCGACGCCTTTGTGGGTGGGGTCGCCGGAGCTGTCGACTTTGCCCATGCTCCACTTGCCGATGGAGAAGACGTAATAGCCGATGTCGTGGAGATTTTCGGTGACGGTGGTGTCCTCGGGGAGGAGGTCGACCTTGAGGTTGCCGCGGATGCGTCCGTGGCCGGAGGTGAGGCCTGTAAGGAGTGCGCAGCGGGAGGGCGCGCAGACGGTGTCGCCGGCATAAGCGTCGGTGAATTTCATGCCGTTGGTGGCGAGTGCGTCCATGTGGGGGGTTTGGATCTGCGTTTGGCCATAGCAGCCGAGGTCGCCGTAGCCGAGATCGTCGGCGAGGATGAAGACGACGTTGGGGGACTGGGAGGCGGAGGTTTTGGTGTTTTGGGCGTTGGCGTTGGAAGCGGTCTGACCCTGGGAGCAACCGGCGACGGCGGCGGCGAGAAGGCCCGCCATGAGGAATTTTGCTGGGTTCACGTGGACACCTCCATTGGCCCGCCGCGCCCGCCACGAGGGGCATCTTAATGAAAAACTGAGATTTGAAAAATCGAAAATTTATCCGCGGCCGGTGCGCAGGGTGTTGGCGATGATTATGGCGGCCTGCGGACCGACATGGACGGGGCCGCCCCTGGCACGCTAGCCCGCGACGGCGACGGCGGGGGCGTGGAGCTTGGACTTGAGGTATTGGCCGGTGAAGCTGCGGGGGTTTTCCACGATTTTTTCGGGGGGGCCCTGATCGACGATGGCGCCGCCGCCTTCGCCGCCTTCGGGTCCGAGGTCGATGATCCAGTCGGCGCACTTGATGACATCGAGGTTGTGTTCGATGACGAGCACGGTGTTGCTTTGATCGACGAGGCGTTTGAGGACGGAGAGGAGGTTCTGGATGTCGGCGAAATGGAGGCCGGTGGTGGGCTCGTCGAGGACATAGAGGGTGTGGCCGGTGCCGGGCTTGCCGAGCTCGGAGGCGAGTTTGACGCGTTGGGCCTCGCCGCCGGAGAGGGTGGTGGAGGCCTGGCCGAGTTCGACGTAGGAGAGGCCGACGTCGTTCATGGCCTGGAGAAGCTGCTTGATGTTGGAGAAGGAATCGAAGAACTGGAGGGCTTCCTCGACGCGCATGGCGAGGACGTCGGCGATGGATTTGCCGCGATATTTGATTTCGAGGGTTTCGCGGTTGAAGCGGGTGCCTTTGCATTCTTCGCACTGGACGAAGACGTCGGGGAGGAAGTGCATTTCGATGCGCTTGGTGCCCTGGCCCTGGCAACTTTCACAGCGGCCGCCTTTGACGTTGAAGGAGAAGCGTCCGCTCTTGTAGCCGCGCATTTTGGCTTCGCGGGTGCGGGCGTAGAGGGCGCGGATGAGGTCGAAGACGCCGGTGTAGGTAGCGGGGTTGCTGCGCGGGGTGCGGCCGATGGGGCTTTGATCGATTTCGATGACCTTATCGACATGTTGGCAGCCGGTGATTTTGGAGTGGGCGCCAGGTCGTTCTTTGGAACCATAGAGTTTTCGTTTGAGAGCTTTGAGGACGATTTCGTTGACGAGGGTGCTTTTGCCGCTGCCGGAGACGCCGGTGACGCAGACCAGGCCGCCGAGGGGGATTTTGACGTTGATATTTTTGAGATTGTTTTCGCGGGCGCCGATGACTTCGAGGCAGTCCTCGCGGTTGACCTTTCGGCGGACCCGCGGGGTGACGATTTCGTATTCGCCGGTGAGGTATTTGGCGGTGATGGAATCGGGGTTTTTGAGGACTTTGTCGACGGTGCCTTCGGCGATGATGCGGCCGCCGTGGCTGCCGGCGGCGGGTCCGACGTCGATGAGCCAGTCGGCGGCGCGGATGGTGTCTTCATCGTGTTCGACGACGATGACGGTGTTGCCGATGTCAGTGAGGTGGCGGAGTGTTTTGATGAGGCGGTCGTTGTCGCGCTGGTGGAGGCCGATGGTGGGTTCATCGAGGACATAAGCGACGCCGACGAGGCCGGAGCCGACCTGGGTGGCGAGTCTTATGCGCTGAAATTCACCGCCGGAGAGGGTGCCGGTCTGGCGGTCGAGCGAAAGGTATCCGAGGCCGACATCGTTCATGAAACCGAGGCGGGCTTTGACTTCCTTGAGAACAGGGGCGGCGATTTGTGCGCCTTCGGTGCCGAGATCCAAGGCGCTGAAGAACTCGAGCGCGCGGGCGATGGTGAGGGCGGTGGCTTCCTGGATGTTCTTGCCGCCGACGCGGACGGCCAGGGCCTGGGGCTTGAGGCGTTTGCCCTGGCAGGCTTCGCAGGGTTGTTCGGAGAGATAGTCGTGGAGGCGGGCTTTGACGAACTCGGAATCGGTGTTTTCCCACCTTCTTTGCAACATGGGCAGGACGCCTTCGAATTCCTCGCCATAGGCGGACTTGTCCCTGGCGGTGGTGCCGTGCATGAGGATTTTCTTGATTTTGTCGGGCAGGTCGGCGAAGGGGGTTTGCTCCTGGACGCCAAAATCGCTGCAGAAATGGCGCATGATGCGGGAGTACCAGACGTTCATGCGGCGGCCGTTGCGGCGGAAGGGCTCGATGGCTTCGATGACAGGGCGGGCGTCGTCGGGGACGATGAGGGCTTCATCAAATTCCAGGATAGTGCCGAGGCCGGAGCACTCGGGGCAGGCGCCCCAGGGGGAGTTAAAGGAGAACAGGCGTGGGGAAAGCTCCTCCAGCGAGGCTTCGGGATGATCGGGGCATGCATACTTGCTGGAATAGGAGTGATCGGTCCATTTTCCGCCTTCCTCGACGGTGACGATCACGAGGCCGTCGGCGAGCTTCAGGGAGAGCTCGACGGAATCGGCGAGGCGCGAGCGCACTTCGGGTTTGATAATCAGGCGATCGACGACGGCTTCGATGGTGTGTTTTGTGTTTTTGTCCAGGGCGGGGACGCTTTTGATTTCGTACACCGTTCCATCCACGCGGCAGCGGACGAAGCCCTGGCGGGTCATGGCTTCGAGGGTCTCCTTGTGGGCGCCCTTCTGGCCGCGGATGAGGGGCGAGAGGACCATGACCTTAACGCCTTCGGGGCGTTTCATGATAGTGTCGACAATTTGCGTGGCGCTTTGCGAGGCAATGACCTTGCCGCAGACCCAGCAGTGGGGCGTGCCGGCGCGGGCGAAGAGGACGCGGAGATAGTCGTAGATTTCGGTGGTGGTGGCGACGGTGGAGCGGGGGTTGCTCGAGCCCTGGCGTTGCTCGATGGCGATGGTGGGGGGGAGTCCTTCGATTTCGTCGCAATCGGGTTTTTGGATCTGGTCGAGGAACTGGCGGGCGTAGGCGGAGAGGGATTCGACGTATTTGCGTTGGCCCTCGGCGTAGATGGTATCGAAGGCGAGGGAGCTTTTGCCGCTGCCGGAGAGGCCGGTGAAGACGACGAGCTGGTCGCGGGGGATTTCGAGCGAGACGTTTTTGAGGTTGTGCTCGCGCGCGCCCTGAATGCGGATGAACTTCAACGCCATGGAGACTCCAGTGTGCTCGGCGGGTGGCGGGAGGGCTTTGCCTTACACGCCGGCGCTTATCGGACCCGAATGAATCCCGTATTGTAGCAAGCGGCGGGGGGGGCTCAAAAGGAACGAAAATTGGAAAAATGAGTTCAACCGGTTTCATCGGGCTCTGGTTGGCGGGTTCCCGCGTGGTGCGGGCGTTTTGGGCCGGCGGCTCGCCCCGTTGGGGGATTGGGTTTATAATCAGCGGGAACTGGATCGCAGGAGTTTTTGATGCTGCTTCAAGTTCTGGCACAGACGGCGGTGGGGGGGGGAAGTGCCGCGGCGGTGCGTCCGTTGCCGCCGTCGGTGGGTTACAACGAATGGGCGGCGTTGGGGCTGCTGTTTTTGATTGCGGCGGGGTTCGCGGTATTCAACGTGGTGCTGTCGACATCGCTGGGGCCGAAGCGGCATGGGCGCGTGAAGGAGACGCCGTACGAATCGGGCATGAACCCGGTGGGCGACACGCGGCAGCGGTTCAACGTGCGGTTTTACCTGGTGGCGATGATCTTCCTGGTGTTCGATGTGGAAGTGCTGTTTTTGATTCCGTGGCTGACGATTTTTCCCAAGGGCGTTTTCGACCGGCTGGGGCTGTCGCATAGCATCGCGCCGATTAATTACACGATGTTGTTTTTGTCGGTGATCGTGTTTGCGGCGATTATTCTGGTCGCCTACCTGTACGCCTGGGGCAAGGGCGTGCTCAGGTGGGATTGACGGAGTTGTCAGTGGCCGGTGGTCAGTGGCCAGTGACGCAAAGAGGCGCCGAAAACCTGACCGCTGATTACTGACCACTGACCACTGGGCCGACATGGCGATTGAACCGACAGCGTTACCTGACAATGTGTTGACGACTTCGCTGAAGCGGGTTGTGAACTGGTGCCGGCGTTCGAGCGTGTGGCCGCTGCCTTTTGCGACGGCGTGCTGCGGTATCGAGCTGATGGCGACGGCATCCAGCCGGTACGACCTGGCGCGATTCGGGGCGGAGGTGATGCGGTTTAGTCCCCGGCAGGCGGATTTGATGATCGTGGCGGGGCGCGTGGGGATCAAAATGATGCCGGTGCTGCAGCGGATTTACATGCAGATGGCCGAGCCGAAGTGGGTGATTTCGATGGGGGCGTGCGCGTCCACGGGGGGCGTGTTCGACAATTACGCGACGGTGCAGGGGGTGGATCAGTTCCTGCCGGTGGACGTGTATGTGCCGGGATGTCCGCCGCGGCCGGAGACGCTGATGGAGGGGATCATGGCGATCCAGAAGATCATCGACGAGTCGGGGATACCGGACAAATCGATGCGTCCGCTGAAGGTGGCGATCGAGCCGACATATCGCCCGGCGCCGCAGCCGCAGGTGGTGTTGGGACCGGGGATGCTGCGGCAGCCGGCGCCGGCGGGGAAGCACTGAGATGGAGTCTTCTATGCTCGGGACATTTGACGAAGTGCTGGATGCGGTGGAAAGGCTTCCGATCGATCAGCAGGCGGAGCTTGTCAGGTGCTGAAAGACGCGGCGGAGGCTCGGGCGCATTTTGCATCGGGGAATGTGCAGCCGGCGTCAGTGGATGAGATCATGCGGGAAATTGAGTCGTGACAAGGACGCTGCGCCGCGAGTCGTTCACATCTTTTCTTTGACGCCGCTGCGCACCAGCCACCAGTTGACGGGGAAGGCGGCGAGGAATCCCACCAGCATCGCGATCTGCATCATGAACCAGAAGACCGGCGAGGTCTTGCGCAGTTCGTGGTGAAAGATGAGGAAGACGGCGACGGCCATCCAGCCGTACATGCCGACCTGCCAGGCGGTCAGCGAGAGCGTGTCGGCCTTGATGGCCTGCCAGATCCCTTTGAGCGGCGGCAGGTGGCGCATGGGGACGATGGTGAAATACTGAAAGACGATGCCCAGGAGAAACGCGAGGATGAAGTCGAGAATCCAGGTGGCGAACATGCGCTGTTCGAAGAGCGAGCGGTAGCCGAACCAGGTGAGCAGGACGGGCAGGAAGAAGACGCCCCATTCGGCGAGGAGGTCGCCAAGGGTGCAGCCCGAGCCGCAGTGCGTGGCGGCGAGCGCCGAGACGGCCCAGAAGGGTTTTTTCTTCGCGGGGGTTTCTTCGTGATGCTGCTTGGCCTGCATCATGGCGTGGTGGGTGGAGAGGCGTCCGAAGCGGTAGTAGCCGGCGAGGGCGAGGGGGCCGGCCCAGAGTCCGGTGACGGGCCAGACGACGTTCATGATGGCCATGTGCTGGCGATGACCCGCGAGGATGTCGAGGAGGATGATGGCGGCGCTGAGAAGGCCGAGGGCGACGGAGATCCAGGCGAGGGTGATGAGCGACGGGGGCATAGCCACCTCCTTTGGAGGTGGTGACGAGCAAAGTTGGTGCAAAAAAAGAAGCGATCCGCGACTTTCGCCGCGGATCGCCTGTGATCGTTTCACGTCGTGGAGACGCGGAGCTTACCGGCGCTGAGCCTGGAAGCACTCGCGGCAGTAGACCGGACGGTTGCCCGACGGCTTGAAGGGCACTTCGGTCTGCTGGCCGCAGGACGCGCAGGTCGCGGGGAACATCTGACGGGGGCCGCGATCGCCGCCTCCGCCGTATCCGCCGCGGCCACCGCCGCCGCCGCCGCCGTAACCGCCCCGGCCGCCGCCGCCGCCGCCGCCAAAGTTACCGCCCTGGGCGGCTTTCTTGGCATCGCGGCAGGTCTTGCACCGCTTGGGTTCGTTGGTGAAGCCGCGTTCGGCAAAGCGCTGCTGCTCATCCGCCGTGAATGTGAACTCCGCGCCGCAATCGACGCATACGATGGTTTTGTCCTCGTAGGACATGAGGGAACTCCTCGGATGTAAGGTGGGATTAGCGCCTGCGGGTTCGGGATGGCTTCGGCCAAACTGGACACGGGGAGAGCTGAACGCCCACGAATTGCGAAGCATTATAGCCTGCCCCCGGCCAGACAATCCACCTTTTCCTGAACAAAATGTAAACGTCCGGGACCCCGTATTTTACGCAATAGGGGGGGGCGGGGGGGGGTGGGGGGGGATCAGTGGCCCGGCTGTGTCGCCGGCCCGGCCGCGGGCTGCGAGGCCGCTCCTTTGCCGTTGCCGGTCAGCAGATTCAGAGGCACCGGCGGACCGACCATCCCGCCCTCCTGCGCCGGCACAAACGACGGCAGCCCCGGTAAATCCTTCTTGTCAAGCGTCGGCTGAATCAGCGGCGGCAGCCAGGCCAGGTTTCTCGGATCCAGTTGATACGCTCGCCACAACGCCTTCTCCGCGTCCTGCTCGTGCCCGGTGTACCGCAGGAAAATCCCCAGCCGCAGCCACGCATCCGGGAAGCGGTCGTTGAGCGCCAGCGCTTTGTTGAACCAGTCGATGCCGGCGATGTAATTCTCTTTGCCGCCGAGGGCCTGGGCGATGTAGTAGTCGTCGAGCGGGTTGTCGCCGAGGCGCTTTCGGTCGTCCTGGAAACATTGAAGGGCATCGTCCCAACGTTCCATATCCATCTGGTGCAGACCGATGAGGGCCGAGCTGCTGTATTGGAGAGGGTTGCCCTGGCCGAGGCCGGCATCGAAGGCCAATGCTTTTTCGCGGATCTGCTGGGCGCGTCTGGCGGCGACGAAGGGGGGCATCAAGGCGTCGGCGTGCGCGAGATCGTTGCGCGCTTCGTCGACCTTGTCGGCCTTCAGGGCCAGCTGACCGAGGGCCTGATAGGACTGCCAGTTGGGTTGGAAGGTGAGCGCCTGGGTAAAAGCCTTTTCGGCGGCGGCGTCGTTGCCATAGTCGTCACGGAGCGAATCGCCGAGGTTGTTCCACACACCAAACGCCCCGGGCGAGGTATTCCATTTGGCGTTGTAGACCCAGAGCAGTTGAGAGTCCTGGTAGAGACTGGCGGCGCCGAAGGAGAGCACGCCGAGGCTGAGCACCAGGCCGCCGAAGAGGAGTGAACCGGCAACGCGCAGGAAGCGCAACTGCTCCTCGTCGGGCCCGGCCGCCAGCCTTACGCCGGGCTTGATCAAGCCGCCCTGTGGCTGCGACCGCAGATCCGCCACCTTGCGCAGCGCCCACAGCCCGGTTTCCACGGCGAGCACGATGATCGGCACGCCGGCGAGGTATTGGTAGTGGTCCGCCACGAAGGTGTAAACCATCGTGTAGTAGTTGATGAAGCCCATGACGGGGAACAATCCGCCGACGAAAATCAGGTAAGCCGCCAGCGGGCCGCGGGTGATCTTTTTGCGCAATGCCCAAAGCGCCAGGGCGATCAACACGGCGGCGACGGGGCCCAGATAGAGAATCGGGTTGCCGACCTTTCCGCCCGCTCCGGCGGCGACAATATCGAAGCGCGGATAGATCTGCATGACCGGGTCAGGCCAGAACAGCTTGCCGATGTAGAAGCAGACGGAATCGCCGGCGATCACGACGCGCTGCAGGAAGGAAAAGGCGAATTCCTTGCCGGTGGCGCCGGCGGTGTCCCTTTCCAGGATCGCGGTGACGGCGCCGAGGCCGATGGCCAGCACGAACATCGGCAGGCTGTAGGCGATCTCGCGCAGCGTGATCTTCCCGCGCTTCCACCAGATCATCACCAGCAGCGCCGGGGGGACAAAGCAGGCGGCGGTCTTCGAGAGCAGGGCGCAGAGAAACAGAAGCACGGTCGCGGCATACATGCCCCAGCGCGGCCCCGGCTTTGCCGCGGCTCCTTCCACGGGTTCGCGCTCGATGACGTTATAGAACGCCAGCCCGCAATACATCGATGCGAAGAAAAACACGCCGGAGAGCATGTTTTTGCGTTCCGCGACCCAGGCGACCGATTCGACGTTCATCGGGTGGATCGCCCAGATCGCCGCCGCCAGCCAGGCCCCGGCCGCGCCGCCGGGCAGCTTCAGTTTGCGCAGCAGGCGAAAGAGGATCAGGACCGAAGCGATGTGCAGCAGCAGGTTGTCAATGTGATATCCGACGCCGCGGATGATGCCGTCGGGCCCTTTTGCGCCCAGGCCCCATTGGTGGAATTCCAGCCAGAAAGTGGTGAAGACGAGCGGATAGTAGTGGGGAGTCGCGCGGGGATCGGTCCAGATTTGCCACAGGCCGTGGACGCCGGCCTTGACCGTGGCATTGCGGGTCAGCCAGCCGGGATCGTCCCAGATGTACATGCCGCGGATGCCTGGAAACAGAAAGATAAAGGCAAGCAGGACCAGCCCGACAACCGGTCCCCAGCGCCGCACCTGGGGATCATCCAAGAGCGAAGGCAGCGGTTCCTCGGGATCCACGGTCGCGGGCGCGGGGATTTGCGGGTCTGGCACATGGGTGGGCGTTTCGGTGGACAATCGCGCCTCGAAATCTCAAGGGACGGAAAATAGCCAGGAAAGGCGGAGCAAGGTATTGTACACAAACACCTGGAGCGGAAAAAATCCCGAGGCGTTTCAGGGAGAGGGCCCATGCGCATCAAGATGTTCACCGTTTTCCACCGCGCTCTCGACGAACGGCTGAGCTTTCCCGCGATCGAAGCCGACGACCTCCAGACCTTCTTCACGCACTACGGTGTCAATGCCAAGTGGCCCCGCAAGGAAATCCGCCGTCTGTCGGGAGCGCTCGAGGTCGCCGGCGAAACGTCGCCGCCGGACGTGCTGCTGGAATATCGGCTACCCGTGTACTCCCCGGACCTCCAGGCGCGCGGTTTCATGGAAACCTCCTGCTACGTCCACCTCCTGAAAAACAATCTTCACCTCCCTTACGACTACCTCGGGGTTTGCCAGTACGACATGCGCTGGACCGCCCCGGCCGTGAAGATTCTCCGTGAGCTTGCCGCGGCTTCGACCCACCCGCCGACGGCGTGGGGGATCATTTGCGGTCCGATCATGAATGCCCAGGGCTATCTGCACCCCCTGACGTTCGCGCACATCCGCAATTGGTCTTTCATGCTGGAGAGTTACAACCGCTTCTTCGGCACCCGCTGGGAACCGCGGATGCTCGTCGGAAAGCCCTTCACGCTCTTCCAGACATATCTCCTCCCCAGGGACGAGTTCGCCGCGCTGGCGGCATGGCTCGATACGTTCTGCCGCGACGTCTACCCGTGGGCCGCCGAGCCCCCCTACGAGACCCACTGGGGCTCGTTGAGCGGCTATTCGGAACGCGCGGAGTCGCTTTTCATCGCCGCGAGAATCGCCGAGGGACGCCTCCGCGTCGCCCACCTCCCGGTCGAACACGACCCGGACATTCCCAAGAAACTCCAGGTTTCGAAGGACCACTACGGCACCTGACGGGCAAATACCCCGACGCGCCCAATCGACCAGACCGCTGCGACGAGCGTCCTGGTGCCAAGATCGTCGCACCGGCGATTCGCAACGTCGAATAGCCGCCGGTGGGAGCCACAACCACTTGAGCCGTGGGTCTGGCCGCCCCCCAAATCCCTGGGCAAAGGCAGCGAGCCGACCCTCGGCATGCCGCTTGCAAGGTTCCTCGACAGCCCCAGTGGCCGGAGTCTAAGGAACAGCTCCCCGAATTCATCCAGGACGGCGTCTCGTTATGATTGCCCGGGTGGTTTTTGCCTGCCGGGGGTCGGTGCCCGCATGACCCGCCTCGACGGTCCTTCTTTGCCCCGTACTCGAGCCGCCTCCATGCTCAATCGCCCCCCGGGTGGCCGTCACCGCTCGCAAGCGTCCGAGGGTATGCCTGCCTGGATCGATCCCATGAAGGCGGTCCTCGCTCCCGGCCTGCCCGCGCACCTCAAAGATTACGCCTTCGAATTCAAATGGGACGGCGTGCGCATGCTCGCCTTTTACGATGGCAAAAACCTCCGCCTCCTCTCCCGCAACAACCTCGACGCCACTTTCCGCTACCCCGAACTTCACCAACTCGGCAAGGCGCTGGGAAAACGCACGGCCATCCTTGATGGCGAAATCATCGCGATCGACGAGCGCGGACAACCCTCGTTCCCCCTCCTCCAGACACGCATGAACGTCACCCGCCCCGAGGCCGTCGCCCGCGCCGCCAAAGCGGTCGAAATCGCGTTCTGCATTTTCGACGTGCTCTATCTTGATGGCCGGGACCTGCGCGATCTTCCCTGGACCCGGCGCCGCGAAGTTCTCGAATCGCTCGCCGATTTGCTGCCGCCGCCATGCCGGCTTTCGCCGGCCCGTGTCGGCAAGGGCAAGGAAATGCTGGAAGTCGCCCGCGATAAAGGCCTCGAAGGCGTCATGGCCAAACGCACCAGCTCGGCCTACCTCTCCGGTGAACGCTCCGACGCCTGGCTCAAAGTCAAACTGGTCGGACGCCAGGAACTGGTCATCGGCGGCTGGGTCCCGGAAGTCTCCAAGGACGGCCATGTCCGCACCGATCACATCGGGGCGATCGTCCTGGGATACTACGAGAAGAAAGAATTCCGCCTCGCAGGGGCGGTGGGCACGGGGTTTACCGATCAATCCAGCCGCGAACTGGTCAAGCGGTTGCGTCCGCTGGAAACATCCGTCAATCCCTTTTCGGATGTCGCGGCGCTGCGCAAGTTCCGCGCGCCGCTGCGCTTTGTTCAACCCCAGGTCGTCGTCGAAGTAGAATATCGCCGCTGGCCCGACACCGGGCTCATGCAACAGGCGGCGTTTAAGGGGGTCCGGGAGGATAAGCCGGCCAAGGATGTGGTCCGCGAACTTCCATCGGCAGGGAAATAGCCCGCATTCTGTCACGGCTTTCCTTCGAAGGAGGTGCCCCATGGCACGTTCCATCTGGACCGGTTCCCTGTCCTTCGGGCTGGTGAACATCCCTGTGAAACTCATCACCGCCGTTCGGGAAGAGCGGGTGGCCTTCCATCTGCTCCACGACCAGGACAAAGTCCGCCTCCGCCAGAAGATGGTCTGCCCGGAGGATGGCACGGAAGTCCACCGCGAGCACATGATCAAGGGCTATGAAATCTCGCCCGAGCGGTACGTCGTGGTCACCGATTCCGAGCTCGAAGCGGTGGCCCCTAAATCCAGCCGGGTCATCGAAATTCAGGATTTCGTGAATCTCTCGGACATCGATCCGGTGTATTTCGATCGGCCCTACTATCTGCTCCCCCAGCAGCACGCCGAGAAGGCCTACCGTTTGCTCGCCGAGGCCATGGAGCAGACCGGCAAGGTGGGCATCGCGAAGTTCACGATGCGCTCGAAGGAATATCTGGCGGCGCTGCGTCCGAGCGAAGGGGTGATCGTGCTTGAAACCATGCATTTCAGCGGGGAAGTCACGCCCA
Organism: Phycisphaerae bacterium; assembly: GCA_035548175.1. Taxonomy (GTDB): domain Bacteria; phylum Planctomycetota; class Phycisphaerae; order WQYP01; family WQYP01; genus CALCHA01. Next base: position 36,592 of record DASZTO010000063.1, on the reverse strand, counting down.
CGAAAAAGGTGGACGACGCCCCGCGCGAGGTCAAGGTCGATCAGCGGGAACTCTCCGTCGCCGAAAAGCTGATCCAAAGCCTCTCCACCGACTTCAAGCCCGAGCAATACCACGATGAATACCGCGACCGCGTCATGGAGCTGATTCAGAAAAAAGCGCACGGCGAGCATATCGTCGTGCAGCCCAAGCATGCGGAGCATGAAACCCGTGCGGCGGACCTGATGGCGGCGCTGGAGGCGTCTCTGAACAAAGCCCGCCGCAAGGGCCCGCCGGATGCCCCGGAGACCAAAGGCGCCGATGAGCGCGAGCCGTCGGAGCGCCGCTCGCACAAACGCCGGGCTGTTGCCCACGCCCGTACGGCGGCGCATGATGCGCCCGCCCGCAGGAGGAAGCACGCATGACCGCCCCCCGGACGACGGTGAAAATCGGACGCCGCGAACTTCAGCTTTCCAACCTCGACAAAGTCCTCTACCCCGAGGCCGGCTTCACCAAAGGCCAGGTGATCGACTATTACGCACGGATCGCCAGGACGATCGTCCCGCATTTGAAGGATCGCCCGGTCACGCTGAAACGTTATCCCTCCGGCGTCGAGGGGCCGTTCTTCTTCGAGAAGCGCTGCCCCGCCCATAAACCCGAGTGGGTGCACACCGCCGACATCTGGTCCAAGGGCAACGACGATTACCTGACCTTCTGCACGCTCGACGAACCCGCCGCGGTGGTGTGGGTGGCCAATCTGGCCGCCTTGGAGCTCCACACGCTTCTGGCCAGGGCCTCAGCGCCCGAGACGCCCACGTTTGTCGCATTCGATTTCGATCCGGGCCCGCCCGCCGGACGCCTCGAAGCCGCCAAGGTGCTGCTGACCGTGCGCGATGCGCTGGATCACCTCGGGCTCGAGGCCTTCCCGAAGACCTCCGGCGGCAAGGGTGTCCATATGTATGTGCCCCTGAACACCAAGGTGACCTACGACCAGACCAAAACCTTTGCCGAGAGCTTCGCCCGGGTGCTGGAAAAAAAGAATCCCGAGCTGGTGACGGCGAACATGCTCAAGAGCAAGCGCGAGGGGCGGGTGTTCATGGATTGGTCGCAGAACGACTTTCACAAGACCACGGTGTGCGTCTATTCGCTGCGCGCCCGCGCCCAGCCGACGGTGAGCACGCCGATCACCTGGAATGAGCTGGAGAAGGCGGTCAAGAAGAAGGATCCGGATCTGATCAACTTCACGGCGCCCGAGGTGCTCAAACGCGTGGAGAAGCTCGGCGACCTGTTCGCCCCCGTGCTGAAGATCAAGCAGAAGCTACCGGGGTGATACCCCCACGTTCGTAAGCACCGCTTTTTTCGTATTCAAGAATGTTTCTTGCCAAAACAGAAATGAAATCCTAAACGGCAAGGAATGATCCAGCGTCTTGTACAATCACAAGTTACCGCCAGGCTCGCCGCTTACCCCACCGTCGCCCTGCTTGGCCCGCGTTAATGTGGAAAGACAACGCTCGCCCGCTCCTTCGCCTGCCATACTTCGACCTGGAACAGGAGCCCGAACGCCTCCGCCTCAATCTCCAGTGGCCGGAACTGGTCGCCGGCGCCGATTTGCTCATTCTGGATGAAGTTCAAACCTGGCCTGAAATCTTCCCGCGCCTGCGCGGCAGCCGCGCGGCGAGCCATTTTTCGGGAAATCTCCCGGACTTGCTGTAATTGCTCGCTTCCGCCGGGTGATCGTGGCTGCTTCCTCATAAAAGAATTTCCGTTCGCGCCAAATTTCACGCTTGACGCCACGCCGCTGACACGCTTTAGTAATACTTGTCCCTCCCTGCGGTTGCGATGGCACGTGCCGCATCGAGAGACTCGATGTGATTGCGTGGTGTCCTGGCGGCGGTCGGATTTCCTCGAAGCCCTCTTCGTCTGCGGTCCTTATATTCCCTCCCTTATCCGCTTGCGAAGCTCCGGTAAGAGGCCACATCCTCGACGTTTCCAGGCTCCGTCGGGCGCTGTTTCGCGCCGGGCGCATCGCCGCCATTCCTTCGCCGCTTCCAAATTAAATTGCCACGCTCCTCTCTTCCGTTTACGCTCCCTTCCCTCAAGGGATTCCTCTGGAGGTTCACATGGCAGGCGCACAATCTGCATGGGGCATCGACATCGGCACGATGAGCCTCAAGGCCATCAAGCTTCGTAAAGATGGCGATCGCGTCCAGGTCGAAGCCTTCGACGTGATCGACCACGACCAGCCCCTCTCCGATCCCACCATCAACCGCGACGAAATCATCCGCCGCTCCCTGACCCGCTTCCTCGACCGCCACACCACCCGGCGCGATGCGGTCTTCGTCAGCGTCCCCGGATCGATGGCCTTCTCCCGATTCGTCAAGCTGCCCCCCGTCGAGCCTAAAAAAGTCCCCGAAATCGTCCGCTTTGAAGCCATCCAGCAAATCCCCTTCCCCCTCGACCAGGTCAACTGGGACTTCTACAAGTTCCAGGCCCCCGATTCGCCCGACGTCGAAGTCGGCATCTTCGCGATGAAAAAGGACCTCGTCGAAGAGGTGCTTGCCAACTTCACGGCCGTGGGAATGTCCGTGCAGGGCGTGCAGCTTTCCCCCCTGGCCGTCTACAACGCCGCCGCCTATGACGACATGAGCAACGGCAAGGGGGCCGTCATCGTGGACATGGGCGCCGATCATACCGACCTGGTGGTCGTCGAACGCGGCATGATCTGGATGCGGTCGATCAACATCGGCGGCTCGCACTTCACCGACGCGCTCTCGAAATCCTTCAAACGCCCCTTCGATAAGGCCGAAGAGCTCAAGAAAAACGCCCTTCAATCCAAATACCAGAAGCAGATTTTCCAGGCGATGCGGCCGGTCTTCGCGGACCTCGTCGCCGACATCCAGCGCTCCATCGGCCACTATTCCTCCAGCCACCGCGATTCCCGCCTGGATGTCGTCGTCGGCATGGGCAACCCCTTCCGCCTGCCCAATCTTCAGAAATACCTCCAGCAGGAACTGAAGATGGATGTCGTCCGGCTCGACCAGTTCAAACGCGTCAACGCCGACTCCAAAACCGCCGCCGCCCTCAACGACAACATCCTGTCGCTTCCCGCGGCCTATGGCTTGGCGATCCAGGGGCTGGGCCTGGCCGAAATCGACACAAACCTGCTGCCGGTGGAAATCGCCCGCAAGATGATGTGGAAGTCCAAGCAGCCCTGGTTCATCGCCGCGACCGCCCTGATCGTCCTGGGCGTGGCCTCGCTGGGGGCGAAGTATTACAGCGCCAGCGGCGCTTTTGACAAAATGGAAAAGAGCGATACCGCGGTCAGCAACGACGCCGCACTGGGCAAGTTCAGCGCCGCCAAGCAGAAATACAATGCCCTGGGCGACAGCGTCAAAGCCAGCCAGGAGACCGCGGAGAACTTCGTCAAGCTCGCCGAGTACCGGGCGCTCTGGCCGATGCTCACCATGGACATCCTCGATTCGCTGCCGCAGGCCCATGCCGCCGCCGGCGCCGGACCCAGCTCCCAGCCCGCCCCGCTGAACATCGTGCTGACGCGCATCGACCCGGTCTTCTCCGCCAATCTTTCCGGGGTGAGCCTCACCGGCGGACCGGCGACTCCCGCGCCCGCCAACGCCAACACCAACACCAACAACGCCAACAACAACGCCCAGACCGGCGCCGTCGCCGATTCGAACCGCGGCTTCATCGTCACGATCAACGGCTACACCACCGCCCCGGAGGGGTGGAAGGTCATCAAGAGCCAGTTTGAAGACGTCCTCATGGACAAGGCCAAACACGTCGCCGCCAATTCCAAGCCCTACTACTTCCTGCCCGAGGAGGTCTACTCGCCCGGCCAGGTCATTCCCCGGCCCACGCCGGGCGCCAACCCCACCGGCATGGGCGCCACCGGGGTGACGACCCCCTGGGGCGGCACCGGGGCACACGGCAGCTACTGGGAATTCTTCGTGCCCGATCTGGCCGGCGTGCATCCCACGACCGCACCCGCCGCCGCCGCTCCCGGCGGCCTGGGCGCCGTCATGAATGCCGCCCAGGCGCGCGATCTGCCCGGCCCCGTCGATGCCTTCCTCTCGACGCGCGATTCAGCCTCCACGCCCCTGCTCTATGACGCTTATACCTTCACCTTCGTGTTCAAAGTCCACGTGAAATAACCCGCTGCCGCGGTCTGCCGGCCGCACTCTCTCGGGAGTCGCCATGAAATTCGTAAAAGCCAACCTCTTCCTGCTGGTCTGCGGCGTCATCATCCTGCTGGCGCTGATCGCCATCTACTGGCCCCTCAGCTTCGCCAAGGCCGCCGTCACCGACAAGGCCACGGCCCGCTACAACGAAGCCCAGGGAGCCTCGGCGCTGAGCATGAAAATGACCATCCCCTTCGTCAAGGATCCGATCACCGGTCCGCCATCGCAGGAAATTATCGATCTCAAAAAGAGGATTCAGGAACAGGTCAAGAAGCAGGCGGACGAAATCACCGTCCAGGCCGGCAAGGACAACGAGCGCGGCCGCACCACGGGCGATCCGCAGCACCCGGTTCCCCTGCTCAACGGCCGCCCCGAACCCAACTTCCTGCCGGACATCAAGCGCACCGCCGGCGCCGATCCCCAGGGCTTCAAGGTCGATTACAACAACATCTTTAAGGACTGGATGGCCGAGCTGGTGGGGAACAACACCGTACACCCCGTCCCGCCGGTGTATAGCGAGGTGGCCGCGCAGTTCGATCAGAGGCAGCGCGTCGCCGCCTCCGGCCCGGGAGCCGCCGAAGCGCTCGCCGAGGCCAAGAACACCTTCATCCGCAATGCCGTCATCCAGCGCGCCCAGCAAATCCGCATGTACGTCGACGACGAGGCCCTCCAGAAAGAGCACGACTGGGCCGACCGCCCGGAGCCGCCCAATGCCGACCAGATCTTCGTGGCCATCGTCGAATCCTGGCTGCAAAAAGACATCGTCGACGCCATCTCCGAGGTCAATGGAGACTCGAAAAACGTCGGCGATTCCCCCATCAAACGCCTCGAACGTATTTCCATCGGCGGAGATGGCGGCGTCCCCGGCGGTATCGCCGGCGCCAGCAGCCGCGGCACCCTCTTCCTCGATCCTCCCAACATCACCGGCACCGGCCAGCAGGGCGCGGCCAGCAGCAGCTCCTCCACCAACGGCCTCGATCCCAACCGCACCCTCACCGGACACGTCGGCGGCGGCAGCTACGACACCGTCCTCGTGGGCATCTCCATGGATATCGACCCCGCCTACGAAAACCGCTTCTTTGACCAGCTCTATCGCCGCAACAACGGCTACACCGTCCTGGACGTCCGCACCTCCGTCGTCGATCCCTTCGACGCCGCCAGCAACGGCTTCCTCTACGGCAAAAAACAGGTCGTCCACATCGATGTGCTCGTCGAAGCCCTCTTTTATCGCAGTTGGACCGTCCCCCTCATGCCCACCGGCGTCAAAACCACCGGCGGCGCTGTCGGAGGCGCCAGTCGCGGCGGGTCCGGCGGCGGCGGCGGCAACCCCGGCGGCATGCCTGCCGGCGGCGGCGGCGGCACGGGCAGCGGCAGCGGCTATGTACCCCCCGTCGACAACTCCCTGTGATCCCGAACCACCTGTTCCCCCTTGCTCCTCGGTTGGAGGCTTCCCATGAACGTCAAGAACATCAACCCCTTTGAACGCCACGTCGAAAAAATCGTTCTGGCCGTCGCGGCCGTCGGCGCTGCCTCGCTGTTCTACCTGGCCTTCCAGCCCATTGTCATTCAGACCGACGCCGGCGCCGTACCCATCAGCGACGTCGAAACCAAGGTCACCGACGCCGTCACCGACCTCCAGAACAAGGCCGCCAGCGTCGAACGCGCCCATCCCAATCCCGCCATCCCCGATTTCGTCCGCGATTACAACCGCGTCGCTACCCAGCGACCCCTCTCCGATCAGCTCGTCGCCGCCGCCGTGCCCGCCTTCGCCCCCCTCCAGGCGCCCGTCAGCGGCATCAACGTCCTCAAGAACCTCGCCGTCGTCACGCCCGTCGCGCCCGCCCCCACCGACACCGTCGCCGCCTCCAACAACGCACAGCTCATGGTCGGACCCCCCGCCCAGCCCGGGCAGCCCAATCCCCCGTCCACCGCCAAAGATGTCTCCTGGGTCCAGGTCAGCGGGAACGTCCCCATCGGCGACCTGACCAGGCAGTTCCAGGATCCCAAGCTCAAACCCACCGAACGGGTCCCTTCCGATCGCCAGCGCGCCCTGGTCGTGGGCATCCAGGTGCAGCGCCGTGTTCAACTCGATAAGGGCGGCTGGGGACCCTGGGTCGATGTCCAGCCCAGCCCGGGCTCGAATCCCATCACCCCGCCCGATTGGTCTGCCCTGAGCGACGCCGAGTTGGTTCAGGTCCTCAACGCCTACGATACCCAGTCCAAGCGCGTGCTCATGCCCGACTATTATCAGCCCGCGACGAAATCCGCCTCGAATCAAACCGCCGCCCCTTCCGGCGCTGCGGCTTCCGGCGGCGCCGCCGCTCCAGGCACTCCAGGCTTCGTTCCCCCCGTCGACACCAGCATCGATACCGGCACCGACGAGTCCGCCAATCCCCCGCCGGCCCCTGTCGCCAACGGCAACCAGCCCGCACCTGCCGCCGGCTCCGTCCCCTTCCGCTTTTACGACGACTCCGTCGAGCCCGGCCACCTGTATCAATATCAGGTGCGGGTCCTTTACTACAATCCCCTCTACCGCTTCGAGGGCGGTCTGAAGGAACCTGCGGCCAAGAACCAGCCCTTCCTCGCCTCCGATTGGGTCGCCGCCCCCGGCAAAGAGGCCGGCGGAGCCGTCAACGTCGAGGGCGATACCTACTTCTTCGTCAGCGCTCCCTTCGGCGGCCTCAATAACGACAATCCCAAGGCCACCGTCCGCATTTACAAACGCTCCGATGGCAAGTGGTACCACGGCGACTGGACCGTGCAGCCCGGCGAGCCCCTCAGCGGCCCCATCGAAATGGTCGACAAAAAGCCCGTCTCCACCATGGATGTCAAAACCCCCTTCACCGTCGTCGATATCGTGCCCGATCCCACCGGCACCCAGCAGATGCTCATCCTCCGCGGGGATAATGGCGACCTCGTCGAACGCAACTCCGCCAGCGACAGGGATAATCCTCAAAACCTCAAGCTCGAAAAGGAATACGTCAAGCCCCCCGTCGCACCGGCCGCCACCAAGCCCGCCGTCCGGCCCCCGGTCCGCTCCTCGCCCCAGTACACGCCCCCCGCTCCCAGTGGCGGCGGCCCCGGCTACGTGCCCCCCGTCGACAACAACCTCTGAATCCCGCCGCCGCCTTTGTCCAGGATGATGGCAGGCTGGGCAAGGCGGCGGATTTTCAATAATTAACCCTTGCGGGTCTCTTCACTCGCTTTTAGGATGTCCACCGGTTACGCCAGAGTTAACCCCCTGGCATACCCCTGATGGCGCAACTTTCTCTAACTTCGTGGACTGTGGCTGTGGTGGCGATCTCCTGATTCCTTCTCCCTCTGCTCCGGGCGGCTTGCGCTCCCATCTCTCGCGCTGCCTCCCCCAGCACCCCTTCAGGACACGCCCCCTCATCTGGTTCGATTCTCGTGGGTTCGTGCGGTAAGGAGTAACGCCTTGAAAAAGCGTATTCGCTCTCGTGTCCTCGCGGCGGGCATGGTTTCTTCCACTTTCGTCGTCGGCACCGGTCTCTGGGGCTCTTCCGCCTTCGCCCAGGACCGCCCCTCCGCCTCCGAACAGCTCGACCGCGGTTCCCGGCTCTACGACCAGAAGCAGTACTCCGAGGCGAAAAAAATCCTCCTCGACATCGACCCCGCGCAGCTGCCCGAAGACCAGCGCGCCAAGCTCACCGACCTGCTCAAAAACACCGACATCCAAATCTCCAAGGGCGCCGCTCCCTCCGCCTCCTACGACGACGCCCAGGCCGCACTCAGCGACGGCAAATACGGCCAGGCCATCGCCGGCTTCCAGGCCGTCATCGACAGCAAGGACACCCCCGCCGACGTCAAGGACAAGGCCAAAATCCAGCTCGCCCTCGCCCAGAAGCAGGCCGCCGATAAAGCCCCCCAGATGAAGGCCCTCCTCAATCAGGCCGAGGACCTCTACAACCAGGGCAAGCTCGATGATGCCCAGAACGCCCTCACGACCGTCCGTGACAGCGGCGTCGACCTGGGCTGGCAGGATGCCCCGCGCGTCGCCCAGCTTCAGCAGAAAATTGATGACAAACGTACCGCCATGGCCCGCGGCGGCAACAACGCCATGCCCGCCGGCGGTTCCGTCCAGGTCGCCGCCCCCAACGACAACAACAATACGGCCCCCGCCACCGGCATGGCGCCGGCGCCGGCCCCCAGCGGCCTCTCCGCCGCCGAACAGGCCCTCAACGCCGCCCCCTCTCCCGGCGCGGCCGCCTCCGAGGCTCCCGCAGCCGCCGCTCAGGGCAACGCCAACCTTCTTCAAACCTACGAACAGGAGCAGCAGGCCCAGCACAATCGCAGCGTGCAGCTGTTCAACCAGCAGCTCAATCAATCCGCTCAGGCCACCAAGGTCAATCCGCCCCAGTGGGCCTCCGCCGTCGATCACGCCCAGCAGGCCGTCGCCCTCGTCAACCAGGCCTATGACCAGCACCTGCTTTCGGACGCCGAAGCCAACACCATGCGTTCCGAAGCCCAGCGGCAGCTCGATCTGGCCAGCACCGGCCAGAAGGCGTACGAGAGCCAGCAAAATGCCAACGCCGCGAAAATCGCCGCCGAGGCCGACCGCCAGCGCGCGGGAATGATCGCCAACGAGCGCCACAAGCGCATCGACACGCTCATGTCCCAGGCCGAAAAGTATTACCGTGTCCAGCAATACAAGGAATGCGCCGATACGCTGCACCAAGTGGTTCTAATCGATCCGCAAAACAGCTATGCCAAGCTGTTGCTCGAAACCGTCACCGACCGCATGAACTATCGGGAGTATCAGCACCTCACCGACCTGCGCTCTTCCGAAACCGTTCGCCAGAGCCTCCAGTCCAGCGAAGAGCTTATTCCTTATGCGGACCTCATGGTCTACCCGGACGACTGGGTGGAACTCAGCCGCCGGCGCCTCGGCGACCTGCCCGACCAGGAATCCGCCGCCGACCGCGCCGTCCGCGATAAGCTCGACGAGCAGATCAACCAGCTCTCCGCCGACCAGCAGGGCTTCGAAAAGGTCATCAACTACCTTCAGACCACCTCCGGCACCAATATCATCGTGAACTGGAAAGCGCTCGAAAGCGCCGGCATTGACCGCAACGCCGCCGTCTCCATCAACCTCCAGAAAGTCCCTTTCAAGAAGGCCCTGAGTGAAATCCTGAACCAGGTCGGCGGCAGCACCGCGGCCCTCGCCTATACCATTGATGACGGCGTGCTGACCATCTCCACCAAGGACGACCTCACCTCCGCCAAATATCAGGAAATCCGGGTCTACGACATCCGCGACATGGAGGTCCAGCCCAATACCAATATCCAGGTCCCCACCTTCAACCTTCAGGCCGTCACCCAGGGCGGCAGCACCCAGGGCGGCGGCGGCGGTGGCGGCAGCAGCCAGCAGTCTCTCTTCCAAACCAACACCACGGCCACAGCCGCTGGTAACACCCAGACCAGCCAGGCCGTCGACCAGGAAATCATCGACACCATTGAAACCATCGTCGCTCCCGACACCTGGCGCGATAAGGGCGGCCAGATCGGTTCCATCCGCCCCCTCAACGGCCAGCTCATCGTCAACCAGACCGGCGACAACCAGACCGCCGTCTACAACCTCCTCCAGCAGCTTCGTGAAACCCGCGCCATCCAGATTTCCGTCGAAGCACGACTCCTCCTGGTCTCCAACAACTTCCTCGATCAGTTCGGCCTCGGCTGGTCCCTCTCCATCCCCGCCGGCGCCTTCGGCGGAAACGTCGGCGCTCTCTCCGTCGTCAACAACACCCAAACCGCGGCCGTCGCACCCTCCACCGGCGTCCCCGGCAGCCTCGGCGGCGGCGCTATCGCCAACCCCTCGCTGGCCATCACCGGCTCCATCATCGACAATTACCAGTTGAGCCTCCTCCTCGACGCCACCCAGGCCGACTCGCGCACCGTCACCGTCACGGCCCCGCGCGTCACCCTCTTCAACGGGCAGCGCGCTGTCATCGCCGTTACCGCCCAGCGCAACTACATCTCTAACTTCAACCAGACCGTCGCCGCCGGCGGCATCAACGGCAACGCCGCCGTCGCCACCACCCTCACCGTCTCCACCCTCAGCACCGGCATCTCTCTCGATGTCCAGGCCACCGCCTCCGCAGATCGCCGCTACGTCGTCATGCACATCAACCCCCAGCTCGCCACCCTCGACGGCATCGATACCTTCTCCTCCGCCCCCACCAGCAGCGGCGGCAACAACAGCAACACCACCACCTCCGGAACCCTCACCCTGCTCCAGCTGCCGCGTATCTCCTTCACCACCGTTGACACCATGGTCTCCGTCCCCGATGGCGGCACGCTCCTCGTCGGCGGACAGAAACTCGTCGGTGAATCTGAAATCGAAGTCGGCGTCCCCGTCCTCTCCAAAATCCCCGGCCTCAACCGCCTCTTCACCAACCGCTCCCTCGTCAAGGACGAACGCACCCTCCTCATCCTCGTCCGCCCCAAGATTATCATCCACAAGGAAATCGAAAATAGCCTCTACGGCCCAGGATACGAACGGGCCACGGGCCTCCCCACCGGCGGCGCCGAACCCGGCACCGGCAATTCTCCCGGCCTCCCCGGCTTCAGCAGCCTGACCCCGTAAGACCGTCTCCCCTTTCGCCATTCCTCGCGGGCCGGCCTCACACGCCGGCCCGCTTCGTTTCTCGCCCATGCCCCTCCTCCTCCCATCCCGCAACGCCCGCACCCACCCCCCGTCCCATCCCACCGCAAAAAGAAAAGCGCCGCTCCTCCCGGAACGGCGCTTCATGAACCTCACAAATCGAGCGGCCCCTCCCCCCGCGCGGATTACTCGCTCGCCTCCCCGCCGGCTTCCGCCGCACCAGCTTCCGCCGCGCCAGCTTCCGCCGGAGCGCCTTCGCTTCCCGCTTCCCCGCCCTGCTCCCCTTCCTTCTTCTCCCGCATCACCCACACCTTCACCTCCGTCCGCAGATCGGCCGCCAATGCCACCGCCACCGTGAACGTATCCACCCGGCGGATCGGCTCCTCCAGCTTCACATCTTCCGCCTGCACCGCGTGCCCCGCCTTCTGCAACTCCTCGGCAATGTCCCGCCGGCTCACCGAGCCGAACAGATGTCCCTCCTCGTTCGCGTTGCGGATCAGCGTCACCTCCACACCCGCCAGCGCCGCCAGCAGCTTCTCCTTGTCCTCCCGAAGCTTCCGCTGCTGCGCTTCATATTCCTTCTTCGCCGCCTCCAGCCGCTTGATGTTCCCCTCCGTCGGCTGAATCGCCAGCCCCTTGGGCAGCAGGAAATTCCGCGCGAATCCGTCCGACACCTCCAGCACTTCCCCCACAATGCCGGTCCGTTCGATCGTCTGCGTCAACAACACCTTCATCTCTGTCCTCTCGGGCACGTTCAAAAAATGTTTCCCGGTGTGTCCCGCGGCACATTCTTCAAAAACGTGCCCGGCGCCGCGTTCGCACGGCCGGAAATTCCGCCCTTCCAGGGCTCTCTCTACTTCCCTCAAAACGGGATTTCATCGTTCGTCAGCGGCGGCGCATCATCCGACGGCATCGCATCCCCCGCATCGTAATTCGGCCCCGCCGGCCCGCCACCTCCCGCCGCCGGCCGCGGGGCATTGCCCATCGGCGCTCCGCTCGCGGGACGTCCCCCCTGCCGATACCCGCCCGCGCCGCCCGCCGCAGGACCTCGCGCCGCCTGCGGCCGCGCCGCATAGCCCCCGCCCCCCCCCGGCTCCCCGCCATATTCCTCCCCGCCCTCCTGGCCCGCGTAACCCCCTCCAGGCGCGCCCTGCCCGCCCGAGCGGTTCAAAAACTGGAAGTTCTCCACCACCACGCGCATCTTGCTGCGCTTCGTGCCGTCCTGCGCCTCCCACTGGTCCAGCTTCAACCGCCCCTCCACGAACAGCGGATCCCCCTTCTTCTTGTACTTCGAGAGAATCTCCGCGGTCTTGCCGAAGCAGGAGCAATCCACAAACGTGGTTTCTTCCTTCTTCACGCCGTCCTGCCCCGTCCACGTGCGGTTCACCGCCAGGCCGAAGTCGCACACCGCCGTCTGGTTCGGCATGTACTTGAGCTCCGGGTCGCGCGTGATGTTCCCCATCAGCAGCACTTTGTTGAAGTTCGCCATGACGCGCTCCTTCTGGTTGCGCCGGCGCGATTCTCCGAAACGGGTCGCCGGCCATTCTTCTGCTCGTTCACACAGGCCCTGCCGCCGGAATCCCCTCATGGAATCCCCGCTCGCCTGCCTTCAGTCGCGTCTCATGTACCTGCGTGTCCCCTTCAGACCTTTTCCGCCACTTCTTCAGGCGCGTGCTCAGGAGCCACCGCTGCCGGCGCGTGCGCCGCACCCCGATCCCGCGGACCCATCGCTCCCGCCCCCGCCCGACGGAACGCACGCGTGTCATGCTCGTCCGCCACCGGCTGCTGCGGCTGCATCGCATCCCAATCCTTCGCCGCCAGATGATCCGCCTTCAGCACGATGCACCGCAAAATATTTTCCGAAAGCTGCACGTCGCGTTCGATCCCCGCCACCTTCGGCCCTTCGACTTTGAAGAACGCCAGCACGTACACGCCGCGCTTCTGCCCCCCGATTTCATACGCCAGCCGCCGCTCGTCCCACTTCCGCAGATGCAGGATTTCCGCGTTCGCACGATGCAGGATGTGTTCCACTTCCCCCTTCGCCGCTTCCCACGAGCCCGTCGCATACGGGGCATTCAACAAAAACAACGCTTCATACTGACGGGTGTGCGCAGCCATCGCCGCTCCTCTTCTCTCGGCCCTTGCAGCGAGCGGCGTCACGGAACGCCACCATGGGTTTCACTGCCGGCCAACTTCACAGACCCGCCACTATACCATCCGCCCCTCGCGTCCGCAAAATCGCTCAAAAAGGTCAAAAAACTTGGCGCCAATCCCGCAAAAATGTCTTTCACCCCGCTCCCGCTGTGTTACAATCCCCCACGTTATGGGACAGGGCCGCCGTTCGCGCAGCGCAGGGACGCGGTGCGACCGCGGAATTGTCCCCATCCCCTCTTTCCCCGGTCCTCGGCCGCCGCCACGGATGGTGTCATGAATACCCCCACTTTACTCGCACGCGCCAAGCACCTGTTCCACCATCGCGCGGCTCGTTCCGCCCTGGTGATCCTTCCGCTGGCGCTCGCCGCTCCTGTCAAAGCCGATTCCCTTTTTCTCCTCGGCGATAACTCTGTCTCCGGCTCCATCTCCGGTGGGTCCGCCTTCGGCCATGCCAACAGCGCCCTGCTCAGTGCCGGACAAACTGTTCAACTCGACGGCGACACCATCCCCGTCGCCACCCCCGGCTCGTCCATCACCGCCGCACTCGCCGCCAAGGCCAGCTTCGATGCCATGAATGCCAACATTGTCTTCGACTGGAACGGCAGCTTCTCCCCCGGCAGCGCCCTCGACCCCACCTACAACCTGCTCCTCGCCGATTCCATCTTCCCCAAAACCATGCCCGACGACGCCGGCACCCTTACCTGGACCCTCTGGACCACCGTGTACGACACGGACTTCAATGTCCTTGCCTCCCAAACCGTCTCATCTTCCGACTCCTCCACCTCCTTCCTCGTCCCCGTCACCCAGGCTGGCATTCCCAATTTCTGGGATGTCCAACTCGGACTCACCTGGTCTTTCGCGATGAATGAGTCCAACAACGTCATCAATGCCGACCCCTCAGTCGCCGACGCCCAGCTTGATGCCACCCCTTCTATCCAGCTCACTATCATCCCGCCCGCAGGCTCCTCCTTCCCCCCCGTCGCAACCCCGCTCCCTGCCGCCTTCTGGCCGGGCGCCTCCCTCCTCACTCTTCTCGCCTCGGGCGCCTTCCTCCGAAACCGCCGCTCCAGGCCCCTTCACTGATTCACCCAACCCCCTCAAAAAACGCCACCAGCCGCGGCATCACGCTCGCCGCCTCGTACCGCGCCGCACCCTCCCGCGCCGCCGCGCACGCCCGCTCATACAACCCCCCATCGTCCGTCAGCTCGATCACCTTCTCCACCCACCCCGCCACATCTTCCCGCCCAGGCAACTCCCGCGATTCCACCCGCACATGCCCCGGTATCCCCAGCACGATCCCTCCCGCGCCCACCGTCTCCGGCAATCCCCCGCGATCCGACACCAACGCCGGTATCCCGTTCATCATCGCCTCCACCGCCACCCGCCCCGCCGGCTCCTCCCACACCGACGGCATCAGCACCAGCCGCGCCACCGCATAGATATCCCTCGGCTTCGCCACGCCCCCCGACATCATGATCGATTCGTGCCGCGCCAGATCAATCCCAAACTGCCCCGCCGCCGCACGCACCTGCCCCGCATTCCCGCGCGACTCCACGATCAGCACCGGAATGTCCGGCCGCCGCACCGCCAGCTCCTCCAGCAGCCGGATCAGAAACAGCAGCCCCTTCTCGCGCGACGGATTGATTGCCGTCACAAATATCCGCTCCTGCTTCTCGGCCAACACATCCTCCGCCTCGATCGGCAGCGGAATCGCCGTCGACTCGATCCCCATCACACGCCGATACCGCTCCGTCACGAACTCCGTCGCCGTCACGATCGCATCGCACTCCACAAACGCCCCCGGCGCCATATACCCCCAGTTCCGCAGCCCAAAGACCACCCTGCACCCAAGCCCCCGCGCCAGCCGCCGCCGCCGCACCGCCTCCGCATGCCCCCCATACGTCAGCACGATGTCGATCTTCTGCCGCCGCAGCATCTGTTCCAACAACGCGTCATACGTCAGCGCATGCAGCCTTTCTCCCTCCATCGGCGACACCGCCCCCGCATCCAGAATCGTCGTCCGCACCCGCCGATGCGTGTACCGGTACACCCGCCGCCCCGCGAAAATTGATTCCTTCGCCGCAATCCCCTGCTGCCCGAAATACTCCCCCAGCCCCAGCGGCATCGCACCCTCCGACGCCGACGTCCCCAGCGCGTGCACCTCAAACCGATCCCCCGCCGACGCCAGCATCTCCGCCATCGTCAGCATCGAACGCGCGGCGCCGCTCGCCGGATCCGCCGGCAACTGATTGAGCTGTAGCAACACCTTTCGCACGCCCACGTGAACCATCCCCGCATTAAACCCGCTGCCAAAAGCTTTGTCGCCTGTACATCGTTGTGGCATCGGCGTCCCGCCGATGTTCCCCCCGTCGTGGACTCAGCGTCCCGCCGATGTTCCCCCGTCGCGGACTCAGCGTCCCGCCGATTTGCCCCCGCGCCGCCCCCGCGAAATTCACCCCTGCGCCGGACCCGCCTTCGTCCCACTCTCCTTCTCCGCCTTCACCAGCCCCGCCATCCCCGACGGTGGGGGGGGTGTCGCACCCGCAGCCTCCACCTGCCGGCTGCGCCGAAACATCTTCCGCAGCCGGCCCGGAGGCGTATTGTCCGGCGACATCGGCTGCCGCCTCTCCGCCGGCGGCGCGTTGACAATATCGTAATTCGTCGTGTCCGCCTCCCGCCGCGCATTGATGAAACTCCACACCACCACCATGTCCGCCACCAGCGGTATCGCCACCAGTATCCCCAGAAACCCAAACAGCATCCCGAACACCAGCACCGACACGATCGTCACCAGCACCGGAAGCTCCACCCCGAACTTCATCACCATCGGCGATATCGTGTAGCTCTGCACCGTCTGCACGATGATGAACATCCCCACCACATAAAAGAACTTGTCCGGCTCCGCCACCAGCGTCAGCAAAATCGCCGGCATCGCCCCGATCACCGGCCCGATGTTCGGTATCAGCTCCCCCAGTCCCGCGAAAAACCCCAGCAAATACGCCCCCGGTATCCCCAGCAGCCACAACCCCGACCCCGTCAGAATCGTCGAGCTGCACACGTTCGACAGACTCGCCAGCGCCCACCCACGATGCGCCTGCGCCATCTGCGTGAACAGTCGCGTCGCCTCCAGCCGCGAATCCTTCGGCAGCAAACACCGCAGCGTCTTGAGGTGATCCGCCCCGTCCACCAGCATGTACAACACGATGAAAAACATGATCACCAGCCAGCTCACCGTCATCACCCCCGTCATCGCGTGCTCCACCAGGCTGCCCGCCCCCGGGATCATCGAGTGGATCGTCGCCGCCACGTCGAAGTCCCCCTCCTCCGTCGCCGGCGCGCTCGCCGCCGCCGCCGTTGTCGCCGTTGTCGCACCCGGACCCGTCGCCGCAACTTCCGACTCCGACACCCCCGGTCCGGTCGCCGACCCCGCCGCCCGATGCTTCCTGGCATACCCCGGCAAATGGTGCAGCACGTCGTTGATCGTCTTGTCGATCCGCTCCGGCGCCTGCTGAAGGTTCGCCGACACCGCGTGCACCTGGTTGTATACCCCGTAGCCCACGAACCACAGCACGCTGCCCACGATCGCCAGCCCGCCCACCATCACGATCACCGCCGAGAACGACCGCCTGATCCCCGCCTTCTTCAACCACTGCACCGGCGCTTCCAATATCGTCGCCGCGATAAAACTCAAATACACCAGCAGAATGAACCACGTCAGGTTGTAAAAAAACCACCCCGCCAGCGCCGCCAGCAGTATCCCCAGCATGATCGACAACGCCATCGGCATCGACCGCTTCACCGCCGCCGGCGCACGCGCAATCGCCTCCGACGTGTCCGTCCCATGCGCCGTCACCGTCTGCGCAGGAAGCGCCTTGTCCGTCGCCAGGCTCTCGGATGACACCTCGTCCGCCATCGTCACGCTCTCCGTGCCCCCGCCGCCCGCCCGCTCCTTTACAGCAAAGCAGAGGCCAACCGCTTACCCCCCGCACGCACCCCTCTTTCTACTTTTGGGTTTTGCGTTTCGCCTTTTCCCTCCATAATCCCCCACATGCCCGCCGTGCTCCTCTACTTCCGGCTTCACCAGCCATTCCGGCTCCGCAAATATACCGTCTTTGACACCGACCCCGCTTACTTCGACGCCAAACTGAATCCCGCCCTCCTCCGCAAAGCCGCCGAATCCGCTTACCTCCCGCTCCTCCGACTCTGCGCCTCCCTCCTCCAGCCCTCTCTCGCCGATCCCCGCGCCCAGCCCCCCATCCCCTTCAAGGTCGCCTTCTCCGTCACCGGCACCCTCGTCGAACAACTCGAACGCCACGCCCCCGAAGTCCTCCACCTCCTCCACACCCTCGCCCAATCCCCCCACGTCGAACTCCTCGCGGAAACCTATCACCACTCCCTCGCCGCCCTCCGCTCGCCCACCGAATTCGTCGAGCAGGTCAACCTCCACCGCGACATGCTCAAACGCAACTTCGACATCGTCCCCGCCACCTTCCGCAACACCGAGCTCATTTACTCCAACGACGTCGCCCGCCTCGCCGCCGATCTGGGTTTCCCACTCCTCCTCGCCGAAGGCTACGAGCCCGCCCTCAATCACCGCTCCGCCGCCTTCGCCTACTCCGCCCACCTCCCCGTCCCCCACGCCGCCGCCGAACTCGCCCCCGCCGCCCCGCCCACCCTCCTCCTGCGCAACCACCAGCTCTCCGAGGCCCTCGCCTCCCACCTCGCCGACCCCGCCCACCCCCTCTTCCCCCTCACCCCCGATTCCTTCGCCCAGCACATCGCCTCCATCGGCGGACCCCTCTGCAACCTCTTCCTCCCCGCCGAAGCCCTCTCCACCCAGCCCACCCTCCTCGACTTCCTCGCCGCCCTCCCTGCCGCCCTCGCCCACCATCACTGCCCGCTCCTCCTGCCCAAAGACGCCCCCGCACACGCCACCAACGCCGGACCCCTCGACCTCCACACCCCCGTCTCCTGGCTCTCCCCCGAAATCTCGCCCCCCCTCGCTCCCTGGCTCGGCAACGCCATGCAGCAAAACGCCGCCGACGAACTCTACAAACTCGAATCCCCCCTCAAATCCCACCCCGATCCCCACCTCCTCGCAGACTGGCGAAAACTCACCACCGCCGACCACCTCGCCTTCATGTCCACCCACGAACCTCCCCCCACGACTCCCCCCACGCCCGCCCCCTACGAATCCCCCTACGACGCCTACATCAACTTCATGAACATCCTCGACAACCTCCGCCTGCGCGCAGGTTGACCGATCCAGCACCAGCGCCTTTGTGGCCTTCATCTCCTTCACAACTTCGTGTTTTCGTTTCGGCCGTCGAACGCACGCGGTGCCGCTCCCACCTCCCAATTGAAAATCGAAATCCCCCTTCACCACTCCTTCTCAAAACTCACCGCAGGCAACCCCGCCCCATTCACCAGCCCCCCACGAAAATCCTCCCGCCACCCATACCGCACACCACGCGTGTCCGATTGCCCCAGCCCCGCCTCGATTTCCACCTTCCCATCCCCGACCACCTTGGCCTCCGCCGGCCGCCACCGCTGGTCCGCTCCCTCCACTTCAAACCCCTCTATCCCTTTCCCCCCCGCGCCTTTCAAACCCGCGCCATGATCAAACATCAGCGTGAGCTTCCCCGGTTGCCCCTGCAACCCATGAAACACCGGCCCGCTCCACTCCACGCCGCTCTCCCCATACACCTCCGCCCGCGCCCACTTCGCCAGCCGAGCCCCCACCTCCCACTTGTTCCACGGATGAATATTCCCCAGGCTGTCCGCCAGGTCCACCGTCTCCACCATCCCCACGTTCTTCACCTGCTCCGTCGCCGCCTCCTGCATCGCCCACAGCTCCGGCAACGCCTCCGCCGTGTGCGCCACCGCATCCTTCCGCCTCGTGTACGCATACGGCGCAATCTGCACCGTCCCGATCGGAAAATCCCCTTCCCCCCACGCCCCGCGCCACGCCTTCGCAAACAACGCGAACTTCTCCAGGTAATCCTTATTGTTCGTATCAATCAGATTGCTCTCCCCCTGATACCAGATCATCCCCTTGATCCCATACCCCGCCATCGGCGCAATCATCGTCTTCGAATAACGCCCCGCCGCGCTCCCATCAATCACCCCCGGCCGCGTCGCCGCCGTCCCCTCGCTCGCCAATTTCGTCCCCTCGTACGCCTCCGCCGGCGTCCACAACTCAATCCGGCTCCCGCCCCAGTAACTCCCGATCAACCCGATCGGCACCTTCACGTCCGCCCGCAAATCCTTCCCGAAAAAATACCCGATCGCCGAAAACTTCCCCAGTTCCTCCCCCGCCGCCACATGCCACCCATCGTTCGGCAACTCCTCGCTCAACTTCCCCTTCTCCACATGAAAAATCCGCAACCCCCCGTCCGGCTTTGCCGTCGCCTCCGCCAATGCCTCCTTCGACACATCCTCCACCCCCGCCGGCGGCGCCGACACCCCGCGCATCTGCGTCCGGTCCAGCGGATATTCCATGTTCGACTGCCCCGCGCACACCCACACATCCCCCACCACCACATCCTTCAACGTGACCGCAGGACCGCCCCCGCTCCCCTTCACCACCATCTCCCGCCCTTCCCCATCCGCATCCATCTTGTCCAGCACCACCCGCCACTTCCCCGCCCCGTCCGCCGTCGCCGACTTTTCCTGCCCCGCAAAATCCACCGTCACCTGCTCCCCCGCCGCCGCCCTCCCCCACACCGCCACCCCCATCCCCCGCTGCAACACCATCCAATCCCCAAACACCTTCGCCACCCCCACATCCGCCCGCACCATCCCCGCGCATCCCGCCAAAACCGCCCCGGTCGCCACCGCCATTACTATCCGCACCCGCATCGCTCGCTCCTGACCTCTAACTTCTGACCACTGACCACTGACCACTTCCCCTCACATTCCTCCCTTGAACGTCCCCACCCGATAAAAACCATCCTCATCCTTGGAGAGCTTCCCCGACGCCACCAGCGCATCCCACACCTCCTGCCGAAATTCCCGCGGCGGCACGATCGACTCAATCCCGCTGTTCCCGCCCCCCGTCATCGGACTCCGCCCCAATCGCGATTCATCATCCAGCGCCGTCAGCTTCAACCGCCGCTTAAACGCCTTCATCGCCCGCTTCATCTCCTCATCCGTCACCGCCATCACACGCTCCTGAAAAAGAACATCCCCCCATGATATACTCATCTGGCCCGATGGAGCACACGATGACGACCCCTTTACCACCCCTCCCCGATTTCCTCCACCATGTCGATGGCGAAATCCGCGTCGTCGGTCACCGCATCTCTGTTTATCACATTCTCATCCGCTACAACGCCGGCGAATCGCCGGAAGCGATCGCCATCGCGCTGCCCACGCTGAAAACGTCCACCATTCACAAGGTCATCGCTTTTTACCTGGATCATCAGCCCGAGGTCGATGCCTACCTCCGCGCTTACGCTGCGGACCTGCATGCCCAGGAATCTGCCACCCCGCCAGGTCCGTCCCGCGCCGAATTGGTCCGCCGCCTCCAGGACATCCGCCTCCAGGCCCACCATGCCGCTGACCTATCTCATTGACGAAAACCTCCGCGGCGATCTCGCCGATTCCCTCCTTCTCGCCGCCCAGGCGGCCGGATTCACTCTTGACCTCCTCCAAGTTGGTGACCCCGAAGGCCCCGCGCTCGGCACGCCTGACCCCGACCTCCTGCGCTGGTGCCAACTCCACCACCGCACCCTGATCTCCCGCGATTTCCGCACCCTTCCGCGGCATCTCCTCGATCACCTCGCCGCCGGCGGCTCCTCCCCCGGCATCTTCCTCATCCGCGCCGGTCATCCCTGGCACGATGTCCTCAACGATCTCATCCTGATGTCCCTCGTCGCCTCCCCCAACGAATTCCGCAATCAGCTCCTCTACATTCCCCTCTAACTCCAGCGCCTTGCCTCCGTCACAACGCCGACGCCCCAACCCCCCATTGAACGAGTTGAACGAATTTTTCCAATTCTCCCCGCCGCCCTCCCCCATTGGTCCTTTGCCATTTTCCCATTTGTCATTGCGAAGCCCCAACCTCCCCCCATCCGCCGTGTCTATCCTCATCTACAGCCTTTTCCCAATCGTTTTTCCCGCCCGCTGCCGATAACATCCGTTATCCGGCGGACACCCCTCGAAGGGACGCACCATGATCATCGACTGCCACACGCACATCTGGCAATCCCCCGAACAGCTCGGCGATGGCGCCCTCGCCGAACTCGCGCGTCCCGCCCTCGTCGCCGGCCAGAAAATGCGCCTCCTCCCCCAGGCCGATACCGCCAACCACCTCCTCGCCGCCGAACCCGTCGACCGCTCCTTCGTCCTGGGCTTCCGCTCCAACTACCTCGCCGCCGAAATCCCCAACACCTACATCGCCGATTACTGCCGCGAGCACGCCGACCGCATGATCGGTTTCGCCGGCATCGATCCCACCGACGCCGACGCCCTCGATCAGGTCTCCCACGTCACCCAGACCCTGGGCCTCAAGGGCCTCTGCATCTGCCCCGCCGCCCAGGATTTCCACCCCGCCGACACCCGCGCCATGGCCGTGTACGAAAAAGCCGCCGCCCTCCACCTCCCCATCATCTTCTACCCCGGCACACACCTCTCCCCTAAAACCAAGATGGAATACGCCCGCCCCCACCTCCTCGACGAAGTCGCCCGCTCCTTCCCCAACCTCAAACTCGTCCTCTCCCACTTCGGCTATCCCTGGGTCGATGAAACCATCACCCTCCTGGGCAAACACCACAACGTCTTCTCCGACATCGCCGCACTCCTCCGCCGCCCCTGGGTCGCCTACGACGCGCTGGTGCGCGCCCAGCAGTTCGGCGTCATCGACAAACTCCTCTTCGGCTCCGATTTCCCCTTCACCACCGCCGGCGAATGCATCGAAACCCTTTACACCCTCAATCAAACCGTCATGGGCACCAACATGCCCACCATCCCCCGCGAATCCCTCCGCAACATCGTCGAACGCGACGTCCTCTCCCTCCTCAACATCCACCTCCCCAAATCCCGCTTGCTCGCCGACCTCCCCAAATCCCGCCGCATCGCCTGAAAAAATCGCCGCGATCCTCCCCATCGCGCGCTCCCCCCATCGCAATTTCACCAATTGAACCCGCCCCCCAATTGAACCCATCACTTCACCGCCTCCACTTCCACCTGATACTCCACCTCCGCCGTGATCCCCCGCATCTCCAACGCCTCCCCCTTCGCATCAAACGCCGGCGCCTTGTCCTTCTCCAGCCACACCCCCGTCTCCTTCCGCAGCGGCAAAATCTTCACCGTCAGCCCCTTCTCCCCCACCTCCGGCATGAACCGTTTCAGCCCCATCTCCCAGGGCAGCCCCGAATAAAAATTGTCGTCCACAAACCGATCCCCCACATACGCCCGCGCCACATCCCCCGCATAATCCACCTTCACCAGCACATTGTGCACCGCCTCCCCGGACAGCGCATCCTTCGGCACCCCCACCTGCCACACCGCCGCCTGATCGAAATCCGCATCCACCGGCTCCGTCGGCACCGCCGGCTTCCGCGACGGCCCCAGCACCACCGCCCGCGCCGGCCCCGCCTCCTTCACCTGCTTTACCTCCAACGCCACCTCCTTCTTCGGCACGCTGATTGTGTACCTGCCAAACACGCCATCGAGCGTCGGCGCAATACTCTTGCCGCCATACGACAGCCAGCTCTCCGGTGGAAACATCTCGAATGAAAGCTGCTGCGGATCCCGCCCCGTCACCACCAGCGACTTCCCATCAACAGCCACTTCCCCACGCGAAATCACCAGCCGCTCACGCCCCGCGAATTGCACCTTGCTCAGGTGCATCGCATCCTCTTGCGTCAGCACCAGCAACTCCGATTGCCGCCCCTTCGCATCACCAAGCCCGATGAGCTGATGACCCGCCTCCGGCTCAATGAACACGGTATCCCCGGACTGGTGCGTTTTGGTGTTCGACGTCCAGCCCATGCTTTTGGCCGCAAAGCTAAATTCGCTTTTCATGTCGCCCGGCGTGAAAAACACGTAAATCGGATGCCCGTCCAGCTCGGTCTCGCACACCAATTGAGCCGTCGCTTCCTTCACCACCACCCCATTCATGTCCAGATTGAACGGAAAAATCGCAAAAGTATCCGCCGGAAACGCCGCCTTCCCCTCCGTCGGCATCCGCACCTCGCCGCCCGGCAGCTTCAAGTTCACCTGAAAATCCCGCGCCGGCAATTCCTTCCCCCGCTCATAATTGTTCACAAACACAAACCCGCTCTTCCCGTCCGTCCGCACCACCCACCGCAGCGTCTTCTCATCATCCACCCCCTTAGGCATCTCCGCCGGCCACACCGGCGGCATCGTCGCCAGTTTCTCCCCGAAATCCCCAATGAACGCATGCAACAGCCCCAGCGAATGATAACTCTCCCTCACCTGCCCAAATTCCCCCAGCGGCGCCTGAAAATCATAATCAATCTCCGGCATATCATTATAATTCGTCATCAGCGAATCCTGCTTCTCCTGCATCCCCTGCCCGTTCGCCCCCAGCGGATCCGCCCCGCCGTGATACAGGTAATACCCCAGCAGATTCGCCCCCGCCCCAAACTGCGTCAGCGCCGACGCCGTCACATCCTTCCACGACATCACCGGCCGCCGCATGTAACTCATCTCCATCCCATCCCCGATCTCGCACGTCAAAAATGGATACTTGTTGATGTAACTCATGTCGATCGAATTCCGCGCCGGCGAAAGCGTCGCCGCCACGATCTCCGAATCGTCCCGCACCGGCGAAAAGAAATAATGCACCCGCCCGCGCGACGGTATCCCCGCATCCGAAAACCAGAACCCGTCCGGATAGCCCCCGAACATCGGCACAAAGCCCGTCTCCGGCGGCCGCACGTGGTCCCACGCCGTGATCGTCCACAACGCCGGCGCAAAACCCACCTCCTCCGCCATCGCCTTGAGCGCCTGCAGATACTTCACGTTCGTCGACTCATTCTCAATCTGCACCGACACGATCGGCCCCCCATCCTTCCACATCTCCCCCTTCACCTGCCCGAAAATCTCCTCGTAAAACTTCCGCGTCAGCCCCATGAACTTCTCATCCGTCGTCCGCACCGCCCTCGCCCCGCACTGCTCCACCACCCAGTCCGGCAACCCCCCATTGCGCGCCTCCGAATGCACCCATGGCCCAATCCGCAGCGACACCATCAACCCGTTCTTCGCGCACAACTCCACAAACGCCCGCAAATCCTTGTTCCCGCTCCACTCCATCTTCCCCTCCGTCTCCTCCTGAAATATCCAGATCACATACGTCGACACCACCGTCACCCCGCCCGCCTTCATCTTCTTCAATTCCTCATCCCACTGCTCCCGCGGATACCGCATGTAATGAAACTCCCCCATCACCGGCATCCATGGCTTCCCCCCCTTCGTCAAATACCGCGTGTTCACATGGATCTCCACCCCCGCCGGACTCCTCGCCCCAGCCCCTCCCATCCCCAGCGTCCCCTCCACCGGCCCCGCCGGCGCCTTCGTCAAATCCATCTCCTGCCCCCACACCACCCCGCCCGCCACCGCCGCCGCCAACGCCACACCACACAACGCCGCCGCACGCTTCATAAAAACCTCCACCACCCCACGCCGCCCAAAGCGCACTCTACCCGCCCCTTCCTATTTCACAACCCCCACCCCTTCCCAGGCAACAACAGTCCACTCGTACGACCACCGCGCCAATCTCTCGCGCCGTCACAAATCTGAACACCCCGCCTTTCGTGCTTTTCGTGCCTACTTTACGCCGTCGTCGCCGTCGTCGTCGCGGGCGGCGGGGGGGGGGGGCACGGGTGGGGACCCACCGTCATCCCTCCGCGCCCTCCGCGCGAAAGACCCGGGATACTCGCCCAACCACAGCGCCTCCCATTCGATTGAAAAACCCTCGCCGCGCCCCGCAAACTCATGCACACCCCCCATCATCACCTTTCGTGTCCTTCGTACCTTTCGTGGCCACTTTACGTCGTCGTCGTCACGGGGGGGGGGGGGTAAGCCACCGTCATCCCTCCGCGCCCTCCGCGTTAAAGACCCGGGACACTCGCCCAACCACAGCGCCTCCTCCCTGATTTCGGCCCCCGCCGCGCCCGCCCCGCCCCCTCACCGCACATCGAACAAATCTACCTCCGTCCCCCCGCCCACCCGCTGATCCAACCGCCGCCCCACACGCAAAAATGTCCCCACCGCCAGATCCCGCTGCCCCACCAGCGCCGCAGACTCCGCCCCCAGCTCGCTGAACATCACCCACACCCGCCCATGATGCGTCCCCACATACGCCGCCCCCTCATCAAACTCCTTCCACTCCGCCCGCCACGGATCCCCGTGCTGCTGCAAAATCACATGCCCCGCCAACGCCGGATACCCCGTCGCCGCATAATACCGCACCGGATAATACGAAGACCCCAGCGCCAGCAGCACATCCCCAGGCTCCGCGTGCGCCGCCACATACGCCGCCATCTCTCGATTGTCCGGATCCCCCGGCGGGCGCACCGCCGTCCACCCCGCCGCCACCGCCGCCCCCGCCACAATCAGCCCCGACACCACCCGCCCCCCAATCGCCACCGCCGACTTCCGCGCTGCAAAAAAATTCTCCACGCTCGCCCCCGCCAGCACCACCCACAACGGCATCGCAAACAACAGCAGCCGCCCCTGCAGCGGATACTCATGCAACGCCCCCGCCGCGAAAAGAAACACCACCGCCGCCCCGATCATCCCCGCCAGCGCCCGCTCCCCTCCACCCCCTCGCCCCGCACGCCGCCGCATCAGCAAAAATCCGTCAATCGCCAGCGACATCGCCAGCACCGCCACAACCTTGTACCCAACCACCAGCCACCCCGGCATCCCCGCAAACGACAACGCATCCAGCGGCATCCGCACCACTGTCTCGTAATACCACCTCAACCCCTCCCCACTCACCGGCATCGGCGGAAACGCCCCCGCCCAATACTCCTTTAAATACGCCGACTCCCCGATCCCCCGCAATGTCACCACATACTCCGCCGCAAAACTCCCCAACCACAATACCCCCAGCACGCACAGCCCCGCCACCGGCGCCCGCGACTCCCCCGCCCCCTCTTCCCCCGCCCCGCCGCGCATACGCAACGCCTCCACCGCCCGATACGCCAGCACCACCCCGATCCCCGCCGCGATGAACACCGCCGCATGCGACACCCACAATCCCACCGCACCCGCCGCCGCCAGCACCCACAATCCCCGCCCTGTCTGCACAAACCGCACCGCCAGCCACAGCAGCAATAACGTCACAAACAGATCCGACGAATACTGCTTCACCTCGCTCACATACCGGATCGGTTCCTCCGCCAACGCCAGCAGCGCCAACGCAAACAGCGCCCCACGCCGCCCCAACGCCCGCCGGAACAACCACCATCCCACCGGCAACGCCGCCACCCCAAATACCAGCGCCGGCAACCGCAACGCCAGCTCCGACACCCCCAACACCCCCGCCGCCCCCTTCTCCATCAACAAAAACCCCACCGGCGCCGCCTGGTTGTAATCCAACGCCCCAAGCAAATGCCCCCACCCCTGCCCCACCACGTTCAGCGACAGCATCGATTCATCCAGCCACATCGAATGATCGTGCACATACCGCACCACCCGCAACGCCACCCCCACCCCCATCACCACCAACGCCGCATAATCCCCCTTCCCGCGCGCCCCCAACCCCCGCCCGCCTCCCAGCGACACCGACAACTGCTCCGAAGACCGCGCCGCAATCGTCACAATCACTTCCCGCAATCAAAAACCCTGCTATCCCATCGACCCAACCCCCGCCCGCCCTTTATACGCACCCCCAACTCCCCGTTCCAACACAGCCATTCCCCACCCCCGCCACCGCCGCCTCCCCGCCCGCCTCCCCGCCTCGCAACGAACCCCGCTGCCCCGCCCGTCGTGCCACCCTTATGCCGACCCGCGCCAACCGCGACCCCTGGGGAAACCCCTACATCCTCGACATCACCCCCACCCAGCTCACCATCCACTCCGCCGGCCCCGACCACATCGACAACCACGCCACCGCCGACGACCCCCACGCCTCCCTCGAAGACCTCCCCAACCTCCTCGCCCAATGAACACTCCGTGCCCTCCGTGGTTTTTCCCCCGTCGTCCCTCCCATTTGTGCTCCCCACAACGCTTGCGTCCATCGCGACCCACCCCACACCCTTCTCCCACCGTACGTTCTCTGTGCCTCTGTGCCTCTGTGGCAAAAACCCCCCGCACCCCCCGGCATACACCAAACCCCCACCCCTTCCCCAAATCTCCGCAATCCCTTCGCCTTCCCCCCGCCTTTCCCAATCCCCCCTCGCCCCGTACCATGCCCTCATGTCCGCCCACCCCTCCACCCTCCCCCCCGCCGCGCCCCGCCCGCGCATCCACCTCCTCCCCGACGCCCTCATCAACAAAATCGCCGCCGGTGAAGTCGTCGAACGACCCGCCTCCGTCGTCAAGGAACTCCTCGAAAACGCCATCGACGCCTCCGCCCGCCGCATCGCCGTCACCATCGAAGACGGCGGCCGCACCCTCATCCGCGTCTCCGACGACGGCCTCGGCATCCCGCCCGACGACGCTCCACTCGCCTTCGCCCAGCACGCCACCTCCAAAATCCACGACCCCGACGACCTCTTCGCCATCACCACCATGGGCTTCCGCGGCGAAGCCCTCGCCTCCATCGCCTCCGTTTCCCACGCCACCCTCATCACCCGCACCCACGACGCCGACCACGCCACCCGCATCGACGTCCGCGACTCCCAGCTCGCTCCCCCCATCCCCGCCGCCGCTCCCCCCGGCACCACCCTCGAAATCCGCGACCTCTTCTACTCCGTCCCCGCTCGCCGCAAATTCCTCCGCACCGATTCCACCGAATTCTCCCACATCCACGAAATGCTCCTCCGCTCCGCCCTGCCCAACCCCCACATCGCCTTCACCCTCACGCATAACTCCCGCATCGTCCTCGATCTCCCCGCCACCGCCGACCACCACCTCCGCGTCGCCGAAGCTCTCGCCGGTTCCCCCGGCGGTTCCGAATTGCACCCGCACCTCATTCCCCTCCACTTCTCCGAGCGCGGCATCACCATCGCCGGTTTCGCCGGCCAACCCGCCCTCGCGCGCCCCAACGCCAAGTTCCAATACCTCTTCCTCAACAACCGCTTCATCCGCGACCGCGCCCTCCTCCACGCCCTCAAGGAAGCCTACCGCGGACTCGTCGAACCCGCCGCCCAGCCCGCCGCCATCCTCTTCCTCCACCTCGATCCCGCATCCTTCGACGTCAACGTCCACCCCCAGAAGACCGAAGTCCGCTTCCGCGACTCCGGCGCCGTCTACCGCGCCCTCCTCGCCGCCCTCCGCGAAAAACTCCTCGCCTCCGACCTCACCCCCAATCTCCGCACCACCAACCGCTTCGACGCCCCCAGTGGTCATCCCAGTGGTCAGTGGCCAGTGGTCAGTGATCAGTCTTCACTCCCTGCCCCGTCCGCCGGCGACACGCGCCAAGTGATCGCCGACTTCTTCAAGCAAGCCGCCCCCGTCCAGCCGCGCCTCCAATACGGCGTCGAAGCCCGCCAACCCAACCCCATCGACGACCCCTCCCGCATCACCTTCACCGAGAATCACGAATCCAGAAACCAGAATCAAGAAGAACCCGTCCCCGCCGCCCCCACCCAGGATGAACCGCACACGCCGCCCACCCCAATCGGCAACGGGCAATCGGCAATCGGCAATTTCCTCCAGCTCCACAACGCCTACCTCGTCGCACAAACCCCCGACGGTATCCTCATCATCGACCAGCACGCCCTCCACGAACGCATCCTCTACGAAGAACTCTTCGCCCGCGTCACCCGCGGACCCCTCGAAGGCCAGCGGCTCCTCATCCCCGAAATCTTCCCCGTCACCCCCAAACAATCCGCCGCCCTCGAAACCGTCCGCCCCCTCCTCGCTACCCTCGGCATCGAAATCACCGACTTCGACGCCCACTCCGTCGCCGTCCACTCCTTCCCCTCCCTCCTCTCCAAAGTCTCCCCGCGCGAATTCCTCCGCGACCTCCTCGACCAGCTCGGCTCCGTCGGCAGCAAACTCACCCCCGAAGAACTCCTCCACGAAGTCCTCGACATGGCCTCCTGCAAAGCCGCCGTCAAAGCCGGCTACCCGCTCTCCCACGATGAAATCGCCGCCCTCCTCGCCCGCAAGGAACAAGTCGACCGCTCCAGCAACTGCCCTCACGGCCGCCCCACCACCCTGCGCCTCTCCCTCAGCGACCTCGAACGCCAGTTCAAACGCAAGTAAGGAGCTCCTATGACCACCCTCCCGCCTGCACCCCAATACAGCTACGAAAAAGACACCGGCGACCTCAAAACCCTCTCCATCTTCTGGTACATCATCGCCGCCCTCCAGGCCCTTGGCGGCTGTATCGTCGTCGGATGGCTGCTGTTTGTCGTTCTTATGGGCGCGGGTATGGCATCCTCCGGCAACTCCGACGACGCCACTGCGGGCGCCGTTTTCAGCGGCTTCTTTGGCTGCTTCGGCCTCTTCGCCCTCGCCCTCTGGTGGGGCCTCGCCTTCCTCAATTTCGTCGTCGCCCGCTCACTCCCCCAGCGCAAACGCCGCGTCCTCTGCTTCATCATGGCCATCTGGATCTGCCTCTGGTTTCCCTTCGGCACCATCCTCGGCATCTTCACCCTCATCATCCTCAACCGCCCCACCGTCAAGGCCGCCGCCGGTCTCCCGGTCGCCGTTACCCCATGACTTCTCCCCTCGCCATCACCCGCATCGCCCTGCTGACCCCCTTCGGCTTCGATACCTGGTCCGCCCTCCTCGCCGACCGCCGGCTCTCTGACAACTCACAAATCCCCGACGCCCTCCTCGATCCCGACCTCGCCGCCGATACGACCCTCGACCGCTCCCTCCGTCTCGCCCTCACCGTCGCCCGCCGCGCCCTCCCCTCCCCCGCGCCCCCCGACACCGCCCTCTTCTGCGCCACCAGCAAAGGCCCCATCACCACCTGGCTTGCCGCCCTCGACACCCTCGCCGCCAGCCAACCCCTCTCCACCTCGCAAGCCGCCCACCTCGCCCTGGGCGCCGGCGCCATGAGCTCCATCCTCGCCAAACGCCTCCACCTCCGCGGCACCGCCCACACCTCCGTCGCCGCCTGCGCCTCGGGCATGCACGCCCTCCACCGCGCCGCCCGCGCCGTCGCCCGCGGCGAAGCCCCTCGCGCCCTCGTCGTCGCCGCCGACGCCTCCCTCCATCCCCTCTTCACCGCCTCCTTCACCCGCCTCGGCGTCCTCGCCCCCGCCGACGAAAACGGCATCCGCCGCTGCGAACCCTTCAGCGCCGAAGGCGCCGGCTTCTTCCTCACCGAAGCCGCCGCCGCAATCCTCATCGAAGCGCATCCCACGGAATCGCCCCTCGCCTGGATCGAAGAAGCCCGCCTCGCCGCCGACTCAACCGGCCTCATCGCTCTCGACCCCGCCGGCCACAGCCTCCGCCACTTGCTCCAACACCTCGCCGAACTCACCCCCGCCTTCCTCCACGCCCACGCCACCGGCACCGCCCACGACGCCCATGAACTCGCCGCCCTCCGGAGTGCCTTCCCCAGCGCGCCAGTCTTCTCCCACAAACGCTGGCTCGGCCACTCGCTGGGCGCCGCCGGCCTCGTCTCCATCGCCCTCTCCGCCCTCGCCCATCACCACCGCATCACCCCCCTCCACACCCCCGTCCCCCCCGGCTCCCGCTCCCTCACCCTCGCCCAAGGCTTCGGCGGCCACATCGCCCTCACCACCCTCCGCAGCGCGTGAGCCTGCACGATTATCTGGATCGCCCTCGCCTCCTATTTTAGAATGGTGGGTACGCATCCCAGGAGTGACAATGATGGCCAGAAAATTCGGCGAGACAAAAGCCGCCAAGTCTTTTGCGCGGTCTTCTGCCAAATTCTCCAAAGCGGCGGTGGCACGTCCGAAGCGCAAGCCCAAAGCTCGACCGAAACCCAGCGCCGCTGCCTTGCGTGCGATGGAACGCCTTGCCGACGAGAACCGCATTCCCCAGTCATGGATCGATTCCTCCGACGATCCCACCAAGCCCGAGTCCCCGCAGGAGTGATCCTTGCCGACACCCAGCGCCTATCGCCCTGGCGACATCGTCCGCGTCCGGCTGCAGGAAACTCGGGGCGGCGGTAAGATGCGATGGATGGTTGTGCTCTCGGATCTCAAAGAGCATCGGGGGCAGTGGTGCCATCTATGTGCCGCCATCACGACCACTTTTCCGAATCCAGTCCCATCCGTCAATGTCCCGGTTTCCTGGCACCCCGATGGCCGCGCATGCACCGGTCTACGCCGCCGGAGCGCTGTCGTCCTTGACTGGATGCGCCGGATTCCACCGAACGAGATTCTTTCCAAAGACGGGTATCTTCCCGATGATGATCTGACCAACCTGTTCCGGATGCTCGAAGCGTTCGAACAGAACCAACGCCCGACATGACCCGTTGCGATGAGCGATCCTGGAGGAATCCTGTGCCTGCCCCGATCACTGACGTCCTGATCATCGGCGCGGGTCCGACGGGATTGACGGCGGCGCATGAACTGGCGCGCCGCGGCGTGGCTTGCCGGATCATCGATAAGAAGGCCGAGCCGGTGCGGCATTCGCAGGCGCTGGCGGTGCAGGTGCGGACGCTCGAGACGCTGGACATCATGGGCATCGCGCAAGGCTGGGTGGATGCCGGCTATCCGCTGCGCGCGATCGTGGCGCGGGCGTTTGGCAAGCGGTTGCCGACCGTCGAACTGGGCGGTGTTGACAGTCCCTTTCCCGCGCCGCTGGCGATGGGGCAGCAGGTGACGGAACGGCTGCTTGCGAAGGCGCTGGCAAATCATGATGTGACCGTCGAGCGCTCGGTTGAGGCGGTCGGTCTGGTGCAGGATGAGGCGGGCGTGGAGGTGACGGTGCGCGATGCGGAGGGGCAGACCGGCGTGATTCGGGCGCGCTGGGTGATCGATGCCGAGGGATCGCACAGCATGGCGCGCGAGACACTGGGCGTCGCGTTCGAAGGCGGGCGCAATCCGCAGCGCGAGATGATCCAGGCCGACGCGCAGGTGGCGTGCGCATTTCCGGCGGGGCGGATTCACTTTTTCATCGAAGGGGAGCGGGCGGTGGCGCTGTTTCCGTTCGACGGCGCGGGGCATTGCCGGGTGCTGTGCATCATTCCGGCCAGCGACCCGCCCCGGGAGGATGCGCCGTCGCTGGAAGAAGTGCAGGCGGAGGTGCGGCGCGTGGCGGATCCGTCGGCGGCCCTTTCCGATCCTCGCTGGCTCAACCGGTTTCGCACGCAGCATCGGCTGGCGGGGGCGTTTCGCAAGGGGCGCGTCTTTCTGGCCGGCGATGCCGCCCACGTGCATGTGCCGGTGGGGGGGCAGGGCATGAATTACGGTATTCAGGATGCGTTCAACCTCGCGTGGAAACTTGCCGGGGTCGTGCGCGGCGAAGTGGCGTCCTGGGTGCTGGAGACCTACGAACTGGAGCGGCGTCCCGCGGCGGCGGCGCTCGTCGAGGCGACCGAGCGCGTGTTTCACAACGTGGCGCCCGATGGCGGCGCGGGAGCGCTGCGGCAGGCGATTCTGCCGCTGGTGGCGACCGGGGCGCTGGAACTGGGCAGCGTGCAGGAAGCGCTGCGCAATGCGATGGCCGAGTTTCGCGTCGCTTACGGGGAGAGCCCGCTGAGCGAGACGCACGGCGGCGGGCGCCTGATCGCCGGCGAGCGCATGCCCGATGCGGCGGTGGTGCTCGCCGAGGAGCAGAAAACGGCGCGGCTGTTCGAACTGGTGCGGCGCGGCTGGCTGCTGATGCTGTTCACCGGGCTGCATGGCGATTTCGATCCGGCGCTGGCGGCGATCGCGACGGCCAACCTGCCGGGGCTCCTTCGGACGTACATCGTGCATGGCTCGCGCGATACGGTCACTCCGGCGGGCACCGGACACCTGCTCGACCTCGACCATGATGCGCACGAAGCCTTCGGGGTGAAGCACGCGGCGGCGTACCTCGTGCGGCCCGACGGATATGTGGCCTTCTGCTCGGCGCTCGATGGCAAAGCGCCGGATCGCCTGCACGCGTTTGTGCAGCGCACGATGCACGCCGCGGCATGACTTTTCTCCCGGCATCGCGTATTCTGCACCTCCTTTGACTTGAATCCTTAACCCTCTTTGGCGAAACGGAGACGCAGCATGTCGGAAGTGAATCCCCAGGTCGGGCAGCCGGGCGCGGGCCAGACGGCGCAGCAGCCGCAGCAGATGCAGGTGCAGCTTCGCGAGGACAAGGCTCACGTGGTCTACTCGAACGTGTGCCGGCTGTTCGGCGGGCCGAACGCGGAAGAGCTGATCGTGGATTTCGCCATCACGACGCCTTCGCCGGAACGCTCGGACCTGATGCACATGGACGTCAACGCGCGGGTCATCATGAACTATTACGCGGCCAAGCGGCTGGCGCTGGCGCTTTCGCAGGCGGTGCAGCGGTACGAGCAGCAGTTCGGGGCCATCGAGCTGGATCCGCGGCGGCGTCTGAAGCAGGCCTGAAGCGCCTGATGGGCGGACAACATGGCGGACGCGCGGCGGATCGTGGAGCAGTGGCTGGAGACGGACGAAGCGCTGGGCGCCGCGGAGGTTCCGCTGCCGCGCGGGGGAAAGCGTCAGGGTGAAGTCACGAAGCCGGCCCGCATTCCCGCCAGACCGGTGCAGCGTCCGTCCGATGACGGTCGCCGGTTCGCGGTGCGGGATACGCAAGCGCCAATGGCCCGACCGAGGGAGGAGGCGATGCCTCAAACGAAGGCGCCGGTGGTGATGCCGGCAGCGCCGGCGGGCAATATTGCTGATCTGCCGCCGATCACGCGCGAGCAGAAGGTGGCGGCGCTCGACGCGCTGCGGCGGAAGGTGGAGGCGGACTCCCACTGCTTCATCAATGAGATTTCCACGCGGCTGGTGTTTGGCGAGGGCGATCCGGATGCGCAGATCATGTTTGTCGGCGAAGGGCCGGGGATCGAAGAAGACCGGACCGGCCGCCCGTTCGTGGGGCGCAGCGGGCAGTTGCTGGACAAGATGATGGCGGCGATGGGGTTCAAGCGGGAGGAGTTGCAGGCGGGAAAAGGCGGGGCGTACATCGCGAACGTGGTGAAGCTGCGGTGCGCGGACATGGATGACGCGACGGGCCGGTTGAAGGATCGGCCGCCGACACCGGAGGAAGCGGCGCGGGGGTTGCCGATTTTGCACCAGCAGATCGAGATCATCCGGCCGAGGGTGATCGTGACGCTGGGGGCGCCGGCGGTGAAGCATCTGACGGGCACTATGGAGGGGGTGACGAAGCTGCGGGGGAACTGGCTCTCGTATCGGGGGATTCCGGTGATGCCGACGTATCATCCTTCGTTCCTCCTGCGGGCGTACACGGAAGAGAACCGGCGGAAGGTGTGGTCGGATCTGCAGGCGGCGATGAAGAAGATCAAGGGGTGAGGGCTGCCGGGTTCAATTGGGTCACCTGGTTCAACTGGTTCAATTGGGCGGGGGATTCGGTGGGGGAGGGGAGGCGTTGGGCCCAGATTGTGAGGGTGAGGCCGAGGGCGAAGGCGACGGCGATGGCGGCGCGGGTCCAGAACATGTCGCGGTTGAAGCGGTCGGCGGCGGGGCGGTTGACGGCGAGGTTACGGAT
Source organism: Phycisphaerae bacterium (assembly GCA_035548175.1). Classification (GTDB taxonomy): domain Bacteria; phylum Planctomycetota; class Phycisphaerae; order WQYP01; family WQYP01; genus CALCHA01. Next base: position 1,900 of record DASZTO010000063.1, on the reverse strand, counting down.
GAGGCGGATGCGGTCGTTGACGCTGGGGTGCATCCAGCCGGCCTTGTTGCGGGTTTTGTGGGCGATTTCGATGATGGTGTCGAGGGCGGAGACGAAGATTTCGGCGCCGATGACGGCGGGGGCTTCGGGCAGGCCGGCGAGCGGCGGGCGGGGTGCGGCTTCGGCGGGGGAGGCGGGATGCTGGGAGGGGTAGTTTCCGGCGAGGTACTGGTCGAGGCTGAGGGTGGCGGGCTGCGGGGGGAAGTAGGGGACGACATCTTCGGCGCCGTCGACGGGGACTTCGACAGTGAGGGCGGCGGCGGTGACGGGTTCGCTGATCGGGTGCTTGGCGACTTCCTCGGCCATCTGTTTGGCGGCGAACCAGTCGGCCTGGTGTTCGAAGCGGTGGGAGATTTTGGGGAAGACAAAGAGGAGGAACCCGCCGGCGAGGAGGATGGCGAGGATGCCCTGGAGCGCGTCGCTGGTGGCCCAGGGATGATGCGGGCCGAGGTAAGCGCCGGTGAGGTCCATGGCGGCGCCGGCGATCATGAGGACGGCGAACATGGAGGCGAGGTACCACCAGATGTGTTTGTGGACGCCGTGGCCGACTTCGTGGGCGAAGACGGCTTCGATCTGGCGGTCGGTGAGGGATTCGAGGAGTGCGTCGGTCATGAGGAAGTAGCGGGCGAAGGGGAGGAAGCCGAGGATGGCGGCGTTGGTGACGGCGTTGTGGGTTTTCCAGAGGAGGATGTTGCGGAAGCGGAGGCGGTGCCGGCGGGCCATGGCATCGAGGCGGGAGCGCAAGGGGCCACGGAGGGGGATGGTGGACCAGATGCGGGTGATGAGCCAGGGGATGAGGAGGAAGAGGAGTCCGAGGGCGAGAGGTGTGGCGATGGCGAGGGCGGTGGGGTGGTTGGGCTGGAGTGCTTCGCCGGCACGTTCGAGGAGTGTGGCGGCGGCGACGGGGAGGAGGAGGTAATACTGGTGGCGGATCTGCATGGAGAGGTAGGTGGACATGGGGGGCATTTCGTGGGCGGGGAGCTGCTGGGCGAGGCGAGCGGGGAGCTGGCGTTCGCGCTGGGCGGCTTCGACGGTGTAATAGGAGGCCCAGAAGCAGATCCAGGAGAGGAGGGCGGGGGCGAGGAGGAGGGTTTCGGGGAGGAGGGGGATGTGTTTGAGGAGATGGGTGTGGGCGAGGAGGGCGTCGAGGTTGCCGGCGGCGCCGAAGGCGTAGAGATGGAGGGCGGTGAGGGCGATGGTGGACCAGCGGGACCAGGAGAGGAGGTGGTCCATGCGGGTCATGAGGAGGGTGGAGCTGGTGGAGGGGCGGTGCATGAGGCGGCGGGCGGTGCGGGCCTGGGCGGCGACGAAGAGGACGAGGGCGAGGTGGGTGAGGAGGAAGGAGGCGAAGACGGTGGGGGTACCGCCGGGGAGGCGGGTGAGCCAGTGCTGGGAGGCGGCGGCTTGGGTGAGGCCGGGGATGCGGACGAGGAGGAGGAGGATGATGAGCTGGAGGGGGGCCATGATGAATAAGGATATCGGACATTGGGGAGGGGAGTGGTAATTGGTAACTGCTAAATGGTAATTGGTGGTGGGGGGGAGGGGCGGATGGCGTGGGGAGGCGAGAGGGGGAGAAGGTGGGGTTTTCTTCGATGTGTAGGGGGGTTTTTGCAAAAAACGTTGAGTTTTTGCCGTTGTGTTTTTGCAAATGTGGGGTTTTTGTGCTTGTGTATGAGGTTTTTGGGGGAATTTGACACAGGGTCCGGGTCCCATGAGTAATTGGGTAATTGAGTCATTGGTAATTGGGGGGAGGTTGGGTGCGTGAGGGTGGGGGGTGTTTGACATGGCTCTTCTCCCGGTGCGATGCGGCGCTTGGGGGCGCGGCGTTGCATAAGAGAGAACGGATGGGGGGCGGGGATGG
>DASZTO010000062.1:0-111303 GCA_035548175.1 Phycisphaerae bacterium | reverse complement strand
GCAACCCCAACCCCTTACCCCAATTTCCCCCCCGTCTGTGTGCGCACAAAGTGGGCGCACCACCCCTCTATAGACAAAGAGGAGCACTGCGCCATGACCCAATTCCCAAAAAGCCTTCGTGGTCGGGGGGGGCTTCACCCCTTCGCAACTTCGTGTTTCCGTCGTCTGGGCCGGGCGGGGGAAAGCTGTGTCAAATTTCCCCAAAAACCTCATACACAAGCACAAAAACCCCACATCCGCAAAAACACAACGGCAAAAACTCAACGTTTTTTGCAAAACACCCCCGATACATCGAAGAAAACCCCACCTCTCCACCCGCTATCCCCCATCCCCCACGCCATTCGCACGCCCCCGCCAATGACCAATTACCAGTTACCAATTACCGACTCCCCACCCCCCCTTCCCCATTCCCCTTCGCCCCCTTACCATGCCCCCATGGGCGAACTCTCCATCCCTCCCCTCCTGGCCCACGATCCCGAAGCGCTCCCCCCTGGCCGCTGGCGCATCCTCCTCTTGCCCATCATCATGGTCCTCCTCGCCATCGCCATCGCCAACGCCGCCGCCATCTCCGGCCAGGACGCCCGCCGCAACAACGAATACGACTCCCTCCGCATCACCCGCCTCTACTGGGAAAACCGCCTCGCCCAGACCCAGCTCGAAATCGACCAGCTCACCGCACTCCCACGCCTCAATGGCCCCAGCCGACAACGCCTCGATTACCTCACCACCCAGCTCGACTCCCTCCAGAAAACCGTCGACAAAGTCCACCAGTACGGCCTCATCAGCTACGCCAAGTACGGCCGCGTCTTGTCCAACTGGGACGGCTACCGCTACGAGGAAATCGTCACCGACGGCTACGTCTACCACCAACCCACCGACTCCCCAGCCATCAAAGACAAATCCGATATGCCCTGGCCAGGCTTCCCCGAAGGCCACATCAAAAACGTCTCCTGGTATCCCCTCTATCCCCTCATGGCCCGGGGCCTCGTCGCCCTCACCGGCATCTCCGCCATCCATGCCCTCACCGCCATCTCCGAAACCGCCGCCATCCTCGCCGCCATCTTCGTTTTCCTCTACGCCCGCCGCCATTTCCACAACCGCATCCCCTTCCTCCATTCCGCCGGAGAAGAAATGGCCGCCCACCCCGTCCGCCGCTGGGACCTGCTTCCCGCCGACAACGCCGCCCTCTGGGCCCTCGCCTTCCTCCTCTACAACCCCTGCGCCCTGTTCCTCTACGCCAACTACACCGAAAGCCTCTTCGTCCTGCTCTTCGCCGCCTTCCTTTACGCCCTCCAGGGACGCCGCTGGGTCATCGCCGCCCTCATCGCCGCCCTCGCCTCCGCCTCCCGCTCCCAGGGCGTCCTCTTCGGACCCATCCTCGCCGTCACTTACATCCTCCGCTCCGACCTCCGCCACGGACCGCTTAAAATCCTCATCGCCGCCGGCCTGGGACTCCTCTCCGAAATCGGCCTCTTCTGCTTCATGGCCTTCCTCCAGCACCGCTTCCACGACGCCCTGGCCTTTATGCACGCCCAGCAATACTGGAACGTCGGCGTCAACTCCGTCACCATCTCCTATGCCATGAACCCCGTCCACGCCCTGTCCAACTTCCTCACCTACTCCTTCTACGTCTCCCCCAAAGACTGGCCACGCATCTGGGAAGCCTTCTGCGTCCTCTGGCCCCCCGTCGTGCTCATGATCCTCGGCGGCCGATTTCTGTCTTTCGAACTCGAAATGGCCGGCTGGCTGCTCTGGGGACTGCCCTACGTTTCTAGCTGCCTCTCCGGCTCGCCGATCGACGCCAATCCCTGGATGAGCATGGGCCGCTTCATGGCCGTGATGCTTCCCGCGCAGATCATCATCGGCGCCGTGCTGGTGCGATTCCGCTGGGCTGGCATCCCGCTGCTGGCGCTATCGGCAGCCATGTTCGCGATGTTTTCCTACGATTACGGTTTAGGTCAATGGATCGGGTGAAGGGGACGAACGATGCCAACGTTGCCCAGGATGCGCGCAGCGGCATTTCTCCATATTCGCATTGCCTATTTTTTAGACAAATGGTGCCCTGGCCACGGGCGGACTCCCCGGCGATCAGCCTTTTCAATACCTGGGGAATTGCTCGTTAACTCTTTTGAAATAAAAAGTTTGCGTCAACGTTTCCGGGGTTCGCGGGGGCTGCATGTTTTTCCGGCGTGAGCGCAGTTGTCGGCACGGACGTTGCGAGGTAAGCTACCCGTTCAGCCGAGAATCAGCCGCGGTCCTGGCCCTGCCGCCCACTCGTTGGGGGCGAGGGCGTTTTGTGTCCGTTGTGGGCACGCGCGGCCCATCGAGGTTCGGCGGCGGCGTTTGGCCCCCATGGCCCCGCCGCTTCCCCCGCGCTCATTCCCCGGGCGCTCATTGGCGGTTTCTTGCGTCTCTCTTTTCTCAGGAGCTCGAGTCCTATGGCCTCCACCAATGCCCGCAGCGCGGCCATCCACGCGCTCACTACCTTCAAGTCCGTCGCCCCGCGCGTCAATTTCAAGGAGACGCCCCTCAAAGACGTTTTCGCCTCCAACGTCTTTAATGAAGAAGTCCAGCGCGAGCGGCTGCCCAAGGCGGTTTTCAAAAAGCTCCAGCAGACGATCAAGAAGGGCACGCAGCTCGATCCGGCCATCGCCGACGCCGTCGCCATCGCCATGAAGGATTGGGCCATCGAAAAAGGCGCCACCCACTACACCCACATCTTCTATCCCATGACCGGCATCACCGCCGAAAAGCATGACTCCTTCGTCGCGCCCACCGGCGACGGCCAGGCGATCCTCGAATTCTCCGGCAAGGAACTCGTCCAAGGCGAACCTGACGCCTCCTCCTTCCCCTCCGGCGGCCTGCGGGCAACCTTTGAAGCCCGCGGCTACACGGCGTGGGACCCGACCTCCCCGGCGTACATTCTTGAGAATCCCAACGGCACCGTGCTGGTAATTCCGACGGCGTTCGTTTCCTGGACCGGTGAAGCGCTCGATAAGAAGACCCCGCTGCTGCGTTCGATGGAAGCGGTCTCGAATCAGGCGATCCGGCTGCTCAAGCTGTTCGGCAAGGAATCGGAAAAGGTGTTCTCGACGGTCGGCCCCGAGCAGGAATATTTCCTCATCGACCGTAACTTTTATTTCGCCCGGCCGGACCTGGTGAACGCGGGCCGGACGCTCTTTGGCGCCAAGCCGCCCAAGGGCCAGGAGATGGAAGATCATTATTTCGGCAGCATTCCGGAGCGGGTGCTGGCGTGCATGCTGGAAGTGGAGCGCGAGCTTTACAAGCTGGGCGTGCCGGTGAAAACGAGGCACAACGAGGTGGCGCCGGCGCAGTATGAAATCGCCCCGATTTTCGAGAACAGCAACCTGGCCCACGATCACCAGATGCTGACGATGGAAACGCTTCGCCGGGTGGCGGAGAAGTATGGCCTGGCGTGCCTGCTGCACGAGAAGCCGTTCGCGGGCGTGAACGGTTCGGGCAAGCATAACAACTGGTCGCTGGGGACGGCCGAGGGGGAGAATCTGCTGAACCCAGGCAGCAATCCGCACGACAACGCGCAGTTTTTGACGTTCGTGTGCGCGGTGATCCGGGCGGTGGACAAGTATGCGGGGCTGCTGCGGGTGGCGATCGCCTCGGCGGGCAACGATCACCGGCTGGGGGCCAACGAAGCGCCGCCGGCGATCATCTCGATTTACCTGGGCGATCAGCTCAACGACATCATCGAGCAGGTGGAGAAGGGCACGCCGTCGAGCACGAAGCAGGGCGGGTTCATGGAACTGGGCACCAGCGTGCTGCCGAAGCTGCCGCGGGATGCGGGCGACCGCAACCGCACCTCGCCGTTTGCGTTCACGGGCAACAAGTTCGAGTTCCGGGCGGTGTCGTCAGGCCAGTCGATTGCGGGTCCGAACACGGTGCTGAACACGATCGTGGCCGAATCGCTGGATTACATCGCGACGAAGCTGGAAGCCGAAACCAAGGGCGGGAAGGACTTCAACAAGGCGCTCCAGGGGATCCTGTCGGAGATCGTGAAGCAGCACAAGCGGGTGATTTTCAACGGCGACAACTATTCGGAAGCGTGGCACGCGGAAGCCGAGAAGCGCGGCCTGCCGAACTTCAAGAACACCGTCGAAGCGATGCCCTACTTCATCACGAAGGAATCGATCGATCTGCTGGGCAAGTACAAGGTGCTCAACGAGCGCGAAGTACACAGCCGGTATGAGATTTTCCTGGAGAACTACAAGAAGACGATCAACATCGAGGCGCAGCTCACGGCGTCGATCGCCAAGACGATGATTCTGCCGGCGGCGATCCGGTACCAGGGCGAGATCGCGCACAGCCTGGCGGCCGCGAAGGCGGCGGGGATCAACGTGGGGAACCTGGGCGAGCAGGAGCAATTGCTCAGCGACCTGTCGAAGACGATCGACACGCTGCAGAAGAAGATCGCAGCGCTGGTGCATGCGACCGAGCACATCGGCGGCGGCGACGCCCTGTCGCACGCCAAGCACTCGCGCGATGCGATCATCCCGGCGATGAAAGCGGTGCGCGAGCTGGGCGACAAGCTGGAAACGGTCATCGCCGACGACCTGTGGCCGCTGCCGACATATCGCGAGATGCTGTTTATCAAGTGAGCGAGTCGCCAGCAGTCGCAAGCCGACAGTCAGATCAGGGACACGAGGGCCGATCCGCGAGGGTCGGCCTTTTTTCCTGGGACTTATGAACGAGGGCATCTAAACCGGGTCGACGTTTCGCCCGATAGCTCTTTCCAGCACAGGGCTGAATAACCAGCCGTTGCACTGGAGAGAACATGAACCCGGTCAAGAACATTCGCATCATGTGTCCGAATTTGAAATGCCGCTCGATTCTGGTGGTTCCGGAGACAGCGCGCGGGAAGAACGTGAAGTGCTCGAACTGCACGACGCTGTTCAAGATTCCGCAGGCGGCGCCGACGCCGAGCCCGGCCGGCCGGTAAGCGCGCGGGGAACCAAGAAGCAAGAACCAGAAGTGCAGGCGCAGGGCGGCGCGGCGCTTCTGGATTTTGCTTTTTGGCGTTTTTGCGGGCGCCGCGTCTTTGAGGCGCGGCCGATCTGACATCGCGCCGGGTCATGTTCCGAGGAACCAGAACCAGGCGATGGTGAGGGCGAGGGTGGCGAGGGTGAGGGGGATTCCGGCTTTGAGATAATCGGCGAAGGAAACGAGGACGCCCTTTTTCTTTGCCTGTTCGGCGACGATGAGGTTGGCGATGGAGCCCAGGAGGGTGAGGTTGCCGGCGAAGGTGGAGGCGACGGCGAGGAGATACCAGGTGTGGGTGATGGGGTCGGCGGGGGAGGCCGGGAGGGGGAGGCCTGGCTTAAGGAGGAGGACGGCGGGGACGTTGGAGACGATATTGGAGAGGGCGGCGGTGATGAGGGTGAAGGGGAAAAGGGAGTAGAGGGGGAACTGGCGGCGTTGGAGGCCGCGCATGAAACCGGAGAGGAGGCCGTGCTGCTGGACGTTTCCGATGACGACGAAGAGACCGATGAAGAGGAGGATGAGTTCCCAGTCGACGAGTGCGAAGAGTTTGCGGGGGTCCTGGGTGCGGGAGATGAGCACGAGAGCGGCGGCGACGAGAGCGGCGACTTCGCGGGGGACGCCGGTGAAGAGGAAGACGGCCATGAGGGCGGCCATGATGAGGAGGGTTTTGGCGACATGCCAGGGGCGGAAGCGGGCGGGGGGCTCATCGTGATCGATGCGGGGGCGGCCCGCGGGGGCGAAGAGTCGGGAGCGGTAGACGAGGGTGACGATGAGGATGTTGAGGGCGAGGCAGAGGAGGACGAGTGGGGAGACGGCGAGGAAGAAGTGGGGGAAGGAGAGATGAGCGGTCTGGCCGATGAGCATGTTCTGGGGGTTGCCGATGATGGTGGCGGCGGAGCCGATGTTGGAGGCGGTGGCGAGGGTGATGAGGTAGGGGAGTGGATCCCGGCCAGCGCGGAGGATTGCCTGGCAGAGGACGGGAGCGAAGGCGAGGCAGACGATGTCATTGGCGAAGATGGCGGAGAAGAGAGCGGCGGCGAGGGCGACGGAGGAAACGAGCACGAGGGGGCGGTTGGCGTGGGCGACGATCTGGGCGATGACTTTGTCATAGAAGCCGGCGACGCGGAGATTGGCGGCGACGAGCATGAGGGCGAAGAGGAGAGCGAGGGTTCGCCAGTCGATCTGGTCGGTGGCCTGGGGGAAGGAGAGGCGGCCGGCGGCGATGAGGGCGATGGCGCCGAGGAGGGCGATGGCGGAGCGGTTGAGGCGTGTGAAGGGGAGCGTGCCGATGGCGACGCCGATGTAGACGATGATGAAGATGGCCCAATCCCAAGAGCGTGCGGCGAGTGCGGCGGCGGTGGCGGGCTCTGTGGAAGTCGCCGCGGCGGTCGCCAGGGCGATGGGGGTCACTTCTGCCCCTTGTTCTGGTTGAGGAGGTTGCCGATGCCTTTGAGCTGGGTGGCGGCGCCGCCGGGGTTTTTGAGGAGGTCCTGGGCCTGGGGGATGATCTGGTTGAGGTTGCCGAGGTTTTTGCGGAGAGCGTCGGGGATTTGGGGATTGGCGGCGACCTGCTGTGCGATGCGTTCGAGGATTTTGGCGGTGAGGTCGGCGACTTTGGGGAGGCGTCCGTTGGGATCGGTGGGGTGATCCATTTCGATGGTGCCGAGGTCGAAGGTTTGGCCGACGCCGAAGCCGGAGGCGGCGACCTTGACGTTGGTGAGGGTAAGCTTGCCGATATCGAGCTGTTTGCTTTTGCCGGCCTCGCTGTTACCGGCGGGTTTGGAGGAAGCGTCCGCGGATTGCTGGTGGGCGAAGGCGAGGACGTCGCCGAGATTATTTTTGAGGCCATCCTGTTCGAGCGAGAGGGTGAGGCCGTCGATGGTGATGTCGGGGATGATGAGGGTGTCGGTGAGGAGGGAGGAGGGTTTGACGGTGATGACGGTTTTTGGGACGGCGATGAAGTCGGCGGATTTGTAGCCGGAGGGGTTGTGGATGTCGAGGGAGTTGAGGGTGAGGATGCCGGAGAGCTGGAGGTTGGCGGAGGAGAGGGTGGTGGTTTGGCCAGTGGAACTGGAGGCGGCGGCTTCGACCTTGGATTTGATGATGCCGTCGATGGAGAAGTAGAGGATGATGAGGGCGATGATGATGAGGAGGAAGAGAGCGAGGAAGAGGCGGAGGATCCACTTGGCGGCGCCGGATTTTTTTCTGGGGGGGGCGGGTGGGGTAGCGTCGGCCATGTGGAAGTCTCCGAATATCAGCGAGCGGGCGAGGTGATTTCACTTTCGACGACTTCGGTGAACATGGGCTCGTCGAGGTTGTCGTCGAGCAAGGCGACACGGTATATGCGGCCGCCGGCGATACGAAAGTGCCCGCGGTCTTCAACGATGCGAGCCTTCCAAGCGGTGCGTCCGAGTTGAACGTTGACGATATCGCCGATAGCGATTTTTTTCTTTTTTTTAGCGGGCATGGGATGGCCTCAGTCACCAGGGTGAGACACCGGTCATTGTAGCAAGGTGGTGACGTAGGACGAAGTCGAATCGGGATGCGAGAGCGTTGCAGGCGGCGCGCCATTGGCGAATGAGGCGAAGAAGCGGTCCGGCGGGATGTAAACCATGGGAGGAGAAGTCCTGGTGGGCGATGGCATTGCGCCAGCGATTGAGATCTTCCAAGAGGGCTTGTCTGCGGGCACCAAGGGCAGGAGCGTTTTGTTTGACGAGATCCCAGAAGGAAAGATCAAAGCGATTGAAATCAGCGCCGATGGCGGAGGGCGAAGGGTTTCTGGAGTCCAGCTGCCTATGCAGTTGCAGGTTGAATTTGAGGATGTCGCGTCGCGGAGAGGTATCGTGCTTCCAGAGATGAAAGATAGCCTCGGTGTGGAGATCGCGGCAGAAACGTTGGAAGTGGCTGGAGAGGAGAACGACGTATGCGTGATTGATGTGGAGCGTGGTGTAGGGGCGTCCAGGGCCGGGACCGCCCATGGCACGGTGGGCATGTTCGATCTGATCAAATGCGGTACGGGCTTGTGTTCGCCAGAGGATGAGGGATTGGGAGGGCATGGGGGGCACCTGGTCAGCGGAGGGCGGCGCGGATGGCGAGGCATTGTTCGAGGAGTTTGGGGAGGTCGTCGAGGGGGAGGATGGTGGCGGCGTCGGAGGGGGATTTTTCGGGGGTGGGGTGTACTTCGATGAAGAGGCCGTTGGCGCCGGCGGCGGTGGCGGCGCGTGCGAGGAGGGGGACGAATTGGCGTTGTCCCGCGGTGGCGTGTCCGAGGCCGCCGGGGAGTTGTGTGGAGTGTGTGGCGTCCATGAGGACGGGGGTGGCCAATGAGCCCAGGGATTGCGATCCCTGGGCCTGGGGAGCGGATGCGCCGAGGGCTTGCATCTGGGGGATGGCGGTCATGTCGTTGACGAGGCGGTTGTAGCCGAAGAAGGTGCCGCGTTCGGTGAGCAGGACGTTGGGGTTTCCGGCGGAGCGGACTTTTTCGAGGGCGTTGCCCATTTCCCACGGGGCCATGAACTGGCCTTTTTTGATGTTGACGGCCTTGCCGGTGTTGGCGGCGGCGAGGAGGAGGTCGGTCTGGCGGCAGAGGAAGGCGGGGATCTGGAGCATGTCGACGGCGGCGCCGACGGCGGTGCACTGGTGGGATTCGTGGACGTCGGTGGTGACGGGGAGGGAGAGTTTTTTGGCGACCTGCTGGAGGATGGCGAGTCCCTGGTCGAGGCCGGCGCCGCGGAAGCTGTTGCCGCTGGAGCGGTTGGCTTTGTCGAAGGAGGCTTTGAAGACGTATGGGATGGCGAGGGAGTCGCAGAGTTCCTTGACGCGGCCGGCGATGTGTTCGCAGAGGCCGGCGCTTTCGATGACGCAGGGACCGGCGATGAGGAGGAATTGGTCGGCGGGGCGCCAGCGGAGGGCGCCGATGGCAAGTTCAGGGGTCATGGGTAATCACCGTTGCAAGAATCATTCGAGGACGGTCAGCATGAGACGCATGTAGGAGGCGAGGCAGGCCAGTCCGAGGACGAGCATGAAGGCGAGGAGGGCGAGGCTCTGGAACCAGGCCATGAAGAAGAGGGAGACCATGCAGAGGCTGATGGCGGCGACGGTGATGATCATGGAGATCATGAACCAGCGACGGATGGTGACGACCTGGTTGTTGGCGTGGTCCATGGCGCCCAGGTCGAGGAAGTTGAGGTTTTTGAAGACGGGGTTTCGGTTGGAGGGGTCCTGGTCGCGCTTGACGTTTTCGACGAAGAGGGGCCAGCGCTGGTAGGTGAAGAGGGTGCGGAAGGGTTCGACCTGGAAGGTGCGTGGGTCGCCCATGAGGTTGGTGGCGAGTGCTTCCATCTGGGTGTTGAGAGCCTGGAGGCGGTAGAGGACGACGGCGGCGAGGAAGCCGAAGGCTCCGGCGACGGCCTGAGCGATGGTGGAGTAGGTGTAGTAATAGACGCTGGGATCGATGAGGTGATCGGGGGCGGAGACATCCGCCAGGAGTGGGGTGAAGAGTGGCCAGCTCACGAAAGAGTGTCCTCGCAGGGAACGGGGTGGAGGAATTTTACCGGAAGGCGCGTCGGGGGACCATGGGGTGGAGGCGGGGGTGGGGCGAGGGAGGCGCGGTGGCGAGTGGGAGGCGGCCGATAATTGGCGGGCTGCCAGTTGGGTCCCTGGCGGTGCGAGGCGCGGGGTTGTGAATGTCCTGTTCGGGGCGAAAGTCTGGGGAGCAAACTTCCGATGTTTCCCGGTCGATAATCGGAAGCAGCATGGCCGTGAGTTTTGAATCGCTGAAGCAGGAACTGGGTCGGAACCGGAAGCGGACGTCGGTATTGGCGGCGTTGACGGTGGTGATGGGGGCGTTGATTCTGCGGGCGTATCTGCAGATGTCGGCGCGGCCTGTGGCGGCGTCTCCGCTGGGCCAGCGGGTGGGGATGCCGGAGGCGCCGGAGATGGGGGAGGACGTGGTGCCGGCGGCGGAGGCGGATAAGCGGCTGGCGTTGTCGAAGAGTTTGTGGACGGTGCTGCGGCAGGTGCGGGGTGCGGAACCTGCGACGGCGTTCAAGTTTGATCCGAGCTATTTTCCGCGGGATCCGTCGCATCCGCAGCCGGCGCCGGTGGAAGCGGCGGCGGATCCGGCCCCGCATGCGGCGGCGCGGCCAATGGATGATGATGAGACGGAGCGTCGATCGCGGATGGCGGCGGTGCGGGACGAGGCGAAGGGGCTGGTGGTGCGTTCGACGGTGGTGAACACGGGGTCGAAGCCGGTGGCGGTGGTGAACGACCGGATTATGAGCGTGGGGGACACGATAGACGGGTTTGTGATCACGGCGATACGTGCCCGGGAAGTTGAATTTAGAAAAGACGATGTAACCCTCCCCATCAAGATGGTCGATATGCCGCGTGGGCAGTGACGACACGTTGCGCGCCCCTAACCGGAAAAAAGGAGTCTTTCCCATGCGTAACCTTCACAAGCTACTGAGCACCGGGTGCTTTTTTTTATGCCTTGGCGGGTGGGTCTGTAGCGATCAGGCATTTGGGGAAGACGCCCCGGCGGGCAGCGGCGTGCAGGTGAAAGAGGCGGCGATGGCGACGGCCGTGGCTCAGGCGGCGGCGACGCCGACGACGCCCGCGGCGCCGACGGCGGCTCCCGCGGATGCACCGGCGTCCCCCGCCCCCGCGGCGGCGCAGGCTCCGGCCACGCAGCCGGGAGATACGGCGGTGGCGGCGGCGGATGGCGCGGCGCCGGACGCGGCGACCGGCACTTCGACCAACCTCAACGCCCCGACCGTCAACATCGATGTCGACGGGCGCGTGGAAGAGTTCAACGCGCAGGACCTGGACATCACCACCGCCCTGCACTTCCTGTCGCTGGAATCGAAGCGCAACATCATCGCGTCGAAGGACGTGCGCGGGAATGTGACGGCGAACCTTTACAACGTGACTTTCACCGAGGCGCTGGACGCGCTGCTCAAGCCCAACGGTTTTGATTACATCGAGAAGGGCAATTTCATCTACGTGTACACGGAGAAGGAGCTGGATGACCTTCGGAAGCGGGACCGCAAGACGGTCAACCGGATCTATCGCCTGCACTACATGACGGCGCAGGACGCATCCGTGCTGATCAAGCCGCTGCTTTCGGACAAGGGCGCGATCGCGCTCACGCCGCCGACGGTGGCGGGTTTGTCGGAAGGGGTCACCGACACCGGCGCGATGAACTACGCGACCGATGACACCCTGGTGATCAACGACTATCCGGAAAATCTGAATGAAGTGGATCACGCGCTGCACCAGCTGGACGTGCGGCCGAAGCAGGTGCTGATCGAGTCGACGATTCTGCGGGCGTCGCTGAACGAAGACAACGCGCTGGGCATCGATTTCATTTCGCTCTCGGGGGCGGACTTCTCGAGCCTGTCGAGCGCCGGCTTCACCAGCAACGTCAACGGGGCGAGCGCCGCGACCGGTTCCACCGGCGGCACGGGGACCTCGGGGAGCAGCACGGGCACTCCGATCACGGGCCCGAACGGCATTTTCAACAACTTCCTGGGGAACAAGACGCAGACCAACATCGGCACGAACTTCGCGAGCCAGGTGCCGGACGGCGGCCTGTCGGTGGGCTTCCTGTCGAACAACATTGGCCTGTTCCTTCGGGCGCTCGAGCAGATCACGGACACCACGGTGGTGGCCAACCCGAAGATACTCGCGGTCAACAAGCACAAGGGCGAGGTCTTCATCGGGCAGGAATTCGGCTACAAGACCACGACGGTGTCGCAGACGACCTCGACGGAAACGATCCAGTTCCTGGATACCGGCACGAAGCTGATCTTCCGGCCGTTCATCGGGGACGACGGCTACGTGCGGATGGAGATTCATCCGGAAGATTCGGCGGGCGGTTTGGATTCGAACTCGCTGCCGCAGAAGCAGTCGACGGAAGTGACGAGCAACATCATGGTCAAGGATGGCCGGACGGTGGTGATCGGCGGTTTGTTCCGCGAGCTGACGACGGCGGCCCGCGGTCAGGTGCCGATCCTGGGGAACATTCCGATTCTCGGTTTGCCGTTCCGGCGGACGAATGATTCAACGCAGCGGACGGAGACGATCGTGCTGATGACGCCGCACATCATTAATGATGACACGTCGCTGTACGACGAATCGGAGAAGCAGGCGGAAGATGTGAACCGGATGATGCTGGGCAACCGCGCGGGCCTGCAGCCGTGGGGCCGGGACCGGATCGCGCAGTTGTGGTACTCGAAGGCGCAGGACGAGCTGGAGAAGGGTCACAAGAAGACGGCGTTGATGTTCACGGACTGGGCGCTCAACACGAATCCGCGGTTCATCGAAGCGATCAAGCTTCGGGAGCAGATCACGTCGAAGCGTGTGCGTGAAGCGGATGAATCGTCGTGTGCGACATTCGTGAAGGACGTGCTGCGGGACGATTCGAGCAAGATTCCGGATTCAGGCGGGTCGGGCCATTATCCGCCGCCGGAGCCGGTGACGACGCAACCGGCGTCGGAAGCGCAGTAAAGACGTGAAGATGAAGCGCCCCGGCGAGTCCGGGGCGTTTTCATTGGCGGCGTGTGCGGGATTTTCATGCCGGCGGGTTTGATAACCAGGTTCTCAAGTAAGGCCCGAAAATCTCCGAAGATTTGTATGTCTGGTGATTCCTGTGTCTCGGTGGAAGGTGAACGCATGTCCCCGCTCTGCAAGAAACTTTATCGCTCGTCCCTGGTGGTGGTCGTCGCCGGCGCCGGCTTTTTCGCGGGTTGCGCGGATGCCGGGAAGAAGCACGCGACGATCAAGGAAGAACAGTACAACCGGTGGAACATGACGCGGATCGCGGTGATGTTCCAGCTTGCGACGCAGCAATACGAGGTGGGGGATTACGACAAGTGCAAGAAGACGCTGGCGGAATGCCTGGCGATGAACGCGCCGCATGCGGGCATTCACATCCTGTCGGCGAAGGTGGACATTGAGAAGGGGTCGCTGGATACGGCGGCGGATCAGCTGCAGCAGGCGATCCGCATCGATGCGAACGATCCGGAGCCCTATTACCTGCTGGGCGTGATTTATCAGCGGTGGCAGAAGCCGGACGTGGCCGCGGATTTCTACACGCAGGCGTTCGAGCGGAAGTCGGACAATCCGCTGTATCTGCTGGCGGTGGTCGAGATGAAGATCACGCTGGGCAAGCTGGATGACGCCAAGAAGCTGCTGAACGACAAGCTGATTTATTTCGAGCAGACGGGGGCGATCCGCGTGGCGCTGGGGCGCATTGCGAGCCTGCAGGGCGACAAGGAGCTGGCGTGCAAGTATTACCGCGACGCGGTGCTGCTGCTGCCGGACGATTCGAGCGTGCGGCGTTCGTATGCGGAAGTGCTGTTTGACGCGGGCAAGTTTGCGGATGCGGCGCCGATTTTTGACGATCTGCGGCACAAGGCGGACGCGGACGCGGCCAAGGCGGCGGCGGATCCGAAGTCGACCGAGGCGCAATCGGGCACGGCGGAAGCGGCGGCGGCGGACAAGGTGAACCTGCTGATGATGCTGGGGCAGTGCTATCTGGAGCTGCGTCGGCCGTACGATGCGCGGAATACGTTCCAGGAGATCACGCGGGACCATCCGGACGATGCGCAGGCGTTTCTGGGGCTGGCGCGGGCGTGCATCGGCACGGACGAGTTGCCGGTGGCATTGGCGGCGGCGCGGAAAGTCAGCCGCGAGGAGCCGGGGAATGTCGAAGCGTTAATGCTGGCGGCGACAGCGCAGCAGAAGTTGAAGAAATGGGCCGACGCGGAGGCGACGCTGACTGAAGCGCAGCACCTGGCGCCGGACAACGGGGTGATCCTGTGCATGCTGGGCATCTGCGCGCAGCGGCAGAACCGTCCCACGGCGGCCGCGGATTACTTCCACCAGGCGTTGACGATCAATCCGAATGATTCGTGGGCGACGGAGCTGTTGTCGCAGGTGTCCAGCAGCCCGGTGTCGATGGCCCCGGTGCAGAATCCCTGAGCGGGCGGGCGGGGGTTCTTGCGGCTGTACAACGCGGAGGATGCGCTTCGGAGGGAGCGCATCCTTCGCTCGTTTTTGCGGGGGGGGGGGGGGAGGGCGTCAGCTCCCGCGATAAGTGGTGTAGCCCCAGGGGGTGACCAGCAGGGGGACGTGGTATTTGGCGGAGGCGTCGGCGACGCGAAAGACGATGGGCACATGGGTGAGGAACTTGCCGGCGTCGGGGTGATTCCGGGCGGCGTGGTAATCGGCGACGTAGAAGAGCAATTGATAGGTGCCGGGAAGGAAGGCGTCGGCGGCGAGCAGTGGTTCGTCGGTGCGGCCATCGGCGGTGGTCATGACGCTTTTGAGGAGCACCGGCTGCTGATCGATGCGGAAGAGATCGATGCGCACGCCGGCGGCGGGGCGGCCCGCGGCGGTGTCGAGAACATGCGTCGTCAATGCGCCCACGGCGTCTCCCTTTTATCGGCGGATGGTGCCCTGGATCACCCCGTAGGGTTCGCTGGTGGTGATGAAGACTTCATTGTCGTTGGGCAGGTTGAACAGGGCGATGTTGGCGAGAATGCGGTGCTGGTTGGGCATCGAGAGGGTGATTTCCTCGAGGTGCGGCGCGGCGGCGAGGACGGCTTCACCCATGGCGTAGAGCGTGTGCTGGACGCCTTTGCTGTCGTGAGTGGCGAACACCTGGAGGAGGATGTCGCGCACGGTATCGGCGAGGGCGTTGTAGTCGCGGGCGCCGGGGGTGAACTTCCAGGCGGCGTCGATGGTGGTGGCGAAGATGCGTTCGGAGGCGTCCTTGAGCGTGGTGTAGGCGTCGACGAGGAAGCCGCAGAAGGCGGAACGGCTGGTCTTGAGCACTTCGAGGCCCGCGAGGCCGCCGGTGAGCTCGAGGCCGTCGCGGGTCCGGCGCACTTCCGCGGTACGCTGATGGGCGGCCTTGGTGAAGGCGTGATCGTGAGGGCGGCCTTCGACGGGGATGCGCGTCCAGAGGGTCTGGTGAAGCTTGATGGAGACGCCGGAGACATGGGCGAAGTTGTCGATGAAGTGGCCGGCGAGAATCTGGCCGAAGGCTTCGGGGGAGTCGCAGGGATGCTGTGCGGCGAGGGCGTAGACGGTATTTTTCATGGTGTCGGTGGGGATGCAGGGGGAATTGTCGCCGTCGGTGTAGACTTTTGCGAAATCGCCGGCGAGTGCGATGTCGATGGCGAATTCGCGGAGCTCATGGCGGGGCGTGGTGCGGACGACGCGCGTGAGGCGCACGGCCGATTTTCCGTAGCTGTTCCAGGCGAGGGTGGGCATGCACATCCTTCCGATCGAGACGGGCGGATTCTAACGCGCGGCGTGGGGGTTGCGCGGTGGGGCGGCGTGGATTTGCGAAAGGGCGGGGGGAACGGCGGGGATCGGCTAGGCCTGCGGATGCAGCCAGCGTGCGACCGCTTCGATGAGGGAATGGCGTTCGACGGGTTTGCTGAGATAGCCGCTGCAGCCGGCGGCGAGGCAGCGGTTTTCATCGTCGCGCATGGCGTTGGCGGTGAGGGCGACGATGGGGTAGCGGGCGCCGCGCCGGCGGAGTTCGCGGGCGGCGGCGTAGCCGTCCATCACGGGCATCTGCATGTCCATGAGGACCAGGTCGAGGGCGGGCGTGGCGGGAGCAAAGGCGAGGTCGCAGGCCTGGCGTCCATCGGCGGCGGTGGTGATGCGGAGTCCGGCGCGCGTTAAGAAGTGGGCGATAAGCGCGCGGGTGTCGGCGCTGTCGTCGACCAGCAGCACGTGGCCGGCGAGGGTGGGAGCGGGGGAGACGGGGGCGGCGCCGGCGGCTGGAAGTTCGCCGGGGCTGACCATGGGCAGGGTGAGGGTGAAGGTGCTGCCGGCATCGGGCTCGGTGGAGCAGGCGATGGCGCCGCCGAGGAGCTGGGCGAGGCGTTGGGAGATGGCGAGGCCCAAACCGGCTCCGCCGTGACGGCGCGTGGCGGAGGCGTCGGCCTGGACGAAAGGTTGAAAGAGGGCGGCGAGCGTCTGGTGATCGATTCCCGGGCCGGTGTCCTGGACGCGGATGCGCACCAGCGGGCCATCGGCGCCCGCGGTGACGTGGACGGATCCCTCCTGGGTGAATTTGACGGCATTTCCGACGAGGTTGAGGAGGATCTGGCGGAGGCGCGTGGGGTCGGTGCGGATGCGGTCGGGCAGTCCCGGCAGGGTTTCGAGGGAGAAGCGCACGCCTTTGAGTGCCGCGCGGGGGCGCAGGGCGGTGGCGACGTCGGCGAGCACCTCGAAAAGGTTCACCGGTTCGAGCGCGACGCCGAGGCGGCCGGCCTCGACTTTCGAGAGGTCGAGGATGTCGTTGAGGATGCCCATGAGGTGCTGGCCGTTGCGACGGATGGCGGCGACGGCGCGTTCGCGATCGTCGGCGGCGGCATCGAGCAGGACGTCGGCGTATCCGAGGATCGCGGTCATCGGGGTGCGAATCTCGTGGCTCATGTTGGCGAGGAATTCGGACTTGGCGCGATTGGCGGCTTCGGCGGCGTCCTTGGTGCCGCGCAGCTCCTCTTCGGCGGCTTTCTGGCGGGTGATGTCCTCCGCGAAGAAGCAGAATTGCGGGTGCGGCGACAAACGGAGGATCGGGCAGACGGTGGCGCGGTACCAGCGGGCGGTTGCGTCGGCGCCTTCGGGGCGTGCGGCGCTCTGGTGCCTGAATTCGAAGGTGACCGGTTGTCTGGCCAGCAGCGCCGCGTGGTAGCGTTCGCGCCAGAAGTTGAGATTTTCGGCGGCGACGCCCAGCTCGCGCACGGACCGTCCGCTGAGCTGGTCCGGGGTGGCGCCATAAGCGCTTGCGGTGGCGGGGTTGCAGGAGAGGATGACGATGTCCTCGCCGCGCATCTCGACGACGCCCATCATGCAGGCGATGGATTCGTAAAAGCCGCGGAGGATTCCGTCGGATGCGCCGGACAGGTCGGGGTCGACGGCTGGTTGTGTGGCGGGGCGATCGTCCGCGGCGCGCTCCGATCCGCCGCCCCCACGAACCTTGTCAGACACCTCGGTTTCCATGCGCTACATCGTCCATCGGGGCCGGGCGGGTCACGCGTGCATCATCGCCGATTTTTCGATGAAGTTGCTCGGCAAAATCGCCCCCCCCGGTATAAGTGCGGGCGGCCACCGGGCGCGCGGGGGCGGAAAGCGGCGCCCGCCGGGGTCACGAAGGTGGGCTCAGTACAGGAGAAAATTGATCAGCCTTGCGGGAACGAGCGGGGCTTTCACCTCGACGGTGAAGTCGGCAATGATCAGATCATCGGGCATGCCGGGGGTGCGCGCCGGGCGGCGGAACTGGCCCCAAATGCGATAACGGCCGGGTTTGGGGAAGATCGCGTGGAAGGCGACGACCGGTCCGCCGCGGTCGGCGTCGGTGGGCGTCATCAACTGCTCGGGGTGGGAATGGAGATAGTCGGCGGTGTCTTCGGACAGAGCGACGCAGTGGCCCATCGCGCCGATGTATTTGGCCAGATCGGTCAGGGGGCGTCCCCGTGCGTCGCTCAGTTTGAACACCAGCTCGCTGTGCAGGCCGGCGTATAGCGTGCGCGGCTGGGAGACGAGCTGCACGATCACCGGCTCGGCGTTTGGGCCAGTGGCGGGGGTGTTCGCGGGCAGCGTTTTGTCGAGGGGGGCCTGTGTCTGAGGCGTCGCTCCGCAGGCGACGGGATACACCAGCTTGCTGGGCGCCGCATCGAGGGCCAGATGTGCGGGGGTTACATCGCCGCCGAGGCTTATGCGCGCCGCCCGGGCATCGACCACCTCGCGGAACACCTGCTGGCGATCGCCTTTCGGCGTGGTATCGAGATAGATGACGTACCGGCCCGGGCGCGGAAAGCGGTAGGCGAGGGCGAAGCGGCCGTCGCTGGAATCGCCTTCAACGACGGGGTGAACGTGATCGAAATAGGCGAGGTCTTCGGAGACGACGATCACGTGCATCAGTTGTTCGTGCACGAGCGCGAGCGGCACGGGCTTGTCCTGCTTGGCGGGGCGCAGGTGGAAAACCGCTTCCAGCGGACCGCGCTCTTCGGCGGTGATGTTCATGGCGTAGGACGCATCGTGCAGCATGCCGGGGGGGCGAAGCTGGCGGTTGATGGCGATGAGTTCCATGCCGCAGAGGGGGCACACGCCGGGCGATTGCGAGCGGATGCCTTCGTGCATCGGGCATTGATAGAGTGCGACTTCGTTGGGGGGCACCGCGGAGATGATGGGGGTGACCCAGGGGTCGAAGTAGCCCATCACATTTTTGCCATCCAGCGGCAGGGCGAGGCTCGCGGAGAAGCCGGGCAGCACCTTGAGCAATTCGGCCTGCCCCTCGAAATGGGATGCGGTGAGGTCGTGAGCGTGGCCGGGGTCCTGATAGCGAGCGGGCCTCGCTTGCCGGGTCATCGCGGCCAGGGGAATCGCCGTTTGCTGATAACCGTGCTGGACCAGCAGCATCAATGGCTTGTCGGCGGCGACGGGCGCCGGGGCGTCGGTCTGCTTGTCGAGCACGTCGAGGTAGGCTTTGCCATCGCTGGGATCGACGCGCAGCGCCGCGCGGACCGGTCCATAGGGCGCGATCACCACGTTGCCCACGTGGGCGGTATCGCCGGGCGCCCAGCGGTTGTAGCGGCCATAGCCGATGTACCAGGGGAGCCCCTCGTTGTAGCTGATGAGCAGCAGCGACTCGATGGCCATGAAGAGGGCGAAGGTGATGGCGAGGGGGCGCTTCCAGTGAGGGAATTTGTCCTGCGCGATGCGCGTGGCGCCGATGGCCAGCGCGACCGCGCCCAGCACGACGTGGGCGATATAGACGCCGGCGGCGACATTGGCGTAAGGCGCAACGCCGTGCACGTGGGTAAACAGCAGCGAACCGCCGATGAGCGCCAGCACGGCGACGAGGCGCGAGTTGCCGGCCCTGGCGTCCGCGGCGCTGGTGTCGGCGGGGGTTTCGCGCGCGCTCTTCTTGAGCACCTTTCGCAGGCCCACGGCGCCGATCACGGTCATGATGACCGCGAGCGCCTTGTGAAGCTGCACCTCGCGGCTGGCGAATTGGCGCATGTCGGTGAGGGCGTAGAGATCGAGGTCGGCGGCCAAGAGCAGAAACAGGCCGCCGATCAGCAGGAAGGTCGGAACGATCCACCTGAGCTTCCGCGCGCGTCCGGGCCAGATGGCCTGCGCGAGCAGGCTGGCGGCCAGGCCGAGCGTCATCCAGCCGAAGATGTGATGCATCCATTCGGAGTAGCGGAGATTTTCGTCGGTTTGGCGGCAGGCGAGGGTGTTGAGATCGTCCATCGACGTGATGGTGTTGGCGCTGGCCCCCTGGACGGCGGCGCCGTACTGGAAAACCAGTTGCCCGCCGAGATACGCGGTGACCGCCAGCAGCAGATACCAGCCGAAGCCGATGGCCAGATAAGCGCCTACCGCTCCGCGGCGTCCCTCGTCGGGATCGGTGCGCAGGAACAGCCGCCACGCCATCAGCACGACGAAGCCCCAACTGGCGAGGTTGGCCATCAGCTCGTGGTATTCGATCGGGTCCTGCGGCACTCCGGCCCGGCCGGCCCAGATCTCGGCGTAGATGCCGCAGATGAACGCGAAGAGCAGCCCCATGGTGCCCACGGCGGTGAGGCGTTTGCCGGCCCAATGAGCCTGGCGGGAACGGGCGATCAGCCCCCCCAGATCAAAAAGCAGCCCCATCAAGAGAAGGACAAGCGGAAACTGGACGAGTTTCGGGTGCAACTCCCCGAGGCGCTGCCATAGCTCCACGCGAGGTCTCCCACAGGTGCAAGCCCCTTCTCACGGCCCCAGTCTACCGCTGGGGATTGTTTGTCCGCAACGAAAACTCTGCGGAGTTGTTAGCTATTTCCACCGGGTCAGTGCGATGCGAGGCGGCGCACGGCGCCGACCTGCGGCCAGGCGATCGCCACCCACGCCACCACCAGGATGGTGCCGGCGCCCCCGGCGATGACCGCCGCCATGGGTCCCCACATGCTGCCGAAGTAGGCCGTGGCGATGGTGGCGGTGAGTCCCGATTCAAATTCACCGAGCTGATTGGAGGTGGAGATGAAGAGGGAGTTGACGGCATTGACGCGGCCGCGCATGTCATCGGGGGTGGCGAGCTGGACGGTGGAGTGGCGGACGACGACGGAGATGTTGTCGAAAGCGCCGGTGAGCAGGAGGGCGAAGAGGGAGAGCCAGAAGCTGCGCGAGAGGCCGAAGACCACGGTGGCGATGCCGAAACCGACGACGGCGACCAGCAGGTTGCGTCCCGCGCGCTGCATCGGCGGGCGATGGGCGAGGAACATGGCCATCGAGATCGCCCCGACCGAGGGCACCGCGCGCAAGATGCCGAAGCCGATGGCGCCCACGTGCAGGACATCGTCGGCAAAAACCGGCAAAAGTGCCGTCGCCCCGCCCAGCAGCACTGCAAACATGTCCAGCGTGATCATGCCGAGGATGACTTTGTGCGTGTAGACGAACTTTGCACCGGCCAGCAGGCTCGAGATGGTCACGGGCTCGCGGGGCCTGGGAGCGTGTTCGAGGTCGATGCGGGAGAAATTGACGAACTGGACGCACTGGCAGAAGGCGTTGAAGAAATAAATGCCGGCGTAGGTCCATGCCCCCGTCGGCCCGAACAGCGGAACCAGCAGGCCGATCAGTCCTCCCGCCGCCGCCGGCCCGACCATGTTGGTGGTCTCGAACAGGCTGGCGTTCCAGGTCACCGCATTCGACAACTGCTTTTCGGGCACCAGCGAGGGCAGGATCGATTCGGTCGCCGGCCGGATGAACGCCCGCACGACGCCATTGACCAACAGCAGCAGGAGCATGATGGCGATGTGGCCCTCTGTGTAATGGCTATCCTTTTCGCCGAAGAATCGGGCCAGGCCGGCGACGACGTGATTGATCCACGCGAGCGGGCCGAAGTCGCCTTCGCGATCGGCGAAATGCGACGAGAGCCCCATCAGCAGGTTGGAAAGCACCAGCACGGCGGTCATCGTCAGCACGATCCGCTTGCGATTGAGACGGTCCACCAGGTGCCCCGCCGGAAGGGTCAGCAGGATGATCGGCACGATCTGCACGAAGCCCACCATGCCCAGCGCGAACTTGGATTTGGTGCGCTGGAACAGCTCGTAGCTGACGGCCGCGAAAGCCATTTGCGTTCCCAGCAGCGAAAATGCGTTGCCGGTGAAGTAGCGGCGGTAGTCGCGCACGCGGAGGGCGGCGTAGGGATCGTGTGCTTCTTCGGGCGGCGGGGGCTCGGAAAGTTCCGGCGGTTCGGATTGGTAGCGGTCTTCGGGATCGAGGTTGGACATGGGCGAGGAAATCCGGAAAGCGCGCGGACAAGAGCCCATCGCTGGGGGTAGCATTGTAGCCGTCCCAGACCCCGGATGAGAGTTGCGATGGAAGGCGAACTGCTGAGCATTCAGGTCGGCAAGGTCCAGCGTCTGTGCATGCCGGCCAATGTGCGCGTGGATTACCGGCATCCCTTCTGGACCAGCGGCATCATCAAGGAGACCGCCCCGGAACCGGTCCGGGTGACATCCGGCGGCATCGCAGGCGACGCGCAGGCCGACCTCGAGAATCATGGCGGCCCGGACAACGTGGTGCTGGCTTATGACGGGGGGCATTACCCCGCCTGGCGCGAGCGGCTGGGCATCGGGGATCTTTCCTACGGGGCCTTTGGCGAGAACTTCACGGTGCGCGGATTTTCGGATGACTCGGTCTGCATCGCAGATGTGTGGGAGGTGGGCGGCGAGGCGGGCGTGATCCTCCAGGTCACCCAGCCGCGGCAGCCATGCTTCAAGCTGGCGCGCCGCCTGCTTCAGCCGCACATCGTGAAGATGGTGCACGAGAACGGGTGGGGCGGATGGTATTTGCGCGTGCTGCGCGAGGGCATGGCGCGGCCGGGGATGGGGGTGCGGATGATCGAACGGCGGCAGCCCGGGTGGACGGTGATCAAGGCGCTGGAGGCGATGTACGGCCGGGCGCGGGATCGGGAGCGTGCCGGTGCGCTGGCCGCGGTGCCGGAGCTGAGCGTGCGCTGGAAGCGCGAGCTGCTGGAGGAGTGATTCACGCCGCGAAGACGGTTAAATGGGGATTGCGGGGGCGACGGTGGATTGCGGCGTCGGTTGAAGGGGGGTGGCTTTGGGAGGCGCCAGCGAGAAGAGCGTCTGGCCGGGGCGCGGTTTCAGCGGGGCGTCGGTGGTGGCCAGGAGAATGTCGCCGGTTTCGGTTTTGACGAACAGCGGCGTGGCTTCGCCGGCATACAGGGCCTTGAACCGCTCGAACGAAAAATCGGCCGTGATCGGCGTCTTTTTGATGACATACCCGGCGGCGACTCGCTCCTCCAGGCGGGCGTAGGTGAGCTCCGGGCCGAAAAGCACGCGGCCGCGGAGTTCCCAGCCGATCTTTTCTTCCCGTGCCGTCGAGCGCGGGGAGGGCGGAAGCTGGTAGACCTCGGTGCGGGAGAAGGCGCGCTGAAACTGCATCACCGCGAGGGCGTTGACTTCGTCATTGGGCGTGAGCGCCAGAAACCGCCCGATCGGCGAGAGCTGCGTCTGCTCGATGACGAATGTGGAAAGCACCGAGCCGTAGAGAACGGGAAGGCCCTCCAGGCGGGCCGCGGAGATTTGCGCCCGGTTGGTGTCGACGACCAGCACGTTGGCGTGTTCGGCGTGCAGGGCGGCGGCCAGGGCGCGTTCGAAGGGGCCCGCGCCGGCGATGAGAAAACCCTGCGTGCCGGGTTGCGAGAGGCCCAGCCGGCGCGCCACGGCCGCGGCGGTCAGGCCGTAAATCGTGACCGTGCCGATGATCGTGGCGAAGGTGATGGGCACCAGGGTCTCGGCGCCGGAAAACGCATGTTCGTCGGTAAGGCGCAGGGCGAAGACCGAGGCGACGGATGCCGCCACGATTCCGCGCGGGGCCAACAGCGCGATGAACGTCCGCTCCGCCCAGGTCAGCGAGGAAAACAGCGTACACACGAAGACCGCGACGGGCCGGGCCAGCAGAATCAGCACCGCCAGGAAGAGCGCCATGCGCGCCCAGGGCACCATGGCGAGCTGCTCCGGTTGCAGGCGGGCGCCCAGGACGATGAACAGGCCGGAGATCAGGAGGATGGTAAGGCTTTCCTTGAATTCCATGACGTGGTGGACGTTGACGATTTTCTGGTTGGCCAGCACCAGCCCCATGATGATGGTGGCGAACAGGCCGGACTCGTGCTGCAGCGTGTTGGCCCCCGCGAAGACCGCCAGCACCGCCACCAGCGTGAAGGCGTTGTGCAGGAAATCGGGCACCCAGTGGCGATGGAAGGAGAGAATGATCGCGCCCGCGCCCAGCAGCCCCGCCGCCGTGCCCACCAGAAGGGTGATCAGCACCGTGCGCACGATGGGCCAGGCGTCGAGCTGCCCGGACGAAAGGATTTCAAACACCAGCACCGCGATCATCGCGCCGACCGGATCGATGATGATGCCTTCCCACTTGAGCACCAGCCCCGCCTTGCCTGAAGGCCGCACATGGCGCAGGAGCGGGCCGATGACCGTCGGTCCGGTGACGATGAGGATCGCGGCCAGCAGGATGGCGATCCGCCAGTGCAGCCCCAGCAGATAATGCGCGGCGGGGGCGGTGAAGCCGAAGGTGATCGCCGCTCCCAGCGTGACCAGCAGCCAGATGACGCCCGAAGCCGCGGAGTGCTCGGCCAGCGAGAGCGTGAGCCCGCCTTCGAAAAGGATGAGGGCGACGGAGAGCGAGACGGCCGGCAGCAACAGGTCGCCGAAGAGCCGGTCGGGTTCGAGCAGCGGGGCCTGGAGATAGCCGAGGTGCGCCAGCCATGCGGAACCCGGGCCGGCGAGGAGCCCGACGGTCAGCAGCAGCAGGATGGCCGGCAGGTGGGCGCGCCAGGCGAACCATTGGGTGGCGATGCCCAGAATGAGGATGGCGGCAAGCTGGAGGAGAACGGATTCGGACACGCGGACCTCGCCATGGTGTCGCGCTGTGGAGGCGCGGAGAATGCGGGGCCGCGGGAGCGAGCCGGCGGCGCGATGGAGGATTATAGCGGGGATTCCGCGGGCGGCGTGCGGGCGGTGAAGCGGCGCTGTGCCTTGGCGAGCGGTCCGATGATTTTGGCGCAGAGACGCGGAGGAGGCGGAGGCCGCGGAGAAGAAGGGCGGCTGGGCTTCAATGAGGCGGGGGGCTCATGTGGCTTCTCCCGTGCGGTGGCGGGAGAAGGGGGTGTGTTCGAAAAAGAGGCGGGCGAGGGTGGCGGCGACCACGACCAGAAAGAGGGTGCCGAAAAATCCCGCCGTCGCGGTGTGCAGATCGTAGGGCATCTCTGAACCTTCAAACAGGAGAGGGAGCATGACGGCCCAGCCGATGGAGAACGCGACGGCGCCGGCGGCGGCGAGAACGCGGCTGCGTGTCAGGGCGCCCAGGAGCATGCTGACAAAGTAGATGAGGGGGATGGTCAGAAGGAGGACGCCGGCAAGCATCGACGGAAGTTCAATTCCGAAACTCAACCCGGCGCCTTCCACCTCTGCCGGGAGGAATCGGGCGACGAGACGGGCGACGAGGATGGGGCTGGCCAGGAGAACGGCGAGCGCGAGGAGGTCAGTCAGGGCGTGGTGCCAGAAGTAGCGGGCGGCGGGGATGGGGCGTGAGAACCAGAACGCGTCAGGGCTGGCGGATTGGGTGGCGCCGAGGCGCGCGCCCAGGCCAACCGCGGCGAAGAGGGCGCCGAGGTAACCGAATTCAGTCGCGGCCACGACGACGAGATCGGGGTCCATGAGCAAAGGACGCCCGATTTTCAGGAGCACGGCGATCGGCAAGGGGAGTGTGATGACGGCCGCGAGGAGAACGACCGGGACGCGCACCTCGCGCCACGCCTTGGTGACGATGGGGGTGCGCCAGCTGTGCGGGCGGATCCGTGCCGCCGTGGCGCGGGGAAGATCGAGGGAAGCTCGCCGGGCAGGCAGGCCGGCATGGCGGCGCGACCACAGCAGGATGGCCAAGGGCGTGAGAACCAGGCAGGCGCAGACCTGAATGAGGGCGATGGAGCCGGGCGCGATCGCGCGGCCGAAATCGTCCGCGCCAAAGGCGGCGAACCAGGGAAGCACAACGTACGGGAGGGGGCCGCCGCCGAATCCGCCGGCGAGCAGGATGGCGAAGTTGGCGAGCAGCAGCATGGCGATGCCGGCCAGGCACCGGCGTTGATCGCGTGCGGCAGCGCCGGCGAAGAGGGTCCAGGTGTAGACGAGGGCGGCGGTGCTTGCGATCTGACAAGCCCAGGGGCCGGCACGGAGTGCGTATCGGTCTTCGGGGCCGAAATGCCAGAGGAGCGAGGCTCCCGCGACCACGAGTAGCGGCGGGAGCAGCGCGGTCAGCAAACCCCAGAACCATTTGGCGGCGATAAAGGTGCGCGGGCGCACCGGCAGGGCGTGGAGGAACATCTGTGTATGACGCCACCGTTCGTTGGAGAGGATGCCAAAGGCGACCAGCGCGGGAGCGAACAGGGTCAGGACGAGGACGCCGAATTGCACGGTGTCGAGGTCACGGGACGCGGCGATAAGGGTCGTGAGAAACGCGTAAGCGACGAGAAGGCCAAGCAGGCGGGGCAGGTTCTCGCGGGATTCTTTCCAGAGCAGGGCGCGGAAGTAGTTCACGGGGCGTCTCCCGCGGAGCGGTTTTGGGATCCGATGACGTACGCTTGGAAGATTTCGTCGAGGTTGAGGGGGATTTCTTCAAGTGCGGCCCCGGCGAGCAGAGGGCGGGCGGCGCGGGCGTTGGCGACTATGACGGCGCGGCGCGGGCCATCGGGTTGAACGTCCAGGACGCCGGGGATGTCCGCGCCGAGCCGCTTCCACGCCTCCGCGGGAAGGAGGAACTGGCGAACGTTTTCGCGGAGGGCATCGGTGGGGGATTCGCAGACGATTTTGCCGTGGTCGAGGATGCCGATGATGTCCGCCACCGGCTCCACCTCATAGAGCAGATGCGAACTGAAAAACACCGAGACGTTCCGCCCCTGGAGATGTTCCACGATGTCGCGCAGAAATTCCTTGCGCATGATCGGATCGAGGCCCAGCGCGGGATCGTCGAGGATCACCAGCTTCGGCCGATGGGCCAGCGCCAGCAGCAGCCCCAGGCGAACGTTCTGGCCCTTCGAAAGATGCTTGATGTTCGCCTCGGGCGCAAGGGCGAATTGCTGCACGAGCTGCTGGGCGTAAGGCCAGTCCCACGTCGGATAAAACGGTGCGATGAAGCTCAGAATCTCGCGCACTTTCATCCAGCCCCACATCTCCTGATCCTCGGCGAGATAGCCCACATCACGCCGAATGGCCAGCGCCTCCTTCCGCGGCGACATGCCCAGCACCTGAATCTCGCCGACTTCCGGATGCAGCAGCCCCATCAGCATGCGAATGGTGGTGGTTTTGCCCGCGCCGTTGCGCCCGAGAAACGCATAGGTTTTTCCGGCGGGGACGTGCAGATCGACACCCGCCAGAACCGCACTGCGGCCGAAAGATTTGTGGACGTTCGCGAGCTCGATGGCGAGCGGCGGCGGGGGCGGAGCGTCATCGAGCGCGGCGGCGGTGATGGGCGCGGGAGGCATGGGGGCGGTCTCGGGGGGAGCGTTCATCAGCGGGATCTCCGGGTGGGGGCAACGTCTCGGGGGGCGATGCGGTCGAGCGTCTCCTGGAAAAGCGCCTGAAGGTCGGATTCGGATAGGCCGAGGACCAGCGCGTGGCGGAGGACTCGTTCGAGATCCTCTTCGAGGACGGCACGTTCACGTTTGAGCTGTTTGCCGGCGGCGAACTCCGCGACGAACGAGCCCTCCCCGTGGCGGGTGTCGATGATGCCTTCGGCGGCGAGGCGCTCGTAAGCCTTGAGGATCGTGTTCTGGTTGATGGCCAGCTGGCGGGCAAGTTCGCGGACGCTGGGCAGCCGGTCGCCGGCCTTGAGGATGCCGCCGGCGCAGCGGGCGCGAATCTGGTCGATCACCTGGCGGGTGATGGGGATGCCGGAGGATGGATCGATGCGAAGCAGCATGGCGGTCGAGCGGTCAGTGGTTTAGTGATTGCACTTCTATAACAGTATACACTCGGGATACCGGCGGGCAAGCGGATTTGTTCAGGAAGGATCACGCCGGGTTGGCGGGGGACTTGCCGCGGATCAGCAGCACCGGGATGTCCACGCGATGCTGGATGTGGCTGGCCGTGGCGCCGTACAGCAGGTCGCCGATCAGGCGGTGGCCGTGCGTGCCCATGGCGATCAGGTCGCAGGGATTCTCCGCCACCCATTTGAGAATTTCGCGCTTGGGCTCGCCATAGAGCAGCTCCGTGCGCGCGGGGATGCCGCCCTCCTCGAACTCGCGCAGCGTCTTGGCCAGATAGGCGTGGTCCTCGGTGATCTCCGGGCTGACCGCCTCGGCGCCGAACTTGCGCGCCGCCCAGCCGTCGCATACGTGCAGCAGCACCACCTTGCTGTGGCAGAGACTCGCCAGCGCGAGGACGTGGTCGATGACGCTGCGGTCGGAGGGCGTGGCGCCGAGCGTGACCAGAATCGTGTCGTACATGAAACCACCCGGGCAAATGACGAGCGACCAGGCACCAATGAACGAGCCGCTCAAGCGTCTCAGGAACTGGTGAACGAGGTGATGATCAGATACATGTCCAACGCGGTGATAAGGACGGCGGAAGTCCAGCCGGCGATTTTTAGCGGAAGGGAGTTGGTGTAAGGCCCCATGATACGGCGGCTGCTGGTGAAGATCAGCAAGGGGATCATGGCGAAAGGCAGTTGCAGCCCCAGGATGACCTGCGAGAAGTTGAGCAGGTCGTTGACCCGCTGGTCGCCGTAGTATCCGATGACAATGATGGCCGGAAGGATGGCGAGCAGGCGAGTGACGAGGCGGCGCACCCACGGGCGGATGTTCCAGGACATGAATCCTTCCATCACGACCTGGCCGGCGAGCGTGCCCGTAATGGTGGAGGATTGGCCGGAGGCGAGCAGGGCGATGGCAAAGAGGATGCTGGCGGCGCCGGCGCCCAGGAGCGGGGAAAGGGTATGAAAGGCCCCTTGAATCCAGTCGTTGCCGATCGGGACGGGCTGGCCGTTGGAGCCGGGAAACGTGAGGCCGCTCTTTCCGAAGAAAGTCGTGGCGGCGAGAATGAGAATGGCGGCATTCACCAGAAAGGCCAGGGAGAGGGCAACGGTGGAATCGAACGCGTTGTAGCGGATCGCCCGGCGGATGGAGTGATCGTCTTTCTGAAGCTTTCGGGTCTGCACCATCGCGCTGTGCAGGTAGAGGTTGTGAGGCATCACGGTGGCCCCGATGATCCCAATGCCGATGAGCAGCGCGCGATGATCGGGGAAGCGCGGCTGGAAGAGCGACGTGCCGATGGCGGAGGCGTCGCGGTAGGCGTGGCCGAAGACGAACAGCTCGATGAAGTAGCATCCGGCGATGGTGGAGACGAGGATCAGGATGAAGGATTCGATTTTGCGGAATCCCAAACCCTGAAGCGCGATGAGCAGAAGGACATCAGCCGAGGTGATCACGACGGCGAAGATGAGGGGAATGGGCGGGAACAGCAGGTGGATGGCGACGGCGGAGCCGAGAACTTCGGCGAGGTCGCAGGCGGCGATGGCCAGCTCGGTGGTGAACCAGTTGGGCCAGCGGGTCCAGCGCGGGGCGTAATCGCGCGAAGCGCGGGCAAGATCCTTGCCGGTCACAACCCCCAGCTTGGCGGCGCAAATCTGAAGAATGATCGCCATGAGGCTGGAGAGGGCCACAACCCAGAGGAGCGCGTAGCGGTATTCGGCGCCGGCGGAAAGGTCGGTGGACCAGTTGCCGGGATCCATGTAGCCGACCGAAACAAGGAGGGCCGGTCCGGAGAAGGCGAGCCAGGTGCGGAAAAACCCTTCACGCGGGTGGGGGATGGGAACGGTGCCGCGAACTTCGAGGAGTGATTCGCCGTGGCCTTCACGCGGGGGGACGGGGGCGGCGCGCGGGATGGAGGCGGACTGCGGGACGAGGGCCGAGGAGGTAACTGTCTTGGCGGGTTCTGAGGACACGTGGCAATTTCCCTGAGCGGATTTTGATGACTCAAAATAAGAATAACGGCTAGACAATCGTTGTCAATCGTGCTATCAAAGAGCATGCCAGCAGGCGGCGTGTGGAGCCCAGCGGTCATGGCTAGCCGAACGATCGAGAATTACCTCAAGCAACTCTACCTTGAACAGGAGGCGGTGCCGGGCGAAGTGGCGATGGGCCGGCTGGCGACGATCATGTCCGTGGTTCCCGGCACGGCGACGGCCATGGTCAAGGCCTTGGCCGATGCGCGGCTGGTCCATTATTCGCCTCGCGCGGGCGTGCGTCTGACCGAGGCCGGCAAACAACTGGCCTTGCATGTCTTGCGGCGCCATCGGCTGGTGGAGTTGTTGCTGGTAAAGGTGCTGGGGCTGGATTGGTCGGAGGTTCACGAAGAGGCCGAGGAACTGGAGCATGTCATTTCGGACAAGCTGCTGGACCGGATCGATGCGCTCTTGGGGTACCCGGAGGTGGATCCGCATGGGGACCCGATTCCCACGGCAGGGGGTGGTGTCCAGGCGGTGTCGGCGGAAACCTTGGTCAGTTGCCCGCTGGGGATAAGGGTGCGGATCGCACGTGTGCTGGATCAGGAGCCTCGGTTTTTGCAGTTTGTGGAGGCGAGCGGGCTCGTGCCCGGGGCGCGAGTGGAGGTGGCGGAACGGGACGCGCAGGCCGACGCAGTGCGGGTGGTCCTGGCCCGCGGGGGCGAGCAGACGTTGAGCACGGCGGCGGCGGGAAAGTTCCAGGTGCGCGCGGAAGGTGCGGAAAGTATGGAGGCGCCGGCGGGGGCGAGCCTGGCAGAGGAGGCGCCGGCGCATCACTTTTGACTGAGGGGGTGGGGGCTTGGGGGTGGCGGGCATGGCGGCCGGGAGGCTTTTTTTGGGGCGGAAGGATGTGGCGTCCGATAAAGGGTTATTGAGGAGCCGCTGAGAGCCCGCCATGCGCGCATGTTGTGGGCCCCAGCGGTGGTATGGTATCGTCGTGGCCAATCCACGGATGGTAGTGCCGGGCAAACCCCGGAGGCCGCTTCGCCTGCCGCGCAACTCTTGCGCGACCGCCACCCCGCTCCCCTTTTGACCGACAGGGAGGTCGCACCTGTGAAATTGTCCCGCCTCGAACTCTCCGGCTTCAAATCCTTCGCCGATTACACCGAGTTCGTCTTCGACGACGGCATCACCGGCATCGTCGGACCCAATGGCTGCGGCAAATCCAACGTCGTCGATGCCGTCAAATGGGTCCTCGGCGAAATGTCCGCCAAAAGCCTCCGCGGCGATGCCATGCTCGATGTCATCTTCAATGGCTCCGGCGGACGCAAACCCATGGGCATGGCCGAGGTGTCGCTGACCTTCTCCAACGAAGACCGCCGCCTGCCCCTGGATGCCGACACCGTGAAGGTGACCCGCAGGCTCTATCGGGATGCCACCAGCGAATACCTGATCAACAACCAGATGTCGCGGCTCAAGGACATCCGCGAATTGTTCCTCGATACCGGCATCGGCGTGGATGCGTACTCGCTGATCGAGCAGGGACGGGTGGCGGCGCTGCTGGATTCCAACACCCAGGACCGCCGGGAAATCTTCGAAGAAGCCGCCGGCATTTCCCGCTTCAAGCAGCGCAAAAAGGAAGCCCTGCGGAAACTCGAAAAGACGGATCAGAACCTCGCCCAGTCGCAACTGGTGCTCGAAGAAGTGGAAAAGCAGCTTCGCAGCGTCAAGGTGCAGGCGGGACGGGCGCGCAATTACCAGGAATATGCCACCCGGCTCAAGGAACTTCGCTCCGCCTACGTGATGCAGGAATATGGCGGCCTGCACCAGAAAATGCAGGGCATCAACGAGCAGCTCGGTGATGTGGTCGATGCGCTCGCGGCGGTGCGCCGGCAGGTGGAGGAAAAACGCACGCGCCAGGCGGAACTGCAACTGGAGCTTGAAAGCGCGCAGGACGCGCTGCGCAAATCCGAACGTGACCTGCTCGCCGCGCAGAACGAGCACGCCTCCACCACGCAGCGCGCCGAATTCGCCCGCCACCAGATCGGCCAGCTTTCCGAGCAGCGCGAATTGATCGCCGCCCGCCACGCGGATGTGGCCGAACGCCTTGAACATCGCACCGCCGACGCCCAGCGCCACGAGCAGCAACTCGCCGGCATCGACGGCCAATTGCGGGCGCACGAAGCGGCCGTCGCCGACGCGGTCGCGAAGCAGGAACAGGCAGCCAAGGCCATCGCCGGCCTGAACCGCAGCGTCGACGAACAGAAAGCCAGGGCCATCGACCTGATGCGCCAGATCGCCCGCCTGCACAACGACATCAATGGCCTGAAGATCACGCAGGAAAACCTGGCCAATCAGAAAGTCCGCCTGGAGCAGCGCAAAGGCCAGATCGAAGCGCAGATCGCCGAACTCAAAGCGCGCGTCGCTGAATTCGAGTCGCAAAAGGCGGCGCTCACCGAGCAGTCCGCAACCCTGCAGGCGGACGCCGCGGCCGTGCGTGAGCAGCAGCAGGCCAACAACCAGAAAATGGCCGCCACTTCCCAGGAACTCGCCCGCCAGCGCGAACACCGTTCCGCCCTCAAAAGCCGGCAAAACGTGCTCAACGACCTGCAGACCAAGCGCGAAGGCGTCAGCCAGGTCGTGCGCGATCTGCTCAAACAGCGCGATGCGGCCAGGACCGCCGGCAATGGTGGGGGGGCTCTGTGT
This sequence comes from Phycisphaerae bacterium, assembly GCA_035548175.1. Classification (GTDB taxonomy): domain Bacteria; phylum Planctomycetota; class Phycisphaerae; order WQYP01; family WQYP01; genus CALCHA01. The sequence goes on along the minus strand of DASZTO010000062.1, from coordinate 79,539 downwards.
TACGTCCGCGGCATCGTCGCCGACGCCATCAGCACCGACATGGAACACGCCACCATGATCGAAGCGGCCCTCGGTGATCTGCAAAACGCCGTGATCGTCTCCGATTCGGCAGCACTGGCGGCGGATGCGGACCTGTGGCGCAAGCTCGCCGGCCGCGTCACCGTGTTGCCGACCGATCGCATGCTCGCCTGGCAGGATGGCTATGACTGGTCGCGCCACGGCGAAGCCGGCCAGCGCGCCAAATCCGCCATGGAATTCGTCACGCCCGCGCCCGAAGCCGCCCTGCTCGTGCATCAACTCCTCGGACGCACCGTGATCGTCGACACGCTTGCCGACGCACTGGTCCTGGCGGATAACGGTCCCCGGGATTACCGCTTCGTGACGCGTGCCGGCGAAGTCGTCGAGAATCGCGCCTTCACGCTGGGCGATATGTCGAAACGCGGCGGCATGATCACCCGCCGCGCGGAAGTCGCAAAACTCGAGCGCGAGCTTGCAGAGGTGGAAGCCAGGGTGCAGGAACTCACCGAAGCCATCGCCGCCTGCGACCAGACGTCCCGCGCCCTCGACGCCCGCCAGCAGGAACTCCGCCAGCAGATTTTCCAGACCGATTCCAGGCGCGCAGAAGTCAACGCGCAGCTCCAACAGACCGCCTCGCAGCTCCAGCGCACCACCGCCGAAGCCCCGCTGATCGCCGGCGAGATCGAAAGCCTCGATCGCCAGATCGCCACCGCCGCCGAGCGCCAGGCCGAGGCCGAAGAGAAAGCCGCCGCCCTCGAGCGCGACCAGAAGGCGGTCGAAGCGGTCGTGCACGAACTGGGCAGCCAGCTCATCGTCCGCCAGCACGAAGTCAGCGAGCTTTCCGAAGCCGCCACCGCGGCGCGCGTCGCCATGGGCCAGGTGCAGGAGCAGCGCTCCGGCATCTCGCGCGAGCTGGCCACCGCACGCCAGGCCGTGAATCAGCTGCAGATCGAGCGCCAGCGTCTCTCCGGCGAAGGCGAAACCGTCGCGGCGCGCATCACCGACGCCGAGGAAGCCGTCGCCGCCGCCGAAAGCAACCTCGAAGAACTCGCCGGCAAGCTCGAAACGCTCACCGCCGCCGTGGCGGAAGCCACCGAACGCGTCGCCGCCCTGCGCAGCGAAGTCGCCGCCGTCGGCTCCGGTCTCGATGGCCTCCAGGGTGAAATCGAAACCCACTCCCGCCGCGAGCACGAACTTTCCCTGTCGAAAAACGAGCTCTCCGTCCGCATCGAAACGCTCATCGAGCACACCATGGACGAACTCCAGATCAACCTCCACGAAGCCTATGCCGAGCACCTGAAAAAAGTGGAAACCGAAGGCGAGAACGGCCAGGCCGCCACCGACTGGGACGCCGTCGCCGCCGAAATCAGCGAGCTCAAAGGCAAAATCTCCCGCCTGGGCAACGTGAACCTCGACGCCATCCTCGAACAGTCGCAGCTCGAAGAGCGCCAGTCCTCCCTCACCGCCCAGCTCGCCGACATCCACGACGCCAAACGCCAGCTCGAAGAGCTCATCGCCAAAATCAACGAGGATTCCCGCACCCGCTTCGCCGAATCCTTCGCCGCCGTCCGCACCGAATTCCAGGACATGTTCCGCAAACTCTTCGGCGGCGGAAAGGCCGACATCATCCTCGAAAACCCCGACGACATCCTCGAATCCGGCATCGAAATCATGGCCCGCCCGCCCGGCAAGGAACCGCAATCCATGTCGCTGCTCTCCGGCGGCGAAAAAACCATGACCGCCGTCGCCCTCGTCATGTCCATCTTCAAATCCAAGCCCTCCCCCTTCTGCATCCTCGACGAAGTCGACGCCGCCCTCGACGAAGCCAACACCACCCGCTTCGCCGCCATCATCCAGGACTTCCTTCGCTATTCGCAATTCATCGTCATCACCCACAACAAGCGCACCATGTCCATCGCCGACACCCTCTACGGCGTCACCATGCAGGAACAGGGCGTCTCCAAGCGCGTCGCCGTGAAATTCGACGGCAAGGGCAGCGCCGTCGTCTCCGGCAATCGCCCGCAGGAACAAGCGGCATAAAGGCGCGCTCCCCGGACGACCGCACGAATCCACAACCCACGATACATTTTTCCATCAGAGCCCTTCCGGCACGCGGTTCGCTTAGTTCAGCTTGGACCGATTCATGGAGGGCCTCTCATGGCAGCCGCCCCACAACGCGTGTTGTTGCTCGAAGATCAGGATGTCACCCGCCGCGGTTTGGCCACCCTCTTAGCCGCCGAAGGCTACGAGGTTCTGGTGGCCCGCAATGCCTTGGAAGCACAGGCCTTGTGCGCCGACCGCGAACCCGATGTCGCCATCGTCGACATTCAGCTGCCCGGACTCCGCGGCGATGAATGGGCGCTCTATCTCAAAGAAATGTCGCCCGATACCCGCATCATCTTTGTCTCCGGACGCCCCGGTCTCGCCGGCCTCGATCGCTACGGTCCCGACGTCCACTTCCTCCACAAGCCCTTCGCTCCCGAACAGTTGCTCGAATTGATCGCCTCCTCGCAAATCGCCCCGCTGGCCGGCTAATCCACGCCTGCCGCCGCACTCGGACCTCCATCCGTTTGCCTCCGCGACCGAATTGCTCCTCTGTCCTCCACATTGAGAGGGCAGGGGAGTTTTTTTATGTGGCGCCGCCGGAACCGTCCCCGCCCCCCCCGGTTTCCTCAGCCCGCGAAAAAACCACCCGACATTTTGCCTCCCCGCGCTCATGCGCCGGACAAAGAGCGTTGATCGCCGACGACTGTCGCGGTGCAAAGTCAGGTTGTCGCGGCCGACCTCACGAAAAAGCGTGATTGCCCCACCACGCCCGAGGCGATACCTTGCCATGGCCCTCGGGAAGGAACCCTCCATGCATGTTCGGCAATGCGCCCTCGGCGCCTGTTTCCTCCTCCTTCTTGCCGCCGGCGCACCCGCCGATGACGCGGTCGCCCCCGGCGAAAATCCCAACACCGCACCCCCCGCCCAGCCCGAACGCGGCGACCAGGCCACCGGCGATTGGGCCGGCTGGCGCACACGCCTCGAAAACGCCGGCGTCACCGTCCACGGCACACTCGACCTGGATACCTCCCACGTCCTGCGCGGCGGCGTCGATACCGAAAAAGTCCTCTTCCGCGAATTCACCGACCTCAACGCCACCCTCGATTTCGCCAAGCTCCTGCAATGGCAGGGCGCCTCGATGTTCATCGATTTTTCCAGCCACCACGGCCCCGATGCCTCCGCCAAAGGCGCCGGCGATATCATCAGCTTCGACGACATCGAGGACCCGCCCTACATCGCCCTGGCCCAGTGCTGGTTTGCCCAGAAGCTTCCCGGCGGTTTCCAGGCCGAGGTCGGCAAAATCGACCCGATCGTCGATTTCGCCCACATGGCCCATGCGGAATTGTTTCTAAGCTCCGCTGCCCTCTATCCGCCCACCATCTTCCCCATGCCCACCGGCGCCCATGATGCCGGCGGCGCGGAGATCTTCTGGCAACCTCGCGATCAGGGGCCCTATGCGGGTGTCGGCGCCTATGACGACAATCGCGACAATCACCTCTTTGTCCTCGAAGGCCATCCGGAAAAAACCGAGGCCACCCGCGGCGGAATGTTTCTCATCGGCGAGACGGGACTGCATGACCAGCTTGGCGAGGCCAAACTCCCCGGACAACTCGCGGTGGGGGGGTGGTATCACACCGGACAGTTTCCCCGCATCAATGGCCCCGCCGTTGCGGACCCCTACGCGCGCGGCGCCGGAGGCGCCTACGCTTTTCTCGATCAATCCTTCTTTCACGAGCCGCAGGGCGCCAACTCCGTCCGCGACCTGGGTGGTTTTCTCCAAGCCGGTTGGGCCGACCCCCGCACCTCCGCCATCGACGCCAACCTCTCCCTCGGGCTGACGGCCACGGGCTTCATCCCGCAGCGGCCTGATGACAGCGTGGGCATCCTCGCCGCCTACGTCCACCTGCCGACGCGCGGCCTGAGCGAAGACCACGAGGCCGCCTTCGAGGCCTTTTACCATTGCCGCCTCCTCCCCTGCCTCGAGCTCAAGCCCGACCTCCAATACATCCTCAGCCCCTCCGGCCAGTTCCCCGACGCTCTCGTCGCCACCTTCCGTATTCAAATCGACTTCTGAGCTCCGCACGTCGCCAATGGTCTCCGCCCCCTTCGGGCTCTCTGAATTTGGCAATCGGCAATCGGCATGAGGGCAATCCGCAATAGGCAATCCCCCTCCCGCTTGTACAATGGCGCCATCCATTGCTCACAGGGGAATCCCATGCCCGCCAAACGCATCCTCATGCTCGTCGGCGATTTCGTGGAAGATTACGAAGTCATGGTGCCCTTCCAGGCCCTCCTCATGGTCGGCCACACCGTCCACGCCGTCTGCCCCGATAAAACATCCGGCGACCGCGTGCGCACCGCCGTCCACGATTTTGAAGGCGACCAGACCTATTCCGAAAAGCCCGGCCACGGCTTCGCCCTCAACTTCTCCTTCGCCGACGTGCAACCGTCGCAGTATGACGCCCTCGTGCTTCCCGGCGGCCGGGCGCCCGAGTACCTCCGCCTCGATCAGCGCGTCCTCGATCTCGCCCGCCACTTCGCCGAGGCCCGCAAGCCCATCGCCGCCATCTGCCATGGACTGCAAATTCTCGCCGCCGCCGGCGCCCTCAAAGGCCGCAAGTGCTCCGCCTACTACGCCGTCGGCCCCGAGGTCACCGCCTGCGGCGGCGCGTATCAGCACATCGGCGTCACCGAAGCCTTCACCGACGGCAACCTCGTCACCGCCCCCGCCTGGCCCGCGCACCCCGCGTGGCTCGCCCAATTCCTCAAAGTGCTGGGGACCACCATCAACCCGTGAGCCAACTCCCTGCGACATCCCGACCCGCCGACATCGCGCCGCCTCCCCTCCCCGCCGCGCGCCCGCCGCTCTGGACGCCCATCGCCCTGACCGCGCTCGGCGCCGCTGGTTTCGCCGCCGTCGCCGCCGACCTCCACTTCCACGGCCAGCTCGCCCGCTGGAATGACCCCGTCAGCATCGCCCTCCACCAGCGCAACACCCCCGGCGGCATCATCCTCTTCTCCGGCCTCTCCTACCTCGGCGACATCAAAATCATCCTCGCCGTCATGGTCGCCGTCGTTGCATGGCTCTGGAAAACCGGACGCCGCCGCTCCCTCATCCTCTGGCTGATCGCCCTGGCCGGCTCCGCCATCCTCAATCAGGTCTTCAAAGACATCTTCCAGGTCGCCCGCCCAGACCGCTGGACCTACTACGTCTTCGCCCCAGGCGCCGGCTACTCCTTCCCCAGCGGCCACACCATGGCCGTGGGCGTCACCGCCGGAACGCTGACCCTCCTCCTGCTCCACCATTTCCCCCTGCCTCCGCGCACCCGCCTCCTCGCCGGCGCAGCCGTCGCCGCCCTCACCATCCTCGTGGCCTTCGCACTCCTCTATATGGGCGTCCACACCCTCACCGACGTCCTCGGCGGTTTGGCGCTGACGATGGCCTGGCTAGGCGTGCTGCGCTTCTTCCTGCCGCCCCGGCTATCTGCTTCGGTCAAAATATAGAATTCACTTGCCGAGAGGGCGCTGCCTCAGGGAAGAAAGAGGATTGCCTCGGCGGGATTATCCGCGAATTCCAGGATGACCTGGTGTCGCATGCGCAGCAGGGACTCCACTTGCGCCGTGGAGCAGTTTCCGAGTGCCAGCGAAATGACCTTTGGCGGGGGGCCTTCGAGCGCCGCCCGATCCACGAAATCCGAATCTTTGGAAATGACCGTGAATCCGTGAAGAGCAGCGAAGCGCCAGACCTCATCGTCCGAAGCGCTTCCGAGGTTGTGATGTGCGACGTGGGACGAATTGGGGAAAAGGTCGGCAAGCGCAGCGACGAGACGCGGCGAGAGGTTTTGATCAAATAGAAGCTTCATGGCCCCGGCACAAGGCGAGTCTTGCGCTCGCGATCCGCTGCGAAGGCCAGACACGCACGAATGTCATCGGCAGTGAGATAGGGAAATTCGTGAAGGATCTGTTCCTGGCTCATCCCCGACGCCAGGTTGTCCAGCACGTCATAAACGGTGATGCGCATCCCCCGTATGCAGGGCTTTCCATTGCGCTTGGCAGGATCGATCGTGATGAAGGGACGATAGTCCATACGCCGATTGTATCACATCACCAAGCTAAGAACTTCGCCCCGCGATCGCCGCACGTATTTCCCCGATCGCCGCCTGCGCCGCCGCCTCCACCGCTTTCTCCCAGCCCATCCCCGCATACTTGGCATCTTGATGCGCCTGCAGAATCGCACGCGACGAATTCACGATCGCCCCCGTCCCGTCCGCCTTGAACGCCTTGGCCACATCCGCCGCCGTCGCCCCCTGCGCCCCATATCCCGGCACCAGAAACAGCGTCTGAGGCAGCAGCTCGCGTAGCGCCGCCATCTGCGCGGGATTCGTCGCGCCCACCACCGCTCCCACCGCCGAATACCCCCGTTCCCCGACGCTCTTCGACCCCCACTGCGCCACCAGCTTCCCCACATGCTGATACACCGGCGTGCCCCCCCCCCCATCCTGCAGCAGCGCATCCTGTATCTCCGCCGCCCCCGGATTGCTCGTGCGCACCAGCACAAATACCCCCTTGCCCAGCTCCCGCGCCGTTTCGATGAACGGCCCCACCGAATCGCTCCCCATATACGGCGCCACCGTCACCGCGTCCGGACCCACCATGTCATCCATCGAGGAAAACCCCGGGTCCGCCAGCGTCGCCGCCGCATACCGCTCCGACGTGTTGCCGATGTCCGCGCGCTTCGCGTCGTTGATCACGATCAAGCCATGCGCCGCCGCCTCCTGCACCAGCGCCCCGAACGCCTCCACCCCATAGCTGTAATACTGCTCGAAAAACGCCGAATTGATCTTCACCGCCGGCACCAGCGGCGCCACGATCCGCAGCACCCGCGTGCAGAACTCCAGTATCGCATCCACCCCCGCCTCCACATCTTCGCTGTCGTTGAGCTCCCGATGCCCCGTGATCGCCCCCGGCAAACGCTCGTACACCGGATCCAGCCCCACCACCAGCGGCGTGCCTTTGGCCTCGATGGCGCCCAGCAATCGATCGGCAAAATGTGAGTCTGGCAAGGCGAGCTCCTTCTCAAGCGAAGACAGGAACACCTGCGCCGCGCGGCGCAAGGGCGAGCGCCGGATTCTACGGGTGTACGAAGGCCCCCGCAATGAAATCGAAAGACACAGTCGCCGCAGGGTGTAGTTCTGGATCCGGGTAAAACCTCCGAGACGCGACCGTGAGGGAGCGTTGGGGGGGAGGGGGGACTGCCGCCATGGTGGAGATTACCCGGAATATGAACTACACCCTCGCCGCATCGCCGCGGTGCCGCGCCCAGACCAGAACACGAAGCTGTGAAGGAGGCGAAGATCACGAAGGCGCCGGCGAGAATTCGCGGCGCCCCACGGAAATTCGTCTCCCCTTTCCCAGATATATTTCCAACGTCACTGGATGTCGGGACAGCCGCCTTGAATCACCGCCGTCTTGCCGATCGCACCCCTTCTTCACGCTCCAGCAAATTACTTTCGTGTCTTTGGTGCTTTTCGTGGCCAATTTACGTCGTCGTCGGCGGGGCGGGGGGGGCGTCGTCGTCGCTCCTCGGTGCCCTCCGTGGGCTCCGTGGTTTGCTTGCGGCTTCGCCGCCCGCCCTCACTCCCCCTCCCGCGCCCCCGCACCCAGCGCTCGCGCCATCTTCCATTCCAGCAGCCCCCGCGCCGCCAGCGTCACCAGCCCCAGCATCGCCAGCAGCGTCGAGAGCGCAAACGCCCACTCCATCCCCAGCCCCCCATAACTGTTGTACAGATACTCGATCTCCAGCGGCAGCGTGTTGGTCTTCCCCTGCATCGGCTGCGTCACCACGCTCAACGCCCCGAATTCCCCCATCGCCCGCGCATTGCACAAAATCACGCCATACAACAGCGCCCACTTGATGTTCGGCAGCGTCACCCGCCAGAACATCTGCCACGTCGACGCCCCCAGCGACAACGCCGCCTGCTCCTCCTGGCTCCCCTGCTCCTGCATCAGCGGAATCAGCTCCCGCGCTACAAACGGAAATGTCACGAACGCCGTCGCCAGCACCATCGCCGGCAGCGCAAAAATGATCCGCACCCCATGCGCCTCCAACCACGGCCCCAACAATCCCTGCCGCCCGAACAGCAGCACCAGGCACAACCCCGCCACCACTGGCGACACCGCGAACGGCAAATCAATCGCCGTCGTCAGCAGCGTCTTGCCCCGGAAATCAAACTTCGCAATCGCCCACGCCGCCGCCACGCCGAACACCGTGTTCAGCGCCACCGCGCACGCCGCCAGCAGCAGCGTCATCATCACCGCATGCAGCGAATCGTGATTCCCCAGCGCCGCTCCATACGCCGCCAAACCCTTCCGCAGCGCTTCAAAAAAAATCGCGATCAGCGGCACGATCAAAAACAACGCCACGAACCCCAGCGTCGCCCCAATCATCACCACCCGAAACGCTCCCGACGGCCGCTTCAACGCGCTCATGCCGCCCCCCTTCCACGCCGCGACGCCCACCACTGCAATCCATTGATCGCCCCCAGCATCATAAACGACGCCAGCAGCATCACCACCCCCAGAAACGTCGCCGCCGGATAATTGTCCGCCTCCAGCTTCTTCATGATCATGTGCGCCGTGATTTCCGTCTTCCCGGGAATGTTCGACGAAATGAAAATCACCGACCCGTACTCGCCCACCGCCCGCGCAAACGCCAGCGAAAAGCCCGTCAAAAGCGCCGGCAGCAACGCCGGAAAAATGATCCGCACAAACGTCTGCCGCCGCGATGCCCCCAGGCTCGCCGCCGCCTCCTCCACCTCCCGGTCCAGATCCTCCAGCGCCGGCTGCAGCGTCCGCACCACGAACGGCACGCCAATAAAAATGAACGCAATCAGCATCCCCAGCCGCGTGTAAGCAATCTGCTCCGGTAAATCACTGGCGATCCCGTCCGGCAACCCCGCCCACGCCAGCGCCTGCGACACGTGCACCGCCGACAGCACCCCGTTCACCGCCGCCGCCGCCGCATGCCACGCCGGATTCACCGTTCGCGCAAACCCATGCCACGGACCCCCCAGCCACCCGTTCTCCGAATACAGCGTCGCCAGCGTAATCCCGCTCACCGCCGTCGGCAGCGCGAACGGCAAATCGATGATCCCATCCACCAGCCGGCTGCCCGGAAACCGATACCGCACCAGCGTCCACGCCGTGACAAACCCAAAGCACGCGTTCAACACCGCCGCCAGCAGCGACAGCCCGAACGTCAGCTTCAGCGTCCCCATCAATTCCGGATCGTGCAGCAGCGACTCCACCCGCGGCCACGGCAGCATTGCCGACTTCCAGAACAGCGCCGCCAGCGGAATGATCACCAGCGCCGACAGATACACCATCGTGTATCCCATCGTCAGGCCAAAGCCCGGCAGAATCGACCGTCTACGCACCGCCACGACACGCTCCGTCGAACCGCGCCCGCTCCCTCCGCGCGGCAAATCTCGCGGCTTCACCGCTTCTTGTAAATCTGATCGAACACCCCGCCATCCGCAAAATGCGTCGCCTGCGCCTTCGTCCACCCGCCGAACACATCATCCACCGTGAACATTTCCACCTTCGCAAAATCCTTCTCGTGCGCCTTGGCCACCGCTGGATCCCGCGGCCGATAGTGATTCCTCGCGATGATCTCCTGCGCCTCCGGCGTATATAAAAACCGCAAATATTCCTCCGCCAGCGCCTTCACCCCGTCATGCTCCGCGTTCGCATCCACCACCGCCACCGGCGGCTCCGCAAGAATCGACACCGGCGGCGCCACAATCTCAAACTTGTCCGCCCCAAATTCCTTCAGCGCCAGATACGCCTCGTTCTCCCACGACAGCAGCACATCCCCCTGGTCCCGCTGCGCAAACGTCACCGTCGATCCCCGCGCGCCCGAATCCAATATCGGCACATGCTGGTACAACGCCGTCACGAACGCCCGCGCAGCGCCCTCATCCCCGTGATGCGCCTTCAACACCGCCCCCCACGCCGCCAGATACGTCCACCGCGCCCCGCCCGACGCCTTCGGATCCGCCGCAATCACCGAGACCCCCGGCTTGATCAAATCCGGCCAATCATGAATGCCCTTGGGATTCCCCCCACGCACCAGAAACACGATCGTGCTGGTGTAGGGAGCGCTGTCATCCGGCAACCGCTTCTGCCAATCCGCCGGCAGCAGCTTCGCCTGCGCCAGCGCATCGATGTCCGCCGCCAGCGCCAGCGTCGCCACATCGGCATTCGCCCCCTCCAGAATCTGCCGCGACTGTTTCCCCGATCCCCCGTGCGATTGCTGAATCGTCACCTCGACTCCGGTCCGCGCCTTGTACGCCGCCGCGAAGGCCGGGTTGATGTCCGCATACAGTTCCCGCGTGGGATCGTACGAGACGTTGTAAAGCGTCACCGACTTGCCTCCGCCCGAGCCGCACGAAACCAGCGAGAATGCGGCTCCAGCCACCAGAAAAAGCGTCAAGATGGTATTTTTGAGCATGGAAAAGGCCTTGTTCAAGGGATGCGAAGTACTGTGTCAGCCATGAGTTGGAATCAACAACAGCACCGCATGCAAGGCCCTCAAAACCGAATTGGCTTCTATTCCTACAGACAAAGTAGGTAATACAATAACCTGCACGCTAAAGTTGTCAAGCGGCAACGCCTCAGCATGCCGCCGGTGGGGGGGGTATCTCTGATGGTGCCGGCTCCGGAGCTGCCGCCTCCGCCACTCCCGCCGCAGCGCTCCGCCCCTCCACCAATCGCGCCACCTCCGCCGCCACCCGCTCCGCCGCCAGCCCCAAGTCCCCCGACCCCGGCGCCGGCGCCAGCGGTGCCGTCAGCTCCGCCAGCTCCGCCGCCATCTGCGCACGTCGCTCCGGCTTCGCCAGCAGATCAATGCACTCCCGCGCCACCGGCAGCGGCGATCCGTAAAACGGAATGAACTCCGGCACCAGCTCCCGCCGCGCCAAAATGTTCACCAGCGCCAGGTACGGCGTCGTAATCAAAAACCGCGCAAAAAAATGCCACTTCCACCACGCCACCGCGTACATCACCACCATCGGCTTGTGCTGCCGCGCAATCTGCAAAGTCGCCGTCCCGCTCTTGGTCAGCACCAGATCGGCCCACCGGATGATCGCATCCCCATTCCCCACCCGGATATCCACCGGCGTGTTCGCCTGCCGCAGCAGATGCCGAATCTGCCACGCCCGCTCCTCCGAAGGCGCCGCCGCCACAAATGTCGCCCGCGGAAACCGCCCCTTGATCTCCGACAAAATCGCCAGCATCGGCGGCATGTGATGCCCAATCTCCGCACGCCGGCTCCCCGGAAATATCGCCACCTTCGGCTCCCCTGTCGGCAACGCCGGCTCCAGCCGCTCCGGATCGTTCTCCGCCGTCTGCGCCGCCGCATCAAACATCGGATGCCCCACATACACCGCATGCACCCCGCGCTCCCGAAAATACCCCTCCTCAAACGGCAGCACGCAGCACAACGCATCCACCGACGCCGCAATCTTCTTCACCCGCCACGGCCGCGACGCCCACACCTGCGGCGCCACGTAATAACACACCGGTATCTTCAACTCCCGCCCCAGCCGCGCTATCCGCAGGTTCACCGTCGATGAATCGATCGGCACCACCACGTCCGGCTTCAAATCCACCAGCTCCTGCCGAATCCGCTTCAGCAGCCCGAACCAATACCGGCTCTCCGTGAACAACGCCCCGATCAGCATCGCCGACCGCGATACCGGATTCGCCAAAAGCCGGCACCCCGCCGCCTCCATCCTCGGCCCGCCCACCCCCACGAACCGCGCCTCCGGAAACCGCCGCCGCAACGCACCGATCAGCGACGCCCCCAACGCATCACCCGAATGCTCCGCAGCGGTAAGAAAAAACGTCGGCACCTGGTTCGCAGCCCCTGACATCCTCATCAGACCGGCAAGATACACCAACCCGCGCAGGGCGTGAAATCCCGCGCCTGACCAGCCTGCATCCACGTTTGGGCAAGTGTGCCATGCCCAGGCTGGGGCCCCTGGGCATGCTCGGCGGACACATCGAACATCCTCACCGCGACTTTCAGGGCGCCCCGCTATGCGCATCCCCCCTTGCAACTTTGCGCCCGCACCCTCGTGGGGCACGCTGTGCAGAATTCATCGCACCCCGCGTCCATTCACAAAAGGAGACAGCCAATGATGTTCATCCGGACATGCGTCGTGGCGGCAACCGTCGGCCTCGCAACCACCAACGCCTTCGCAGGCAAGGGCGGCAAGGGCGCCAACGCCGGCCTCAAAGAAGAAGTCGCCTCCCTCAAACAGGAAATCAAAACCGCCGTCCAGGCGCAGCGCAGCGGCGATCACACCACCGCCCTCGCCGACGCCAAAAAAGCCCAGGATGACTGGAAAGCCCTGCCCCCAGCCGTCCAGGAACTCATCAAGGAAAAGCACCCCGAGATCGTCGCCAAAATCGACAACCTCCTCAAGCACATCGAGGACGCCAAGCCCCACAAGAAAACCGCCACCCCAACCCCCGCTGCAACGCCCGCTGCTTAGAATCCATCGACTTCAAAAGTGGCATGGGCATCCTGCCCATGTTCGAATAACGCCAATGCTTCGCGCCATCACAACATGTTGCGCCCCCTCCCCCTCCCAGTTTAACCAGTTGAACCAATACCCCACTTGTACCCGCCGCCACACCCACGCTCACCCCGCCACCAGCACATCCACCGCCTTCCACCCCTCCACCCGCACCACAAACGTGTACTCCGGCGCATCCGCCAGCGCGTAGTTCAGCGCCACCACCGCATGCCGCTCCACCGGATGGTGATACAGCTCCACCGATACCAGCGTCGCCCGCGGATTCACCGTCTCCCGGCCCGTGTGCATTTCCGCCGTCCGCAACAGCGGCTCCACCGCCGGCCGCAACTCCCCATACCGCAATTGCAACTCCCCCAGCGCCTCCCGCATATCCCCCGACGGCCCCGCCCCATCCCCTTCAATCGTGATGTACACCGGATCCTCTCCCGCCACCAGCACCAGCGGCTCCAGCGTCCGCCATAGCCCCTCCGCCACCTGCTCCAGCGGCCCAAGCTCCGCATCCTCCACGTGCGGCGGATGATGCGCCAGCGAATCGCTCAAACGCTGCCGTATCAGATGCAACAGCCCCATGGATCACCTCCCTGTTCCTCCATTCTACGGCGCGCCGCATCCTCAACGCACGAAAAATATCCCCGCACTTATGCCCGTCGCCGACGCCACCCCAAAACCACAAGCCCCGCCGACGCCATCGCCAGCGCCCCAGGCTCAGGAACCACCGCCGCCGTCAGCGACCCCGGCCCCTGATCCACCGCCCACTGCTCCCCGGCCGGCAGCGCCGGCAAATCCACCGCCGCGAAACTGCCGCTCAGCGCCCCCCCATTCAGCAGCAAAAAGCTGTCCCCCACGCTCGGCACAAACCCGTCGATCAACGTCACCTCCAGCGTCCCGTCCAGCGCCGCTTTCCCCAAAATCGTCAGCCGATCGTACTGGCTCCCCTCCGTCTTGCCCCCCAGTTCCATCGTCAAATCCGCCGTGCTGTCGAACGCCACATTCTCCAGCGTCACATCCGCCGGACTGTTCCCCGGCGAAAACCCATCCGAAAACTTCACGTTCCCCGTGTAATTCCCCGCCCCGTTGACATCATCGGTAAATGTCAAAAACGCCCCCGCCGCCGTCGGCCCCGCCACCGTCCCGCTGTTGCTAAAATCCCCGCCGATGCTCGAAGCCGTGGGCGCCGTCAGCGTCGCCCCCGCCCGAAGCGTCGTCCCATTCGGGGCGCTCAACGTCCCGTTCGTCAGCGTCGTATCCGCGATGACCGCATGGTCCGCCGCCAGCAGGATCAGCGACGCCGCCTGCCCGTTCACCCCCACGTTGATCTGCCCCGCGTAATTGATGCCCCCCGTGGCGTTCGCGTCGCCGATCGTCAGCGCCCCGCCCATCGCATGGATCGTCGCCTGGGAGTCGCTCGACGTGATCGTGCCGTTCACCGTGCCTCGCCCCGAAAGCAACGTGCTGCCGTCGAGCGAAAATCCCCCCAGCGCGTTGATCGCCCCGCCCGACACCAGCCAGGTGTTGCCCCTCAGCGTCCCAGTCCCCGTGAACGCCGATCCGGCGGCCACCGAAATCGTGCCGGCATTGTTGTAATTCCCAATCGCGCTGGCGACCCCGCCGGTCTCCACAAACATATTCGTCGTCGTGAACTCGTTGAAAGATGCCGCCGCAAATGAAAAAACCTGCCCCGCCGGCACGAACGTGGTGTCCACGTCCAGGCGCGCCGAGCCGAACGCGCCCGCCGTGCCCCCCGTCGTCCCGCCCGCGGCGCCATTGAGCTGCGGCGACGGTAGCGCCAGCGCGTCTCCCGCCGTGTAGCTCGACATGTGATACAGCGTCCGGCCCCCGCCGCCGCCTCCGCCGCCCGTGCCGCTCCCGGGACCCCCAGCGCCCCCAAGCACAAACGCCATCGCCGCACTTGGCGAGTTGATCGTCGCCGCGTTAAGAATGATCCCCCCGCCGCTGCCGCCGCCGCCCGCGCCCCCATGGTTCCCGCCGTTCACCGATCCCGCACTGCCCGTGCCCCCGATCGCCACCAGCGCCGTCCCAGACGCCATCGTCAGGCTCCCCACCGCCCCCAGCTCCAGAAACCCGCCCCCCGCCCCCGCCGCGCCACCCAGCACCCCGCCTCCGCCCAGACCACCCGAACTGCCCCCCTCCGCCGTCGTGACGAGGTTCCCATGCGCCGACCCGCCGAACGCAAAGTTCCCCCCGCCGTTGCCACCCGCGCCCCCAAATCCACCTCCGCCGCCACCGCCACCCGCGCCGATTTCCCCGCTCCCCACCCCCAGCAGACCAATCGACCCCGCGCCCGCCTCCACCGTGATCGAGCTCGTGCCCCCAAACGTCATGTCCCCCCGGCTCAATAGCACCACCCCTCGTGACCCCGTCGCATCGATCGTCACCCCATTGCCCAGCGTAATGCTCGAAAAATCAAACACCGCCAGGTCCGGCAGGTTCCCCCCCTGCGTCACCACCACCCCATGATACGTCGTGCCCCCAATCGTCAACGTCGGCGTCCCCGATGTACTCAACGTATACGCCCCCGCCCCCGGGTTCAGCGTCCCCAACGACGTAAACCCATTCGGATCCAGCAGATCCCCCCGCGACTGCAACCCCACCCACCCCGCCACCCCCACCGCGCATGCCGCCGCCCAACGCCGCACCGCCACGCCCGACCGAATCTTCCGTCCCACAGCCAGTCCTCCCTGTTACGCGCAATCCCTCCTCAACCTGAAAACCTACCATCACTCCGACAGTTGTCAATTCTTAAATGTAAGCGCAGCGCAAAATATGAAACCCCTTCCCCCCTCCCGTATCCCCGCCTCTTCCACCGTCCCCTTAACCACCGCACAACCCCTTCGCCCGCATTTGTACGCCGCAACAGGATCCTCAGATCACAACTTTCGTGTCCTTCGTGCCCTTCGTGGCCACTTTACGTCGTCGTTGCGGGGGTGGGGGGGCCATCGCCGTCCCTCCACGCCATTTACGGCCACCACGCGTCACGCGTGTATCGCCCGCTTCAACGCCCCCAATGCCGCCTCCTTCACCGCCTCCGGCAACGTCGGATGCGCATGGCACGTCCGCCCCAAATCCTCCGCGCTCCCCGCAAACTCCATCACCGCCGCCGCCTCCGCAATCATCGACGACGCCTGTGGCCCAAGAATGTGTATCCCCAGCACCCGGTCCGTCTTCCCATGCGCCAGCACCTTCACAAACCCGTCCGTCTCATCCATCGCCAACGCCCGACCGTTCACCCGGAAATTGAACTTCCCCACGTTGTACGGTATCCCCTCCCCCTTCAACTGCTCCTCCGTCTTGCCCACCCACGCCAGCTCCGGCGCCGTGTACACCACCCCCGGTATCACGTTGTAATTCACATGCCCCGGCTTCCCCGCCAAAAGCTCCGCCACCGCCACACCCTCATCCTCCGCCTTGTGCGCCAGCATCGGCCCGATGATCACGTCCCCGATCGCATAAATGTTCCCTGCGCTGGTCTGATAGTGCTCGTTCACCGCCACCCGCTTCCGCTCATCCAGCGCCACCCCCGCCGCCTCCAGATTCAACCCCTCCGTGTACGGCCGCCGCCCCACCGCCACCAGCACCACATCCGCAGGCTCCGAAAGCTGCTTCCCCTCATGCTCAAACGTCACCGCCAGCGCCCCATTCTCCTCCTTCGCACCCGTCACCTTCGCCGTCAAATAAATCGTCAGCCCCTGCTTCTTCAGCACCTTCTCCAGCCCCCGCGCCGCTTCCTCATCGCTCCCCGCCACCACCTGCGGCAACATCTCCAGCACCGTCACCTTCGACCCCAGCCGCGACCACACCGACCCCATCTCCAGCCCAATCGCTCCGCCCCCGATCACCACCATCCGCGCCGGCACTTTCTCCAACGCAATCGCGTGATCCGAATGAATGATCCGCTTGCCGTCAAATTTCATGAACGGCAACTCCACCGGCGCCGACCCCGTCGCAATCAAAAAATTCTTCGCCGTCAGCGTCCGCTTGCCCCCCTCCCCCGTCACCTCCAACTCCGTCGGCGAAATAAACTTCGCCACCCCCACAATCTTCTCAATCTTGTTCTTCTTCATCAGCGCCGTCACCCCCGACGTCAGCGTCTCGACCACCTTGTCCTTCCGCCCCATCAGCGTCTTGATGTCCACGCGCGGATTGTCCACCAGAATCCCCACCTCCGCGAAATGGTTCTTCGCCAGGAACAGTTTCTCCGACGCATCCAGCAGCGCCTTCGAAGGAATGCACCCCACCCGCAAACACGTCCCCCCAAACCGCGATTCCTTATCAATGCACGCCGTCTTGAGCCCAAGCTGCGCCGCCCGAATCGCCGCCACATAACCCCCCGGCCCGGCGCCAATCACGATCAAGTCATAAGGTTGAGACGCAGAGGAAGAGGCAGGGGAGGGATTTTCCGGCACGGGCGCTCCTTTCGGGTGGGGGGGCGAAGTATTCTATGCGCCCGCCACATTCCAGAAAAGCCGCCCGAAATTCACGTATCCTCGGGTGTAGTTCTCGATCCGGGTAAAACCTCCGAGACGCGACCGTGAGGGAGCGTTGTGGGGGGGGGGAGGGGGGAATGCCTCCATGGTGGAGTGCTACCCGGAATATGAACTACACCCTATCCGTCCACCCCGCAACGTACACCCCGCCAGTGTCCGGAGCGTACTCGCCGCGCAGCGGCAAGTCGAAATAAAACCCGGGCAGATACGTGAAATCCGTCCCCTTGTAGATCACCCCGTCGTCATAGCTGGTCATCGGGTTGTGCGTGGCCACCACATCCATCAACCCATCCCCGTCCGCATCCACCGTCGTCACATTCACGCCCACGCTATAACCCGTCACCCTCTCATGTTGCAAAACACCCGTCGCCCCGCTGAACGCACGCACGTTCCCCGCAGCCCCGAACGCCGTCCCGACCACCAGATCCGCATGCCCATCCCCATCCAAATCCCCCGCCGCCACCGTCACCCCACCCCGAAACGACGGATCGAACGCATAAAAATCGTACAGCTTGTGATTATTCGCCCCGCTGAACACCTCCACCCGCGGCCCACCGCCATACCCCGCGCCCGTCACAATATCCGCCTTCCCATCATGATCCACATCCCCCGCCGCCACGTTCACCCCGCCCCGAAAATTCGTCTCATACGCATAAAAACTCCGAATCAACCGCCCTGTCGCCCCATCAAAAACATTCACCAGCGGCACTCCCCCAGCCGCCGGCGCCGTGATGATGTCCGCCTTCCCATCCCCATTCACATCCCCCACCGCCACGTTCACCCCGCCCCAGAAGTCCTGCGAATACGCAAAAAATTCCCGCTCCGGCAGCCCCGTCACCGGATTGAACACCATCACCAACGGCTTCCCGTTGCTTCCCGGCGCCATCACAATGTCCGGAATCCCGTCCCCATCGATGTCCCCCACCCCCACGTGTACTCCACCATTGAACCCCGCGGCGAATGGCGTGAAACTGTTGAAGGGATTGCCAGGGGGGGGCGGATAATCGAGGGTGCCGGGGTAGGGCCCGGGAATGACGAGCACAACCGAGTTACCACTGGTTCCCCCCTCCGCCACGAACGTCCCCAGAACGCTGAACAGCGTCCGCGACTCCAGGCATTCCAAAACGCATGGCGACCGACGGCTGCGAACGACTTTGCGCATCGCCTTCTCCTTATCAGATCGCACCCACCTTACCGCCCCACGCCAACCGACGCGAGCGAAAAAAGCCCACCCCCTCCGCGGGGTGGGCCCCCTGTGCGCACCCATTCTCACCACGACTCCCCATCCCCAATGTCCACCCCGCCACGTAATCTCCCCCGGCAAACGCGCCCCACTGAACGTCCGCAAGCTCGATTTGTCCTCAACGCCGTCGCGCGACAATCGCGCCACTTCTTCCCGCCACAACACGTTTTAGATCGCAGCTTTCGTGTCTTTGGTGCCTTTCGTGGCCAATTTACGTCGGGCGGGGGGGATCGTCGTCGTCCCCTCCGTGTCCTCCGTGCCCTCCGTGGTTTTGATCCCCCTCCGCACCAACCAGCCGCAGCACACCCCGCACCGCCCCCCTCCCCCCTCTCATTCGCTCCCCGCAAACCCCAGCGATTCATCCAGCCAGTCATCCGTCGTCAACACCATCTTCCGCTGCGCCCGCGCCATCCGCTGCGCCTTCGCCTGCGCCCGCTTGAACAACACCCCCAGCAGCGGATTCTTCAACGGCCCATCCCCCGCCATCCGATGCATCCCCCGAAACACCTTCACCAGCTTCGGCGCATTGCGCTCCAGCAGTTCATCCTCCAGCGACACATACGCCTGCGCACGCCCAGGATCCCCCTGCCGCGCCGCACGACCGAACAACTGCCGATCCACACGCCGCGTCTCGTTCCGCTCCGCCGCCACCACCGCCAGACCCCCCAGCTCCGGCACCCCGCGCGCCAGCTTGATGTCCGTCCCGCGACCCGCCATGTTCGTCGCCACTGTGATCCGATGCATCGCTCCCGCCCCCGCCACGATCTGCGCCTCCTCCGCATGCCGCACCGCGTTGAGCACCTGGTGATCCAGCCCCAGCGCCTGCAGCATCTCCGACAGCCGCTCCGAATGCTTCACCGACCGCGTCCCGATCAACAGCGGCTGCCCCGTCGCATGCAGCCGCTGAATCTCCGCCACGATCGCCTTGTACTTCGCATCCTCCGTCGCAAACACCACATCCCGATACTGCGTCCGAATGCACGGCTTGTTCGTCGGTATCAGCACCACCGGCAAATGATAAATCTGCCAGAACTCACGCCGCGCCTCCAGCCCCGTCCCCGTCATCCCCGCCAGCGTCCGATACGACCGGAAAAAACGCTGGAACGACATCCGCGCATACGTGTCCTTCGGCGGATTGATGTGCAATTGCTCCTTCGCCTCGATCGCCTGGTGCAGCCCCTCCCGCCACGTCCGGTCCGGCATCAACCGCCCCGTGAACTCATCCACGATCACCACCTTCTCCTCCTCCGGATCGCACGCGTCCGCCGCCCCGCCGCACCCCTTCGCCACCACATACTGCTTCCCTCGCAGATAAAACTCCCGCGCCGTCAACGCCTGCGTCACCAGCTCCTCCGCACGCCGCGCTCCGTTCCACACGCCCCCCAGCCCCTCCGTCAAATCCATCACATAATGAAACCCCTCATCCGTCAGCTCCACCTCCCGATACCGCGGATTCACCGTGTAATGCTTCTGCTGCACCAGCCGCAGCGCCACGTCCGCCGCCTGCTTGAACGCCTCCACCTGCTCTTCGTTGGGCGCCTCCCCCGAGATAATCAGCGGCGTCACCGCTTCATCCACCAGGATCGAATCCGCCTCGTCCACGATCGCCGCCGCCAGACCCCGCATCACCAGCCGCTCCGTCCCCTGACCGTACAGCATCTTCCCCAGCAGCGCCGCCGGCAGATCCCGCAGCCGCCCCAGCGCCAGCCGGTCCCGCAGAAAGTCCGCGCACACTTCCTTGTTCGTGCAATACGTGATGTCCGCCCGATACGCCTCCCGCCGCTCGTCCGGCTTGAAATCCCCCTGGATGAACGCCACCGTCAGCCCCAGAAACTCATACACCCCCCGCATCAGCTCCGCATCGCGCTTCGCCAGGTAATCGTTCACCGTCAACACGTGGCAGCCCTTCCCCCGCCACCCGAACACCGTCGCCGCCAGCGTCGCCGTCAGCGTCTTGCCTTCCCCCGTCGCCATCTCCGCCACGCACCCGTCCGCCATCGCCAGCCCGCCCGCCACCTGCACCAGGTAATGCTTCTCCGACCGCTTCCGCGACGCCACCTCCCGCACCACCGCCATCGCGTGCAGCAAATCCCGCTTCTTCTCCTTCCCCGTCCGATACAACGCCCGCAAATCCAGCGCCTTCTCCCGCAACGCCCCATCCGACATCTTCCCATACACCTTCTCCAGCGCCAGCACCTTCTTCGCCCGCGCCAGATACCCCCCCGTCCGATACTTCGCACGCGACAGATACCCCCGCATCGTGTCGAACGCCGCATCCAGATTCGACGGCAAAGGCTCCGTCCTTATCTGCGACGCCAGCATCCGCCACGTCGCCGACGGTATCCCCACCGTCACCGCCGGCCCCGTCGCCCGCGTATTCAACGCCGGCGTCTCCTCCGTCGACTCCGACCCCGGAAACAATGAAACATTCGTCGCCATGCAGACTCAACCAACCGCTTAAATCAAAACCACCGAGAACACGCAGAACACAGAGAACGACCGACAATTTCCACGGAAACCGCTCAGGCCGCCACGCCCGTCTTCGGCTCTCCGTGAACTCCGTGTCCTCCGTGGTTCATCTTCAACGCTCTCAAAAGATAACTCGATATCGACGCGAAACTACATCCGGAACTTCTTCTGGAACAACTGCAACAACGACGTCCACACCTGCGACGCCAGCGGCTTCTTCTCAAACGAAAACCTCACCACCACCCGCTGCCCCGGATACAGCGGCAGCCTATGCGCCGCCGTGTACGCCGACTTCACCTCCGGCGGCGCCTTCACCACCTGCAAATCGTCTATCCTCACCTCAAAAAAATTCTCCACCGTCTTCGTCCCCTGACGATCCTCCGGCGACGTGTTGATGTCCCCGCCCAGCGTATACCCCAACGCCGCCGACGGTAGCTGCGTCGAGCCCGCAGTCGGTATCTCCTTGATCCGACCGCTCAACACAATGTCCGGACGACCCTTCACACGTATCTCCACCTCCCGGTTCACTTCCTTCGCGATCGGCCCCGCCAGCTCGTTCGACGCCGCCGCCCGGATAATCAAATGATCCAGCGACGCCATGTACCCCAAACTCTCCCCCCGATTCAAATACCCATGCTCCTTCGACTCCAGGTCCGGCAGCACCAGCTCCCCCGAAATCGGCGCGTCCACCCGCAACGCCGCCATCCGCTGGTCCAGTTCCTGAATCTGCTGCGCATACCCGTTCATCTGGTCCTCTTCCCCCTTCGCCTTCCCCGGATCCGTCGCCGCCTCCATCGCACGCCGCACCTTGTAATACTCCCAGTTCGCAACCAGACCCGCACGCTCCGCCGCCATCTCCGGGCTGTATTCCGATATCAGCGTCGTCTTCGCCGCCGCATACGGAACCTTCAACCCGTCTCCCGCCGGCGCCAAATCCAACGCCGGCGTCGATTGCACAAATCCGTCCGCCCCCGCAAATACCTCCCGCATCTCCAGCGGCTCCACCACGCCATCCGCCCGCGACCGGTCCGGCAGCGGAATCGCACCGATCCCCGCCACCACCGCTCCCACCGCCGCCGCCGTCGTCCCGATCGCACGCGTCCGAACCCGCGCCAGCTCGCTGTTCGTCGCCAGGTAATGCAGAAATTTCCCGATCGGCATCAGCACCCATGTGATGATCGCCGCCACCCCCATCGCCACCGCCAGGAAAATCAGCACCCCGTTCAGCACCCGCGCCAGGTAAAACATGATCCCGAACGACACCACCGCCCGCATCAGAAACGACGCGATCGCATAGAAAAACAGCCACACCTGCTCCGACGCCGAATACGCCGGATTCCTCGCAAACCGCACGTTCCACACGTACTTCTTCACGAGATAAAAAATGTACTCCTTCGACCGCTGCCCCAGGTTCGGTATCTCTAGCAGGTCCGACAGCATGTAATAACCGTCATACCGCAGCAGCGGGTTCGCATTGAACAGGATCGTCGAGAACCCCGCCACGAACATCACGTTGTACGCAAAAGCATGCAGCGACGAAGGGTCCTTCGTGTTCGCCCACACCATCGCCGCCACCGACGCGATCGCCAGCTCCACCCACATCCCCGCCGCTCCCACGATCGCCCGGTGCCACTTGTTCGTCAACGCCCACGATGACGACGCATCCACGTACGGCACCGGCGTGAAAATCAAAAACATGATCCCGATCGTGTGCACCTCGCCCCCCGTCCCGCTCTGCCTCCCGAACTTCTTGCACGAAATCGCATGCCCCATCTCGTGGCACGCCTTGATGCACGCAAACGCGATGTACAACAAAATCAAATTGTCCGCGTTCAATATCCCGCTCGCCGAATTCAGAATCTGCGACGGCCACTTCGGAACCTGCGAAATCGCGTAACACCCCGACCCAATCAAAATCGCCCACACCACAAACCCCACCGGCGAAAAGATCCACCCCAGCAGCGGCAGCCATTTCTCCAGAAATGCGTCCGGATCCACCAGCGGCACCCGCGCAAACATGATGTTCATCAAGTACGACGACACCTCCCGCGAACGCCGCTTCTTGTACCGCAAAAACAGCGTGTGCGTATCCGCAGGCACCTCCGCCTGCAAAAGGTTCGCCGTGTACAACTGCCCCAGCAGCTGAATCACCTCCCCCTGCGTCGGCGCATCATCCCCCAGCTGATCATTCACCAGCTTCCACGCATCCGCCACCGACCGCTTCCCATCCAGCAGCCCGATGAACCGATATGCCGGTTCCGCCAGCCGGAAAAATGCGTTGTTCGTGTGGTCCTGCACCACGTGCCACGGCTGCGAACGAAAATGCTGCCGCGATATCTGCACCGTCGACCGCAACCGCGGATGCAGCTCCGCCACCCGATACCACGATTCATGAAATGTCGGACGTTCAATCGGCAAGGGCACACCAGCTCGTCAGAGACCACAACTCAACAGGATGATTGCAGACCAGGGATTTTATCAGACACAGGGGGTGGGGGTGTTAGTGCCCCCGCCGCTTTTGGCATCGGGGGTGTAGTTCTCGATCCGGGTAAACTTCCGAGACGCGACCGTGAGGGAGAGTGGGGGAGGGGGGAATGCCGCCATGTGCGACCGCTACCCGAAACATGAACTACACCCGGCATCGGCGTCCGTTCGCTCGGCACGACAACCGCTCCCCCACCCGGCATTCCGAGACGCGACCGTAAGGGAGCGTGGTGGGTGGGAGTGGAGGGGGCGGGGTCACCCTGCGCCGGCATCGGCTTTGGCGGTAGCAGTGCCCGCTGAGGCTGACTCGGAGACGACAGCGGACTCCCAAACGGTCGCGGTGGTATCGGCATCAGTTCCAAAACCCTCTACGCTTCAGTTGCAAAAACACCGACCACAAGCCCCTCTTCTTCGACCAAATCCCGCCCCCACCATCGATCTTGCTCCCCCCAAACCCACCCCCCGCCACAAACCAGCCCCCCACTATCAAAACCACCTCCATTATCGGCCACCCGCCTCCCGCCCCTTGTTCCTCCCCACCACCAACAGCCCCCTCCAGATTTCAACCAGAATTAGCCCCCGCCAACCCCCTTATCCTTTCTTGCCTTTCGTGCTTTTCGTGGCCATTTACCGTCGTTCCCGAACCTTCCCCCCCCCGTCGCCGTACAACCTCCGTGCTGGAGGAGGCCACTTCATGTCCCACACCGACCTCACCAACTCCCAACCCCCAAGTCGCGTCAGCCGCCTCGCCGGCGCCGCGTTCATCACAAGCATCGCCCTCTTTCTCCTCTCCTTCCTCATCCTCCCCGGCCTGCTCGCCCTCGGCCTCGGAACCCTGGCGCAAATGCGAATCGAACGCAGCCGCGGAAAGCTCGGCGGCCTCGGCTACGCAGAATGGGCCGGAACCATCGGCCTCACCAGCTTCTGCGTCGGAATCCTCCTCGACCTCTTCGTCCTGACAATGGCTCCTGGCTCGCACAGCGGTCCCCTCTCCGGCCGCAGCGCCTGCGCCGCCAACCTCAAAGGCATCGCCCAATCCATGATCGTCTACGCCAACGAAAACGATGACTCCTTCCCCGTCGTTTCCTACGCCCCCTACAACGCCGCACTCAATTCCCCCACCGCCTCCACCGCCCCAACCCCCGATGCCGCCCTCGCCAGCTACTACACCCGCACCCCCGCCCAGGCCGGCAGCGTCACCGCCTGCGCCTGGATCCTCGTCCTCCGCGGTCAGGTCGCCCCCAAAGGCTTCATCTGCCCAGACGATCCCTTCGTCACCCGCCCCGCCGCCCAGACCGACCCCGCCGGCCGCGCCTACGACAACTTCCAGTCCCTCTCCCAGCTCAGCTACTCCTTCGCCTACCCTTGGAAAGCCGACGGCACCGTCGGCGCCTGGTGGAAAAACACAACCGACGCCGGCATCCCCGTCGCCGCCGACATGGCCCCCGAAGATAGCACCGGCTCCCCGCCGCGCACTCTCACCACCGCCACTCGTCCCAAGCTCCCCGCCCAGTGGAATTCCCCCAACCACAAGGGCGACGGCCAGAACGTCGCCTTCGCCGATGGCCACGCCGAATTCTGCCGCACACCCCTCGCCTCCCCCACCGACAACATCTGGACCACCTCCGCCGCCCCCTCCCCCGGCCCCGCTCCCTACGGTGGAATCCCCGCCTCCCGCTCCCACGGCCCAGAGCTCACCGCCAACCAACCCCCCTTCGACATCGTCATGTACCCCGTCCGCAACGCCACCACCGGCCGCTGATCCAGGCGACCCCCCAAACTTCCTGAGTGTAGTTCCCGATCCGGATAAACTTCCGAGACGCGACCGTGAGGGAGCGTGGCGGGGGGGGGGAGCGGGAACGGGGGAGGGGTTAGGGCCGCGATGGTCAATCGCTACCCGGATTGTGAACGCCACCCAACTCCCTCACCCGCGCCATCCCCTGAGGGCGAAATAAGGGGTCAGGAGTCATTTTACGTCCCCTTCCTGGCGCAGCACGATTGAAGGGGTCAAATATCCTGGCCGCCTCCAACCACATGCAGATAAATAAGCATTTAAACTCTTAAATCTGAATCGCCCCCAACGCTCGCCCCCTTGCCAATGCCCGTCATCTCTCAGCAAACCCGTTCCCATTACGGAAGCTCCTTCCCCCTCACCTTACCCCTCCCCGACCCCAACATCCACGAAAATCCGCACCTCCCAAACCCGCTCCCATGCCCACCTTGTCCCCCTGCCCCCCTCCGGTCCCCCTGTCCCCCTGTCCCCTTGTCTCCGTGTCCCCCTGTCTCCTTGTCTCCTTGTCTCCGCGTCCCCCCCCGTTTCACCTTGCCACCTTGTCACCTTGTCACCTTGCCACCTTGTCACCATGTCACTCCTCCCCGCGCGCACAACCTGGCACGCCCCAAAAACATTCGCGCGCCAAAATTCCCGCCCCAACCCCCACAACCCCAACCCCTTACCCAAATTCCCCCCCCCTCTGTGTGCGCACAAACTGGGCGCACCACCCCTCTATAGACAATAAGGAGCACTGCGCCATGACCCAAACCACCCCAAAAACCCATCGTGGTCGGGGGGGGCTTCATCCCTTCGTGTCTTCGTGTTTCCGTCGTCTGGGCCGGGCGAGGGAAAGCTGTGTCCAATTTCCCCAAAAACCTCATACACAAGCACAAAAACCTCAATCCGCAAAATACACAACGGCAAAAACTCACCCTTTTTTGCAAAACACCCCCGATACATCGAAGAAAACCCCACATTTCCCCCCGCCTCCCCCTCCCCCTACACTCCACTACACCACCTCCGGAGGCCCCGCCATGCTCACCAAACTCCCCCTCCTCCTCACCGCCCTCCTCCCCACCCCCGCCCTCGCCGCCCCCTCACCGACCCGCCCCGCCCCCCCGCGCATCCTCGTCACCGACCAGGGCGCCCTCCCCGATGGCAAAACCCTCAACACCAAATCCCTCCAAGCCGCCATCGACCACGCCGCCGCCACCGGCGGCGCCACCCTCGTCTTTCCCAAAGGCGCCTTCCTCTCCGGAGCCCTCTTCCTCAAACCCAACGTCAACATCGAACTCCAGCAAGGCGCCACCCTCCAGGCCTCCAAAAACCCCGCCGACTTCCCCCTCCTCGACAACGTCCGCTTCGAAGGCCACTTCCAACAACACGCCGCCTCCCTCCTCAACCTCGACCGCTGCGACCACTTCCATCTCACCGGCCCCGGAACCCTCGACGGCAACGGCCCCGCCTACTGGAAAGCCAACCTCCCCACCGGCCGCCCGCGTCTCTGCGAAATCACCAACTCCTCCGACCTCCTCATCGCCAACGTCCACTTCCAAAACTCCGCCTCCTGGAACCTCCACCTCTACAACTGCCAGGACTCCACCATCGACAACTGCCGCTTCGAAATCCCCGACAAATCCCGCGGCCCCAGCACCGACGGCACCGACATCGACAGCTCCCACAACATCACCATCCAGAATTCCTTCTACAGCGTCGACGACGACTGCGTCTGCCTCAAAGGCAACCGCTACGACGGCCTCGACCAGTCCCCACCCAGTCCCCCCGTTGACAACATCCACATCCTCCACTGCACCTTCGCCCGCGGCGCCGGCGCGCTCTCCCTCGGCACCGAAGCCACCATCATCCGGAACGTCGAATTCGACCACAGCACCGTCACCGGCAAACTCCCCATGCTCCGCATCAAACTCCGCCCCGACACCCCCGGCCAGAATTACTCCAACATCCACGTCCACGACATCACCCTCGACGGCGCCGGCACCGTCATCAGCCTCGAACCCACCCACGGCACCAAAGTCCCCCCCGATAAAGCCGCCCACGGAACCCTCTCCAACCTCACCATCGACTCCCTCACCGGCACCTTCGCCTCCTTCGGCTCCCTCTCCGGCGCCATCACCACCCTCCACGACATCACCCTCCGCAACATACACCTCACCCTCACCAACTCCCCCACCCTCCACGCCGACCACATCACCCGCCTCACCCTCGAAAACATCCTCATCAACAACACCCCCTTCCCCTCCACGCCCGCCCTGACGGTGCCCCGCGACTGAGGGTCTGGTTACAATAATGGCGATGCGTCTTGACATGGCAGGTGTTCTATGACCGTGCAATTCGACTTGCCCGAAGGTATCGAGCGTCGCTTGCGCTCGGCGCTGAACGATTTCGACGGCGCGGTGAAGGAAGCCGCGCTGGTGGAGCTTTATCGTAGCGAGCGACTGACGCTCTTCGAATTGGCGGAGGCACTCGGGATCACCCGGCTCCAGGCAGAAGGCATCCTGAAAGCGCATGGCGTCACGGAAGATTTGTTGACCGCCGCGGAGCACGAACGCCAATTGGTCGAGCTGCGGGAGTTGGGCAGAAAGTGATCGTCGTCTCAGATACCTCCCCGCTGAATTATCTCGTGATGGTCGCATGCGGCGATATCTTGCCGGCCCTGTTTGATGAAGTACACTGTCCGCCGGAAGTCATCGCGGAATTGCGACACTCGGCCACGCCTCCCGTCGTGCGCCAGTGGGCGGATGCGCCCCCGGCATGGCTACGCATCACCCGGGCATGCGTACAACCCAGGACCATGGGGAAATTCGGACCGGGGGAGCTTCATGCCATCGCGGTGGCCAAGGAACTCGCCGCCGGCCGCGTCCTCATCGATGAGCGCGATGGAACCCAATTTGCCCGCCAGCAGGGGTTGATCGTGATCGGAACTCTCGCGGTATTGGAACAGGCGGCGAGCGTGAACCTCGTTCATTTGCCAACCGTTTTGGGAGAATTGACCAGGACCACCTTCAGAGTTCCGGCCGCGCTCATTCGGGATGCGCTCGCCCGCGACGCCGCCCGTCGTGGCAGTCAGGGTGATGTCACCTCGTGATTCCCGCATGCAATGTCGCACCCGCCGCGACGCTGGATTGGAGACGCATTTGCCGACCGTCCGTTACCATCAGTATCCTACCTGATGAGGTGGGGAAACTTCGGGAGAAGTCATGGGACCGCGCACCAAACCTGTCGCTCACTACGAGGCCGCGTTCGAGGATTTCCTCCGCCGCAAAGGCCTGCCCTACATCGCCGTCGATGAAGCCAAAAAGGCCCTCTTCGCCGGGGCCAAGCTCAAATCCTTCGACTTCGTCGTCTACCGTCCCGATGGCAAAAATCTCCTCGTCGACGTCAAAGGCCGCAAACTCTCCGCCACCCCCGGCCGCGCGCCCTCCCTCCAGAACTGGGTCACCCGCGAAGACATCGACGACCTCCGCCAATGGCAGGATATCTTCGGCCCAAGCTTCTCCTCCCTCTTCCTCTTCGTCTACCACTGGCCCGGACGCGTCGAGGAATCCCCGCTCCCCGACATCTTCAACTTCGCCGGCAAATGGTACGGCATGCTCGCCATCGACCTCGCCGCCTACCGCGAACTCATGCGACCACGCTCCGAAGCCTGGGGCACCGTCCACCTCCCCGCCCGCGACTTCCGCCGCACCGCCAAACCCATCGACGCCTGGCTCGCCTGACGCCCCAGGCAAACTTTCGTCCTTCGGAACACCCTTACTTCAACATCCCAATCTCCTTCAACCACGGCGTCACCTTCTCCGGCCAATCCTTCGCCGTCCCCGTCCCCAGCTCAAACGCCCCATGCCCGCCCGTCGGCACAATATCCATCTCCACTTTTCCCCCCGCTTTCTTCCACTCCTCCGCCACCGCCCGCGCAAACGTCACCGGCGCCGTCCGATCGTCCTCCGCATTCCCGATAAACGCCGGCGGCGGATCCTTGGGCATCAGATACGCTTCGATCCCCTTCCCGTCCGGCCACGGCGAGAGCAGAATCGCAAAATCCAACCGATCGCTCACCGCCTCCAGCGGATTCCCCTCCATCCCTTTCCCCGCCGCTTCCGCATCATCCTGGTGGCTCACCATGTTCAAAATCAGATTGCCCCCCGCCGACCACCCCACCATCCCGATCTTGTCCGGATCGATTCCCCATTCCTTCGCGTGCTGCCGCACGATCCGCACGCACTGCCGCCCGTCCGCCAAGGCATCCGCCTCCACATCCTTCGACGGCGGCTTCAGCCGGTACATCAGCGAAATCACCGCCACCCCCTGCGGCACAAACGCCTCCACGCACCCGTCCGCTCCCACCACCCGCGTCAAATGCGTGTACGCCCCGCCCGGACACGCGATCAACGCCACCCCCGTACGCTTCCCCTCCGGCGGCAGATACACCACCATCCCCGGCTCATTCACATCATAGATGCGCGACGTCCCATCATCCCGCGCCGTACCCCACTCCTTGTCCTGCGCCGGATTCGGACTGGGCAGCCGATCCCGCAGATGCGACACGATCGGTTTGATCCCCGCCACCGCGTTCTCCAGATGCAACCCATTCGCCCCGCCGCCGCTCGCGCTGCCCGCCGCCGGCGAAGCCTCCCTTGCCTGCCCCATCAACAACCCCGCCGCCGCCACCCCCACAATCCCCGCCACAGCTCCGATCTGCCACATTCTCATAATCAACCTCCTTTCATACCCCAACGCCGACCTCGCCGCCGCACTGCATCCCGCCATTCTCCCCCAAAGGCGCCAGTTGAACCAATGTTTCCCATTTTTCGCGCCTCAATGCACGCTCACCTTCCTTTTCGTGGTCGCCTTTTTGAACAGCAGCACCGCCGGCACGCAGCCCAGGGACGCGATCGCCAGCAGGCGGAAATTGTCCACATACGTGACCAGCGACGCCTGCCGATCCACCTGGCCGCTGATGAGGGCGTTGGCTGTCAGCGGGGCCTGGGGAGCGCCCACCTGCGGCGCCAGCGCTCCTTCGATCTGCGAATACTGCTGCTGATAGGCCAGATCGTAGGGCGTCACGTGATTGAGCAGCACCGACCGATTCGTCTGCGCCCCGCGGGCCAACAGGGTGGTGACCAGCGCGATGCCGATCCCGCCGCCGAGATTCCGCATCAAGTTGAAGATTCCGGTCGCGTTGCCCATCTGCTCATTTTTGAGCGTGCCCATCGTCATCGTCGTCAGCGGCACGAAGATCAGCGCCGTGCCGAGGCCGTTGTAAATGTTCGGCCACATGATGGCGGACGAATTCACCTCGAGGTTCAGGTTGCCAAACGCCCAGGTCGACCACGCCACGATGATGAAGCCGATGGCGATCAGCATGCGCGAATCCAGGATGCCCATGATCCGTCCGATGATGATCATGCCGACGATCGATCCGAACCCGCGCGGGCTGGTCGTCAGCCCGCTCTGATACGCCGAGTAGCCCATCAACGTCTGCAAGAACAGCGGCAACAGCGCGATCGACCCGTACAGCACCGCTCCCATCAGCGTCATCAGCGCCACCCCCACCGTGAAATTCCGGTTCCCCAATATCCGCAGATTCACCAGCGGCGCGTCCGTCATGAACTCCCGAAAAACAAACAGGACCAGCCCGATTCCCCCCGTGATCACCAGCGTCCGGATGAACGTCGACGCCAGCCAGTCGTCCTGCTGCCCCTTGTCGAACACCACCTGCAGCGATCCCACCCAGATCATCAGCAGCAAAAACCCCCACACGTCGATCTTCCCCGTCCGCGCCGCCCGTATGTATGGCGGGTCCTCCAGAAACAACTGCACCATCATCACCGCGATCAGGCCGACCGGCAGGTTGATGTAAAACACCCAGCGCCAGGAGTAATTGTCCGTCATCCACCCGCCCAGCGTCGGCCCGATGATCGGCGCCACGACCACGCCCATCCCAAACACGGCCATCGCCACGCCGCGCTTCGCCGGGGGAAAAGATTCCAGCAGCACGGCCTGCGAGATCGGCTGGAGCGCCCCGCCCGCCGCTCCCTGGAGCACGCGCGCGATGATCAGCATTCCCAGCGTGGCCGACGCCCCGCAGAGCGCCGACGCCACCGTGAACAGGACGATGCACGCCAGCAAAAACTTCTTCCGTCCGAACACCGTGCTGAGCCAGCCGGTCGCCGGCAGAATGATCGCGTTGGCCACGAGGTAACTGGTGAGCACCCAGGTCGATTCGTCGATCGACGCGGAGAGGTTGCCGGCGATATGCGGTAGCGACACGTTGACGACGGTGGTGTCGAGCACTTCCATGAAGGTCGCGGCCATGACCGCGATGGCGATCAGCCAGGGGTTGGCGCGCGGCTTCCACTGGACCAGCGCCGGCGTTGCTGAAGCTGAGGCCGCCGCCGACATCTTCAGTCTCCCGCCGCCGTCGACGTCGCCGAAGGCTGCGTCGTCGCGCCGCTGCCCGGACCCATCACCCGCACCCGCGGCACCGCCGACATCCCCGGCCCCAGCAGCGGCAGCTTCGAGGGATCCTCATCAAACACAATCTTCACCGGCACGCGCTGCACGATCTTCACGAAGTTGCCCGTCGCGTTCTCCGGCGGCAACATGCTGAAGCGCGCCCCGGTCCCCGCCTGTATCGAATCCACGTGCCCCTTGAACACCCGGCCCGGATACATGTCCACCGTGATCTCCGCCGGTTGCCCCGGATGCATCCGGTCCAGCTGCGTCTCCTTGAAGTTGGCGGTCACCCACACATCCCTGGGCACGATCGCGAACAGCAACTGGCCGACCTGCACGTATTGCCCGGGCTGCACCGCCTTGCGCGTGATCCGCCCCGCGATCGGCGCCCGCACCGTCGTGTATCCCAGGTTCAACTGCGCCCCGGCCAGGGCCGCGTTCGCCTGCGCCAGCGCTGCCTGCGCGCTGCGCACCTGCGCCTGCGCGGTCGCCAGCTGCTCGGGCCCGGTCTTCGCCGCCTGCACGCCGGCCGTCGCCCAGGTCACTTTTGATTGCGCCGCCTCCACCTGCGAGCGCGCCTGGTTCACCGCCGCCTCCGCAGCCGCTTCGCGCTTCTGCGCCGCCGTGAGCGCCGCGTCCGCCGCATCCGCCGCCGCCTTGGCGGCATCGCGCGCCTGCTGCGAAACCGCCCGCGGATCGAGCGCCTCATAGCGCTTCAAATCCGCCTGCCGCCGCGTCGCCTCCGCCTGCGCCGCCGCCACATCCGCCTGGGCGCTGGCCACCTGCGATTCGGCCATCGTCACCGCCGCCTGCTGTTCCTGCACCCCCGCCTGCTCCTGCTTCACCTGCGCGTCCGCCTGCCCCAGCGTCGCCGACGTGTCCGCCTCGACCAGCTCCACATTTGTCTGCGCCGCCTGCAAACGCGCCTCCGCCGCCCGCACGTTCGCCGTCGCTTCCTGCACCGCATTGTCAAAATCCCGCGGATCGATCTTCACCAGCACGTCCCCGGCGTTCACCCACTGGTTGTCTTTCACCAGCACATCCTGCACCAGCCCCGCCACCTTCGGGCTCATCGGCGTCACCGCTCCCTCGATCGACGCGTCATCGGTTTCCTCGAATTGCCGCGCATACATCCACCAGATCCCCCCGCCGATTCCCGCCAGCACCGCCAGAATCAAAAACACCACCAGCGCGATGTAGCGCTTCTTCGGCCCGCGCCGGCCGTTGCCGTTGGCCGCCGCGTTCGCCGTGCCCCCGCCCGGCGCCGGCGTGCGCTCCATCACCTGCTTATCCGCCTGCGTCGATTCACTCATGTTTCACCGCATCGTTTGCATCTTGCGTCGTTGCCCCCGCCGCCCTCCGGTCTGCCTGCCACCCGCCGCCCAGCGCCTTGTACAGTCCCACCAGGGAGGTTTCTTCGTCGGACTCGCTGCGCGCCAGCGCATCCTCCGCCGAGAACAATTCGCGCTCCGCGTCGAGCACGGTGAGAAAATCCGTCAGCCCCTGCCGATAGAGCCCCTGCGCCAGCTCCAGCGCCGTGCGATCCGCCGCCACCGCCTGTTCGAGCGATCCCCCGCGCTGCCGCTCCGTCGTGAATTCCACCAGGCTGTCGCGCACATCCGCCACCGCCTGCCGCACCACCGCCTCATACGCCGCCAACCGCTCCGCCTGCTGCGCCGTGCGCACGTCCACCGCCGCCCGCAGCGTCCCCGCCTCGAAAATCGGCCACTCCACCGCCGGCCCCAGGGAAAAGGCCCGGCTCTTCCACTGGAACAAATCCGAAATGCTCGCGCTCTGCAGATTGAAAAATCCCGTCAAACTCAGCCGCGGATACAACGCCGCCTGCGCCTCGCCGATCCGCGCCGTCGCCGCCGCCAGCCGCCGCTCCGCCGCCCGCACGTCCGGACGACGCCGCAGCAAATCCGCCGGCACGCCCACCACCACCGACGCCGGCACCCCCGGCAACGGCCTGGCGTCCTCGAGAATCTGCAGGTTGTCCGTCGAATCGTTCGTCAGCACGCTCAGCCGCACGATCGCCTCCCATGCCCCGCGCTCCAGCACCGGAATCGCCGCCTCCGTCGCCGCCACTTCCGCCTGCGCCCGCGAGACGTCCAGCTGCGTCCCCACGCCCTTGTTCATCTGCTCCTGTGTGATCTCCAGCGATTCCTTCTGCACCGCCAGGTTCCGCCGCGCCAGCTCCTCTTCGTGCTGATACCCGCGCAGCTCGATGTAATTCCGCGCCACCTCCGCCGCCACGCTCACGCGCACCGCCGACGCATCCTCCAGCGCCGCCGCATAATCCGCTCCCGCCGCCTCCACCGCGCGGCGCGTCCCGCCGAAAATGTCCACCTCCCACGAGGCGTCAAAACCCAGCTCGTAGAGATTGAATTCCCACGGAAACCCCGGCACATTGAAGGCGTTGAACGGCGCCGCATTCTGGCTGTAACGCTGGCGCGTGTACCCGCCGTTCGCGTTCACCTGCGGATACGCTCCGCCCGCCACCTGGGCCTCCTGCGACCGCGCCGCGCGAATCCGCAACGCCGCCTGGCGCAGGTCCAGGTTTGCCGCCAGCCCCCGTGCAATGAGCTGATCCAGCAGCGGATCGTTGAACGATTTCCACCACTCCTGGAGTGCCCCATCGACCACCACGCCCGCCGGCTCCGTCGCGGGATTCGTGCCCGCCACCAGCGGCCCGAAGGCCCCATCCATTTTCAGCCGCGGAGGCGCGTAGTTCGGCCCCACCGTGCAGGCCGCCGGAAGCCACGCTCCCGCGGCCGCCGCCAGCAGTCCCAGCCCCGCTCGTGCCCGTCCACGCATCGCCGCGCCGCCCGTAAATCCATGGATGCCTGCGGCCACTTGCCGCAACGCCGCATCCGCGTCATAATTAGTACATGCAACAGTTGCAGAATGCAAGTGACAAGCCGCGCCCAAGGGCCGCCGCCGCGCAGAGCGCGCCCAGCGCCGGGCTCGCCGCACGGGAACTCCTCGACGTCTCCCCGCGCATGACCTTCATCATCCGCGAACTCGCCTACCGCCACCGCACGCGCAGCGTCTCGTTCCCCCAGCTCCGCGTCCTCGCTCTCGTCCACAAGGTCCCCTGCGCCGACCTCTCCTTCATCGCGCGACACCTCTCACTCTCCCTCTCCGCCGCCTCGCGCCTCGTCGAACACCTCGTCGCCAAAAAGCTGCTCTCCCGCACCACCCCCAAAAATAACCGCCGCAAAATCGCCCTCACCCTCACCCCCGCCGGCCGCAAAGTCCTCGACAAAACCACCCGCGCCGTCGAAAAAGAACTCGCCGCCCGCCTCGCCCACCTCCCCCCCATCGCCCGCCGCACCCTCCTCGAAGCCCTCCACACCCTCCGCGACCTCTGCACCGCCACCTGCGGCGAAGAATAAAAAACAAGTAGTCAGAAGACAGTAGTCAGAAGTCAGAAGTAGAACCTACTGACCATTGACCATTGACCACTCCCATTTACCCCCGCCCATGTATGTAATCATGCAAATATTCAATCGCCGCCGCCTGCCCATCGATATGCCACGCGTTCACATCCCCCTGTGAAATCAGCCCCCGCAGCTCCCCCTCCCCCTCGCACACCGGCAAATGCCGCACACGCCGCTCCTTCATGATCGCCCCCACCTCGTCCAGATCCGTCTCCGGCCGCACAAACGCCACCTCCCCCGTCATCACCTCCGACACCCGCGTCGCCGCCGGATCCCGCTGCGCCGCCACCACCCGGCTCAGCACGTCCCGCTCCGTGAACATCCCCACCACCCGGTCGCATCCCCCGCGCCCCGCCCCCTCGCTGGTCACCACCAGCGCCCCGATCCGATGCCCGTTCATCTTCTGCGTCGCCTCCAGCACCATCACCTCCGGGCCAATGCACACCACCCGCGCACCCTTGCTCGCCAGCACATCCGCGACTGTCGCCATGGCTACCTCCCGAAAAGAATGTCCGCACATTGTCAAAAGCCGCGCCGCCACCCCGCGCCCGACGCCGCCCGCCAGATATGACGCCACCAACCCTACCCCGCTGCCCCCCAACATGCAATAACGTGATTATTTTCCCAATCCCCGTGCCGGCCCCCGACGCTCGCCCCCCGCTCATTTGCCATTTGCCATTTTGCCATTCAGCATTGGGCAATCGGCAATGGGCAATTGGCAATCCCATTCCCCAACCCCTCGCTATAATGCCCTGACCCGCGCCAAAGGATCCCCTCATGCTCCTCAAACCCCCCGCGCCCCTCCCCCTCCTTGCCGCCCTCGCCCTCGCCGCCTGCCAAGCCGCTCCCGCCGCTCAAACTTCCGCCTCCGCCCCCCTCCACCTCGGCCGCACCACCCCCATCGCCAAATCCACTTCTCAAAAACCCGACGCCCCGCCCGCCATCGGCGCTTACACCCACGACGCCGCCGAAAGACTCTTCCGCGCCGCCAAATACTCCGAAGACGAAGCCCTCTGCCAGCAGACCGTCACCGCCATCGAGCGCTCCAAAAATGGCGGCAAAGGCCCCAACGATCCCCAGCTCGCCGATCCCCTCAACGACCTCGCCACCGTTTACCTCCGCATCGGCCGCTTCGAAGACGCCCGCAAACTCATCGATCGCGCCGAACCCCTCCTGAACCCCACTGTCCACTGGCAGGCCCTCGTGCTCGCCCGCGTCGAAACCAACAAAGCCTGGCGATCCTATGCCTGGGGCGAAACCGGCCTCGCCGATAAATCATTCTCCGACGCCCGCGATCTCCTCCAGAAAAACGGCGCCGCCGATTCCCTCGATATGGCCGAAGTCCTCAACGATCTCGGCCTCGTCATGGAAGACGGCAACGACAAAGTCCAGGCCCAGGGCCGCCGCCTCCTCTATCAAGCCTGGGAAATGCGCCGCCGCCTCGCCGGCGATCTCTCCCCCGAATGCGAGGAATCCCTCTCCAACCTCGGCATGAATCTCCTCTTCCACGGCAACTCCCCCGACGACGCCAAACTCGCCATCGCCTCCCTCCACAAAGCCTACGACACCGCACAGAAACTCTGGGGACCCGACCACCCCGAAACCGCCATGGCCCTCGCCAATATCGCCATGGCCGACCAGATGACCGACCAGAACGACAAGGCCGCCGACGAAATCCGCCAGGCCCTCGCCGTCACCACCAAAGTCTTCGGCCCCATGAGCCTTGATCGCGCCTCCGAACTCCAGATCCTCGGCTCCGTGCTCCAGGCCCAGGAAAAATTCCCTGACGCCGAAGCCGCCTTCAAAGAAGCCGTCAGCATCAACGAATCCGTCTACGGCCCCACCCACCCCTTCGTCGGCTCCGCCCTCACCTACCTCGAAGGCCTCTACGACGCCATGCACGACGACGCCAAATCCGAAGAAATCAAAGAACGCGCCGACAAACTCCGCGGCCTCGACCTCTGATCCGCTGGCCCCCCGCTCCACGATGCATCCCGGCAAAACCGAAAAAGGCCCGGCTTCGCACACATCGAAGCCGGGCCCCTGTAACCATCACCTGAATCCCCCGCCCACAACTTTCGTCTTTCGTCTTTCGTCTTTTATCGAGCCGTGCGCCGACGCCGCGCCAGCAACCCAAACCCCGCCGCCGACAAAATCCCCAGCGACGCCGGCTCGGGAACCGGAACGTATCCGTTGGTCACGCTCGTGATCGTCGCGCTTCCCACCGTGTCGATCGACTTGGTCACCTGAATGTGCGAGGTCGTCCAGGGCAACTGCGTCAGGATCGAATCCACGCTCCCGTTCCCGCCGTTGTCGAACAGGCCCGAACCGCCCTGCCCGTCCGGAAGCGTGAACGAGTTCGTGTTGGGATTCGAATCTTCCAGGTTCACGATCGTCTCGCCCACGAACGCCGCCCCGCCACTGCCGTTGGCGATGAAGTTCAACGCCACGATCGGCACCGGCTGCGCGAACGTCACATCATACGTGATCACCGATTGCTGCCCGTTCGTCCACACTTGTCCGCTCGTTCGGCCGAACGTGATGTCCATCTCCCCATTGGCCGCCGTCGACGTCGCCACTGTCACCGTGCTGTCCAACGCCTGATCGCCGCTACCCCCCGTGTTGGGATACTGGAAATTGCTGTACGTCGCATTCCCTTCGGTGATCGATCCGCCGTGATCCAACTGATCCAGCGTGGTTACCGCGGCCGAGGCCGTAGCGCCCGCGGCACTGACCGCGGCGATGGACAGGGCGGCGACGATGTGAAAACGATTCAGCATGAGTTTTCTCTCCTCTCCTGGGGTCAACAGGAACTGCGTAAATATACCTCAGCCCCACGCCTCGTCCATTTCATTTCCGCCACTTTTCCGCGATTCGTCCAGGCACGCAAACCTGCTTCCGATAGCCTCTTACCGTGTGATAATGCCCCCCCCGCACCCCCCTGCGGCCTTTCTCTTTTCGGCCACGGCCGATAGCGCGCATCAATAAAGGGCGGGCGCCCGCACTTATCGGACGCCCGCCCATCACAACTTCAAATTGCCTGCCTTACCGCGCCACACGCTTCCGCAACGCAAGCCCCGCCAGACCCAGTGGCAGCAACGCCAGGCTCATGGGCTCCGGAACGCCAGGCTGCGAGCCGCCGCCCCCGTTCTGCGTGTAGGTGTTGTCCACCAGCGTGATGGTCGCCGCCGCGCCCGCCGTCCCGTTTGTCGCCACATCGATCGACTTGAGCACGTGGAACGTCGAAGAGGCCGGATCCAGGTTCACCGAATCCGTCGTGTTATCCGCCAGGCCGCCCGGACCGTCCGTGAACACGCTCAGGCTGTAGTTCTTGTTGTTGTTCGCGGTGTCCGTGATCGTTTCGCCCACAAAGGCAGACGCCCCGCCCGACGCCGTCGCCGTGAACCCCAGGCCCACCGCGCTCACCGACGCTCCCGTCAGGGTGACGTCGTAGCCGATCTGCGAGCTGCCGCTGGGCAACGTCCAGCCGTTGGTCGACGTGGTGAACTCCAGCGTCTGGTTGCCGTTGGCGTCCGTCGTGGTGTTGATCACCACATCCGACGCCGGCGTCGTCCCGCCATACGTGAAGTTCGAGTACACCGTGTTGCCCACCACGATCATGGCATTCGAGCCGCTGCCATTGAGCAGACTGCTCAAGGTTTCCGCCTTGGCGGCAGCGCCTGTGGCGAAGATGGCCAACCCCACAGCGCACAGGCTCATGGTGCTACGCTTTGAAAGCATCGTGAAACTCCTCGACAAAAAGAATGAAGGAAAAACCCCACAGTTGGCAGGCGTCAATTACAAAGTCTGTGCCTGTGGCCGATAATGACGAATTCCGCACCTCGCGTTCCCGCCCTTCGGTTCCGCTCACCTACCAGTAGGACACCTCGACGCCGTGAATAACCCCGGCACGCATTCTGTCGCGGAACGCCTCCCCATCCTGACGGGCCTTTTTCATTGAGGCCTCACGACCAGCCCCCCTCGCCAACCGCTGGGCCGATGCCTAACTCTTTTGCCCATCACCCCCTGCAACGCATGGCCGCCGCGCCCTGCCCTTCACTCCCTGGCCCCGGCCCCCCCCCGCAGCCCCTCCGCCTCGCCTCCGGTCGCTGCCTCCCGATTGCAAAAAAAACCAGGGCGGCCCTACCGTGTCCGGCAGGACCGCCCAGGAAAGAGCGGACGACTCACTTACAAATTCTTAGCGAGCCAGCTTCTTGCGGAGCGCCAAGCCCGCGATGCCCAGCGGCAGAAGCGCCAGGCTCATGGGTTCGGGAACGCTCGGCTGCGTGCCGCCATTGCCCGTGCCCGTGGTGAACGTGTTTTCCACGAAGTTCACGGCGGCAAAGGAGTTGGCGTCGGCAGCGGTCACGTCGATCGACTTGATCACCTTCAACTGCGTCGTGGCCGGATTGAACGAGACCGAATCACGAAGATTGTCGGCCTGGCCGTTCGGGCCATCATAATACACGCTCATGCTGTAGTCCTGGTTGTTCACGGTGTCGGTCAGCGTCTCACCCACGAACGCCGCCGCGTTGCCGCGAACCACCTGACCCGCGAAGAACAGCTGGCCCGCGGTCAGGGTCGTGTTGCCCGTCGTGGTGATCGTGTACCCGATCGCGGTG
Source organism: Phycisphaerae bacterium (assembly GCA_035548175.1). GTDB lineage: Bacteria > Planctomycetota > Phycisphaerae > WQYP01 > WQYP01 > CALCHA01. The sequence continues at coordinate 39,857 of DASZTO010000062.1, read as the reverse complement.
TGATTGGCGCCCGGAGCCAGGGTGTTCCAGTTGCCCGAGAAGCTCACGCCCGCCGGATCGGAGAAGTTCACCGTGATCGAGCTGCCCGGCAGCATCGCGCCGGGGCTCGAGGTGCCGCCAGCGTTATCCGTGAAATCGCTGTAAATCACGTTCCCACGAACCACAGGCCCGCCGGACATCAGGTCAGCCAGCGTCGTGGCCCGAGCCTGCTGCGTCAGAGCTGCAAGACCCAGCGCCCCCACTACACCGAGTGCGCATTTAACGTACGACATGTTGTCTCCTAAAAAAGTAAGACTGGGAAAAACCCCACACAGCCAGCCGGGATGTAACAACATGCGTGCCGCAGTTAACTGAGAGTTTTCACATTTTCGCCCCCATCCCGCTCAATGCCCTTGGCAGGCCTGTCACCGACCATACTATGGGTCGCGCGCGCCAGGTTCGCAAAAGAAATGGGACATTATGGCTCAACCGTACCGGGCAAACCGTCGCTCCGGGGACAAATCGCATCGCTTAACGTCGCTTTTCCTCAACATCTCGACGCCGCCCCACCCTCAGAACCCCCTTTTTTGCGACACTTCCCAAGCCCCAGGTCCGCAGCTCCTCCCCGCCCGGCCTTCGCACCCGGGACGCTACGCATAACTGCCGCCAAGGAAGCTGTTTAACGTCCCGGCGATCCCGCACCATCCCGCCGCTACCTGTCCCGCCCCCCGCATCCGCCAACGAACCTCCGCGGCGGGTCCGATAAGGCGGCGCGGCGTAAAAGAAGAAGGGCGCCCGGGTTTCCCGGTGCGCCCTTGTTTCATTCGCCAATGCCTGCCGTTGATGATCTCATCTCGTCGGACCGCTGTCCTGTGGAACCTGCGACCCTCGAACCGGACGCCCGTCATGCGAGCGCCCTGATCAACCGCACCTGGCAAGATGCTTCGATGAACTGTTGTTCGCTCTTTTCCCTTCCAGTGGCGCTCCTCACCGGCTCTGTTCCCTGCGGTTCGGTAACGCCTGCTGAAGACCTCCCTTCCGCGAGCCATCGGCGGCTCGCAATGCCGGGGAATACCCCAGGTGGTTCGGCGACGATGCACCCCCGCATGGCGGAACGCCCATTTTACGAGGCCTTCCTGATGCGTGGCGGCATCACCCCCACGACGGTGTTGTCAAAAACCCACATGGCGGTCTCGGGCAGCTGAAACGCACAGGGCTGTGTGGGCGAACGAGGCTGCCTTTGACTCCGAGGGTCACACCTCAGCAAATCGAATACCGGGTTCCGGGGCTTTGCGGCATTGGTCTCCCTCTCCGGTTTCATGCCGCCATCATGCGGCCGCTAAGCGGAGAGGATTGCGGAGTTTGGGAGCGGCAGTGCGTCAAAGGCGGCATCCAGGACCAGGCCGCAGGCGCCGCTGGCAGGCGCATCATGCAGGACCGCCGGCGCGAGCAACTGGGCATTATGGCCGAGGACACGTGCGGCGTGAACGCCCTTGCCTGCGCACTCCCGCAGGATCGGATGCTTGTCAGCCAGCGAACCGGCGAGGATCAGCGCGTCGGGATCGAAGAGCATGACCAGCAGGCGGGCGAGGATTTCCACGCCGTCGCCAAGGGAGGTGGGGTCTTCTTGTGAAGCCAGGGAAGTCAGGCATCCGCGGTGGTGGCAGACGGGGCAGGAAGGAGCGTTGGGGAGCAGGGGCAGATGGGCGATATTTCCGGCGAGCGCCGCGGCACCATGGAACACTTTTCCGCAGAGAATCACGCCCAGGTCGAGGTCGTGATCGAGATGCAGACACAATAGGTTTTCCTCACCGCTTGTGGCAGCGGCGAGGCCGGTCGATGTGTCCGCCTCCTGGTCGGAGTGGCCATTGCCGAACCAGCGTTCTGCGAGCGCGAGGCAGTTGGCGAGGCGTTCGACGCGCACGGGCAATCCGGTGGCGGATTGCAGGATGGAGCGCACGGGCAGGTCTTTCCAGGCGGGCAGGTTGGGCGCGTGGAGCAGGAGGCCTTCGGCGGGGTCGAGGAATCCGGGCAGTGCGGCGCCCAGGCCCAGGAGGGTGCGGCCGGCGAGGGGCTGGGTGGCGCGCATGGCCTTGAGGCGTTCGGCGGCGAGGTGGAGCAGGTCGCGCGGGGCGGCGGAGACAAGCGGGAGCGATTCGGCTGCGAGGAGTTCGCCGGTGATGTTGAGGGCGACGAGGCGGAGATGATCGGCCGCGAGGTGCAGGCCGATAATGGCGTGGGTGAGGCGGTTGAGGGCGAGGCGGACGGGTTTGCGTCCGGCCTTGGTGGCGGTAGCGCCTTCTTCGCGGATGAGGCGGCGGGAGAGCAGGTCGCGGGTGGTGTTGGTGACGGTGCCCCAGGAGAGTCCGGTAAGTTGCTGCAGATCGGTGCGGGAAATGGAGCCACGGTCTTTGATGGTGCGAAGGATAGTGAGGACGGCGGGTGCGGGCATGGGGACTCCGAAGGTGCGCGGCCTGTGGGGGTGCGGGGGTGTATGGCAAGCATCGGAGGGATCGGGGGGTGGGTTAACCGCGGGCGCGGAGGAATTCGGGCGAATCTGGTGGGAGGGGCGTGGGATTATGGGAGCGGGGCATGGGGGTCGGAGCAGGCTGGCTGGCGGGGGCGGTTTGGGAAGCGGGGGCGGTCTGGGGGTTGGGCCCGGGGGCAATGCGCTGGGCGTCGTAGAGCCATTTGTAGAGAGCGTTGCGGTCGATGGCGTCTGGTGCGCCGATGCGCCAGGTGCGATTTTTCCACGAGACGAGGGGGCCGGACTCGGGGAAGGTGCCGATGATGGCGTTGAGGGTAGTGAGATCGGCGTTGTAGGCTTTGGCGGCGGCGGCGCGGCCGGCGGGGGGGCCGTAGCGCCACGCGCGGTAGTGGAGCGAGGCGAGGGCCATGGGGGTGCGGAAGGCGAGCTGGGCCTGGTTGGTGAGGAGCTTGGCGCGGAGGATGGCGAAGGCAGTGGGATCGAGGTTGGGTTGGGCGGCGTTGAGGTCGGCGAGGGATTGGGCGGCGAGGAGGGCGGCGGATTCTTTCTGGATGGCGACCTGGTTGGTGAAGGCGGGATCGCCGCGTTCGGCGGCGTTGAAGTCGGGGATGTAGGATTTGTCCCAGCGCCAGTTCTGCCAATTTTGGTCAAAGGGATCGGTGGTGGGTTCGGGAGGGAATGCGCGGGTGTCGCCGAAGGTGAAGGGGCCGATGGAGAGGAGTTCTGCGACGACCTGGCCGGTGGGTTTGAGGGCGCGGATGACGGCGGGAGCGGCGGCTTTGCCGTAGTGGTAAGTGGCCCAGGCGTTCCAGACTTCGTCTTCGGAATCGGCGGCACCGGAGGCGAACATGCCGAGGGCCCAGAGGTTGACTTCGTTGGGGGTGAAGAGGAGTGAGGAATCGTCGCGATCGACGCGGACGCAGATGCCGTCGGCGCCTTTGGAGGCGATGTAATCGAATTGTTGTTTGAGGCGATCGACCATGCAGTTGGCGACGGCATCGCGGAGGAAATATTCGCCATGGGCGTCGAACTCGACGATCTGGGGGCGGCCGCCGACGGCGCCGAGTTCGGCGGCGTAGGCACCGCGCATCTGCCAATCCTGCGGGACGATTTTGCTCATGAGGACGGTGTCCCGCGGGAGCTGTTTGACAGCGGACATGACGCTGTCGAATTGATCGGGGGTCCAGACGAAGGTGCGGAGCATGAAGGATTTGTGGAGCTGATGGCATTTTTGCTGGAGGACCTGGACGATGCGTTTGAGGAGGGGGGCGGAGGTGGCGTTGACGTCGGTTTCGACGACGGTGAGGCAGAGGCCATCGATGTTGGGGACGACGCGAGTGAGGATCCATTGGTAATGGTTGGCGAGGTAGTGGAAGAAGGCGTCGTTGGTCGGGGAGACGGGGCCGGTGTATTCGGGGAGCCAGGGGCCGGGGAGGTCGGAGAGTTCGTGGACCCAGAGGGTGACGGACATGCCGAGGGAATGGCAGTAGTCGACGTAATGTTCCTGGGCGTCGCGGATGGCGAAATCGGTGAGGCCCTGGAGATTGGAGCCTTCGATCTGGAACTGGACGCCGTTGAAGCCGAGGTTGTGGGCGAGGAGGATGAGGTTTTTGTCGGCGTGGCCGTGGTGGAAGGAGACGATGCGGTATTGGAGGGGCGGGTGGTATTTGCCGACGGGGGTGGAGAAGGGGGGGATGAGGGGAGCGGGCCGGAGGAGGAGGTAGAGGGTAGGGGCGAGAGCGAGGAGGGCGAGTGCGAGGAGAGGGAGGAGGAATTTGCGGGGCGTGGGCACGGGATAATGGTAATTGGTAATGGGGCAAATGGTAATCGGGCGTGGGGGAACGGAGTGGCGAGGGTTGAGTGCTGAATAGAGGGGGCGGGAGGTTTCAATTCTTTTTGAAAGTTGGTGAAGGGAGTGGAAATTTGCGGGAGGAGAGGAGGGGTTTTCTTCGATGTATCGGGGGTGTTTTGGGAAAAAGGTTGGGTTTTTGCCGTTGTGTATTTTGCGGATTGAGGTTTTTGTGCTTGTGTATGAGGTTTTTGGGGAAATTGGACACAGGGTGCCCCCCCCCCCGCGTCCGACGACGGAAACACGAAGACACGAAGGGTTGAAGGACCACGAAGATTCTTTTGGGTTTTTGGTCATGGCGCAGTGCTCCTTCTTGTCTATAGAGGGGTGGTGCGCCCAGTTTGTGCGCACAGAGACGGGTGGGGAATTGTGGTAAGGGGTTGGGGTTATTGGGGTTGGGGCGGGAATTTTGGCGCGCGAATGTTTTTGGGGCGTGCCAGGTTGTGCGCGCGGGGAGGAGTGACATGGTGACAAGGTGGCAAGGTGACAAGGTGAAACGCGGGGGGACGCGGAGACAAGGAGACAAGGAGACAAGGGGACAGTGGGCCAGGAGGGGCACGGGGACAAGGTGGGCATGGGAGCGGGTTTGGGACGGGGGGATTTTCGTGGATGTGGGGGTTGCGGCGGGGTAAGGTGAGGGGAGAGGAGCTTCGGTGATGGGAACGGGTTTGCTGAGGGATGATGGGCGTTATTGGCAAGGGGACGAGCGTTGGGGACGATTTACATTTAAGAGTTTGTATGGTTATTTATCTGCATATGGCTGGAGGCGGGGCAGAATATTTGACCCTTCAATCGTGCACTGCGCCAGGAAGGGACGTAGAATGACTCCTGACCGGCTCTGTAGAAAACCTCGCTTTTCGGACCCCGCGTGGGAGCATCGGTCATCAAATATTCGAAGAATAAGGCACCGATTCATATGCAGGATCGTGCATAACGGCAGGTTTTCTACAGAGCCCTCCTGACCCCTTATTCCCCCCCGGAGGGGACGCGGGTGCGGATCACGGAGGATGGGGCGGTGCGGTCACCGGTGTTTCGGTTTGTGTCGGATTATGTGATCGGGGAGACGCGGACGATGGATGGGTATTTGCGGGCGCTGGGGGGGAAGTTGGGGGAGGCCGGCGGGGGTAGGCAATGATGTGCGGGAGGGGGTGGATCTTGGATGGGGGCTATATCAGGCGTATTGATAGAATGGGTCCACGATGGCGATTTGTGGGAGGTGTGCGATGGGTAAGCGGGTGGTGTTGATGGGGATGGCGGGCGTCGTGTGCGTGGCGGGGTTGGGAGGGATGGTTTTTGGAGAGGAGAGCGCGGCGGTGGCGGCGAAGAAGCCGGTATTGACGTTGACGGACGCGAAGGGGGGCGTTTCGCGGGTGGCGTATTCGCCGGATGGAAAATTATTGGCGGCGGTATCGGGGGATGGGACGGCGCGGGTGTGGGATGCGGGGAAGGGGAAGCTGCTGCAGACGATGAAGGGGCATGAGGGAGTGGTGATTTCGTTGGCGTGGTCAGCGGACGGCAAGCAGTTGGCGACGGGGGGCCTGGACAAATCGATCAATGTATGGAACGTGACGACGGGGCAGATTGTGGATCGACACGAGCAGCAGTGCCCGGTGCATGGGTTGGCCATAATGCCCGACGGGAAACATCTGGTGTCGATTTGTGGAGAGAAGGTACGGTGGTGGCAGGAGGGGCAGGACGAGGAGCTGTTTGATCGGCCGCAGGGAGACTGGCCGCTGACGGCGCTGGCGCTGACGCCGGAAGGGGAGTTGGTCATATCCGATTATGATGGTCATTTGGCGGTGCTGGACGGGAAGACCGGGGCGAAGCTGGCGGAGAATCAGGTGCGTGCCGAGTTGCCGGCGACATCGAAGGATCCTGGCGGAAAGAACTGGGTCTACAGCATTGCGCCGCTGGGGAAGAGCGAGGCGTTCTTGACGGACCGTGTGACGGTATGGGACTGGAACTGGAGGGAGGGGACGCGCAAGCGGGTGAAGGCAACGGGGGGTTATGGGGTGGCGGTGACGCCGGACCGGGAGATGGCGGTGGTGGGAGGGTGGGAGGAGTTGCAGGTGATTGATGTGAAGACGCAGCGGGTGGTGGTGCAGCCGGAGATGAAGAATACGTGGGTGACGGGCGTATCGATCGCACCGGCGGGGGATCGCCTGGCGGTCTCAAGCGGAGGGCATTGGGAGAACGCTGTATGGACGGCGGCGGGATCGAGCGTGGTGTGGGTGTATGACTTGAAGGCTGCGGAGGGGGTGATGGCGGATCAGCGGAAGGCGGCGGCGGAGAAGGCGGCTGGGGGGAAGTGAGGGGAAGGGCGCATCATCGTTGCGTGTGCGTTTGGTCTTGTGAGGTGTGATCAGCAGATAGGACCCCGGCGTCGCAGACGCCGGGCTTTCGTGGTGTTCAAGCGTGATGGCGATAGAGCAGCGGGTCGTCGCCGGCTGCGGTGGCGTATACTTGGGGGATGATGGATGCGGTGGCATTGGCGCGGGTGGTGAAGGGGTTGGCGCGGGGGGAGGGGTTTGCGTTGGTGGGGATTGCGCGGGCGGGGGGGAGTGCGTATGGGGATAAGTATCGGGAGTGGATTGCGGCGGGGAAGCATGGGGAGATGTGGTATCTGGCGGAGGGGGTTGAGGAGCGGGTGGATGTGACGCGGAAGTTTCCTTGGGCGAAGAGTGTGGTGTGCGTGGGGATGGCGTACTGGCAGAAGTCCGATGGCAGTAGTCAGGAGTCAGTGGTTAGTAGTCAGGAGTCAGAAGTCAGTAGTCAGAAGAGGGGAATGGGGAGGATTGCGCGGTATGCGTGGGGGAGGGATTATCATAAGGTGGTAGAGGGGAAGTTGAAGCGGGTGGAGCGGGGATTAAGGAAGGCGATGGGAGAGGAGGGGGCGGGGCTGATGGCGCGGGTTTATTGTGATACGGGGCCGGTGCTGGAGCGGGAGCTGGCGCAGCGGGCGGGGTTGGGGTGGGTGGGGAAGCATACGTTGCTGATTCATCCGCGGCATGGGTCGTGGTTTGTGCTGGGGGAGCTGGTGGTGTCGGTGGAGCTGGCGGCGGACGAGGCGGAGGGCGATCATTGCGGGACGTGCCGGCGGTGCATCGAGGCGTGTCCGACGGGGGCGATCACGCCGTACAGCGTGGATGGGGTGAAGTGTTTGAGCTATCAGACGCTGGAGAATCGGGGGGAGGTGCCGGGGGAATTACAGGGGGCGATGCGGGAGGCGGGGTTTTTGGTGGGGTGCGATATTTGCCAGGAGGTGTGTCCGTTTAACGGGAGGCCGCTGGTGGCGACGGAGGGGGATTTTTTGCGGGCACCGGTGGCGGAGTTGGCGGTGGGGGAGGTGTTGGGGTGGGATGAGGGGGCGTGGGATGAGGCGACGCGAGGGCGGGCGTTTCGTCGGGTGAAGCTGGGGGTGTTCAAGCGGAACGCGGGGATTTTGGGGGGGACGACGTAAATGGCCACGAAGGGCGTGGCGCGGCGAGGCTGCAACCAAGAAAACCACGGAGTTCACGGAGAGCACGGAGAAAGGGGGCGAGGGCCCCCCCCCACGACGACGACGTAAAGTAGCCACGAAAGGCACGAAGGACACGAAATTTGTGATTTGGAAATCTTGTTACGGCGGGAAGAAAGGGCGTGATAGTCATACGAAGGACACGAAAGGCAAGAAACGACGACGAGTCCGTCCACAAATCGACACAAATGTCCACAAATGGCCTGTGGCTCCTGGCACAGCCCAAAAGAAATTAAAGTTAAACATATAAATATTTTATGTTGTCAAAATCGGCGGGGAACTCGGACTTTCGACACAAGCCATTCGTGTGAATTTGTGTCCATTTGTGGACGGGGTTCGTCGTCGTTTTGTGGTTTTCGTGGGTTTCGTGGCTATTCAGGTCGGTTAGCGGGCGTGGGTGGTGCGGCGGGTGGTGTAGCGGACGGCGGCGCTGAGGAGGACGATGATGGAGACGAGGACGAGCATGCCGGCCCAGGCTTGCTGGCGCCATTGGTCTTCGGCGGAGGTGGCGTATTTGAAGATTTCGAGGGTGAGGGAGGGGAAGGGCTGGCTGGGGTTGACGACGAGCTGGTCGTTGCCGAGGGCGGTGAAGAGGAGGGGTGCGGTTTCACCGGCGACGCGAGCGATGGCGAGCATGAGTCCGGTGATGATGCCGGCCCTGGCGGCGGGGAGCACGACGCGGAAGAGGGTTTGTGACTTGGAAGCGCCGACGCCGATGGAGCCTTCGCGGTAGGCCTTGGGGACGAGCTTGAGCATGTCTTCGGTGGTGCGAGCGACGATGGGGCACATGAGGAAGGCGAGGGCCGCGCCGCCTGCCCAGCCGGAGAAGTGGCCGGTGGGCACGACGATGAGTTCGTAACCGAGGACGCCGACGACGATGGAGGGGGTTCCGGCGATGACGTCGACGAGGAGTCGGACGGTGTGTGCGAAGAAGCCGCCGCGGGAGTATTCGGCGAGGTAGATGCCGCAGAGCATGCCGACGGGGACGCCGATGGCGGAGGAGATGGCGATGAGGATGATGGTGCCGATGATGCAATTTTCCATGCCGATGGGCGAGCCGACGGGTCCGGGGAGCTTGGTGAAGAGGTTGAGGGAGAGGCCGCCGACGCCTCGATAGAGGACGAAACCGAGGATGAGGAAGAGGACGGAGAGGGCGAGGAGTGCGGAGAGGGTGCATGCGGCCTTGGCGAGGAGGTTGGTGTATCGGGAGAGGCGGTTTCTGGGCCGGCCGGAGGAGAAGATCGGCGGAACGGTGGGGGGTGTGATGGCGGAGGCGGTCATGGCGGGAGGGGTCCGAAAGGGGGTGAAGGATCAGCGGGTACGGGGGCGGCTGAGACGAGCGAGGAGGAGCCGGGCGGCGGTGTTCATGAGGAGCGTGGAGACGAGGAGGATGAGGGCGACGTAGACGAGGGCGCTGTAGTAGAGGGCGTGGTCGGCTTCGAGGAACTCATTGGCGAGGAGTCCGGCCATGGTTTGAGCGCCGCCGAAGAGGCTGCCGGAGATTTGGTTGGTGTTTCCGATGACCATAACGACGGCCATGGTTTCACCGACGGCGCGAGCGAGTCCGAGGATGACGGCGCCGAAGATGCCGACCTTGGAGTAGGCGAGAGCGATGCGTGTGACCTGCCACCAGGTAGCGCCGAGGCCGTAGGCGCCGTCTTCGAGGTCTCGAGGGACGGTGTGGAGAACATCGCGGGAGATGGCGGTGATGATGGGGATGATCATGAGTGCGAGGATGAGGCCGCCGGCGAGGAGGTCGGAGCCGTAGGCACCGCCGGCGACGAGGTTGGCGGGGAAATAGGACATCGAGTGGTCGGCATTTTGGCCGAGGGGGATGATTTTGACGTGTTCGAGGAGGGATTGGAGGGCGGGTTCGCCGTGGTTCTGGAGCCAGGGGACCATGACGAGTGCGCCCCAGAGGCCATAGGCGAGGCTGGGGATGGCGGCGAGGAGTTCGACGAGGAAGGAGACTGGGCCGGCGAGCCATTTTGGGGCGATGCGGGTGATGAAGATGGCGGTGCCGACGCTGACGGGGACAGCGAGGAGGAGTGCGATGACGGAGGAGACGGCGGTGCCATAGATCATGGGCAGCGCGCCGAACTTGTCGTTGACGGGGTCCCACTGGGTGGTGGCGAGGAAGCGGAGTCCGAAGTGGGTGATGGCGGGCCAGGCGTATTTGAGGAGGATCCAGAGGACGAGGCCGAGGAGGCCGAACATGACGAGTACGCCGCCGAAGGCGGCGCCGAAGGTGATTTTGTCGAGGAGGATGAGGGTGATGCGTCGGAGGCGCGAGCGGGTGCGCGGGACGGCGGAGAAGCGCTCATCGGGGAGGGCGGGGGGCAGGGCGGGAGCGGTGGTCACGGCGGACTCCCGGGTTTAGGGTCAAGAGAAGAAAGGATTCCCGGATGTGGCCGGGAATCCTTTCGTGGAAGATGGATCGGAAGACCAGAGTTCTTCGGACAGGGCAGGATGGCCATGGCACGTTGAAATAGGCTTGTCAGTCTTTGAGCAGGGGTTGGCCGTCGAAGGTGGCTTGCTTGAGTTCGTCGAGGACTTTGTTGCGCATGTCGTCGCCGAGCTTGGCGTACTGGAGGCCTTCGGCGTATTGCTGTCCGTCGGTGAGGATCCACTGGAGGAACTTGACGGTTTGGAGGGCCTTTTCGCGGTCTTTGAGGTAGCCGAGGTCCTTGTAGATGATGAGGTAGGTGAAGCCGGAGATGGGATAAGCGTCGGGTCCGGAGGGGTCGATGATGGGGAGTCGGAAGTCGGGGGGGAGGTCTGCGACGACGGCCTTGGAGGCGGCGACGACGCCGTCGATGGAGGGGTCAACGGGCTTGCCGTCCTTGTTCTGGAGTGTAGCGACTGGGAGGTGGCCGTTGATGGCGTAGGCGTATTCGATGTAGCCGATGGAACCGGCGGTATTTTTGATGATAGCGGCGACGCCGTCGGTGCCTTTTCCGCCGCGGCCGGTGGGCCAGCTGACGGAGGTGTTCTGGCCGACCTTGGATTTCCAGTCAGCGCTGACCTGGGAGAGGTACCCGGTGAAGATGTAGGTGGTGCCGGAGCCTTCGGAGCGGTGTGCGACGAGGATGGGGAGGTTGGGGAGGTCGGCGCCGGGGTTGAGGGCTGCGATCTGGGGATCGTTCCAGTGGGAGATGGCGCCGAGGAAGATGCCTGCGATGACTTTGCCGTCGAGGACGAGCTTGTTTTTGAGCTGCGGGAGGTTGTAGCTCATGACGACAGGGCCGGCGACTTCGGGGAGGTGGAGGACAGCGGCACCGGCCTGTTTGAGCTGGTCGTCGGTCATGGGGGCGTCGGAGCCGGCGAACTGGATGGTTTTGTCGGTGAGGTTGTGGATGCCGCCGCCGGAGCCGATGGCCTGGTAATCGATTTTGACGTCGGGGTGCTGCTGGTCATAGACCTGGATCCATTTGGCCATGACGGGAGCGACGAAGGTGGAGCCTGCGCCCTGGATGGTGGTTTGGGCGCGGGAGGCGGGAGCGAGGGCGAGCATGAGGCCCGCGGCGCCGAGGATGGCAGACTTCAGGAAGGTGGTCATCTGGGAATCTCCTCAAGAGTTTGTCCTGAGGGGGAAGATAGGGGCGGGTGGGGCGGGTGCGTGTTAAGCGGGGGTTAAGTTCTGGTTAAGACGGGAGGGGAAGATGAAAGACGAAAGACGAAAGACGAGAGGCGACAGAGGAGAGACGAGAGATGAGAGGGTGGGGGCGCAAAAAGACCGCCGCGGTACGGCGATGCGGCGGGACACGTGTCTGCGACTCCGGAGGATGGCAAGGTGTGGGGAGTCTCTCAGTCGCTTGGATTGCGGTGTTTGTAGGATTCGCGGAGGGATTTGACGCGGTTGTGGCCTTCGGTGACGTTCTGGAACTGGCGCTCGACGAGATCGCGCGCGGGGGTGGGGCTGAGGTGCAGCAGCGCTTCCTCGTAGGTGTGCTTGATGGAATCTTCGCCGCGTTCGGCCTCGGCGAGGACGCTTTCGGGGCTGGCGCCGCTGAAGGCTTGTTTGGCGTCGATCCACCAGCGGTGGAGCGTGCCGGTGACGGAGCCGGAGGCGTGGGGTTCGCTGCCGGCGTTGGAGATAGCCTGGCGGAGCTCAGCGGCGTTGTGGGCGCGTTTCTGGGAGAACTCGGCGAAAAGCTGCTTGAGCTGGGCGTCTTTGACGTGCTCGGAGACTTCCTGGAAACCTTTCTGGCTGTCGATGTTGATGCTGAGGAGGTCCTGGAGGCGGTCGAGGGTGGCGGTGTCGAGGGAGTAGGTGTTCATGGGGGTCCTTTCGTAGCGTGGCGGCGATGGTGCCGGTACGGGGGCGGACGCAAAGAGTGGACCAGAGGGGGGACGCGGCGCGACGACACGGCGACGGGGCGGCGCGACGACGGGGGTGATGGCGCGAGGGGGGAGCTAGGGGGTTAGAGTTCGTTGTTTTGGGCGGCGGCTTGTTGGGTGAGGGCGGTGAGGGGGGAGCGGGTGAGCCAGGAGTGGGATTGGTGGCCGCGGCGTTTTCGGGCGCCCTGGCCGGAGTCCCATTTTTCGGGGGGCTTGGGGAGGAGGGCGTTTTGCAGGGTGATGAGGCGGGTGAAGAGGGCGGGGGCGATGCCATGGAGGAGGGCGGCGGCTTTGGCGGGGAGGCTGAGGACGATTTCGGGGTCGCCGTGGACGGCGGCATCGATGATCTTTTCAGCGGCGCGGCGGGCGGACATGGAGGCGCCGGGGAGGGAATCACCGAGGATGAACCAGGCGAATTCTTCCTGGTAGCGTCCTTTGACGCCGACGTTGCGTGGGGAGCCGGTGCGCATGAGGCCCGGACAGACCGTCGTGACGAGGATGTTGTCTTTGGCGAGCTCGGCGCGGAGTGTTTCGGAGAAGCCGGTGAGGGCGAATTTGGAAGCGACGTAGGGGGCGAGGTGGGGGACGGGGATTTTGCCGCCGATGGAGGAGATGTTGACGATGCGTCCGGAGCGGCGTTCGCGCATGGAGGGGAGGACGGCGAGGGTGGTGTAGAGGGGGGCGAAGAAGTGGAGCTCCATGGCTTCACGGTAATCACGTTCGGTCATGAGCTCTGCGGGAGCGACGGTGATGGTGCCGGCGTTGTTGATGAGGATATCGATGGGGCCGAAGCGGGCTTCAACATCGGCGATGAGCTGTTCGACCTGGGGCCGCTGGGTGAGATCGCAGCGGAAGGCGGCGAAGGGGTGGTTGGCGAGCTGGCGGGAGGCGGCATCGAGTTCCTGCTGATCGCGGGCGCAGACGGCGACTTTGGCGCCTTTGGCGAGGAAGCGGCGGGCGAGCACGAGGCCAAGGCCGCGGGAGCCGCCGGTGATGAGGACGGTTTTGTTGCGGAGACCGATGCGGCGTTTGTTGCGGATGATGGAGTTGGCGGCGAAGTAGAGCAGAGCGCCGGCCGCGGCGAGGGGGAGGAGATCGGATGAGCGGGGGGTGAGGGACATGGGGAGGCCTCCGGAAGGTGCGCGGGCACGGTGACGGAGGGGGGAGGTGCATAGGGTGTGCCAGAGGATGATCTGCGATGTTGGCAAGGTACCGTTGGCGGTGATAATGGTGTGGGTTGCAGGTTGGAGTTGGTTTCTCAGTGGACACGCATGAGGAGGGGCGTTACCTCGTTTGAGCCCATATGAATTCACCTTTGATGAAGTTCCAGCCGCGATGGAAGGAAGAACTCGTTTGCGTATCGAGCGCAGGGAGTTTTGTCCTAGAGATGCCAATGGGTGTGGTCAGCGTGTATTTTCCAACTGAGATAACATGGGCCGGTTGTGCGCCGGCTTGGGCGCTACCGTTCTGGGCTGAAATACTTGTACAGTTGAGGCGCTGGTGTCTGGAGAACAAGATTCCGCTATATATCGATGAAAGCGCACAAGTGTATGAAGATACGGAATAGTCAAAACAAAGAAGGTCATTCATGGACGTTCAAACGACGTTGAATTTTTATGGGCGGACGGAAGAGGCCGTGGCGTTTTATGGGCGGGTGATGGGGGCGGAGCGGGTGTTTATGCTGCGGTTTCGGGAGCGGCCGGATGGGGTGCGGGTGAAGGCGGGGATGGAGGAGAAGATTTTTCATGCGACGTTTCGGGTGGGTTCGACGGAGGTGATGGCGTCGGATTGCGGGTGCGAGCATGGGGCGGGCGTGCCGGCATTTGCGGGGTTTTCGCTGCTGCTGCGGGTGGAGAGTGGGGAGAAGGCGGAGCGCGTTTTTGCGGGGCTGAGCGAGGGGGGGCGGGTGGAGATTCCGCTGGTGGAGACTTTTTTTGCGGAGCGGTATGGGATCGTGGTGGATCGGTTTGGGGTTTCGTGGAAGGTGATGGTGGAGGGGAAGGGGCGGGGGTGAGGGCTCTGGGCTCGTTCGGGCTTTGGATTCCACAGATGCTGGAGAACGGAAACAACCTTGGGGAGAGTCGACGACGGAAACACGAAGGGATGAAGAGCACGAAGGACCACGAAGAGGGCGATCTGCATGCGGCCGTGCCCACGCTTTCCTGGCCCCCCAAAACAAAGATTTTGATTTTTTGACGGGAGGTGCGGAGACGTGCCAACGCCTTCGTGGTCTTCACATCTTCGTCACTTCGTGTTTTAGGCGGCGTGGTTGGGGGCGCGTTCGAGGGATTCGGCCAGTGCGAGGAGGCGCATGGTGATGGGTTCGCAGGCGGGGTCGATGCGGAGGGCGAGGCGGAGCCAGGCGAGTTCTTGCCAGGCGTCGGGGAAATGGGGGGGGGGATGGCGGGTTTGCCATGTGAGGGCGAGGGCTTCCCAGGCGGCGAGGAGGGATTCGCGGGCGAGGGGGTGGAGGGGGTTGGCGGGGTCGTATAGGCCGGGCGGAGGGAGGGGGAGGCGGAGGTTGGGGGTGGTGGTGGCGGGAATCGGGGCGGCGGGGTTTTTGGTCCAGTCGATGGAGAGGCCGGCGGCGAAGGTGGGGTCGGGTTGGGCGGCGATGCGGACGTCGGTGGCGAGGCGGATGAGGAGGAGGGCTTCGAGGGGGCGGGCGGTGCGGCGGGCGGCGAATTGGACGGAGCCGGAGAAGCGGCAGGCGGATTGGCCTTCGCCGGCGGCGCAGGTGAGCAGGACGGTGCCGGCTTCGGCGTGGAGGAAGCCGTTGAGCTGCTGGCGCTCTTCGCGGGCGCGGGCGGAGGGGTTGCAGATGAGAAGTTGGCCTTCGACGGCCTGGTAGCGGATCTGGCGGCGGGCTTCGAGAAGCGGGAGATAGAGGCGGGCGAGGGAGGCGGGGTCGCGGCGTCGCCAGGCGAGGGATTCGGCGGCTTCGAGGGCGGTGCGTGCGGGGACGTAGCGGCCGAGGGCGAGGAGTCGCTGGCCGGTGTCCCAGAGGCGGAGGAGGTGGGGGGAAGGCATGGGGGGATGATGGGGAAAGGGCGGGGAAAAGGCAAAGACAAAAGACGAAAGACGAAAGACGAAAGGGGGGGAGCGGTGGGACGGGGTGTGGCACCGGGTTTGAATGCGTTTATGATGCGGTGGTTGAAAGGAGCTGCGTGCGGTATCGGCGGCGACAGATGGAGATGCTGGGGGAGGGGGGCGTGCCGGTGGTGCGGAAGCGGCGTCGGGGTGTGGCGCTTTTGCCGGCGATGTTTACGCTGGGGAACTGTTTGTGCGGGTTTGCATCGATCAATTATGCATCGCGGCACCTGGGGGGCGGGGCGTTGGAGGGGGCGGCGGGCGCGGCGACGGGTCCGGGGAGTGAGAGTCCGTACTTCACTTTTGCGGTGGCGGGGTACTGCATTTTCGCGGCGATGATATTCGACATGTTCGATGGATTCGTGGCGCGGCTGACGCGGTCGGCGTCGGATTTCGGGGCGGAGCTGGACTCGCTGGCGGACATGGTGTCGTTCGGGTTGGCGCCGGCGTTTCTGGCGATTCGGCTGATCACGGAGCTGTTGCGGGCGCCGGCGGTGGCGGGGTCGCGGGCGCCGTTCGCGGATTTACCGGGGCCATTTTCGGATGATGTGTGGGGACGTCTGTTCTGGGTGATCGGTGCGTTGTATGTATCGTGCACGGCGTTGCGGCTGGCGCGGTTCAACGTCTTGAACAAGCACGAGGTATCGAGCCACATGAATTTCCGGGGGATGCCTTCGCCTGGGGCGGCGGCGGTGGTGGCGTCGTCGGTGATATTTTTCGCGACGCTCAATGCGCAGCATCACGTGATACCGTGGCGGTTGTCGCCGCACGTGCAGGGGGTTTTGCAGGCGACGTTTCCGTATGTGCTGCCGGTGGTGGTGCTGGTGGCGGGGCTGTTGATGGTGTCGCGGTTTGCGTATGCGCATTTGATCAACCGGTTTTTGCGGGGTCGGAAGAAGTTTCGGACGGTGGTGCTGGCGTTGCTGGTGGTGATGCTGATCTGGGCGCAGCCGCAGGTGACGACGCTGGTGGCGATTTATGCGTATGCGTTATCGGCGCCGGTGACGGCGTTTTATTATCGATCGGTACGGCGGCGGGGTGGCGGGGGCGGGGGGGGGGGCGGGGCGCGGGCGGAGGCGGCGGGCGGCGGGGTGCCACCGGAGCCGCCGGTCAAGCGCGCGGGGGAGACATAGCCACAGAGGAAGAAAAGCACGGAGGGCACAGAGAACACCGAGGATGGACGGATTATTTTTCGGATGGATGAGGATTTGTGCATGTAATCATGCCAAGGATTTTTTATAAAATGGCGCATGTTGTGAAAAGATTAAAAATATCGTCGTTCGTCTCTGTGTCCTCTGTGTCCTCTGTGTCCTCTGTGTTCTCTGTGTCGTCTGTGTTCTCACTGTTTCGTGGCGGGTTTCCGTGTTCGAGACCGACGTTGCGCGGCGATTTGCGGTGCAAACGGGTGTGTTGACGTGAGGAGGGTGCGATGTCGAAGTTGCCTCGGGAGGCGGATTATTTTGTGCAGCACCTGCGGGAGCTGGGGTCGCAGGTGCGCGAGGCGGTGATGCGGGCGCGGGCGGGGCCGGGGGGGGGTGCGGCGATGGCGGATGCGGCGCGGGAGTCGGCGGCGGACACGATTTATGGGATTGACGCGGAGATAGAGCCGCTGCTGGTGGATTTTTTCGAGCGGCTGTCCCGGAAAGTGCCGGTGGTACTGATCGCGGAGGGTCTGCATGATGAGGCGGGTCGCGAGGGGGAGCGGCGTTTTGGGGGGAGCGGCGAGGCGGTGCGGATGATAGTGGATCCGATCGATGGGACGCGGGGTCTGATGTATGACAAGCGGTCGGCGTGGTTTCTGGCGGGGGTGGCGGCGGACAGGGGGGAGGAAACGCGGCTGTCGGATATTGAGGCGGCGGTGCAGGTGGAGATTCCGCTGAGCAAGCAAGGGCTGGCGGACACGCTGTGGGCGGTGCGCGGGGGCGGGGCTCATGGGGTGCGGGAGAACCTGAACGGGTTGGAGCGGAAGAGCGAGTCGTGGCCATTGGCGCTGCGGCCATCGCGGGCGGAGAACATCACGCACGGTTTTGCGACGGTGGCGGATTTTTTTCCAGGGACGAAGGAACTGGCGGGGAAGCTGGCGGAGGAGATCGTGGAGGCGTGCATCGGGCCGTCGGATGTGAGGCGGGCGACGGTGTTTGAGGATCAGTACATTTCGACGGGGGGGCAGTTGTATGAGCTGATGATGGGGCACGATCGGTTTGTGGCGGATGTGCGGCCGATGTTTTATGCGATTCAGAAGAGGCCCGCGGGGTTGTGCGTGCATCCTTATGATGTGGCGAGCGTGCTGATTGCGCGGGAGGCGGGGGTGGAGATCACGGACGGGATGGGGGGCGAGCTGGATGGTCCGCTGGATACGACGACGGGGTTGTCGTGGGCGGGGTTTGCGAACAGAGCGCTGCGTGCGCGGATTGAGCCGGTGATGACGGCGGTGCTGCGGATCTGGCTGGAAGGAGGTGCGGCGTGAAGGCGGCGCTGGTGACGGGGGCATCGTCGGGGATCGGGCGAGCGACGGCGGCGGCGCTGGCGGGGCGTGGGTATGCGGTAGCGGTGATGGCGCGGCGTGCGGCGGGGTTGGGGATCGTGGCGCGGGAGATCGGCGAGCGCGGTGGGCGGGTGCTGGTGATCCTGGGGGATGTGAGCGTGGCGGCGGATGTGGAGCGGGCGGTGCGGGAGACGTCGGCGGCGTTTGGGGGGATTTTTTTGCTGGTGAATAATGCGGGGTATGCGCCGCTGCGCACGACGGCGGAGTTTTCGATCGAGGAGTGGCGGCGGATCGTGGACACGAACCTGTCGGGGACATTTTATGGGATTCGAGCGGTGTGGCCGGTGATGAAGGCGGCGCGGGGCGGGGTGATCGTGAATGTGTCATCGATGTCGGCGCGGGATCCGTTCATGGGGCTGGGGGCATATGGGGCGGCGAAGGCGGGGGTGAACCTGTTGACGCTGGCGACGGCGCGGGAGGGAGCGGCGGCGGGGATACGGGTGTATGGCGTGGCGCCAGGGGCGGTGGATACGCCGATGTTGCGCGGGGTGCTGGGGGATGCGACGGTGGATCCGTCGGCGGTGCTATCACCGGAGGCGGTGGCGGAGATGGTGGTGGGGATGGCGGAGGGTGCGGCGCGGTTTACGAGCGGGGAGACGGTGTACGTGCATGCGGGGCCGGCGTGAGGGCGCGTTTTTTATCGAACGTGTTTCAAAACCACGGAGCACACGGAGAGCAGGGAGGGATCAATGGGAAACTCCGTGTCCTCGGGCGCGGCCATCTTTTGTGGCATCGGCGTCCCGCCGATGTTCGGCCGGAGGCCGATCCGCATAGTGCGCGCGCATCTATCTTCCGGACGGAGCGGCCTGCGGGGACCCATTGGCGGGACGCCAATGCCACGAGTCACTGCCACTAAAAGATGGTCGCACCCGTGTCCTCCGTGATCTCCGTGGTTTCTTTTGAGCTCCCCAGACTGTATGTACAATGAAGCCAGTGAAAGCGTTTAGCACCTCGCGGCGCGAGGTCATTGCGATGATGCGTTGCGGGCGATGATGGCGCCGCGGCGCGGGGGGCGGCGGAAGTCGGCGTGAGCGGAGCGCGTCGCCGATCGTATCGGCTCTGGCCGATCATCGGCGGGGCGCGGATGCCACGGCGGCGGGTTGTACCGGGCGGGTTGGCGGCATATTGTTAAGGCGCTAGCTGCGCCCATAGCTCAATTGGATAGAGCATCTGCCTTCTAAGCAGAGGGTTACTGGTTCGAGTCCAGTTGGGCGCGATGCTGGAGATCGGGGAGAATGGAGTGAACCGAGGGACCTTTTCCGGAGAGACGCATGGATTTTTCCCGAGCGCTTGTGGCGTGTGGTGTGGCGGGCGTGGCGTTGGCGTTGTGCGGGTGTTCGCAGAATTCGGGTGGAGGAGAGGGCGAAGCGAACGCGCATCTGCCGCCGCCGGCGACGGTGAGTTCGGTGGAGCCGCAGCAGTTGCTGGGGATGTGGTATGAGAACGCGAGCATCACGCCGGAGGGGAAGGTGCATCCGGCGGCGGTGCTGTCGATCGACCGGAACTCGGACAAGAGCCTGGCGTTGTCGTACCGCTGGCACCAGGGGTCGGTGGACGGGCCGGTGCGGGAGGTGCACACGGTGGCGATGCCGACGGATCCGCCGGCGGATGTGAAGTTTCACCTGAAATCGGCGTCGTCGCCGCTGCCGGACAACCTGTGGGTTCTGGCGACGGCGGCGGACAGTTCGATCGTGGTGCTGGGGTCGCCGGACCATGAGACGCTGTTCATTCTGTCGCGCCAGCCGACGATATTTGCGAATCCCTTCGGCGAATTGGTGCATTACCTTCAGACGCAGGGCTATCCGATGGACAAGCTGCGGCTGGCGGTGCAGACGCCGACGGCGCAGTGAGGCGGGTCATGCGGGGGCGGTGAGGGGCGCGTGCAGGGTGTGGTGGCGCGGGCTGCGGCGGACGCAAGGGCCGGCGCATGCACGAGGAAGCAATGTCTCTCGCTTCAGTGCGCGGCAAGGGCGGGAGGTTCACGAAAACTTGCGGGGTGGGCGATTTTTTGAGGTGGCCGATCGGCGTGCGGGATGCCGGGTTCAGGGCTTGAGCCATTTGACGAACCAGTCGACGGCGGCGGCCTGGGCGTCGGGGGTGACGCGATGGGCGGTATTTTTTTCGAGCAGCAGCTGGAAACGATCGTCGGCGTGGTCGGCGTGATAGGCGGCCTGGACGGCGTCGGCGGCGAGCTTGAGGCCGGGCTGCGGCGTGCGGGGGTCGGAATCGCCGTTGATGGAAAGCAGCGGTCGGGGGGCGATGAGGGGGACCATGGCGGGTCCGTCGAATTCACCGTCGATATCGGGTGCGACCTTGGCGTAGAACTGGTGGACAAAAGCGCTGTCGGGCTGGGCGATGCCGGCGTCTTTGGCGGCGGAGTCGAAAGCGCGCTGGATGGTGCCGATGCGCGAGTGCCAGGAATCATGCTCGTCGGCCCATTGGAAGGACTCGAGGGCGATGCAGGGCACGGCGACCTGGATGCGCGGATCGACGGCGGCGGCGAGATAGGCTTCGATGCCCCCCTTGGAAACGCCGTAGATGCCGATGCGATGGGGATCGACGTCGGTGCGCGTGTCGAGGTAATCGATCAGTCGCATGATGTCCCAGACGGTGTCGAAGAAGAAGGGATGCCCGCCCCCGCCGTTGCCGGTGCGATAGGCGTTGAGGATGGCGTCCTGGTAATCGGGGGTGTTTTTGGTGCTTTGGCCGGCGGCGCCGGCTTTGGTGCGCTGGCCGTGGTAGGGGCCGTCGATGGCGACGGCGACGAAGCCTCTGGCGACGAGCGTGCGGGCGAGGGGGAGCATGTCCTCTTTGCGGCCGTTGGTGCCGTGGAGAAGGATGACGACGGGGCGCTGCGGAATGTGAGCGACATCGGCGGCGGCAATTCCGGGAGCGAGGAGGATGCCGGGGACGCGGTTGTGGGCATCGGAGTCGTAGGCGAAGTGCACGACGATGGCGTCGTCCTGCACGTCGACGGTGGGGGCTTCGGATTTCAGAGGGACCCTGGGGCGATCGATGAGCTTGAGGAAATCGGCGCGGCGATCGGCGGGAGATATGGCCGGCGGGTCGCCGGCGGCGCGGGCGGCGAGGGGCAGGAGGAAGATCGAGACGAGTAGATGGGTGATTTTCATGGGGGGCATTGTACGTGCGGGACGGGCTTGGCGGAATGTGTGCGATCAGCGTGCTGGAGCACTCTCCGGGATGGCGCGCCGAGCGGCGGTTTGCCGGAGGTGCGACAGGCGCATCAGGATTTGCTCGCCGGTGGCGGGGAGTGAGAGCGGGGGAATGGCGCCGGCGGCGGCGTAGGCGAGGGCGTTTTTCACGGCGGCCCAGACGGCGATGCTCAGAAGCAGGGGCGGTTCGCCGAGGGCTTTGGAGCGTTTGAGGCTTTTGGCGCTGTCGGGGTTATTGAAGAAACGCACGTTGAAGATTTCGGGCACGTCGCTGATGTTGGGAATTTTGTAGGTGGTGGGGGAGTGGGAGAGCAGGACGCCTTTGGCATCGAAGACGACTTCCTCGGTGGTGACCCATCCCATGCCCTGGATGAAGCCGCCGATGATCTGGCCGCGGTCGATGCCGGGGTTGAGGGGGATGCCGGCGTCCATGAGCAGGTCGACGCGCGGCACGGCGAGTTCGCCGGTGAAGCGGTCGATGAGCACCTCAGCGACGGCGGCGCCGTTGGTGTAATAGAGGAAGGGCGTGCCTTTGCCGGTGTCGCGGTCGAAATCGACGCCGGGGGTGATGTAGAAGCCGCGCTCGCCGAGGTCGATGCGTTCGAGATAGGCGCGGCAGACCAGATCGAGGAAGGCGATACGTTTGTCGAGAGCGGCGGGGTCGAAGACGAAATCATCGGCGAAGCGGAGATTTTCGGCGGAGGCGTTCAGCAGCGGGGCGGCGAAGGCGGCGAGACGGGACTTGATGCGGCCGGTGGCGTCGAGGGCGGCGGCGCCGTTGAGATCGGTGCCGGAGGATGCGGCGGTGGGGGAGGTGTTGCAGTTTTTGTCGGTGGCGGTGGGTCCGATGCGCACACGCTCGTAGGGGATGCCCAGATCGTCGGCGACAAGCTGGCGGATGCGGGTGTAGACGCCCTGGCCCATTTCGGTGGCGCCGGTGGTGACCAGCGCGGAGCCGTCGGTGTAGACGTTGACGAGGGCGTTGGCCTGGTTGAGGGTTTTCTTGGTGAAGGAGATGCCGAACTTCACGGGCGTGAGGGCCAGGCCGCGAAGATGGGATGTGGATTGGGCGTTGAAGGCGTTGATCTCGGAGCGCCGGCGGTCGTAGGCGGCGGAATCGCGGAGGTCGGAGATCAGTTGCGGCAGGACGTTGTTTTCGACCTTCTGGCCGTAGGGGGTGATGTCGCGCTCGCCGATGCCATAGAGGTTGGCGAGGCGGATGTCGAGGGCGTCGCGCTTCAGGAAGATGGCGATTTCTTCGAGGATGTTTTCCTTGGCGGCGACGCCTTGCGGGCCGCCGAAGCCACGGAAGGCGGTGTTGGAGGGGAGGTTGGTTTTGCACACGCGGCCGGTGATGCGGGCGTTGGGCAGGAAGTAGGCGTTGTCGGAATGGAGCATGGCGCGTTCGAGGACGGAGGGGGAGAGGTCGGCGGTGCAGCCGCCGTTGGAGAAGAGGTCGAGCTGGAGCGCGGAGATGCGGCCGGTGGAGGAGAAGCCGACGGTGTAGAAGGCCGTGAAGGGGTGGCGTTTTCCGGTAAGGGCCATGTCGGTGTCGCGGTCGAGGACGATGCGCGCCGGACGCTTGAGTTTTGCGGCGACGAGGGCGGCCATCGCGGCGGGACCCGCGGCCTGCGTCTCCTTGCCGCCGAAGCCGCCGCCCATGCGCCGGCACTGGACGGTGACGTGGTTGAAGGGCACGCCCAGCACCTCCGCGACGATCGACTGCACCTCGGTGGGATGCTGCGTGGAGGAGAGCACGAGCATTTCGCCGCCCTCGCCGGGATAGGCGATTGCGGCTTGGGATTCCAGATAGAAATGCTCCTGGCCGTTGATGTCGAGCGTGCCCGTGAGCGTGTGTTCGGCGGCGGCGAGGGCGGCTTTCACGTTGCCGGTCTCGATCACGCGCTCCGGGCCGATGAAGGATCCCGCAGCGATCGCCTGGTCGACCGAAAAAATCGCCGGCAGCGGCTCCATTTCAGCGCGCACCAGCAGCCGGGCGCGGACCGCCGCTTCGCGCGTGGCGGCGGCGATCAGCACCAGCGGATCGCCGACGAAGGTCGTTTCCTCCGCCGCCAGCAGGTGCTCGTCCTGGATGATGGGGCCGAAGTGGTTGTGCCCGGGCACATCCTTCGCCGTGAAAATTCCCACGGCGCCCTTCACCGCCCGCGCCGCGTCCAGGTCCAGGGATTTCAAACGCCCGTGCGCGACCGGGCTGCCGAAGATTTCGAGGAACACTTCGTCGCTTCGCGGCGGCACGTCGTCGATGAAAGTCGACCGCCCGGCCACGTGCGTCGCCGCGGATTCATGCGGAATATTTTTGCCCACCACCGTCATGCATGCTCTCCCTGACCGTTGGTCGCCGCGCGTCCGCCGGTTCGCTGAAGGGCGGCGGTCTGGGCATAAAACTTGCCCAGGATGTTGTGCGCAAGCTGCAGCCGATACGCGGCCGCGCCGCGCACATCGGAAATCGGGGCGATCTCCGAGCGCGCCACCGCTCCCGCCGCGGCGAATGTCGCCTCCGAAAACTCCGCGCCAGTCAGCGCCGCTTCCGTCTTGCGCAGGCGGAGGATCACCGGGCCAACGCCGCCATAGGCGATCCGCATCGTTTCGATCCGGCCGCCGCTCACGCGTCCCCAGATCGCCGCGGTGAAGGACGAAATATCCAGGTCTTTGCGCCGCGAAATTTTGTACACCTGGAACAGCTCGCCCGCCGCCGGAAGCCGCATCCGCACCGCCGTGACCAGCTCGCCGGGCTGCATCACCGTCTGGCGATAGCCGGTGTAAAAATCGTTCATGTTCACGCGGCGCGAGCCGTTGGTCCCGGTTAGTTCCACTTCCGTTTCCAGCACGAACATCGCGGGCATCGTGTCGCCGATCGGCGATCCGTTGGCCAGGTTTCCCCCGATCGTCCCGGCGTTGCGAATCAGCGGCGAGCCGAAATTTTCGAGCATCCTGGCGAACTCCGGCAGCGCCTTGGCCGCCGCGCGCTCCACCTCCGTCAAGCTCGCCCGCGCCCCGGCGATAAGCGTTGAGATCGAACCGGCCCCAGCCTCCACGCGCACCTCTTCCAAGTCGCGCAGTCCTGCGGTCGAGAGCAGCGTCGTGATCGCGCGCATCCGCTTGTTCACCTGCACGCCGATGTCAGTGCCGCCCGAGACCACCGTGCAGTCAGGATGCGCCGCTCGAAAGGCCGCCGCCGCCCGGACGTCCACCGGTTTGGCGAAGCGCGCCAGCCCGTCGCACACCTCCACCGCGTCGCGTTCCCACGCCGCCAGCCGCTGGGCGATCGCCGCGTCGGCATACCGCTCGCCCACGCGCCGCCACTTCCCCGGTCCCGCATCCACCGCCATTCCCGCCTCCAGAATCGACGCATACCCCGTGCATCGGCACAAGTTGCCGGTGAGCGCCCGCGTCCACGTCTGCTTCGTCGGCCGCCGCTCTTCCTCCAGATGCCCGCACATCGCCACCACAAACCCCGGCGTGCAGAAGCCGCACTGCGTCCCCTGGCATCGCACCATTTCCCGCTGCACGGGGTTCAACTCGCCCTCGTCGCTCAGCCCCTCCACCGTCACCACATGCACGGCGTCCAGCTGCCCCATCAACTGTATGCACCCGCACACCGGCCGATAGTCGATTCCCCCCGCCTCGCCGCCCCCGCCGCCCCCCCCCCCGGGCCGCACCCGGCCGATCAGCACGGTGCACGATCCGCAATCCCCCTCCGAACACACAATTTTCGTCCCCACCAGCCCGAGCCTCTCCCGCAGATAGGTCGTCAGCGGCACGAACACATCCCCGCCGCGCACCTCATGCACCTTCCCATTGATGTATAGCACCAGATGATCGCGCATGCGCAGCCGCACTCCTCATCGTCCATCGCTCCGATCCGCTTGCCTGCAGTGTACGAAAATCCCCCCCCCCGAGTCATCCCCCGCCCGCCTTCCGGGCGTCGCCCACCTGCACGTCGTTCTTCACCGCTTTCACGCCGTAGACCTTGCGCGCCGTATTTTCGGCCCACGCGCGCGCCGCCGGAAAGGCCACCACTCCCGTCAAATCGACCGTGCCCTCCGACGCCTGCGCATGGACCCCGCTGAAATCCGCACCGCCCCGCTGCAATGCCGCATTCACCCGTTGTTGCAGCACGTCGTTGTCGAGCAGCCCGGGATCAAGCGTCTTGTGCGTGGGCGCGGCGCATCCGCCGAGCGCCAGCGCCGCCAGCAGGATAGCTCCGGGAATGATGCGCGGAACTCTCATCGCCCCCCCGCGCTTTGCGCTGCCGCCGCCGAATTGTCCGAAGGCTCCGGCAGGTCGATCGCCGGCGCCCACGCCTGCCACGCTTCCTGCGACTTGTCATACAGCCGGAAACTCGTCCTCGGGGGCGCCTCCTTCTGGCTGGTGTCCGGCGTGGCGAAATCGATCCCGCCGCCCAGCAGCGTCTTGGCCGATTGGGCGCTGATGTCCGCTCCCCCCAGTCCCACGTTCACGTCGATGCCCCCCGCGTTCCAGAACATCGAATTCATCCGCACCAGCGGGGCATACCGCTTTTCGATGTCCACCGTTGCGCGGACCGTCTGCGCATGCGGCCCCAGCTCCGATGCCGACACTTTGCCCACCTGAATCCCCCGGTAAAACACGGGCGTGTCCGGCTTCATCGATCCCGCACGCTCCGCCATCACCAGGATCCGCAGCGCCCCCCGGAGACGCAATCACCGGCGCCTGCGCCAGCCCCTCGAACTTTGTCGCCGCCTTCCCATCCCCGGGCTCCACGGTCAGAAAATCCCCAGACATGATCGTCCCCAGCCCCTGTATCTGCGCCACGCTCACCTGCGCGCGCACGATCCAGAATTTCGAGTTCTCCCGCGCCAGACCCGCCGCCGATTTCTTCAGCGACACCTCCACATCCACCTGCTTGCGATCGGGCGTCAGCGTGATGTCATCCACCTTGCCCACCTCCGCGCCCCGGTACTTCATCTTCGATTTGCCCGCATCCAGCCCCGTGGCGTCGGCAAAATAGAGATGCAGCTTCGGACCCTTGCTGATCGCATCGGAATAGATGAACCATGCCGCCAGCGCCACCGCCGCCGCCGGCACCACCCAGAACAGATAGGCCTTCCAGTCCCTTCCCCGCTTCGCCTTGGGCAGCTTGGACGCGAGCTCCGCCTCCCGCTGCTCTTCCTGCCGCGATCCACCAGATGTTTCCGCCGCCTTCATGATCGCCGCTCCTCGCCCGCGTCCCACACCAGCCGGGGATCAAACGTCAGCGTCGCCGAAATCGTCAGCACCACCACCCCGGCGAAGGACACGACCCCCGCGCCCGGATGCACCGTGGCGACCTTTCCCAGCTCCGCCAGCGCCACCACGATGGACAACATCGTCACCTCCAGCATGTTCCACGGATCGAGAATCTGGATCATCCGGTAGACCCACGAGCGGAACCGCTCCAGCCCCCGGCGATGGACCGTCGCGCTCAGGGCGATCAACCCCACGATCTTCAAGCCCGGAAACAGAATGCTCGTGCAGAAGATCAGGCATCCCACCACATAGCTGCGCGTCTGAAACAGGCCGCGCACGCCGTCAAAGATCGTCGTCGTGCTCGCCGCGCCCCAATACTCCACCTGCACGATCGGCAGCAGGTTCGCCGGGATGTACAACGCGAGCGCCCCGATCGCCAGCGCCAGCGTGCGGTTCGCGCTGTCCCGCTTGCGCCGCCGAATCTCAAAGTGGCAGCGCGCGCACAACGCACGCATCCGCCTGGGCAGCGGTTCCACCCGCTGCACCAATCCGCATACCTCGCAACTGACAATCTGCTCCACGGCCGGGCCTCCGATCCGCCCGGTGGCTCTGCCGCAAAATCCCGGCCAACGCCCCGCCACCTGCACCAACTCGCTCCAAATTCCCCCTCTTTCCCCAAGGCCGCGGCACTTTGGCGGGCTGCGCCGCTTTGACCCCTCGCCGCTGAGCCGGCCGCCGCTGCTCAGGCGGTCGCGCTTACCGCGCCACCGTTACCGCCATCACGCCGATGATCGGCTCATACGCCGTCGCCCGCACCGTCAGCGACTTGAGCCCCCGCGCCGGATCCACCGGCACGTCCAACACCGTCGCGCTCCCGCCGGGGATCTGTCCGCCCTTCCCCAACGCCTCCGCATGCGTGCGTATGCGCACACGCCCCGTCTGCAAATCCACCCGCGGCGGCAGCGGCCCGGGAATGTCGAATTGGTAATCGTCGATGAAATAATCCTGCTCGATCGGCCACCAGTTTGTCGGATTCACCAGCGCCACCCGGTCCGACGCCCCGCTCTGATACGCCACCACCAGCTCGCCGTTTTCCATGTGCGAACGCATCGGGCTCGTCGAGCCGGCCATCAGCAGATACACGTGCGTCGCTTTTCCGTTCAGCGGAATAATCAGGTGGTCGGGATGATTCTTCCATTCGCTGGTGAAGGCGATATTGTTTCCCGTCGCCGCCGTCTTGAACACCACGCCATCGACGTTCACCTCCGGATGCGCCCGCACGCCCGAATCATCGATCCGCGGGTCGAACGTGTTCATCGCCCACCCGCCGATGCCCTGCTTGGGAATCGCCAGCGACACATAGGGCGAGCGCGGCTCGAGGTAATCCGTCCGGAAGATATCCCTCGCGTTCGCATTGAGCACCTGCGACAGATCCACCGCCTCCATCTTTGCATCCGCCGGCGCCTGCAACTGCCAGTTCACCGCCTCGCCCTCGATCCGCTGCCCATCGTGCAGCACCACCGCCACGCGATTCGCCCCCGGCAACAATCCCGCCGCGGGAATCGTCAGCGCGTCGCTCAGCCCCCCGCGCTTCGCCGCCGCCGCATGCACCTTTTCCTCGTGCCCGCCCGCCCGCACCGTCACCTCCTCGTCCAGCGGCTGCCCGCTGTTGTTGCGAATCTGGAACTTCAGCGAGTCCTTCTCCTGCGGCTCCACGCTCACGATCTCCATCGCCGGCCGGGTTTCAAAATCCACCGGCGACCACCACGCAAAATCTCCCTGCCGCAGGTGCACAAAAATCGTGTGCCAGCCCAGTTCGTTCGTCGCCGAGGTCACAAAGCCATTGCCGCTGCCGGAGGTCCCCGTCACCGCCGTCTGCGGATCGCGCATGCCCATGTAGCGTGCCGTCCCTGTATCGACCACCAGCGGATTCCCCGGATCATCGACCGTGTTATATGTCGGCACGCTCAGCGCATTCCCGCTCCACGTCACGCTCACCGTTGCCTTCGCGTCGGCCCCGCTTGCTGCGGTGGGGGGGGGAACATCCACTTCAATCTCCGGCGTCCCCACCGCATCCGCCACCGCCTTCCACTGCGCCGCCTGCCCGTTCACCGTCAGCGCCGCCACATGATCGCTCTTCGCGGGCAATACAAAGCGTAATGCCACCGATTTTGCAAAATGCGGCGCCATTTCATATCTATCCACATCCCCCTTGCGCACAAAGCTCAGCGAAAAATCGGGATGCTTCATCGCCGCATGGTCCCACGTGCTGGGAAACCCCGGCGCCACCGTCACCTGGCCAGCGAGCAGATCCGGCCGCACGCCAAACAATCCCTCGACGATCGCCCGCGTCATCATCGCCGTCGGATCCGCAAAAT
This sequence comes from Phycisphaerae bacterium, assembly GCA_035548175.1. GTDB lineage: Bacteria > Planctomycetota > Phycisphaerae > WQYP01 > WQYP01 > CALCHA01. The sequence continues at coordinate 11,268 of DASZTO010000062.1, read as the reverse complement.
CCCGCTGTGATTCCCCGCGATTGTCATCAAACTGCGACGACATATGAGTGTTCCCCGGACACAACCCCATGAACATCGAATCCAGGATGTTCCCCTTCAACACCGCGAATCCCTGCTTCGCCCGCCCCGGCCCGCTCTGATAGTCCGCCAGCGCCGTTGCCGCATCCTCCGCCAGCACCACGTTGTTGATCGACCACATATACGGCGACCAGTCCGTCTCCGGCAGCAGGTAAAAACCCTCCCCGTTATCCCCCTCCGGCACCCCCGGCCCATGAATCGGTATGTGCCCGATCTGCGTGTCGACATACCGCCCCATCTGGTATGCCTCAAACGCATCCGCCGCCTGCGAATCCACCGTGTGATAAAAAGTCCACAACCCCGGCGACGGATTCGCCGCCTTCGAGCCCAGGATGTCCCGAGACTCCGCAAAAATCCCCCGCTCCGGCAGCCACAATTCCCTGTGCATCCCCTGCAGAATCAGCCCGGCTTCCTTCTCGTACGGCGTTCCATCCTGCCCGATGATCTTCGCAATCCGCGCCGCCATCATGTTGTCAAAGTAATTCAGCGCCGTCGCATGCGCCGCCCCGCCGCCATCATATTGCAGATTGTCGCTCGCCCAGATGCACGCATATGCCTCATACAGCGGAAGTACGGGCGACCCGTCTTCGCCCCCGAATGGCCGGCGAAAACAGCGCTGCTCCCACGCCAAATGCCGCACCAGCACCGGCCACGTCTGTTTCAACAATTCCACATCCCCCGTCCACAGCGCGTGCCGCAGGTAATAATCAAAGTATGCAAGATTCATGTCGTAATGCGATTTCGACAAATCCCCATCGGTATGCAGCATCTTCCAATCGTCCGCCGCCAGGTTCTTCTTCGGATCGGCATGCGCCTCCTGCGGAATCTCTCCGCCGACGATCTGCTGCGCCGCCCAGTAATTGATCTGGTGCGTCATCCGCTCGTGATAGCCCAGTTCATCCAGGATGTATGGACCGCGCCACCCCAGCAGCTTCGACCGCCACGCCACCGCTCCATGCATCACCGTCCCCGAAGCGCCATCCCACACCGCGTCGCCGGCGACATTGAGCGCCGCCATCGCCGAATTGATAAACCCGTCCGGCGTGTCCACCCTCACTCGATCGGCCACCGCGTCACGATGCTTTTCCCCCGCCGCGAACAGCCCGGCCGGCGAAACTTCCACCGTGCTGTCCAGCGGCGATTTCGTGATCACCGCGTACAGCGGCTGTTCTCCGGTGAGGTCCGCCAGCGAAACCGCTATCGCCGAGCGAAATGATCCCGTCCCGTTCGCCGCCGCCTTCGCCGGGTCCGTCCAGTCATTCGCGTCGGCAGCGCGCGCGGGCGCGGGAAACAGCGCCGTCAGCCCAATGGCGTTCCCGCTCAGCGTGCACAACCCCGAGCCCCCGTTCGCCGTCACGCTGTTGCCCGCGCACGATTGCGGCGTTACCTGGAAAAAATCCGTCACCGGCTGGCGCTCCGTGCCGATATCCCCGTTGCGCGAGCCCTTCTTCCCATCGGCCCCGCCCAACGCAAAAAGAATCTGCAACTTGTCCGGCAGTTTTTCCCCGGCGACCTGGAAAGCATGGCCCTCAACGCCATCCAGCGGAACCGCCCGCAGATGCAACACCCCGTCGCCCAGCAGCGGATCGTGGATGTCATAAATCATTTCGCCGGGATGATAGATCGCCGTGATATGAGCCGCATCCGAGAACCATTTCGCGCCGCCCGGCGCGATGATCGCGAACCGAAGGTTCCCGGCGTGCGCCGAGGAATAAAAAGAGAATTCAGGCTTGTCGCCGCCGTCGGCGCGAAACGGCGCATTGTCGGCATAGAGCGGACGATTAAAAAACTCGGGCCCATCATCAATCACAAAGTCGCCATTGACCGCCCGATACCGCAGCGGCCGCGCCGTCTCCCCCGCAATCACCCCCCGGGTCTTCCCCGTCGCCGTCTGCCCCCGCGCACCCGCCCCCTGGAAAACCCCCGCCCCCATCACCGCCGCCGCCACCACCGCTATCCGCCGCGCACGCTTCATCCATCACTCCTCATTGCAAAACCATTCCCTCCTATTCCAACGCCAAACCCCCGCAAATCAAACCCCGCACCCGCGAATTCCCGCGCTGCCGCCGCACTGGACCGATCTCCGTGAAGTCCGTGCTTCTTAATGACAAACATAAATATTGAAATACAGTAAAATCAACTCTCCGGATGTTCGAGCCACGCGAGCCATCATTCCTTTGTGCAAATGAGTGAATCTGCGGACAATTCCCCTCGTCCATTGCAACTTTCGTGTTCTTCGTGCCCTTCGTGGCCATTTACGTCGTCCTCCGCGGAGAGTCCGGACCATCGTCGTTCCTCCGCGCCCTCCGCGTTGAAGATCCCCGGAACACTCAACCGCCCACAACGCCACCCGTTCGGTTGCGGCCCTCGCCGCCTGTTTCGGGGCCATCCGTCACCCCCGCCCCAGCAACTCCCCAATCGACTCCCGCAACCTCTCAAAACTGACCGGCTTGGTAATATGCACGTCAAATCCCGCCTCCACCGCTCGCTGAATGTCCTGCTCCATCCCGAAGCCGGTCAACGCAATCGCCGGCGCCGGACGCAGCGCCCGCAGCCGCGGCAACAACTCCAGCCCCGATAAATCCGGCAATCCAATGTCGCTCACCAGCAGGTCGAATGGCCAATCCCGCGCCAACTCCAGCGCCTCCCCGCCCGTCGCCGCCGCACGCACCTCGTATCCCTCCCGCTCCAGCAGCATCTGCATCCCCCGCCGTGCGTCCGGCTGATCCTCCACCACCAGCAGCCGCCACGTCCGCTTCCCATCCACCTTCCGCCCGCTCCCGCTCGCCCCCGCCCCCCCCGCCCCCCCCGCCCCCACTCCCCCCGGCCCCGCCGCCGCCGCCGCCGCCGACCCCGCCTCCGCTTTCACCACCGGCAACGACACCGTGAACGTGGTCCCCTGTCCCGCCCCCGGCGAGTTCGCCTCGATCCGCCCCCCGTGCGCCCCCACCAGCGCCCGCGTGATCGCCAGCCCCAGCCCCAGCCCGCCGAACCGCCGCGTGATCGATCCATCCGCCTGCTCGAACGCCTCGAAAATCCGCGGCAGCTTCTCCGCCGCCACGCCGATCCCCGTATCCGCCACCTCGATCGCAATCCGCTCCGCCCCATCGCCGTCCCCGCGCCCCCGGTTCCCCGTCCGAATAAAAATCGTCCCCCCCGGCGGCGTGAACTTCACCGCATTCTTGATCAAATTCCAGAACACCTGCTGCAGCCGCGCCGGATCCCCCCGCACCGCATGCTCCTTCGCATCGAAATACTTCTCCACCCGCACCCCCTTGCCCGCCGCGTCGCCCGCGCAAATCTGCACCGCATGCTCCAGCGCCTGGTGCACATCCACCACCTCCATGTCCAGGTGCAGCTTCCCGCGCGAAATCCGCGTCACATCCAGCAGATCGTCGATCAGCCGCGCCTCCAGCTCCACGTTCCGCCGGATCACCTCCATCGCCTCCGCCGCCTTCTCCGCGCTCAATTCGCCCTGCGACAGCAAGTCCACCATCGACAGCACCGGCGACAGCGGATTCCGCAGCTCGTGGCTCAACACCGCCAGAAACTGGTCCTTCGCACGGTTCGCCGCCTCCGCCGCCTCCTTCGCCTCCCGCAGCTCCGCCTCCGCCTCCTTGCGCAGCGTGAAGTCCTCGTGCATCAGCACCAGCTCCGTAATCTCCCCCGTCGTCGGATCCTTCACCGGATACAGCACCGAGCGCACCCACCGCGACCGCGGATGCGCTCCCGTCGCCAGCTCCCCCGCATCATAAAATATCGGCCCGATCGTCACCGTCTCCCCCGCAAACGCCCGTTTGATCAGCGGCATCACCCCCTTCTTCACCAGCTCCCCATCCTCCAACACGTTGTACTCCCCCAACTGCTCAAACGTGATCCCCCACAAATCCTCCCACGATTTGTTCACCAGCGTCGTCCGCCCTTCCGGCGACAGCGTCTGCACCGCCAGCGGCGATTGCTCGATCTTCATCCGATACCGCAGCTCCGACGCACGCAGACGCCGCTCCGACTCCGCCACCCGCTCCGCCGCCGCCTCCCGCGACAGCCGCGCTCGCATCTGCATCCAGCTCACCCCGAACAGCAGCCAGCTCAATAACGCCCCCCCCGTCAGCACCAGCCACGGCAAATGATGATCCACCGTCTGCAGCAGCTCCGGCGACGGCACCGCCACCAGCGTCCACGGACGACCCTCCACCCGCAGCTCCACACGCTCCGCGCTCGGCTGATCCGCCAGCGCCGGCCGCTCCTCCGCCGCCCATCCTCCCGGCGCCGGCCCACGCTTCGTTCCCGCCCCCCGCGCCGCCGCCTCCCGGCTGTCATACAGCAGCGCGCTCTCCCGAATCTGCTGCCCGTCGTAGATCTGAAACTCCACCACCCCCACATCCCGCAATTGCGACCGCAGACCCTCCACCAGCGAATCCACCTGGAACGGCGCATACACAAAGCCCCGCAACGCCGCCTGCCGCTCCTGCGCCGTGTGCGGGCCCGATCCGTCCGCCTCCAGCCGATACACCGGCACGAACACCAGAAACCCCGGATGCTCCTCCTTCCCCACGTCCGGCAGCAACACCAGCTTCGACGTCGCCGCCGGCCGACCCTCCAGCTCCGCCTCCCGCATCGCCGACGACCTCACAGGATCCGTCATCAAATCGAAGCCCATCGATACCCGGTTCCGCTCCGTCGGCGGCTCCACAATGTTCACCGGGAAATATTCCGCCCGATCCCCCGGCGGCCGTATCGCATAATCCCCATAGCCCTCCTTCCGCGCCTCGGCCACATACCCCGGCAACTGCTCGTTGCTCACCCGCTCCGCATACCCCAGCCCCAAAAGCCCCGGATGCGCCGTCAAATCCGCACCCGCCGTGAACCGCCGCCACGATTCCCGCGTCACCTTCCCCGTCCCGTCCACAAACGCACGCGTGAACTGCAGCAGGTCCGTGTACCGGTCCGTCTCCCCAGACAGCGTCTGCTTCAACGTCTTCACCGCCTGATCGAACCGCCTCCCCTCATCCGCCGACACCGTCGCGTCCACATACAAATACGACACCACGCACAGCACCAGGCTCAACCCCAGCACCAGGTACGACGGCCACATCCTGTAAAACCCACTACCGCGCATACGATCCTATGAAAAATCTCCCCCATCCATACCCGCGCCTCTCGCCCGCCGCCTTTCGTCTTCCGCCTTTCGTCTTCCGTCTTTGGTCTTTCGTCTCCCCCCCTACCCCCGCACCTGCCCGCTGCCCGTCACGATGTATTTATACGTGCACAAATCCGCCGCGCCCATCGGCCCGCGCGCATGCAGCTTGTCCGTCGATATCCCAATCTCCGCCCCCAGCCCATACTCCCCCCCATCCGCAAACCGCGTCGACGCATTCACCAGCACGCTCGCCGAATCCACCTCCGTCACAAACTTCCGCGCCGCCGCCAGGTCGTTCGTCACGATCGCATCCGTATGCTGGCTCCCATACTTCGCAATGTGCTCGATCGCCTCGTCGATGCTCCCCACCTGCCTGATCGCAATCACATAATCCAGAAACTCCGTCCCCCAGTCGCTCTCCTTCGCCAGCTTCGCATCCTGCAACAGCCCCAGCGACCACTGGTCCGCCCGCATCTCGACTTTCTTCTCTCGGAACGCCGTCGCTATCCGCGGCAGCACCTTCCCCGCCATCTCCTTGTGCACCAGCAGGCACTCCTCCGTGTTGCACAGCGCCACCCCATCCACCTTCGCCGACACCGCGATTTTCACCGCCATGTCCGCATCCGCCCCCTTGTCGATGTACACGTGACACACCCCCTTGTAATGCTTGATCACCGGAATCGTCGCCTGCTCCACCACGCTCCGGATCAACCCCTCGCCCCCGCGCGGAATGATCAAATCAATCAATCCTTCAGCAGTGGCCATCGCCCCCACCGCCGCCCGATCGGTCGTCTCCACCAGCTGCACCGCATCTTCGGGCAATCCAGCGCTCTTGACCGCCTCCCGCACGATCTGCGCAATCGCCTTGTTCGAATGGATCGCTTCCTTCCCCCCGCGCAAAATGCACGCGTTCCCCGATTTCAAACAAATCCCCGCCGCATCCGCTGTCACGTTCGGCCGACTTTCAAAAATAATCGCCACCACCCCGATCGGCACACGCCGCTTCTCCACCCGCAACCCGTTCGGCCGATCGTACGCCTCGATCGTCTGCCCCACAGGATCCACCTGCAACGCAATCTCCCTCAGCCCCCGCGCCATCGCCTCCACCTTCTTCTCGGGCAACTTCAGCCGCGCCACCAGCGGCCCCGCCAACCCCTCCTTCTCCGCCGCCGCCACATCCTTGCCATTCTCCTCCATCAACCACCCGCGCTTCTCCCAGATCAACTCCGCCATCGCCTGCAAAGCCGCATTCTTCGCCCCCCCCGAAACCCCCGCCAACCCCCGCGCCGCCGCCCGCGCCTTTACCCCCATCCCGCGCACCATCTCCGCCACCGCTTCCCCGCTCGCCGCGACCTCACGCTCTTCCCGCACACGCTGCATACATCACCGCCACCAAAATTGACAAATCGTCATAAGGAGCGAATAAGTATACGCGCTGCCCCTCGCCCAAAGCCAAGATCGCCCATGGCGATCAGAGCCGCGACTGCCAGGGAGCGCTGGGCTGGGGCGGAACCCGTCACGCACAATTACCAATTACCAATTACCAATTACCAATTACCAATTACTAACTCCCCCCCGCCGCCCGCCTCACCAACTCCCTCACCCTCCCCTCCACCTCCGCCGTCCACTCCACAATCGCAAAACTCGTCGCCCACATCGCCCCCTCATCCAGCTTCGCCTTGTCGCTGAACCCCAGCGTCGAATACCGCGCCTTGAACTTCCCCGCATTCTGAAAAAAGCACACCACGTTCCCATCCCGCGAATACGCCGGCATCCCATACCACGTCCGCGGCGTCAATCCCGGCGCCGCCTCCCGCACCACCGCATGCACCCGCTCCGCCATCTGCCGATCCCCCTCCGCCATCCCCGCTATCTTCGCCATCACGTCCGCCTCCCCATCCCCCTTCGATCCACCCCTCTTCTCCCGCAGATACTCCTTCATCGCCGCCTTCTCCTCCGCCGAAAACCCCGCCCCACCCTTCTTCGCCCCGCCCGCCTTACCACCCGCCTTCTTCGCCGCCATCGCCATCTCCTTGTCAAAAAACCGCACACACCGCAATGACCACTTATCATTCACGATGCACTATCCACCATTCACTATTTGATCTCCTCCATCACCATCATCGCCATCTTCATCGCATCCGCATACTCCGAATTCGTCATCAACGCCACACCCTTCTTCGCCTCCGGATCCAAGAGCAGCGCCGTCTTCGCCCGCTGCTGGCTCCCATCATGCCCCACCAGCGTCCTCCCGTCCGGCATATGCACGATGAAAAACCCGTACCCATACGGATCCGCACCCGCCGGATCCTTCGGCTTATTGACCGTCCACATCTCCCGCTCCGTCGCCTTCGACACCAGCTTCCCTCCCAGCAACCCCACCCCGAATCGCGCCAGATCCATCGCCGGCGACGTATACCCGCCCGCCCCCAGCTTCCACGTCACATCGTCTTCATTCGTCCGCCGCTGCACCTTCCCCTCCACCCGCATATACCCCGCCGCCCGATGCGGTATCTCCTCCCACTGATAATCCGGCCGAAAATCCGCCATCCCCAGCGGCGCCGCAATCCGCTCCTTCACCTGGTCCGCATACCGCTCCTTCCCCGCCCGCTGCACCACCGCGCTCAGCAGCACATAACCCGGCGTCGAATAAAAATATTTCGTCCCCGGCACATCCACCAGCGGCGAATCCTTGAACATGTCCAGCGCCGTCACCACATCCGCAAACGGGTGCGGCTCCACGTACGTCCTCTCCGTCCGCACGATCTTCCCCCCGTTCGTCCCTGTGTGCGGTATCCCCCCCTGATGACACAACAACTCCCGCGCCGTGATCTTCACCCCCTTCTCCGGAAACTCCGGCACATACTTCCTTACGTCCGCATCCAGATCCAACTCCCCCTTCTCCACCAACTGCAGCGCCGCAATCGCCGTCACCGATTTGCAAATCGACGCCCACCGAAACTGCGTCACCGCCGGATCCACGGCCACCTGCTTCTCCCGATCCTCAAACCCATATCCCTTGCTCCACGCAATCTTCCCCCCATCAATCACCACCACCGCCATCCCCACCACCTCCTGCCGCTTGATCTCCCCCCGCACCTTCGCATCCACCCGCTCCGCCAGCGCATAAGGCCGCTCCTGCCCAAAAACCCGCCCCGCCAAAACCCCCACGAGCACCAAAACCCCCATCCCCCAAACCCCACCCCCGCGCCAAGCCCTCTCCCGACGACCGCCCTCAACCTTCCCACGCTCCATCCGCATCTCCTCTAATAACCATCAACTCACCACCGCCAACATTGTACCCAAGCGTCCGGAGTTCACACTTTAGTGTGCCTCGTCACGCCCATCTCAACGCCCCTCACGTGTCATACTCCCCGCTATCCCACGGCTCAAAAAACGCCATGTAATTCCCCGGCTGCATCTCCACCGCCCACACATCCACCTCACCCTCCGGCTCCCGAACAATCAACCCAAACTCCGTGCCAAATCGCTTGACCGAAAACGGCGCCACCTCCACCCGCCCGAACCGCACCTCCCCCAATTCCTTCAACCGTTGATCATACAGCCTCCGTGCCTTCTCCCTGTCCATCGTCGCCCGCGGACCAAGCTCGTCGATCTTCGCCTCCAGCAATTTCCCATCAGCGTCAAACAGGTACAGCGCAACAAATTCCCCACCCGCCTTCTCGCGATGCGCCGCCTCAAACGGCGTCGTCAGAATGAACTGCCGATTATCCCCCGTCCACCCCACATGCTTGGCGTGGTAATCATCGTGCTCAATGGCAATTTTATCGGGTCGCCTGTCAGACATACGCGTCGCTCCATCATCCCGTGCCGCCGGCCCACCGCAACGCATGCTTGCCTACCGCGCCCATCGCATTTGGATGAATTACAGCGGTAACACAATGGTTCAATATTATCAATGTCATCCGTCCCACCCTTTGAAAGCGGGACCTTATGGTCCTTCGTCCATACGTGACGATACCGGCGGTCCGGGCGCGGAGGAATTTTGTCGCACCAGACCACAACGAGGGCACCGATCGTAGCTGACGAGTTTCTGGAGCCATTCTGAACGGGTATGCGAACCGCCATTCTGCTTTCGGTGCGCTGCGTGTGTGCTCGCTCGGACCCGGCGACATGGCCGGCAGTATCGCTGCACCCGCCCCGTACTAGACGACGTCCAGACACCGAAATCACATGAGCCACATTTTCGACAAGAAGCTGAGACAGTCGTTGCCATGAGCGGATGCCCTTAAGGACCCTGCGCCACAAACCAGAGACTCTCTCCTTCACTCATCGCCTGCTCAGGAATTATCCCCTACCACCACCTCCGTCTACCAGTAAAATCCTATTCCTCGAAAATCTCCGAATCCTTGCGCCTCCCCATCACCCGCACCACCGTCCCTCCCGGCACCCTCCCAATATCCTCCGCCAGCAAAATCCCCACCGGCGTATCGTCCTGCGGCGGCGATACCATGAACCCCTCAATCCCCGCCACCCGCGCCCTCACCGTTTTCCCCTCCACCACCATCTCCACCACATCCCCCACCGCCACCATCTCCCTCACCTCCGACGCCCGCAACCCCACCAGCACCGTCCCGCGCGAGCGAACCACAAAACTCTCCATCACCGTAAACTCTCGAAACATCACCGTCCATCCAACCTCCGCGCCGCGACCCCGCCCATCGTGAACGTTCGTCCCCTTTACGCCACCGGCCCGCGATCCAGGTCGCTGTACGGATAATGCCCCTGCTCTTGCAACCGCTTCAGCAGCATGGCTCCTCCATGCTTCCGCGCATGCTCCATCTCACTCCGAAACACCTCGATGACCGCCAGCAGGCCGAACTCCGCAAGCTTCCCCTCGGCACAAGATGGATATCCGTCGAAGATCAGGCACTTTCCTCCCACCCGCGCCATCTCCGCCGGAAACTCGCATGTCTCCTTGGGGTTCAACTTCGCCCGGGCGCTGTACCGGGCGATCCGATTCAAAATGGCATTGATGCTCATATGCGCCCGGCCGAACGGCGTTGATGCGTCCTTTGCCGCCGCTAGATCAAGCGGCTGCTTGGTGAACATCACCAGCTCATAACATCGGAACACGCGGTTCGACGATCCCTCCCCCGCCCGCTCCGACAGTTCTTTCGTTGCGATCGCGGTGCCCTGTATCCCATTCGGGTAGTAGTAAAGATCCAGGCCGCCGCCGATCGCATACGAGACGATCGCGTGCATGACCCGGTTGTGCTCTTTGCCCAGCATCTCCTCCATCAACGCCGATTTGCGCTCATGCCATCGCCGTTCCGCCTCTGCTTCCTCATCCGTCATCTCTTGAATCTCCTGCCACTCAATGACGCCGTCCCGTCGACGGTTGCTTCCCCCAATCCATTCCCTTCTTGAATCACAAGAACCGTTCCGCCCAGCCGGTCCGTTGCCGCGTGTGGTTATACAACAGCCGAACTGTTGTCTTCCTTAGTTCGCGAAAAAATTCGGGTCCTCAGACAGACGTTGGGTCGTACCCATAGTCGACCTTCGCTTCTCCGTCACCCACGTCGTGTGCCCAGCATGCACGCGAACCAAAGCGTAAAACGCCGCACCGAGTCGACGAATTGCACTGTCGAAGTCTGCGAGTGACGGCGCGGGATCCATATCACCTTTCGTGAAGTAAGGCGCGACACTTGCCGCATCACGTAAACGCCGACCAATGGCAGAGCCGGTGCCGCACCGACTCTCGAACCACAAGAAGCTTCCCCGCCGGCTGGGTCCGCATCGACGGGTTATGTCATGCTGCCGAACCGCCGCGAACGTGAAGTAGATCCTCGCGCCCGGTGAAGATTGCACGGAGACGCCCTCCAACATGAGCGCCTTGCCCTCCCCCCCGCGCACCCTCGCCCTCCCCTTCCCCCAGTTTCACCAATTGAACCCATCTCCCACTTGCACGAAAATCCCCCTATGCCCGATCCCGCCCGCCAGCTCCCCGACCCCAACCAGCCGCCAAAACCGGTCGACCCCCTCGCGCGCCTTCCCCACAACCCCCTCCCTCCTCCCGCCAATGCCCC
>DASZTO010000061.1:0-36619 GCA_035548175.1 Phycisphaerae bacterium | reverse complement strand
GCATGCCGTCGCCAGCGCATAGGCGGCATTGAGCACCATCCGCGGTGATTTGCAGGTTTCCATCCTGCATGATGTAACCAGCGAGCGTCTATTGCGCAAATTTCATTGGCGCGAATTATGAGGAGGGTTGAGACAGAGCAGGTCAGGAGTCATTTTACGTCCTTTCCTGGCGCAGTGCACGATTGAAGGGGTCAAACATCCTGGCCGCCTCCAAGCACATTCAGATAAATAAGCATTTAAACCCTTAAATGTAAATCGCCCCCAACCCTCCCCCCCTTGCCAATAATGCCCGTCATCTCTCCGCAAGCCCGTTCCCATCACGCAAGCTCCTTCCCCCTCACCTTACCCCGCCGCAACCCCAACATCCACGAAAATCCGCACCTCCCAAACCCGCTCCCCTCCCCACCTTGTCCCCCTGCCCCCTTGTCCCCTTGTCTCCTTGTCCCCCCCGTTTCACCTTGTCACCTTGCCACCTTGTCACCTTGTCACCCCCCCCCCCAGCGCGCACAACCTGGCACGCCTCAAAAACATTCGCGCGCCAAAACTCCCTCCCCAACCCCAACAACCCCAACCCCTTACCGCAAAACACCCCCCCTCTGTGTGCGCACAAACTGGGCGCGACTCCCCTCTATAGACAATAAGGAGCACTGCGCCATGACCCAACTCCCAAAAAACTTCGTGGTCGGGGGGGGGCTTCACCTCTTCGCAACTTCGTGTTTCAGTCCCAGGGGGGCCGAGGGCTGTGTCGAATTTCCCCAAAAACCTCATACACAAGCACAAAAACCTCAATCCGCAAAAGACACAACGGCAAAAACTCAACGTTTTTTGCAAAACACCCCCGATACATCGAGAAAAACACCACCTCCTCCTCCTCAAATCACCCCGCCCCCCCCCGCCCCCACCCCCCCACGCCCCCTCCCCGCTCCTTCCTTCGCTTTCCTGACGCTCCCTCCCCCGCTACACTATTCCCAGACCCGGACCTGTCTCGCGGCTCAATATATCGGAAGCCGCATGGCTCCGGCATTTTCCCAGGACGCCGCAGCGCCGCCGCGTGACGGTTACCACCGCACCCGCCTTGGCAGCAGCACCGTCCCTCACCAAGGTGCGATCATTAGCCCGCTTATTCCCCCCTCGGGGCCCTTCGGCCTTTCCCTCCTCCACAACCTCCTGCTCAACGCCGACTCCGGCGACAACGCCCCCAACTCCGGTGGCGCTTCTCCCGGCGGCGGTGGCAAACGACCTCGACGCCGCGGATCCCGCGGCGGCCGCGGCAGAGGCGCAGCCGCCAAAAAAAACCCTCCTCCCCCCTCCCCCGACTCCCCACCTCGCCCCCCACGCGCCCGCGCTTCCCGCGCAGGCGCCCGTCGTCGCGGCCCCGCTAAACCGCCCGTCACCACAACCGAACCCACCCCCGCCGCGCCCCCATCCCTCGACGCCCCGCCCCAACCCGCTCCCGCTTTCGAACCGCCCCACGCTCAGCCCCAATCCGCTCCCCCCGCGCAGCTCCAACCCGCCGCCGACTCCCCCGCGCCCGCTCCCGACACCCAGTCCACCACCGACGCCTCCTCCGCGGAATCCCCCGCTAACCCAACCAATGGCGGAGCCGCATTCGTCCCCGGTCCCCCACGCATCGGCATGCGACCCGCCATCGTCCGCCTCCCCTCCGCCCCGGGCCGCATGTCCTTCTCCAAAGGAACCGCGCGCCACCATTTCCGCCCCGGCGGCTCCGGCGGCGGCGGTTTCCGTCCTCCGCGCCCCTTCTCCCCGCCCGCACCAGGCGAAACGCCGACTCCATCCGAGGAGGCCCCCAGCGAAGCCCCTTCCGCGCCCATCGAGCAACCACCCGCCGAACCCGTCGCCGAAACTCCACCCCCGCAGCAACCCGCGCAACCCCAGCCCCAGCATCCCCAGCACCGCGGACCCCAACGCCACCAGCAGGGCCAACGCCACGGCGGACAACAGCATCAGCGCGGCCACCAGCAACAGCGACATCCCCAGCAACGCGGCGGCGGTGGGGGGGGGGGCGGACATCAGCAACCTCGCCACGGCCAACAGCAGCGGCAGCACCACCAGGCCCCGCCCGAGCCCCTCGCCGAATCCACCGACATCGTCCCGCTCTCCGCTCAGTCTGCCGCCGCCCCATCCGACGTCATCGCCAACCCCACCGCCGCCCTCCAGCCGCCGGCGCCCGCCGACACTTCGCTCCTCGCCCCCTTCGCCGAGGACATCGAGATCGATGAATCCCTCGCCCCCGCCAAGCGCCGCGAACCCACCGGCCGCGACATGCTCATCAACGTCGTCGAAGGCGAGGAAGTCCGCATCGCCGTCATCCGCCGCGGACAGCTCGAAGAGCTCTACATGGAGCGCTCCAGCACCGAGTCCCACATCGGCAACATCTACAAGGGCCGCGTCACCAACGTCGAGCCCTCCATCCAGGCCGCGTTCATCGACTTCGGCATCGGCAAAAACGGCTTCCTGCACATCTCCGATCTGCACCCCCAATACTTCCCCAAAAAGCATCAGCCGCGCATGCCCCAACAGCGCCGCCCCCTCCCGCCGCGACAGCAACCCGCTCCGCAGCAACCCCACGCCGCCCCCGCCGGCTTCCAACCCCCGCCCACCGCGCCTTCGCCGGAAGCCGCGCCGCACGAATCGCCCGCTTCCGAATCACCCGACGCCGCCATTCCGCACGCCGCCGCCGCCGACACCCCCGCCGTCGCCTACGACGCCGCGCCCGAGCAGGTCCCCCTCGAGACAGCGCCGGCGGAATCCCCCGCCGCCCCATCCGCGGAATCCACCGCGCCCGCCGAAGCGCCGCTCGAGTCCGCGCCCGCCGAATCCACCGCGCCTCCCACCGAAGAAACCCCCGGCAATGGCGCCTCCGAAGACCTCCTCACCCACGCCGCCGAGGAAGCCGTCGCCACCTCCGAAGAACATGCCGAAGAAGATCAATCCATTCCCTCCGAAGAGCCCGCCGACTTCGGCTCCGCCTACAACGCCGAGTTCGCCGACGACGAAGAAGAGGAGTGGGGGGGCTACGAAGGCGGACCGGACATGGGCGACGTCGACGACGGCCACATGAAGCCGATGGAAAAGGTCGGCCGCAAAACCCCGCGCCGCGAACGCCCGCCCATCCAGCAGTGCCTCCGCCGCGGTCAGGAAATCATCGTCCAGGTCACCAAGGAAGGCATCGGAACAAAAGGACCGACGCTCACCACCTACGTTTCCTGTCCCGGCCGCTACCTCGTCATGATGCCCGGCATGTCGGCCCTGGGCGTCTCACGCAAAATCGAAGACCTCGACCAGCGCCGCGAACTCAAACGCACCCTGCAGGAACTCAACCCGCCGCGCAACCTCGGCTTCATCATCCGCACCGCCGGCACGGAGGTCTCCAAGAAAGAGTTGCAGGGCGACCTGAATTATCTGGTCCGCATGTGGAAGGTCATCGCCAACCGCATCCGCAACCACAAGGCCCCGGTCGAGCTTTACCAGGAATCCGACCTGGTCATCCGCACCATCCGCGACGTGTTCAACGACCAGATCGACCGCATCATCGTCGACAACGAGCAGGTCGCTTCGCGCATCCGCGACTTCCTCTCGATCGTCGATCCGCGCTCGGCGGGCATCGTCGAGCTCTACACCGGCACCATGCCGCTCTATCAGAAATTCGGCGTCGAGAAGGAAATCGAGAAGATCAACTCCCGCCGCGTCGAATTGCCCAACGGCGGCTCGCTGGTGATCGATTCCGCCGAGGCGCTCGTCGCCATCGACGTCAACTCCGGCCGCTACCGCGAGCAGCGCGACGCCGAGCTCACCGCGTTCAACATGAACAAGGAAGCGCTCAAGGAAGTGGTGCGGCAACTCCGCCTGCGCGACCTTGGCGGCGTGATCGTCATCGACTTCATCGACATGCGGGAAGAACGCCACAAACGCGAGATCGAGCGCCTCCTCCGCGAAGAAATGGAGAACGACCGCGCCCGCACCAAGGTCCTGCGCATGTCGCAATTCTGCATGATCGAAATGACCCGCCAGCGCGTGCGCCCCTCGCTCAAACGCTCGATCTACATGGATTGCCCCCATTGCCGCGGCAGCGCGCTCATCAAGACGCCCGAGTCGGTGTCGCTCGACGTGATGCGCCGCCTCGCCGCCGGCGCGACGCGCATGGATGTCGCCCGCCTCGAAGTCCGCGCCTATCCCACGGTCGCCTCGTTCCTGCTCAATCGCAAACGCAAAGCGCTCGTCGAGCTCGAAGAAAAGACCGGCAAACGCATCAACATCACCGCCGACCCCGCCCTCGCCGGCGACCAGCTCGTCATCGACCCCTTCGACGCCCGCGAAAGCCGCCTGAACATTATTCTGTAGCGCCATGATCCTGTAGCGTCGCCGCATGACCGCATCCTCCACGCCCCATCTTCCGCGCGCCGCCCCCCCGCGCGCCCGCTGGCTCACGGGCTACCCCGCGGCGCTGGTCGTCATCCTGCTCTCGTTCATCGTCGGTCTTTCCGCCACCACCCACAACTCCGCCACCTCCGACGAAGGCCCCCACATCGCCGGCGGCTACATCCACTGGACCCGCGGCGATCCGCGCGTCCATACCGAAAACGGCTATCTCTCGCAGGCGATCGCCGCGCTCCCGCTCCTCGTGACGCATCCCCGTCTACCGGACCCGAGCTCCCCGGAATACCGCGATCCGGATCCATTTCTCCTCGGCCGCGACCTGCTCTATGAATCCGGCAACGATGCCGCACGAATGCTCCTGATGGCCCGCGGCGCCATTGGGTTGCTGGCGGCGATCACGGCGCTGGCGACGTACGCCTGGTCACGGCGGCTGTTCGGCCCCTTCGGCGGGATGCTGTCGCTGGTCGCCTTTGCCTTTTCGCCCGTGGCGCTTGCGCATGGATTCGTCGCCACCTCTGACATGTCTGTGACCTGTTTCGCGCTGCTGACGCTGGCGGCGTTCGCGTGGACGATGGGCGCTTTGACACCCCTGCGCGTGGTGCTCTCGGGCGTGCTGCTGACCGCGACCCTGCTGGCCAAGATGTCCGGGCCGCTGGTGATCCCCGTGCTGGTGCTGATGGTCGTCGCCCGTGGCTGGGCAAAGGCGCCGCTTCCCCTGCGGCTGCTGCGCCGGGAACGACTGCTGGGGTCACGACGATCGCGTTTGCTGGCCGGGACGCTGGCGCTATTGGCGATAGCGGCGATTGTCTGGTTCCTGCTCTGGGCGACATACGGCTTTACGTACTCGGCGTTCAAAGATGTGCCGGAAGGGTATAGCTTCTTCCCCGCTGCCGGCTGGACGTTTGCGTTGAAGGAACCCGATCTGCCGATCCGCATCATCACGTTCGCCCGCGCTCACAAACTGCTGCCCGAAGCGTTCCTGTATGGCTACGCCTACGTCGATCGGAGCTCGCGCTACCACGGCGTGTTCGCCAATGGAGCGTTCTATCCGCAGGGCGTGCTGTGGTTCTACCCGTATGTGTTTTTGATCACGACGCCCATCGCCGTTCTGATCTTCATGGGCATGGCCGCGATCGTCGCGCGGAACCGTTATGCCGTGCTGCGCGCGAATTCGGCCGCACTTCGCGCCAGGCTCTCTGCGGCATTGCCGCTGCTGGCCTTCATGATCGTGTATTGGGCCGCCGCATTGCCCAACTGTCGTCTGGCCAGCGGGCCGAGACACCTTCTGCCCGCTTATCCCATGCTGTGTATTTTCCTGGGCGTTGCCGCCGCCGCGATCGCCCGCCGGCGCATGTTGCAAATTCTTACGGGCGTCCTGGCCATCTGGTTGGCGGCCGCGGATTTTTTCATCTATCCGCACTATCTCTCATATTTCAACGAAGCGGTGGGCGGACCGAGCCATGGCTATGAATGCCTCATCGATTCCGCCGTCGATTGGGGCCAGGACCTTCCCGCGCTTGCCGATTATCTGGCCGCGCACAATCCCAGGCACCTGCCCGTCTATCTTTCCTATCTGGGATGCGCCGATCCCGCCTACTACGGAATCCGCGCCCGGCCGCTGCCCAGTTACATGCCGCTGGCCGCCGATAGCGACCCGGCGCAAATCAAGCCGCTCTCGCCCGGGCTCTACTGCATGAGCGTCACGATGATTCACCGCATTCAGAGCACCCAGAACGTCACGCCGGAAATGGAACGGGTGCTGTCCATCCAGCAACTGGTGCATCTGTGCGCTTATCTGGAGCATCGCCGGCCCACCGCACAGGCGGGCTATTCGATCAATATTTACGAGCTCACCGCCGCCGATCTTGCCGCCGCAACCCGGCCGTCCGAATCCTCATCCGAATGATGCTCCCCCGCGCTTCACCCCGTGATCGTTTCGACAATACCCGTCACCTCGGCCCCCGGTTCGACAATCAGTTGCCGGCAGAGAATTCGCCCGCTCACCTTGGCGGTGCAGCGCACGCGGCAGAGCTGGGAGGCGAGCACGTCGCCGAGGACTTTGCCGGAGATTTCGACCGAGCAGCCGACCAGATCGGCGGCGACACGTGCGCCGATGCTCACGTCGATCCGCCCGGCGGTGATAATCTCGTCGGCCTTCTGCACGTCGCCGCGGAGCACGACATCCACCACGGAGAGTTCGCGGCTGCAGACCGGGCAGCGCACCTGGGTGGTCTTTGGGGGCACGTACAGATCATGGCCGCAGAAGACGCAGCAGCGCTCCGGCCGGATGTGCGCCGGGCGAGAGACGGCCTCGACCATGATGGTTCCGGCCGCCTCGGCGCGGCGCTGGGCGGCCAGCAGATGGGCGGCGGCGGCGACGTTGCTGCCGACGGTGCGCGCATCGACGACCACCAGCGGCGTCGCGGGACGGGCGCGATCCAGGGTCATGTTGATCAGCGGCCGCAGCATGTGCGGTACCCCTGGTGAAAATGGAGGCAGACCTGCGGCGAAGAACCCGGTCCTTCCTCAGGCCGGGTCCTTCGCGCCGGTCATGCGAGCATGCGAATCGCCGGCTTATCGCGCGGCGACGGCGACGCGTTGCACGTTGTTGGAGAAGACCTGGACGGCGGGCTCGGAATCGCCTTCGGTCAGCTCGCGGTGGAAGTTGCCGGCGGTGCGGACATCGGCGTCATCGGCGTCGATGGCGTCTTCGATGGTCGCACGGGTGCCGCCGACGCACACGGGGCCGACGAAGCAGGCGCCTTCTTCAATGGCCAGGGTGGTGGCGCGGAGTTCGGCGGCGACGCGCGCGGTGGGGCGCAGCCAGCAGGCCTGGGTGGCCACGATGTTGCCCTTCACTTTGCCCTGGATGTCGACGACGGTGCCCTGGAGGTCGCCTTCGAGGCTGCCTTCGGCGGTGATTTGCAGCGATTCGGGGGCGCTGACGTTGCCTTCGATCCGGCCGCCGACGATCGCGGGACCGGTGAATTGCACTTCGCCTTTGACCAGTGTTCGCCGGGAGATGATGGTGGTTTCGAGATTGGTTTCGGACATGGGAAGACCTCCAAAGACAGCCCGCATACCGCGGTAACGCACCCGCAGTCACATCAGGTCTCGGGTCTATCGGTGCATCCTCTGTTCGAGCCTTAAAGAACGGAGGCTCAGCCGTGGAAATTCATAAATACAAGGACTTACGCGCTCTCTTTTCATCGCACCGCGCGCCTGCAACGGGTGTTCGCGGTGAGGGTTATAGCGATTGCAGGGTCTGCGCCGGCGCTGCGCCGGCCGCCACTGGAGTTCCGGGGTGCAATGCTCGAACGCGACGCCCGTTGGCCTTGTTAAAGATTCGTTCACGAGGAGCCGTCATGACCTACCGATTCGCCATCACAGCCGTTCTGGCCTGCACCCTCGCCGCCGCGACGGTCGCTGTCGCGCAGACGGCTCCCACGACACGGCCGGGAGGACGGGGAATGGCCGCGCGAGGGCCGATGCAGCGGGCGCCGCAGTCAGTCGATCCGCGCGATGCGCTGCCCTACACGCCTGGGGACTTTTCCAAATGTGATCCCAAGCTGCCGACGCTGGTGATCGCGGGGGATTCGACAGCCGACAAGGGGCCCGATGCGTGGCACCGGGGGTGGGCGGCGCCGCTGATCGATTACTTCGACACCAGCAAGATCAACGTGGTGAACCGGGCGCGCGGGGGGCGGTCGTTCCGCACATTCGTGCACGAGGGCTTGTGGGATCAGCTCGTCTCGAACCTCAAGCCCGGCGACATCGTGATGATTCAGTTCGGGTGGAACGACGGGGGAGACATCAACAGCCCGAACTCGAAAGATCGTCCAGACCTGCCGGGACTTGGCGATGAGACGCAGGAAGTCACGCGGTCGGACGGCACCAAGGAGACGGTGCACACGTTCGGCTGGTATACGCGTAAATTCGTGAACGATGTGCGTGCGAAGGGGGCCACGCCCTATCTGATGACCACGACGCCCGCCAGTGTGTGGAAAGACGGCAAGATCGATCGGAAACTGAGCTCGGTGAACCAGTGGACGCGCGAAGTGGCCGCCGCGGAGAAGGTGCCGCTGATCGACCACACGGACGCGATCGACGATGAGCTGGACAAGCTGGGTCAGGACAAGGTCAAGACGTTTCATCCCGCCGATTTTCTGCACACAGCCACGCCGGGGGCGATCGTGAACGCGGAGGCGTTTGTGGCGGCGGTGAAGGGCATGGACATCAAGCCGCTGGTCGACGATCTTACAGCCCGTGGCCAGGCGATTCCGGCGTGGACTGCCCCGGCCACCGAGCCCGCTGCGCACTAACCGGAGTTATTCGATGCGAATGTTCGTTTCCCTGGCCGTTCTGGGCGCTGTGGCGCTGATGCCGGTCTTTCCGCTTGCTGCGCAGACGCCGGCCGCCTCTCCGGCCAGCGCCGCCGCCGCCGCGCCTCCCGGACCCAATCCGCCGGCCGAGGTTCCGCACGTTCATGTGCGCTACTCCTTCACGCCGGTGGCGCTGCATGGCTACACCGCGGTTTCGCCGGCGGAAATGTACAACCCGCAGCGCGGTTACGGCTTCGACCTGGGCTCGAAGGTGTTCATGGACAACAAGCCCGGCAGCGCGGCGGGCTGCGTCACCGGCGTGAATGGCAAGCCTTTCTTTTTCTCCGTGGCGGTGCCTCCGGGGATTTATCACGTGACGGTGACGCTGGGCAGTCCCTATGCGGCGGCGACCACGACGGTGAAATCGGAAACGCGCCGCCTGCAGGTGGAATCGCTCCACACCGCGGCGCGCAGCGTGGAAAACTGCGACTTCCTCGTGCACATCCGCACGCCCGGCATTCCCGATAGCGCCGGCGGGGGCGAGGTGAAACTCAAGCAGCGCGAATCCGACCCGGTCCTGTACGTGCGCTGGGACCCCAAAAAACCCGATGATCTCGTGCCCTTCACCGAGCTGGATTGGGATGAGAAGCTCACGCTCGCCTTCACGGGCGATCATCCCGCCATCGACTCCCTGGAGATCCAGGCGGTGCCGCATCCGACGACGGTGTATCTGATCGGCGATTCCACGATGACCGACCAGATGATGGAGCCCTGGGCGGCGTGGGGGCAGATGTTCCCGCGGTTTTTCCAGCCGACGGTGTGCGTCGCGAACTATGCCGAGTGCGGGGAGACGACGGCGAGCTTCATCGGCGAGAAGCGCTGGGCGAAAGTGATGAGCGAAATCCAGCCGGGGGATTACGTGTTCATGCAGTTCGGCATCAACGACCAGATGATGCCGGTGGATCGATTCGCGCAGTATTTCGTGAAGTTCATCGACGACACGCGCGCCAAGGGTGCGACGCCGGTGCTGGTGACATCACAGAATTTGAAGCGACTGGATGCGGAGGGACATGCGGTGCAGACACTGCGGGGCTTTCCGGATGCGATGAAAAAAGTGGCCGAAGACAAGCACGCGGCGCTGATCGATCTGAATGCGATGAGCATGAAATTTTACGAAGCGCTGGGCCCGGACAATTTGGGCAAAGCGTTCACCGATGGCACGCACCACAGCGACTACGGCGCGTATGAGCTGGCCAAATGCGTGGTGCAGGGCGTAAAGGATTCCGGCCTTCCGCTGGCCAAGGCGGTGGTTGCCGATTGGAAGCCGTTTGATCCGGCGAAGCCCGATCCGCTGGCGAGTTTCGCGCTGCCGCCGGATGTGCAATGGGATCCGGCGTTCGACAGCCCGACGAAGACCTCGCCGGCAGGCCTGGGCGTGATGGCCGGAGCGGCGCCGCGCGGCCGCGGCGGGGCGGCATCGCAGACCCGGCCGGCGCGGGGAGGGGGGTGAGGTTCCCGGGGCCCTGCTACACGATGTTTTGTTGTGAGATGGAAACAGCGGGCGACCGGATTCGAACCGGCGACGTCCAGCTTGGGAAGCTGGCATTCTACCACTGAATTACGCCCGCAATCGCCGCGGCTTGCTCGGGCACACCGCGGCGCTGCTGGAGAAGAGTATAGCCCGGCCACGCAGCGCTCACAACTTCGGCGGGCTCCCGATGTGGCTGTCACGCGATCTGTCGTAACTATCGCCGATGTTCCGCCGCAACGGCCGCCGATTTCCACCCGGTCGCCCACGCTGCATGCTGGCCGACATAGAAATGTCACCCGGCGCACGCCGCGAGGGCGGGCTCGGGTTCCTGCGAGAAGCGGCGCTGCACTTCCTTGAAATCCACTTCCACGGCGAGGAAGGCTTCGACCACTGCGGGATCGAAGTGCGTGCCGCGGCCATCGAGGATGATGCCGCGCGCGGCGATGTGCGTGAACGCCTCCTTGTACACGCGGCGCGAGACCAGCGCGTCGTAGACATCGGCCAGCGCCACGATGCGGGCCGCCAGCGGAATATCCGTCCCCTTGAGTCGCCGCGGATAGCCGGTGCCATCCCATTTTTCGTGGTGCGCTTCGGCGATTTCGCGGGCCATTTGCAGATAGCGGGCCCTGGGATATTTTTTGGCGGCGGCCTCGAGCGTCTGGGCGCCCAGCGTGGTGTGGGTCTTCATGATGTCAAACTCTTCATCGCTCAAGCGTCCCGGCTTCAGCAGCACGCCGTCGGGAATCGCCACCTTGCCGATGTCATGCAGCGGGCTGGTTTCGTAGATGAGGTTGGCGAACCCGCGGTCGAGTTCGTCGGCGAACTTGCCGGCGCGGCGCAGTTGCTCGGCCAGCAGGCGCGAGTAATTCTGCACGCGCTCCAGGTGATGGCCGGTCTCGGCGTCGCGCGATTCGGCCAGCTTCGCCAGCGCGAAGATCGTCATGTCGCGCGTCTCCAGCGACACGATCCGCTCCGCCACGCGCACCCGCGCCGTCAATTCATTCGGATCGAACGGCTTGTTGATGAAATCGTCCGCCCCCGACGCCATGCCCTCCACCAGCGACGTCCCACGCTCGCGCGCCGTCAGCAGCACGAAGTAAATGTAACGACCCAGGTCGCGCCCACGAATCTCCCGGCACAAATCCGGCCCCTTCATGCCGCGCATCTCCCAGTCGGAAATCACCAGCTGATGATCGCCGGAGGAAAGCTGCGCCAGCGCCGCCGGTCCATCCGCCGCGCTGGTCACCTCGTGACCGGCGTCCTCCAGCGTGAACTGCAGCACCTCGAGGCTCACTTCGTCATCATCAACGATCAGAATCCGCATGTCTGCCCTTACAAAACAGATTTCACAACACCGAAGCCGCGCCGATTTCCGCGCCGATTTCCGCCGGACGTTTGTCCGGCCCCGCCGGGATGGCGTCGATGCAGCGTTGCAATTCGCGCCGCACCTCCTCCACATGCCGGGCGACCGCATCCCAGTCGCCGGCGCGCGACTGCGCCTCGGCTTCCGCCGCAGCGCGCCGCAAGGGCTCGGCCGCGACCGTCGCCGCCATGCCCTTGAGGCTGTGCGCCCCAAGCAGCGTCGCCTGGGCGTCACGTTCCCGCGCCGCCCGCACCAGCTTTTCCAGGGTCTCGACCGACGTGCTGCGGAACTTGGCCAGCACTTTTTGCATGAACTCGTCGCGCCCCAGGCACCGCTGCCGCAGCGCCTCGAGCGCCAGCGGCGCAATCGCTTCTTCCTTCGCCGCGCCCGCAGCGCCGCGCGCAATCTCCACCGCACGCACCGGCGCCGCCGACGTCCCGCCATCCGCTTCTGAGAGCGCCTCCCGGCCCATGAGCGCCGCGATCTTCGCCAGCATCGCTTCCGGCTGCAGGGGCTTGCTCAAATAGTCGTCCATCCCCGCGGCCAGGCACAGTTCCCGATCACCCGCCAGCGCGTTGGCGGTCAGCGCCACGATCGGCATGCGCCGGCCGCGCGTGTGCAGCCCGCCGCTCGATTCCCGCCGCCGAATCTGCCGCGTCGCCTCAAAGCCATCCATCTCCGGCATCTGGCAATCCATCAGCACCAGGTCGAAGGGCGCCTTGGCCACGCGCTCCAGCGCCTCCTTCCCGTTCGACGCCAGCTCGCAGGCGTATCCCGCCTGCGCCAGCAATTCCGCCGCCACCATTTGATTCACTTCGTGATCTTCCACCAGGAGAATGCGCCCGCCTTTGCGGTTGGTCGCCTCGGCGCCGGCAGGCTTCTCGTCGCGCGCCGCCGCGGCCGGCCGCTGGCGCGCCGCCACCGCCGCCATGATCGTGTCAAAGAGCTGCGATTGCCGCACCGGCCGCAGGATCATGCCGTCGATCCCGCGCTCCGCCAGGGCCTGGGTATCGAGGCAACTGGCGACGCCGGCCACCAGCACGAGCGCCGCATCGCGATGCGCCGCCGACGCCCGAATCGCCGGCGCCAGCTCCTCCGGCGTCATTCCCGCGATTTCGTTGTCCACCACCGCCGCCGCGAAGGGCGCCTCACATGCCGCCGCCGCTTCGATCTCCCGCAGCGCCTCCTCTGCGGAAGGCGCCGTCGTGGGCCGCAATCCCCAGCTCGCCAGGTGCTCCGACACGATGCTGCGATGCACCGGGTTGCCATCGACCACCAGCACCCGCAGGCCCCGCGGATCGATGCCCGGCTCAATCCACCGCCGCCCCTGGGCCCGCTGGCCGAAGCGCGCGGTGAACCAGAACGTCGAGCCCTTTCCAACGGTGCTTTCCACGCCGATCTGCCCGGCCATCAACTCCGCAAGCTGCTTGCAGATCGCCAGTCCCAGTCCGGTGCCGCCATAGCGTC
This sequence comes from Phycisphaerae bacterium, assembly GCA_035548175.1. Lineage (GTDB taxonomy): Bacteria > Planctomycetota > Phycisphaerae > WQYP01 > WQYP01 > CALCHA01. The sequence goes on along the minus strand of DASZTO010000061.1, from coordinate 23,538 downwards.
GCGTGGTCGAGGCGTCCACCTGAGAGAAGCATTTGAACAGGCGGTCCATGCGGTCGGGCGGAATGCCGACGCCGCTGTCGGTGACGCTGAAGCGGATGGTCGTGTGCTGCTGATCGCTCTGGGCGCAGGCGACGCGCACCACGATCTCGCCGCGCTCCGTGAACTTGATGGCGTTGTTGATCAGGTTCGTCAGAATCTGCCGCAGCCGCTCGGGATCGCCGATCACCACGCGCTGCACCGCCGCATCGACGTGACACGCCAGCACGACGCCCTTGCGTTCCGCCCGCTGCGCGAACATCTCGACTACGTCTTCCACCGCCAGCCCCAGCTCGAATTCCACCGGACTGAGTTCCAGCTTGCCCGCCTCGATTTTCGAAAAATCCAGGATGTCGTTGAGCAGGTTCAAAAGCGAATCCGCGGAGCGCTTGGTCTGCACCGCGAACCGCCGCTGCCGTTCCGTCAGGTCGGTGCCCAGCAGCAATTCGTTCATGCCCAGGATGCCGTTCATCGGCGTGCGGATTTCGTGGGACATCGTGGCGAGGAACTCGCTCTTGGCGGTATTGGCCGCCTCCGCCGCCTTCTTCGCCGCGTGCAGCTCCGCCGACCGCTGGGCGATCCCCCGCATTTCCTGCTGCCCGCGCACGCACGATGCGATCAGGAAGACATCCTCGAACACCACCCACCCCGCATGTTCCAGCCACCGCCACGAACTGGCCGTCAGCACCCCATACACCGACTGCGGAAAATAAACGCCGCGCAGAAAGTGATCCGCCGCCACCACCGCCGTCGCCGGCACCAGCACGCGCCAGTCGCGGTAAAACGCCAGGAACGCCAGCGACCCGAATACGTGAAAGTGCGTCTCAATCCGCCCGCCGGTCAGATGGATCAACAGCGCCGACCACAGCGCCTGCGTCACCGAGATGACGTAGCGCGTCACCGGATGGCCCGGCATCCACAGGGCCAGGCCCATCGGCAGCGCGCTGAGCAACGCCCCCAGAAACACCGCCGCCCAGACGTGCGGATGCACCGTGCTGGTCATTCCCTCCCACGTCCGCGGCGAAATCACCGCCGCCGCCACCACGCCGAACACCCACTGAATCCCCATCAGGCCCGCGAACACGCGGTCCGTCCGGCGATAAATGCCTTGGCGATGCGTTTCATAGAGCCGCAGCGCGCGCGGCGAGAGGACTTTGCCACGATGCCCGAGGACCTTTGTCATGATGCTCCGCCTGTCGTCTGAATCCCTGGTGTGTGGATGCCTGGTTCGGTCGCCGCGGCGGGGCTGTCTCCGCCCGGAAGCTGCTCGCTCCGATCCTCGGCGCTGAAAAGCGCGCAGCCGTAGACGGGCGTGCGCGTCGTCTGGACGCCGAACGCCGACGGGTCCTTCACCAGCGCCTCGATCGCCGATTCCCCCGCGTTGTCGCCGGCATGCCCGCGCGATTCGGTGATCCCGCCGCTGAACTCCAGCCGCAGGTCCGCTCCATACAGCAGCGTTTCGCCGCTGGTCGCCAGGCCAAATCGCCGGGTCTCGCTGCCCCCCAGGTCCGCAATCACCGTCACGCCGGGAATCGCCGCGGCGCTGGTCCACAAGCTGGTCTTCGCCCAGTCCGCCGTCGCCCCCCGCGGACAAACCATCAGCACGTACATCCGCAGCCTGCCCTGGCAGTGCGCCGCGAGCACGGCAAGCTCGTCCATCGTGGCGCGCGAGCAGGGACACTGCGGATGCACGCCCATCACCAGCGTCGCTTCGGCGGACCCGGGAACCAGCCGCGTTCCCGCCGGCCAGCCCGCCGCGGGAGCGCCCGCCGCGGAAGCGGTGGCGTCGTAGCGGAACAGTTCCACCGCGCCGACGCTTACACCGCCCACCCACAACGCGCACGCCAGGGCGGTCACAAGGAGGCGACGTTTCATTCCTACACGCTCCATTCGCGCAGCCTGCGCCATTCACAACCTTTAGCTCTCTCATCTTCGTCACACGCGGATGCCTGCTTAATGGGCCGAGGCAATCAACCCGCCCGTGCTGTCTCGCGCCGGGTCCCGTTATAGGATCCACACCCGGCGTCGACCCCCGCTGCCTTGGTTCAGATGCTTCTCCCGGTGCGCCCCGCTCCCCCACGGTGCAGAGCCAAAGCCATCGGCTGCTCCGATAAACGATGGGTATTTTCCCCGCGATAGCACAATTTTTTCGCGGCCACTTGACGCGGCCGCCTCAACGTTGAATCATTAGCTTATCACCTTTGTCCTTCTCCCAGGGCCCCGTGCGTCGCATCCCCTGCACGCCGGGGCCCTCCTTTTTTGGGTGACAGACGGGCTTCGAACGACCTGACGCCGCGCGGGCCGGGCCCGCCGTGCCTGCTGCGAATCACGCGTCCGATGGACACCCCGCCGCCTGCATCCGGGTCGTCACTGGCCATGGGTGAGCGCCCGCGGACGCACCGGGGGTACCACCACCCCCCGCACGTTCACCAGCGATTCCTCCTCCGACCCTTCCTCCTGCCGTTCCGGCTCCTCCGTCGGCTCGGCGTTCACGTCTCCGTATCCCCGCACATACTCCGGATGCACCGTCATCAGCGCCACCACCATCGTCCAGGTCGGCAGCAGATCGAAGCCGGGGATCAACTCCATGGCGAAAGCGAGGACCCACTGCCAGCGGAACCCGCAGATCGCCATCAGCAGCAAGGCGACAATGACATCCAGCACGTTTTCGAAGGGGGAAATGGCGCCCTCGAAGAACGCCGGGGCCGCCACGATCTGCACGAAATCGGCGGCGCCGGCCACCAGCAGGGCGAGGCGCTTCTGCGTCAGGGAAACAGCGGGCTTTTCAATGGTCGGGACCATGCGCGTACCCCCGGAAAGTGCGTACTCCCTATTGTAGCGCCCCATTTGCACGCGGGGGCGATTACCCCGCACCGCGGCCCTGGCGGCATCACTCCACCCCGTGCTCGGCCAGCCAGCGTTCCGCGTCGATCGCTGCTTTGCAGCCCATGCCCGCGGCGGTGATCGCCTGGCGGTAGATGGAGTCGGCACAGTCGCCGGCCGCGAAGACGCCCTCGACGGAGGTCAGCGAGCGGAAGCCGTCCTTGAGCACGACGTAGCCTTTTTCGTTGAGCTCGACCTGACCGGCGAGGAACTTGGTGTTGGGCGTGTGGCCGATGGCGGCGAACATGCCGGAGGCCTCGATCACTCCCTCGGCCTTGGATTGCAGGTTCTGCACGCGCACGCCGGTGACGCCTTTTTCGTCGTTTCCGAGCACTTCCTGCACGGCGGAATTCCAGACGGGGACGATCTTGGGATTCGTGAGCGCCCGCTGGGCCATGATTTTGCTTGCGCGCAGCGTGTCGCGGCGGTGCACGAGGTGGACACGGCTGGCGAATTTCGTGAGGTAAGTCGCTTCCTCGACCGCCGAATCGCCGCCGCCGACAACCACCAGCGGCTGGTCGCGGAAGCGCGGAAGCGCGCCATCGCACACGGCGCACGCGGAGACGCCCATGTTTTCGAATTTGCGCTCCGAGGGCAGGCCGAGGTAGTTAGCGCTTGCCCCCGTGGAGATGATCACCGAGTGGGCGAGCGTGAGCGTTTCTTCTTCGCCGGAGAGATCGTTGAGGTGCCAGACTTTGAAGGGCCGGCTGGAGAAATCGACGCGGGTGACGAAGTGCGGTTTGGTGCGCGTGCCGAAGTGCTCGGCCTGCTGCTGGAGGACGCCCATGAGCTTCTGGCCGTCGATGCCGTGGACGAAGCCGGGGAAGTTTTCGACCTCGGAGGTGAACATGAGCTGGCCGCCGGGCATGCGGTCGCGGTTGAGGCCGTCGCCGGCGAGGACGAGCGGTTTGAGATTGGCCCGTGCGGCGTAAATGGCGGCGGTCCAGCCGGCGGGCCCGGAGCCGATGATGACGACTTTCTCGATGGTGGGGGAGGCGGCGGACATGCGGTTCCTTTTGCTAGAGGTGTCGCATCATTATAGAAGCGTGCGGCAGGGTTCACCATGCGGCCGGGGGCCAGGCGTGGAGGGGTCAGAGCAATTCGCTCCAGGCGCGGGGGTCTACGTGGGCGGACCAGCGGCCGTTGCGCTGTTCGACCTGGATCGGCATTTGATACGCGGCGGTGAGCTTGGCGTCGGTGAGGACCCGTCCCGGCGGACCGCTGGCGACAATGCGGCCATCGAGGGAGAGGAGCAGGATGTTGGAGGTGTCGGGCAGGAGTTCTTCGAGGTGATGGGTGACGGTGATGATGGCGGGGGGGTTGGGGCGGGTGTGGAGGCGGGCGAGTGTGGCGAGGATGGCTTCGCGCGCGGGGAGGTCGAGGCCGGTGGTGGGTTCGTCCAGAATGAGCAGTTCCGGGCGGCGCACGAGCGCGCGGGCGATGAGCGCCCGCATGCGCTGGCCGGTGGAGAGGGTGAAGTAATTCTGATCGCGCTGCGCGGCGAGGCCAACTTGGGTGAGCAGATGATCGGCATGTTCCCATTGCTCGGCGGTGGGATGGACGTAGCCGATCGTGAGGGCGGAAAAGTAGCCGGAGACGGCGACATCGCGCGTGGTCATGTTTTCGTCGAAGGGATAAATGGTGGTGGGCTCGACGATGCCGATGCGGGCGCGAAGCGGGGCGAGAGCAGTTTCACCGAGGGTTTCGCCGAGAAGTTTGACGGTACCCTTTTGCGGCCAAAGATAGCCGACCGCGAGACGGAGCAGCGTGGACTTACCGCAGCCGTTGGCGCCTAGCACCGCGGCGATCTGCGCGGGGGCGACGGACCAGGAGATGTCGGTGAGGATGGGGCGCAGCGCTTCGCCGGCGGGGCGGGCGAAGTGGAGACGGTCGAAGGAAAGCAGGGCTTGCGAGTTCACTCGAAAATCTCGGAGACGGTCAACGTAAAACCCGGCAGGACAGATTCGCCGGAGAGTTGGTCCGTGGGGCCGAGGGCAGTGATGGAGTTGTCGTTGCGGAAGACGGTGACGGTTTTATGGCGTGGGTTAACGACCCAGACCAGCCGGGTGCCGGCATCGAGGAATTCCTGCACTTTCTCGTCGACATCTCCGTAGACGTCGGTGGGGGAGATGATTTCGACAGCCAGGTCGGGATGGCCGGGGAACCACTTTTGTGCGGTGCGTCCATTGGGAAGACGATCGGCAGTGACGAAGCCGACATCGGGGGCCCGAACGGTGTCGGCGTTGCGATGAAGGATGTAGCCGCCGTCGGGGCCAGTGACCTTTCCGAGCTTGTGGACTTTTACGAATAACTGCAAAGCCGTGATGATGGTCACCCCTATCGACGAATGTTGCTGACCGGATGGTGGCATGGGTCGGAGTTCTCCCAAGACGAGTTCGTATCCGTCGCCGTTGCCGGGCATGTTCCACAGGTCGTCGGCGGTCAGGAGTTTGGCGGCAATGGTCATGATTCACCTCGCTGGTGAAGTATATCAGGCTGAACCTGCGAACGGTTTTTCGAGGCCGTGGACGAGTTTGGCGGCGCGGAGGGTGTTGCGGAGGAGCATGGCGACGGTCATGGGGCCGACGCCGCCGGGGACGGGGGTGATGTGGGAGGCGACTTTGGCGACCTCGTCGAAGTCGACGTCGCCGATGGTTTTTTCGGTGATTTTGCCGAAGGCGTCGGTGATGCGGACGCGGTTGATGCCGACGTCGATGACGACGGCGCCCGGTTTGATGTGGTCGGCGCGGAGGAGGGCGGGCTTGCCGACGGCGACGACGACGATGTCGGCGCGGCGGGTCTCGGCGGGGGTGTCCTTGGTGTGGATGTGGCAGAGGGTGACGGTGGCGTTGCGTTCGGTGAGGAGGAGCGCGAGGGGGCGGCCGACGATGCGGGAGGCGCCGACGACGGTGACGCTCGCACCCTGGAGCTGGGTGCCGGTGGAGTCGATAAGTTCGACGACGGCGAGGGCGGTGCAGGGGGCGATGATGGTGTGGCCGTAGACGACGTGGCCGATGTTGGCGGGGTTGACGCCTTCGACGTCTTTGAGGATGTCGATCTGGTATTGGGCGTCCTGAAGGTCGAGGTTATTCGGGAGGGGGGAGTGGAGGAAGATGCCGGTGACGGTGGGGTCGGCGTTGAGTTGTTTGATGGTGCTGTGGAGTTGGTCGCGGGTGGTGGTGGAGGGGAGAGTGTGGAGTTCGTAGTCGATGCCGACCTGGGCGCAGGTTTTTTTCTGGTTGTCGGCGTAGACCTTTGCGGCGGGGTTGTCGCCGACGAGGATGGCGATGAGTTTGACGGGTTTGTTTTGCGCTTTGAGCGCGGCGACGTCGGCGGCGACTTTTTCGCGGATTGAGGCGGAGAGAGATTTTCCGTCGATCAGTTTTGCGGGCACGGTTATTCACCACAGAGTCACAGAGGGCACAGAGGACGCACAGAGTTTACTTGATCTCGATTTTGCAGACTCTTCGTTTGCCGACCTGGAGGATGTCTCCTGTTTTGGGTTCGAGTTGGAGTTTGGGGTCGGTGATTTTTTGGGTGGCGTAGGTGACGGCGTTGGATTCGACGAGGCGGCGGGCTTCGGAGGTGGAGGGGGCGAAGCCGGCTTCTTTGATGAGGGTGAGGATGCCGATTTTGCCGTCTTTGAGGAGGGAGGCGGGGAGGGTTTTGGTGTCGGTGGCGATAATTTCTTTTTCGGCGAAGCGGCGGTGGAATTCATGGGCGGCGGCGTCGGCGGCGGATTTGCCGTTGTATTGCTCGACGATGAGTTTTCCAAGGGTTTGCTTGGCGTCGCGGGGGTGGGTTTTGGCGGGGTCGGTGAGGGCGGCGATCTGGTCGTCGGGAAGGGTGGTGCACATGGCGAACCAGTTGTGCATGAGGTTGTCGGGGATGGACATGGTTTTGCCGAACTGGTCGGTGGGGGAGTCGGCGACGCCGATGTAGTTGCCGAGGGACTTGGACATTTTCTGCGTGCCGTCGGTGCCGACGAGGATGGGCATGATGATGACGATCTGTGGGGGCTGTCCTTCGGCTTGCTGGAGGTCGCGGCCGACGAGGTTGTTGAAGGTCTGGTCGGTGCCTCCGAGTTCGACGTCGGCGTGGATCATGACGGAATCCCAGCCTTGCATGAGGGGGTAGAGGAATTCGTGGATGTAGATGGCTTCGCCGGCTTTGTGGCGCTCCTGGAAGGTGTCGCGTTCGAGCATGCGTGCGACGGTCATTTTGCCGGCGAGTTTGAGGGCGTCGACGAAGGACATTTTGTGGAGCCATTCGGAGTTGTAGCGGACCTCGATTTTGGCTGGGGACATATCGAGGATTTTGCCGGCCTGGGCGAAGTAGGTTTGGGCGTTTTGTTGGACTTGATCGGCGGAGAGGACGGGGCGGGTTTTCTTTTTGCCGGTGGGGTCGCCGATCATGGCGGTGGCGTCGCCGATGATGAGGACGGCGGTGTGGCCGAGGTCCTGGAACTGGCGCATTTTGCGAAGGACGACGGCGTGTCCGAGGTGGAGGTCTGGGGCGGTGGGGTCCATGCCGAGCTTGATGCGGAGGGGGGTGTTGGTGGCGGCGGATTTTTCGAGGCGATTTTTGAGTTCCTCGGGGGAGTAGACGTGGTCTGTGCCGCGGAGGAGGAGGGAGAGTTGGTCGTCGATGGTGAGGGAGGTGGGCATGGTTTGTCCGGATATGGGGGAAGGGAAAAGGGGCATTGTAGGGGCGGGGTGGGGAGGGGTCGAGGTGGTGGAGGAGGGGGGTTTTTGTGCGCCGGAGCGGGCTTGGTGGCGAGGGGGGGTGGGGTTGCCGAGCATGCTCAGGGGCCCTTCCCTGAGCATGGCACACGGGGGGCTGGCGCTGGGAAATAGGGGAGTGAAATGGGCTAATTGAAATAGGGTAGTTACTGGCGTATTGTGTGCCACATGGAGAGGCAGGTGAGACTTTCGGAGTTGGCGCGGGCGGCGGGGATCTCGGAATCGACCGTTAAGTACTATAAAGCTCATGGGTTACTACCTCCGTCGTTGGCGAAAGGTCGGGGTGCGAACTATGGGGCGGAGCATGTGGAGCGGTTGAGGAGGATTGGGCATTATCGGGCGTTGGGGTATTCGCTGGCGGCGATACGGGCGATTTTTGAGAACCGTGTGGATTGTTTGCCGACGGAGGCGGAACTGGCGCGGGAGGGGGTGGAGGGGGGCGTGGATGAGGCGAAGATGGCGCGCGGGGAGGAGCGCGCGGCGGGTTTTGCTGATGCGGATGGGGAGCTGACCATTATAGGTAAGGTGTTTGGTCGGGTCAAGTTATTTGAGGGGCTGGAGCTGCATTATGAGGTGGGGAAGTATGAGGTGTTCGCGGCGGAGGTGGAGCAGTTGCGGGAGGCGGTGAAGGCGATATTGGTGGTGGGATGGGAGTGAGGGTGGGGAATTGGGGCATTGGTTCAAGTGGTGCAATTGGGACGGGGGAGGGAGGGATGGTAGACTTTGGGTGAAAGATGAGGGTGCGGTGTGAAGATTGATTTGGGGGAGGAATTTCCGAAGCTGGGTCGGCCGCCGATTGTGGAGGCGGTGTTGTCCGTTTGGGCGAGACCGGGGCGCTCGGGGGATTTATCACAAATTGTGGAACAGTTCGAAGAAGGTGCATCTGATTATTCAGTGGCGATGTTTCCGGTTGCCGCGGCAGGAAAAGCGCTCGAGGAGGAGGACAGCTGGGTTCGGCTGGAGTCCGATGATGGGAAGAGGTCGATCAATGTGCGTAAAGGGGTGTACGAATTTCATTGGGTTGGGGGGTACAAGACGTGGGATTTCTTTTCGATGGCGGCGTTGGAGATGTGGCGCGTGTATCGAGGGGTAACGGAGCCACCCGAGATACAGCGAATGAGTGTGCGGTTTGTAAATCGGCTGGACTTGCCGGAGGGGGAGACGCGATTTGAAGGCTATTTGGAAGGGCCCCCGGAACCTCCGCGCGGATTGGAGTTGCCGTTCGTGGGCTATTTTCATCGGGATCAGTTTTTGGTGCCCGAGCAACCGTATACGGTACGGATACTGCGGACCATCGAGGCACCTACAGGGACTGTCGGCAGCTGGCGTATCATTGTGGATGTGGAGGTAAGTACAATCGGCCCGATGTCGACCGCTGATGCGGCGGTGAAAAGCCGATTGCCAGACATGCAGTGGTTGAAGAACAAGGCGTTTTTCGGGAGTGTTACGGGGAAGGCGATCGAATTATGTCGATGATCAGCGGCAGCGGGAAATGGGTGGGGATGGGGCGAGGTGAGTTGAGGTTGCGCGGTGCGAGCGATGCGGCGCGTTATGTGGCGCGGCAGGAGCAGGAGGGGTATGAGTGGTTGCGGGAATCGTATGCTCTTGGCGGGGGGATTCTGAGGTCGGAGAGGGAGTTAGCGGAGGTGGCGGTGGAGTGCGCGAGTCCGGGGTGGGACGGGCATGGGGCGGCGGCGGTGAAGCGGGAGACGATTCTGGAGGGGCGGCGGTTTCTAGCGAGTTTGCCCCTGGGCATGCCGGCTCCGTCTGTAGGCGCTGAGCCGGATGGGCAGGTGACCTTCGAGTGGCGTGGTGCGGCGCAACGAGTGTTGTCGGTGAGCATGAGTGCGGATGCGGAGTTGCATTACGCGGCGTTGACAGGGGCACGGCGGCGGTATGGGAGCGAGCCGTTTTTCGGGGAGTTTCCGTGGGTATTGTGGGAGATAGGTGGAATCGCGGAGGGGGGCGGCATGAGTGAGCGGGAGCAGGCGGCGGTGGGGATGGAGGAACTGCTTGCGCGGTATGTGTTGTACAGCAAATGGGTGCGGAGTGATCAGACGGTGAGGGCGGATGCGTTTATTCCGTATCCGTATCCGGATTTGTCGGTGACGCGGCATGTGGGGTTGACGGAGGAGGAGATTTGGGGGTTGGGGGAGGAGGTTGCGGGGAAGCGCGGGTTGCGGTTGTATGGGCGGGCGGATGTGGCGGCGGGGGCGCGGTACGTGGGGCGGTAAGGGTGGAGGGCAGGGGGAGCGTGCAGGTTGGTAGAGGGGCATTGGAGGACCGCGTGCACAGTGGCCCCACGGGGCGGGGCCCGTGGGCTTGCTGGGCGGGGCGGTGTCAGGTGAGGAGGAGGGGGAGCATGTTGAAGGTGTTGAAGGCGGCGTGGAGGGTGATGGAGGCGAAGAGGTTGTTGGAGCGTTCGTAGGTGTAACCGAGTGCGAGGGAGAGGAGGAAGAGGGTGGGGTAGATGTCGATGGAGCCGTGGGCGGCGGCGAAGAGTGCGGAGGTGAGTGCGATGGCGGCGAAGCGGTGGGCGGGGGAGGGTGAGTATTGGAGGTCTGCGGGGGAGGCGACGCGGAGGCCGAAGGAGCGGCCTGCGAGGGCGGTCTGGAGGAGGCCTCGGAAGTAGAACTCTTCGAGGATGGGCGCGGCAAGGCCAGCGAGGAGGAAGTAGGCGGTTTTGAGGGGGAGGGGTGGGTGGGACTGGAGGGCCTGGATGGTGGGCTGGGTGGTAGGGATGTAATGGAGGCGCTGGGTCCAGAGGAATTCGACGAGGTTCTGGCAGACCATGAGGATGGGGTAGATGATGAAGAAGGCGAGGAGGCCGAGGAGGATGCCTTTTGGGAGTTGGCGTGGGTGGAGACCGAGGGCGGGGATACCGCCTTTGATGGTTTGATGGACGAGGAAGAGTCCGAAGAGCGCGGCGGCGAGCTTGGCGAGGGCGTCGAGGGATTGGGAGATGACGGTGTCGGTGAGGTCTGTGGCGGAGAGTGTGGTGGGGTGGGATCGGGGTGCGGAGGCGGGGCGTGGGGCGCGGCGGGTGGCGGAGGCGGAGGCGGGGCGTGTGAGGGTTTGTGCGACGGGAGCGGGGGCGGTTTTGGGCGTGGCGGGGATGGAGGCGGCGGTGGTGGTGGTGACGAGGGGGCCGAGGGGGGAGGGTTTTGGCGGGGGCTTTTGTGGAGCGAGGGCGTGGAGTGCGATGAGGGCGGCGGCCGCGGCGCCTATGTATACTAAGGTGACGCCTGCGACGGAGGCGAGCGTGAGGGTGCCTCGGCGGAGGGGCGCCTGTGCGAGCTGCCGGGGCTGGAGGACCTTGAGCGCCAGGAGCAGCGTAGCGCTGGCGGCAAGCCAGGCGGCGGATAGAAGCACCCCGATGTTCACCCGATCCTCAAGAGAACGAAGCGATGTCGATACCGGATATCTTGCAGCAAATTGTGGAAACAAAAAAGGCGGAGGTGGCGGCGGCGAAGGGTCGGTCGCCGGAGGGGGAGTTGCGGAAGCGGGCTGGGGACATGGAGGGGCCGCGGAATTTTTTCGCGGCGTTGGCGAAGGAGCCGGACGGGCTGGTGAACGTGATCGCGGAGATCAAGAAGGCGTCGCCGAGCGCGGGGGTGATGAAGGGGGACTTCGATGCGGTGGCGATGGCGCGGATTTATCATGCGGCGGGGGCGGATGCGCTGAGCGTGTTGACGGACGAGCAGTATTTTCATGGGAAGCTCGACTATATCCAGCAGGTGAAGGCTGCGGTACCGTTGCCGGTGCTGCGGAAGGATTTCATTATTGATCCGTACCAGGTGTGGGAGGCGCGGGCGGCGGGGGCGGATGCGGTGCTGCTGATCGCGGAGATTCTGACGGATTCGCTGATGATCGATCTGCAGATTTTGGCGGCGGAGCTGCGGCTGACGACGCTGGTGGAAGTGCACGAGATGGATTCGCTGCTGCGGGTGCGGTCGACGATCGGGTTTCCGCTGCGGAGTTATTCGCTGCTGGGGATCAACAACCGGGACCTGCGGACGTTTACGACGGATCTGTCGACGACGATCCGGCTGGCGGAGTTTGTGGAGGACAAGCAGATATTGGTGGCGGAGAGCGGGATCAAGACGAAGGCGGACGTGCAGCGGATGGTGGGGGCGGGGGTGCGGAGCCTGCTGATCGGGGAGACGTTGATGCGGTCGAACGATGTGGGGGGGGAGATGGCGAATTTGAAGGGGATATTGCGGAGGGCGTGACCGATCCACGAATGGGCACGAATGGACACGAATGACGTAAATTGGCCGGACGTAAATTGGCCACGGCACGAAGGGGCACAGCGGCGAAACCGCAATCAGAAAACCACGGAGCACACGGAGTGCACGGAGGGACGACGACGGCCCCCCCCAGCGACGACGACGGTCCCCCCCCCAGCGACGACGACGTAAATTGGCCACGAAAGGCACGAAGGACACGAAACGGGGGGAGTCGGATTGGGGGGTTGGATGGCTCAAGGGATGGGGGGGGGCAGGTTCAATTTGGGTATTGGTTCAACTGGTTCAAACTGGGGATGAGGTACGAGAGGTGGCAGGTGGGAAAAGAAGAGGCCTCCTTTTTGGGGAGGCCTCGTGTGGGGGGAGCGTCGATCTTCGATCGACGGCTAAACTTTTTTTTGCGTTGAGGGGGATTAGGCGTTGTCGTGGAGTTTCCAGGTGGAGGGTTTGGCGTGGGAGGAGGCGACGTGCTTGGTGGTGGTTTTTTTGGCGGTGGCGATGTGCTTGGTGGTGGTGGGCTTTTTTGCGGAGGCGACGTGGGTGGTGGATTTTTTGGGGGTGGCGGCGACTTTGTGCTTTTTCTTGATGTGTTTCTTGGGGGCTTTCTTGGCCTTCTTCACTTTCTTTTTGACGAGGTGCTTGGCGGTGGTGTGGGCGGCGGTGGTGGGTTTGTGGTGGAGGGTGACGGCGTTGGCGGCGGCGCCACCGGCGACCAGGCCGATGCCGAGGGTGATGACGGCGGCGAGTTTTTGCCACATTTTCATGTGAGAATTCTCCGAATTCGGATCCTTTGGGGTGTCGCTGGGGCGCGGATCAGCGGAGACTCCGCCGCTGATAAAACCGGCCTGACGCGTTGTGCAAAGGAATACGCTTAACGTATCGGGAAGTTTCGGCGAAGTCCATGAAAGGAAATCTGGAAATGGGGGGAGGGGATGGGGATGAAGATTAAGACTGAGATGAAGATTAGATGGTGGGGGGCGTGAAGGTGGGGGCCAGGGCGGGGTAGAGGGCGGCGTAGCGGGGGTAGAGGGTGTTGTAGAGGTTGGCGATTTTGGGGCGGGGGCGGTGGCGGTCTTTGAGGTGGAGGATGTGGTTGCAGGCGGCGGGGATGGAGGGGTAAGCATTTGTACCGGCGGCGGCGAGGATGGCGGCACCGAGGGCGGCACCTTCGGCGACGTCGATGGTGACGAGGGGGGCGTTGTACATATCGGATTGGATTTGTCGCCAGAAGGGGGAGCGGGCGCCGCCGCCGCTGGCGCGGATCTGGCGGATGGGGATGCGGAGGTCGCGCATGATGGCGACTTGTTCGCGCATGCCGAAGGTGATGCCTTCGAGGACTGCACGGACGAGGTGGGGGAGGCGGTGGTTCGGGGTGAGCCCGACGAAGGCACCGCGGGCGTTGGGATCGGGATGGGGGCAGCGTTCGCCGGTGAGGTAGGGGAGGAAGAAGAGGTTGGCGGCACCGGGGGGGACGGATTCGGCGAGCTTGAGCATGTGGGGGTAGGCGGCGCCGGGGTCTTTTTTGGAGTGGGTGGTGTTCAGGAAGAAGGCGTTGCGGAGCCATTGGAGGGAACCGCCGGCGGAAAGCATGCAGCCGAAGAGGCACCAGGTGTTGGGGAGCGCGTGGCACATGGTGTGGATGCGGCCCTGAGGATCGGTGGCGGGAGAATCGGAGGCGGCGAAGATGACGCCGGAGGTGCCCATGGAGGCGGAGAGGAGGCCGGGGGAGACGACGCCGGTGCCGACGGCACCCGCAGCCTGATCGCCGGCGCCAGCGATGATGGGGATGCCGGGCTTGAGGCCTCCAAGCGCCTTAGCGGCTTCGGGGGTGAGTTCGCCGATGATGGTGGGGGATTCGTGGACGGGGGGGAGGAGGTCGGGGTCGAGGTCGAGGCGGTCGAGGAGCCCGGTGTGCCAGCGGCGGTTTTTGACGTCGAGGAGGAGGGTGCCGGAGGCGTCGGAGACTTCGGTTGCGTAGGTATTGGTAAGGCGGTAGGCGATGTAATCTTTGGGGAGGAGGACTTTGGCGAGGCGTGCGAAGCGTTTGGTTTCGGTGTCGCGGAGCCAGAGGATTTTTGGGGCGGTGAAGCCGGTGAGGGCGGGGTTGGAGACCATGTGGATAAGGGCGTCGCGGCCGCCGGCGCGTTGTTCGATGTCGCGGCATTGGGGGGCGGTGCGCTGGTCGTTCCAGAGGAGTGCGGGGCGGAGGATTTTGCCGGAGCGATCGAGGAAGACGGAGCCGTGCATTTGGCCGGAGAGGGAGATGGCGGCGATGGGGTCGCGTCGGGCGTGGGGGAGGAGTTTTTTGACGGCCTTGGTGACGGCGGGCCACCAGGCGGTGGGGGGGCCGTCGGGGAGTTGCTCGGTCCAGCCGGGGCGTGGGGAGAGGAGGGTGTGGGGGGATTCGGCGGCGGCGAGGATTTTGCCGGAGGAGGCGAGGAGGAGGGCCTTGGTGGCGGAGGTGCCGATGTCGATGCCGAGGAAGCTCATGCGGGTCGTCAGTAGTCAGTAGTCAGTAGTCAGTAGTCAGGAGTCAGAAGTCGGGAGTCAGGAGTCAGTAGTCAGAAGTCGGAAGACAGTGGTTAGAAGTTCGAAGGTAGACGGGAAAGGGTTGGGGGTTCTTGACGTTGGGGTGGTGGGGGGGAAGATAACGGAAAATGGTGCGGGTGTCAGTTTTGAGGTGTGAGGATGGTTGGTCAAGGGATTCGGTCGTTGGTGGTTGGGGCGGCGGTGATGTTGGCGGTGGGTGCGGCGTGGGGGGCGGATGAGGCGGTGGGGAAATTGCCGGGGGTGTTGGGGGAGGTGCCGGCGGATGCGGGGGTGGTGCTGGTGGTGCCGAGCGTGAAGGGGTTGTCGACGAAGGCGTCGACGGTGGGGGCGCGACTGGGGTTGCCGGTGCCGCCGGATGTGGTGGGATTTTTGCTGAGGAATCTGGGGGTGACGAAGGGTTTTGATGAGGAGGGGAGCGCGGCGGCGATGTTTTTGAAGGCGCCTGGGGGCGCGGAGGGGAAGGAGGCGGAGGCGTTGGAGGAGGGCCCGCCGTCGCTGGTGCTGGTGCCGACGAATGACGCGGAGGGATTGCTGGCGACGTTTTCGCCTGGGGAGAAGGATGCGGCGGGGATCATGGAGATCACGCTGGCGGAGGACACGGCGGAGAAGGCGTATGCGGCGGTGGTGGAAGGGGGGGATGCGGGGAAATGGATAGCGGTATCGGAGAAGCGGGAGACGCTGGCGGGATATTTGAAGAGGTCTGGGGAGACGCTGGAGGGGACGCTGACGCCGGAGGCGAAGAGCGCGATCATGGGGAGCGATGTGGCGGGGTGGGTGAACGCGGGGCAGGTTGGGCCGGAGGTGATCAAGGAGTTGGGGCAAGAGGAACAGGACATAACTGGGCGGCTGGATTTGAGCAATGTGACGGCGGGAGTGGATGCGGTGACGTCGACGGTGGAGAAGCAGGGGGTGGGTCTGGTGTTTGAGGGGATGAAGGCGGCGGTGCGGGATGCGACGGTGGGGGTGGTGGCGGTGCGGATGTCGGATGCGGGGGTGGATGTGGAGACGGTGGCGACGTTTGGTGCGAAGACGGAGACGGGGAAGCTGGTGGCGGCGCAGAAGGGGCAGGCGGCGCCGGGGTTGAAGGGGTTGCCGGGGGCAGGGGGATTTCTGGTGGCGGGATCGGAGGGGTGGGAGGGGAAGAGCGCGGGGGATTTGTTTGCGCGGGCGGTGGGGCAGGTGCTGGGGAATGCGAACGAGGGGGAGGCGGGGGTGTGGCGGAGCGTGGCGGAGTTGCAGCGGCAGGTGGTGGCGCAGAGCCGAGGGGTGCGGTTTGTGGCGTTGGATGGGACGGGTGGGGCGGCGACGACGCGGCCGGGGGCTGGGGTGGGGGTGTTGAACGGGGTGGTGCTGGTGGATGCGGAGAATGCGGAGCGGGTGGCGGGGCTGGAGGTGGAGAGTTTTCGTCGGCTTTCGGGGGGCGTGGGGATTGGCGGGGCGCTGGAGATGCGGGCGGCGGTTTCGGGGGATGAGGTGAAGGTGAAGGATGTGAAGCTGACGAAGGTGCAGGTGACTTGCGCGGTGCGTGGGGGGGCGGATGTCGAGGAGGGGAAGGCGGAGCTGGGGGTGATGGGGCGGGTGCTGGGGGCGGAGGGGTTGACGGTGTATGTGGGGAGCGTGGGGAAGCAGGTGGTGATTATTTTTGGGAATGATGCGGCGACGCTGGAGGCGGGAGTGGCGGCGGCGGAGGGTGGAGGCGAGGGGGGCGGAGGGGGAGCGGGGTTGTCGCAGAGCCCGGGGATAGCGGGGGCGACGGCGGGTGCGGCGGGTCTGTCGGGGGGTGTGGGGAGCGGGATGCAGGTGCAGGGGGCGATTTACGTGGAAGCTGTGCGGTTGTTGAATGTGCTGGATGCGGTGGAGACGGGCCGGGGGTTGGGCGGGGGACCTGGCGGTCGGGGGCGTGGGCGTGGGGGGCGTGGGGGGCGAGGTGGCGGCGGGGGCGGGTTTGGTGGAGGCGGGGTGGTGACGGGGAATGGGGGGCCGGCGGTGAGCGTGAGCGTGGGGACGGCGGGGGGAGCGGGGGGTGCGACGGTGGGTGTGGAGGTGTTTGTGCCGATGGCGACGTTGCAGGGGGTGGGTAGAATGGCGGGGTTGGGAGGGGGGTGAGGGGGAAGGCGAGAGACGGAAGACGGAAGACGGAAGACGAAAGACGAAAGGCGGAAGGCGGAAGACGGGAGACGGAAGACGAGAGACGGAAGCTGGACGTTTGAGATGGGACGATTGTGGTGGGCGGGGTTTATGAAGGAGGCATGCAGATGGAGTTGAGTCGGCGGGCGTTTGTGGTGGGTTGTGGCGGGGCGGCGATGGGGCTTGGCGTGGGGGTGCGGTGGGGGCGTGGGGCGCCGGCGACTGGGCCTGCGGGCGGCGCGGGCGCGGGGGGCGGGCTTGTGCCGCGGACGGCGGCGGGGCGTGCGTTTGTGGAGGCGATCGGGGCGGAAGTGGCAGGGATGCTGGGGGGGCGGCTGGCGAAGACGAATGCGGATATTCGGATGCGCGGGCTCAAGACGATTCGCGGTGTGGCGAACGCGGGGGGGGATTTTCTGACGGGGTATCCGTATACGGAATTTTACGACTGGGATTTGTATTTTGAGAACTTGTATCTTTCTTATTACGGGGTGTATCCGTATTGCTTTACGAACATGAAGGAGTTTCTGGCGCGGCAGACGGCGGATGGGTATATCAATCGGTCGCTGAACAAGCAGCGGGATCGGCAGCATTTTAAGCCGTTTCTGGCGCAATTGACGGTGCTGGGGTGCCGGCAGAACAAGGATGATTACGGGTGGCTGAAGGGGGCCCCGGAGGCGGGGAAGGATGGGATCGTGAAAGTGACGGAAGCAGGGAACGGGTCTTACTACAACCGGCTGAAGAAGTATATAGAAAAGTGGTTCAGCTATGATGGGGACGGGAACGGGTTGCCGACGTGGAATTCGGCGGACGAGGCGGGGACGGACAATCAGTGGAGCCGGGCGGGGCAGCTGGGGGCGTTTGAGGTGGAGGGGGTGGATCTGGCGAGTTATCTGGTGAGGGAACTGCGGGCGCTGGCGGAGATCGCGGGGCGGCTAGGGGAGAAGGAGGAGGCGGCGGGGTTCACGAGTCACGCGGACAAGGTGTGCGGGCTGATGAACGATTTGTGCTGGGACGAGAAGGAGGGGATGTATTTCGATCGGAGCGAGAAGACGAAGGATCTGGTGCGGGTGAAGAGCGCGACGAATTTCGGGCCGCTGTTTTGCGGAGGGGCGACGCCGGGTCGGGCGAAGCGTGCGGTGGAGGAGCATTTGCTCAATGAGAAGGAGTTCTGGCTGGCGTATCCGGTGGCGAGCTATGCGAAGACGGAGCCGGATTATTACCAGGGGACGCGGCGGTTGCCGAACGGGGCGAATGAGTGCAATTGGCGTGGTCCTACGTGGGCACCGACGAATTACATGATTTTTCAGGGGCTGCGGAAGTATCAAATGGATGGGCCAGCGAAGGAATTGGCGACGCGCCTGCTGACGATGGCGGTGGTGAAGAATCCGCAGTTGCGGGAGTATTACAATGGGGAGACGGGGGAGGGGATCGGGCAGACGCAGTTCTGGGGATTCACGGCCTTGTATTACGGGATGCTGCTGGAGTGGTTTTCGGGGGAGGATGCGAGCGCGCTGGAGGGGCCGTTTCGGGCGATGATGCCGGAGGAGATCGGGGTGGAATTTGGGGGGGAGTGAGGGATGGCGGAGGGGCGGAGGGTGACGGAGGGTGTTGGTGGCGGCAGGGCGGGCGAGTAGAATGGGGACGTTTCAAAGATTTCTGAAAGACGAAGAAGGCGGAATGGTGATGGGCGTGCAGTATCGACCTTCGTTTGATATTGGGGCGGTGGTGGCGGGGGAGGCGCGGTTGACGGACGAGCAGATGGTGGAGCTGTATGAGCGAGCGCCGCTGACGGAGCTGGGGCGGTGGGCGTTTGCGGTGACGGAGCGGATGCACCCGGAGGATTACCGCACGTATGTGATCGATCGGAACATCAATTACACGAATATCTGCACGGCGCGGTGCACGTTTTGTGCGTTCAAACGGAACGATCCGGCAGCCGCGGATGCGTATACGCTGGATTATGCGAAGATTTATCAAAAGATCGAGGAACTGGTGGGGATTGGGGGGACGCAGATTTTGATGCAGGGGGGTATGAATCGGGCGTTGCCGATTTCGTATTACGAGGAGCTTTTGCGGGGGATACGTGCAAAGTTTCCGACGGTGCATATTCATGCATTTTCGCCGCCGGAGTTCGTGGAGTTTTCGCGGTTTTTCGGGATGCCGGTGGGGGAGGTGTTGCGGCGGTTCAAGGAGGCGGGTCTGGCGACGGTTCCTGGCGGAGGGGGGGAGATTTTTGCGGATCGGGTGCGGAGCCGGATCGGGCCGGGGAAATGCGCGGGGGAGCAGTGGCTGGAGGTGATGACGGAGGCGCACAAGCTGGGGATGCATACTTCGGCGACGATGCTTATTGGGCATATTGAGGACATGAGCGATCGGGTGGATCATATGAGGAGGCTGCGGGAGCGGCAGGATGTGGCGCTGGCGCATGGCGGAGAGGGGTGGGGGAATTACACGGCATTTATTCATTGGACGTATCAGGCGGAGAATACGCCGCTGGACCGAAAGAGGAAGTGGGTTGGGGAGAATCAGGGATCAGGAAAAAGGAATGAAGAAGGCATAGAAGCGGGGCGTGCGGGGTTTCGGTTTGATAACGGGCGGACGGTGGCGCTGGCGGATGCGAATGAATACTTGCGGATGCTGGCGCTTTCGCGGTTGTATTTTGACAATGTGCGGAACTTGCAAAGTTCGTGGGTGACGATGGGGCCGAAGGTGGGGCAATTGGCGCTCTTTTTCGGCGCGAACGACATGGGGAGCGTGATGATGGAGGAGAACGTGGTGAGCAGCGCGGGGACGACGTATCGGCTGGACGAGGAGATGATTTGCAGGCTGATCAGGGATGCGGGGTGGGTACCGGCGCAACGGAATCAGTATTACGAGGTGTTGAAGCGGCATGATGGGGCGGATGCGCCGGACCGGAAGGCGCGGGTGGCGGGGGTGTTTGCGAAGCGGCAGCATCGGATTACGGTGGAGGAGGCGGCGGCGTATAAGGGGTCGGGGTGGGGTGGACTTGGGAGCGCGGGGCGGGAGGGCGTTGTGTCGCTGCCGGTGGTGACGTGAATGGCCGCGAGAGGCAAACGCGGCGAGGGCCGCAATCAAATTGGGATGCGTTGTGTGTGGGTGAGTGTCCCGGGAATTATCAACGCGGAGGGCGCAGAGAACGCGGAGGGCGCGGAGGAACGACGATGACGGTCCCCCCCCCTGACGAAGACGACGTAAATTGGCCACGAAAGGCACGAAAGACACGAAAGTTGTGATCTGGCAATCTTGTTATGGCGTGAAGAGAGGGCGCGAGGAATACGAGAGGCACGAACTACGAGAATTGCCACGAATGCACGGGAATTGTACGAATAGTGGTGGTTGTGACGGTTATTGCGTACGCACGGAAAGTATATAGGTGTGAGTGATGTTGCGGGTGGTTTCTGGTGCGGCGATGCGGATGGTGGAGGCGGGGGACAAGGCGCTGGCGGGGGGGCGGCTGGAGGAGGCGGAAGGGTGGTTTCGGCAGGCGTTGATGCATGATCGGAATGTGGCGGCGGGGTGGTGCGGGCTGGGGGATATCGCGGCGGCGGTGGGGCGTCGGGAGGAGGCGTTGCGGTTGTATCGGGAGGGAGTTTCGGCGGATGCGGGTGATGTGGATGCGGAGGTGAAACTGGCGAAATGCCTGATGGAGATGGAGGAGGTGGATGAGGCGTTGGCGCGGTTTGGGGCGCTGTGTGTGCCGGGGCGGAATCTGGGGCGGTGGGCGGCGGGGGTGTGGGTCGATCTGGGGAACACGCTGCGGTGGGTGGGTCGGACGGCGGAAGCGGTGGAGGCGTATCGGCGCGGGGTGGCGGCGGCGCCGGAGCTGGCGGGGCATCACAGTGCGCTGCTGTATGGGATGCACTTTGTGCCGGGGATGGAGGGGAAGGAATTGCTGGCGGAACATTTGCGGTGGAACGAGGCGCATGTGGGGCGATTGCGGGGGACGCGGAAAGCGTTTGGGGCGCGGCGCAGCGGGGGGAAGCTGCGGGCGGGGTTTGTGTCGCCGGATTTTGACAGCCATGTGGTGGGGCGGTTCATGGAGCCGTTTTTGCGGGAGCACGATCGGGAGCGGGTGGAGGTGACGTGTTATAGCGGGACGACGCGGACGGATCGGATGACGGAGAAGCTGCGGGGATATGCGGGTCGGTGGCGAGAAATTGCGGCTGCGAGTGATGAGGCGGCGGCAGAGCAGATACGGGCGGATGAGATCGATGTGCTGGTGGATTTGACGATGCACATGGAGCGGTCGCGGTTGCTGGTGTTTGGGCGGCGGCCGGCGCCGGTGCAGGCGACGTACCTGGCGTATTGCAGCACGACGGGGGTGGAAACTATAGATTATCGCTTGTCGGATGGATGGCTGGATCCGGTGGGGGAAGATGAAAGTATCTATTCTGAGCGGACGGTGCGGCTGCCGGAGACGTATTGGTGCTATACAGGGTGGTCGGAGGCGCCGGAGGCGATGGAGTGGGGGAGCGGCAATAGCGGGGAGATGGTGTTTGGGAGCATGAATCATTTTGCGAAGGTGTCGGAGGGGGCGCTGGTGGCGTGGGGGAAGATTTTGCGGCGGGTGGAGGGGTCGCGGTTGAAGATTTTGTGTCCGCGCGGGCAGGCGAGGAGCCGGGTGTTGGGGGTGATGGAGGAGCAGGGGGTGAAGAGGGAGCGGGTGGAATTTGTGGATCGGGCGGGGCCGGAGGAATACTTTCGGACGATGGGGAGCATTCACGTGCATTTGGATCCGTTCGTGTACAGCGGCGGGACGACGACGTGCGATGGGTTGTGGATGGGAACGCCGACGGTGACGCTGCGGGGGAAGCTGGCGGTGGCGCGCGGAGGGGCGAGTTTGATGAGCAACGCGGGGCTGGGGGAGTGGGTGGCGCGGGATGAGGCGGAGTACGTGGAGATTGCGGTGCGGCAGGCGGGGGATGTGGAAGGGTTGCGGGCGTTGCGGCGGGGGATGCGGGAGCGGGTGCGGTCGTCGGTGGTGGGGGACGCGAAGCGATTTGCGCGAGGGATGGAGCAGGCGCTGTTGGAGATGCGGGAGCGCGGGCCTGCGAGGCGGTGAGGAGGGTGGGGATTACGGATGGGCGAAACCGCCGCCGTCGGGGAAGAACATGCGTGTGTAGGGGGACTGCATGGCGGTCCAGTTGTCGACGGGTCCGGTGCTGGTGGAGGAGCCGCCGTGGTTGAATTCGACTTCGGAGATCCACTCGACGTGTCCGTCGCCGAAGCCGACGTTTCCGCCATTGTTGTGCCGGTTGGTGAGTTTATCGCCGTTGTTGTAGGCGGGGGGATCGAAGACCTCATCATTAAAGAGGGAGGAATCGTCTTCTTCGACAAAAATGATGAAGTTGCTGGGGTTTAGAATGGTGGTGAACTTAAGGGGGTCGATCCAGGGGGGCTGGTTGTTGGGGAAGTTGAGGCGAACGCGGCCGAGGGGATTGAGGACGGAGTTGACGGAGTAGGACCAGTAACCGCCGGTGCCGCCGCCGATATGGACGGTGGATTGGCGGCCATTGATCTGCATGGTGAGGGGCGCCTGGGCGGGGGCGGTTTTGTCGCTGGTGCGGACGAGGTCGTCGTCGGGGCAGAGGTAGGCCTTTTGCACGATAGGATCGGTGGGAGGCAGGGGGAACTGGGCGTTGGGCAGGGGGGTGGTGCCGTGCATGTAGGGGAAGAGGGCGCCGTATTCGAGGCGCCACTTCTGGGGGTCGTTGACTTCGAAGGGGGCGAATTTGGTGTTGGGGGGGCCTTGGGACTTGGGCATGATGAGGCCGTTGATGGGGAAGGTGTTGTCCCACTCGGAGAGGTAGACATGGGTGGCGGTGAGAAGCGCGGAGATGCGGGTTTTGCAGACGACGGTGGAGGCCTGGGCCTTGGCTTTGGAGAGCGCCGGGACGGTGATGGAGATGAGCAGGGCGATGATGGAGATGACGACGAGCAGTTCGATGAGCGAAAAGCCGCGGCGTTTGGCGGGGGGGACGGTGGGGCGTTTTTGGGATGGCATGGAGGAGCCCTCGGAACATCAGGGACGGGATGATGAACGCACGTCTAATGTGTTTGATGCTGTCGAGTTGGCGATGCTTTCGCGATTTTTGGGGAAAAGGCGGAATGCGAATTTTTAGCGGCGGGTGTTGACCGCGGGAGCGGGTTCGCTAAGATGCCTCTCCCCGCCGACGGGCTGCCGCTGAAAGGCGGCAAGTTTCGGTCCTGAAGAGGTCTGGAAAAAAGTTGTCGGGGCTGGTTGACGGGCGACCGACGATCCAGTACAGTGTGTGACTCGCGGTTTTCAGAAGCTTTGAGCAAGAAATTGCGAAGGGCGGCTGAGAAAAGCGGGCGAGGCGCCTGCGACGCCTGCCTCCTCGGAAGACGGGGTGCGCGTCGCGGAGCTGTCGGAAACCGAAAGGTGGACGATGGCGAAGCGACTGCTCTCTGACAAGTAAAGAGTGCGTGATGTGGTGAACAAGAAGCGGGAGCTTCCGGTTTGCCGGCGTCTGGTTTTTTTTGAAGGCGGTTCTGCGGCTGATGAGGCTGCGGGGCGGTTATTCAGGGAGGCGGGATGTCGGGAGGCCGGGCTACATAAGTTCTCGTTCTCAAAAGCACAAATAATTCCACAATCACCGCGAGTAAACAAATTGTGCGAGCGCAAAGAAAAGTTGCTTGCGAAGGTGTCTGTTCCCCTCAGGGACAGGTGCCAGGCAGGGGGTCTCTACCCATTGAGACTTCGTGCTGGAAGTAGCAAGCAGCCGTTACGAATTAGTAGCACAGACTGTTCACGATTGGTCAAATGGACGTTTTCTTTTCGAGGCTGAGTCGGGAATTTCTGCGGAAGCGGGAGTTCCGGGCGAGGCTGATAAGGGAAGGAGGCGGGCAGTTGGTCAAATGTGGACAAGCTACAAAGGGTATACGGTGGATGACTTGGCGTACAGAGGCGA